>NZ_JBSGBE010000005.1:53038-130069 GCF_053601075.1 Lentzea sp. NPDC004789 | reverse complement strand
CACGCAGCACGAAACGTCCCCGCGTACCCCACCAACCACAGCGGACCACCGCCACAACCCGCCCAGCCACAGCTAGTACGCGGGGAGCTTTCGTACTCTCACGCAGCACGAAACGTGCCCACGTACCCCACCAACCACAGCGGACCACCGCCACAACCCGCCCAGCCGCAACTAGTACGCGGGGAGCTTTCGTACTCTCACGCAGTACGAAACGTCCCCACGTACCCCACCAACCACAGCGGACCACCGCCACAACCCGCCCAGCCGCAGCTAGTACGCGGGGAGCTTTCGTACTCTCACGCAGTACGAAACGTCCCCGCGTGCCTCAAGGAGGCGAGGGGTCAGGCTGTGTCGAGGCGGCGGCGCTGGTCGTCGTCCAGCACCAGGTCCAGTGCGCCCAGGCACTCGTCGAGCTGGCTCACCGAGCTGACGCCGAGCACCGGCAGGACGGGCGGGTCGCCGCCCAGCAGCCACGCCAGCACCACCTGGTTCGGCGTCGCGCCCAGCTCGCCGGCCACGTCGTTCAGCACCGCCAGCCGCCGGCGGCTGTCCTCGTGGTCGTACTGCTCGGGCAACGGCCGGTCGGACCGCGTGTACGCACCGGACAGCAGCACCGAGTAGCCGAGCACCGTCAGGTCCGGTTCCGAGCGCGCGTAGTCGAGCATCTCGTCGCTGATGTGCGGGTTGGCGCCGAACTCGGCACCGGGCCGCGGCCGCAGGTAGGTGTGGCGCTGCTGGACGCAGGTGAACCCCGGCTGCCCCTGCGCGTGAGCGATCTGCCTGGCCTGCGCGACCCGCCACGCCGCGTGGTTGCTGCACCCCGGCACGCGGACCAGGCCGTCGGTGACCAGCGACGCGAAGGTGGCGACGGTGTCGGGCAACGGCGTGCGGCGGTCCTCGATGTGGGCGTAGTACACGTCGAGGTGGTCGGTGCCCAGGCGGCGCAGGCTGGCTTCGGCCTGCGCGCGCACGACCTCGTGGGAGAGGCCCTCCGCGTGCTCGGGCCAGGCGGCTCCCGGCGGGTCGGGCAGCGCGCCGACCTTGGTGGCCAGCACGACCCGGTCGCGCGCCTTGCGGGACGCGAGCCAGCGGCCCAGCAGTTCCTCGCTCTCGACCCCGGTCCCGCCGGGCACCCAGAACGAGTAGGTGTTCGCCGTGTCGATGAACGTGCCGCCGGCGTCGAGGAACCGGTCCAGAACGGCGAACGCGCGTTCCTCGTCGACCGTCGTGCCGAAGTACATGGTGCCCAGGCACAGCGCGCTCACGCCGAGCCCGGAGCCGCCATCGGACAGCATCCGAGTTTGCACGTCTTCTTCCCCCAGAAAACGAACTCGGACCGTCCGGATCGGACGGTCCGAGTGGACGAACTACTTCTTCTTGCCGGAGAACAGCTCCCTGATCTGGTTGCCGCGCCGACGCAGACCCCACTTCGTCACGCGGATCAGCGCCTCGCGGACGATGTTGCCGCTCATCTTCGACTCGCCGAACTCGCGCTCCTGGAACGTGATCGGCACCTCGCGCACGCGGAACCCGAGCTCCAGCGTCCGCCACAGCAGGTCGATCTGGAAGCAGTAGCCGGCCGAGGCGACCGAGGCGAGGTTCAGCTTGCGCAGGGTGTCCGCGCGGAACGCCCGGTAGCCGCCCGTCATGTCGCGGATGTTCGCGCCCAGCGCCAGCCGCGAGTAGAGCGAGCCGCCCAGCGACAGCAGCTTGCGCTGCGTCGGCCAGTTCACGACCTCGCCGCCGGGCACCCAGCGCGAGCCCAGCACGAGGTCCGCGGACGGCAGCGCGTCGAGCAACCGGTGCAGCTGCTCCGGCGCATGCGAGCCGTCAGCGTCCATTTCGCACACAACGCCGTAGTCGCGTTCGAGCGCCCACTGGAAGCCCGCGACGTACGCGGCGCCCAGCCCGGCCTTCTCGGTGCGGTGCATCACGTGGACGCGCTCGTCGGCGGCGGCCATCTCGTCGGCCAGCTGGCCGGTGCCATCGGGGCTGCCGTCGTCGACCACCAGCACGTGCACGTCGGGCAGTGCCGTGTGCAGTCTCTTGACGATCTTTCCGATGTTGTCCCGCTCGTTGTAGGTCGGGATCACCACCAGCACCTGCCCGAGATCCTGGTCAGGCTGCTGCGCCATTCGAGTCCTTCCGTCGTCGGATGAGGCCGAGCGCCAACGCGGCCAGGCCCGCAGCGGTCAGCACCCACTCGGGCCAGGCACCCAGCCAGGTCGCCAGCGTAGTCTGTGACCGCAGCGGCAGTGTCGCGACCAGGGCTCCCGGCTCGAAAAGCCCAGTCTTCTGAGTGACGGAACCGTCGGGCTGCACGATCGCGCTGACCCCCGAAGTGGCCGCCACGACCACTGCCCGGCCGTGCTCCACGGCACGCACGCGTGACATGGAAAGCTGCTGGTAGGTCATCTCCGTGTAGCCGAACGTGGCGTTGTTCGTGGGGATCGCGATGATCGTCGCGCCGGCCTTCACGGAGTCGCGGACGACTGAGTCGAACGCCACTTCGTAACACGTGTCAAGTGCGACCTTCGCGGGCCCCATGACGAAACCGTCCGGGTCCGAACCGGGCTGGAACACACCCGCACGGTCCACGGTGGACGTGAACAGCCGGAAGAACGACCGCATCGGCATCGTCTCGCCGAACGGCTGGAGCTTGCGCTTGGTGTAGGTGTCGGTCGGCCCCTTCTCGGGGTCCCAGAGCACCATCTGGTTGCGCGGCAGCCCGTCGCCCCGGTCGATCACCACGGCGCCCACCGCGATCGGCGCCTTGATCGCCTTCGCGGCCGTGTCGATCACCTCGGCGGCGTCGGCGTTGCGGAACGGGTCGATGTCGGACGAGTTCTCCGGCCAGATCACGACGTCCGGCTGCTTCACCTTGCCCGCGGCGACGTCCGCGGCCAGTTCGATCGTCCTCTTGGCGTGGTTGTCGAGCACCGCGCGGCGCTGCGAGTTGAAGTCGAGCCCGGCGCGCGGCACGTTGCCCTGGATGGCGGCGACCGTGACGGTCCCGGCGGAGGCGTCGAGCCCGACCGGCACCACGAACCCGACCAGCAGCGGCACCACGACCAGCGGCAGGCCCACCTTCCAGTTCCGGAGCACCCAGAACAGCCCGAAACCGGTCAGCACCACCGCGAACGACACCAGCGGCGCACCGCCCAGCGAGGCGAGCGGCAGGTACCAGCCCTCCGGCTGCCCGAACGCGATCTTGCCCCAGGTGAAGCCGCCGAACGGGAACACCCCGCGCAACGCCTCGTCCGCCACCCACAGGCACGCTGCCCACAGCGGCCACCCCGGCACCCGCGAGACCGCCGCCATCGCCGTCGTGCCGATGGAGATCATCAGCGCGCACGCGAGCGCCAGCGGCAGCCACGCGATCAGCCCGACGAACTCACCGGTCCACCGCAGCAGCGGCACCATGAACCCGAGCCCGAACAGCAGCCCGTAGCCGAACCCGGCCCGCGCCTTGCGGCCGTGGATCGTCCACGCCAGCAACGCGAACCCGACCGGCGCGAGGAACCACAGCGGACGTGGCGGGAAGCTCAGGTAGATCAGCGCACCGCCGGCGACGGCGAGCGCGGCGCGCAACAGCACCGGGCGGCTCAACCGTCGTCGGCGAGCGGGCAATTCCGGCGATTCCGGCGCGATGGGGGGTGCGACCACCCGATCAGCCTACGAGGCCAGGAGTACACAGGACGTATGACCTACGTGGATCTTGTCCTCGAAAAGCTTTCCACGGATGGCGATCGCGAGGCGGTGATCGGCGGCGACACCCGCCTCACCCGTGCCCAGGCCCGCGACCTGCTGTTTCGACTCGCCGACGGGCTCGTGCGGCGCGGGGTGCGGCCCGGCGACGGCGTGGCGGTGTACGTCGGCAACACCCCCGAGGCCGTCCTGCTGAACCTCGCCGTCCACCTGCTCGGCGGACGGCTGGTCTACGTGCCGCCGGAGCCCGGTACCGCCGAGCTCAAGGCCCTCATCGAACGCGCGGACGTCACCGCGGTGGTGGTCGACCCGTCGTTCGGCACGCAGATCGACGGCTGGCACCTCCAGGACCTGCCCGGCAACCCGGTCGAACGCGACCCGCACCCGGAGTTCGCGACGGTCTTCTACACCGGCGGCACGACCGGGCTGCCGAAGCTCGCCGTGCACCGCTCCGGCAGGACCGGGCTCTGGGAGACGCGCGCGAGCCTGCCCCCGATGAACCTGCTCGCCAACACCCTCATCACCCACGGCAGCGGCGCCGGCGCGACGATGACCGCGTTGCTCACCGGGTCGAAGCTCGTGCTGGGCCCGTCGACGTTCGACGCGGACACGTTCGTGCGCCTGGCGCGCGACGAGCAGATCAACATGACGATCTTCGTGCCGCCGATGATGTACGAGGTGCTCGACCACCCGGACTGCCCCGGCCCGCAGTTCCACGTGATGGTCGGCGGGTCGCCGCTCGCCCCGAAGCGCCTGCGCCAGGCGTTCCAGAAGTGGGGCCCGGTGGTCAACCAGGGTTACGGCATGACCGAGGCCCACGCCATCACGATGATGCCCGCCTCCGAGGTCGACCTCGACCGCCCGGACACCCTGCGCACGGTCGGCAAGCGCAACCCCCTCACCGAGGTCGAGATCCGCGACGGCGACGTGTGGGTGCGCGGCCCGTTCGTGATGGAGGGCTACTGGGGCGAGCCGCCGTTGAGCGAGACCAGCGACGGCTGGTTCAACACCGGCGACATGGGCTACTTCGACGACGACGGCTACCTCTACCTCAACGACCGCAGCAAGGACGTCATCGTCACGGGCCGGACGTCGGACAACGTCTACTCACGGCTGCTTGACGACTTCGCCGTCACGCTTCCCGGTGTCCGCCAGGCGGCGGCGGTCGCGCAGCCCGACGAGGCACTCGGCGAGGTGGTCCACCTGTTCCTGGTCACCGACGGCTCGGATGTCGATGTCGACAGGATTCGCGCTTCGGTCGTCGCCGAACTGGGTGAGCTTTACCAGCCCAGGGGCGTGACGGTCGTCGACCAGCTGCCCCTGACGAAGGTGGGAAAGGTCGACAAGCGCAAGCTTCGTTCCCAGTTTCGGTAAGGTTCAGGGCAAACCAGGAGGTGACGGATGCCCCGTCCAAGCGTGGAAGCCGAACGCAAGGCGCAGATCCTCGCGTCCACCTGCAAGGTGATCGCGGCCACCGGCTTCCGTCATCTCCGGGTGTCCGATGTCGCCAAGGACGCGGGCGTCTCCGGCGGCACGGTGCACTACTACTTCGAGACCAAGCGCGAGCTGACCGACGCGGCGTTCGAGCACTGCTTCGAGCAGTCGGTCAGCCGCCGCCGCTGGATCCTCGAGTCCGACGAACCACCGTTGTCGCGCCTGCGCATGGTGGTCGAGTCGTACCTGCCGGAGGGCGCCGAGACGGTCGAGGCGTGGAAGGTCTGGGCCGAGCTGTGGGTCGAGGCCATCCGCAACCCCGAGCTGCAGGAGCTCAACGAGCGCTTCTACGGCGAGTGGCGCGACATCGTGGCGAGCATCTTCCGCGACGGCCAGGCCTCCGGCGACATCCACAACTCCGGAGACCCGGTCGAGCTGGCGAACATGATGGTCAGCATGCTCGACGGCCTGGCGCTTCAGGTGCTCGCGGGCTCGAAGGCCATGACCGTGGACGCCATGCGCACCACCTGCCTGAGGTTCGTCGACCAGCTCTCGACGGCACCGGTCGGGTAGCCGAGCCCGCTCGTCAGCAGGCACAGCACGATCAGCAACGCCACCGGCGTGCGCGTGAAACCCAGGAACAGCAAGCCTTTCGGCACCGGCACGGTCTCCGCGAACCGCTGCGCCTCGCTCAGCAGCAGCCCGGCGAACATCAGGAACACCACCGCCAGCGGCAACGTGCGCCCGAGCGCGCCCACCACGACGAGCGACCCGCTCGCGACGAGCACGACCGCCGCGGTGAACCACCAGTGGTGCGGCGAGTGCCACGGCCCCTTGGCCGACCGCGCCATCAGCCAGTCGCCGAACAGGATCGCGATGATCGTGAGCACCAGCACCCGCATCGCCGTCAGCACGCCCGGCCCGTCGGGTTCGTAGGCCATCGGCACGTAGGCGGCACCGAGCGCGACGAGCGGTGTGATCGCGAGCCCGCGCGCCACCCGCAGCACCGCCGGCCGCTGCCGCGCGTCGGGCCGCATCGCCACCCTGGCCCTGGCCCGCTCGGCCTCCCCGATCTTGCACCGCGCGGCCTCCGCGTCGCCCTGCTCCCACACCACCCACACCAGCCCGAGCGCCACGACCACGCCGAGCACGACCGCGTACCCGGTCAGCTGCCGCGGCCCGTACACCCAGCCGACGGCCCCGACCAGCACGCACAACCCGAGCCGGATCAACGACCCCAGCTCCGGCCGCGCGCTGCGCCACGTCTTCTGCGGCCACGACGTGAGCACCAGCCGCCGCATGACGAACCAGACGCTCGCGCCCAGCGCCACGGCCGCCGTCCACATCGCGAGCCCGATCCCGGGCTGCCGCAACGACCTCGTGTCCCCGAACAGCAGCACGGCCGCGACGATCGCGACGACGGAGGCCGGAATCCTGAGGCGCCCCAACGCCCACAGGTGCTCCCGCACCCACCGGTCGCGGTTGCGCCAGGCCGACTCGGCGGCGATCAGCGCCAGCAGTCCGAGCGCCCCGTAGCCCACCGGGTTGCCGGCGAGGTGCGAGAGCGCGAGCACGGCGATCGGCACCGCCCGCGGCACCGGGCTGTCCGCGAGCGTGAGGCTGCGCAACGGCGACGGCTGCGCTGTTCGTTCCTTCGTCCTGAGCCACTGCCAGGCGCGCCAGAGCAGTGGGACGTACACCGCAATGAAGACCACGTCGACGAGGAGATTGACGTTCATCTCGGCTCCCCAAGGTTCGGGACAACCGTGACGTCGCAGGTCAGAGCCTCGGGGTTACCTGCTGTAACACGTCCGGGTGAAATCAGGGTTCATCCCCGATGCAACAGGTGGACCAACCGGCGCATTGTGGGTATATGACCACGACAGTCGCATTGAGCAGGCCCAGGACCAACCGGATGATCGCGGGTGTGTGCGCGGGGCTCGCCCAGCGCTGGGGCATGAGCGCGGGCACCGTGCGCCTGCTGTTCCTGCTGTCCTGCCTGCTGCCGGGACCGCAGTTCGTCGTCTACCTCGTGCTGTGGGTGATGATCCCCGACCGCGGCTACTGACCGATCACCACCACCCGCGCCCAGTCGGGCGGCGCGTCCGGAACGTGGTCGGGATCGTCCTCGTTCACGTGGATTTCTCGCGGGAACAGCCCCACGACCGTCCGGCACGACGGTTTCGCGTCAGGCCAAGGGGTTTGCCCGTCGGTCAGGGCGACGACGACGTCGGGGCGCCTGCGCAGCGCCTTGGCGAAACCGGCGCGCAGGTCCGTGCCGCCTCCGCCCACCAGCGGGATCCCTTCCGCACGGCACAACGGATTCGTCACGTGGGCGGCGGCGTCGCACGACAGCACCGACACGAGGTCGCGCCGCCCGCCGACCGCCCGGACGATCGCGGCGATCTCCAGCAGCGCACTGCCCAGTTCGCCGTCGCTCACCGACCCGGAGGTGTCGACGATGACGACGACGCGGGGCGGCCGGCGCCGCAGGCTCGGCAGCACGACTCCGGGCAACGCGGCGGACCGGCGTGAGGGCCGGCGGTAGGTGTAGTCCTCCCCCGCGCCGGGAGCGGACACGGCGGACCGGACCGCGGCGCCCAGCAGGTCCCGCCACGGTTGCGGCGGGTGGAACGCCTCCTCGGCCCACCGCTTCCAGCCCGCGGGGACGCTGCCGGGAAAGGCCGTGATCCCCTGCGCCACCCGGAACCGGACGGCGTCGCGTTCGAAGTCGCTGAGCCCGTGCGCGCCGTCCGGTCCCAGGTCCCAGTCCCGTTCCAGCCCGTCGGCGCCGCTGCCGCAGTCGAGCCAGGTGAACGCGTTGGTGTGCGGCCCGAGCCGGAACTGGCGCAGGTAGTCCTCCATCAGCTGACCGGACGGCAACCTGAGCAGGTGCGGCAGGACGGCGTCCTCCGGGCAGACCAGCCCGTCGCCGAACACGTCGTCGTTGATCTCGCAGTCCGCCGCGATGTTCATCCGCAGCCGCTCGCCCGCCCCGGTCAGCCCGTGCGCGGCGGCGAACCGGTCGCCGCGCCCGTGGTGGTCCCGCAGCAGGTGGGAGACCTCGTGCACCCACACCCCGGCGAGCTCCTCCACCGGCGTGCGGTCCACGAACCCCGGCGAGACGTAGCAACGCCAGTGCCGGTCCACGGCCATCGTCGGCACCCGCCGCGACTCCACCACGTGCAGGGCGAACAACGCCGTGGCCAGGTAGGGCCGGCACCGGACCGCGTGCAGCCGGGCGGCGAACAGCTTCTCGGTGTCCATGATCACGCGGCCACCACGCGGTCGGCCCGCTGCCCCACCGAGATCGCCCCGGCCAGCCGCTCGATCTGCTCGGGCACCTGCCAGTCGTCCCGGCGCAACGCGGCGAGCGTGGCCGCGGGCACGACCACGAGGTCAGGCGCCCCGGTCTCCAGCGCCAGCACCAGCAGTGCCCACGCCGCG
This sequence comes from Lentzea sp. NPDC004789, assembly GCF_053601075.1. Classification (NCBI taxonomy): domain Bacteria; kingdom Bacillati; phylum Actinomycetota; class Actinomycetes; order Pseudonocardiales; family Pseudonocardiaceae; genus Lentzea; species Lentzea sp. NPDC004789. The sequence goes on along the minus strand of NZ_JBSGBE010000005.1, from coordinate 121,480 downwards.
TTCCAGCGCGACTCCTCCGGCCGCTTCCGCACCGCCTCCACGACCCCGTCGAGCACCACCTGACGCAGGTCGCCGCGCTCGGGCAGGACGGCGTCCGCCGGGTTCGCGAGCAGCGCCTCGGGGTCCGGCAGGTCCATCCGGTCGAGGCTCGCCAGCAGCTCCAGACCGGGACCGTCCCCCACCGCGCCGCGCACCAGCACCGACAGCACCTCCCGTTCGGTGCCGGCCGCGGTCGCGAACGCGATCAGCCGCAGCGCCATGTCCCAGCTGCGCGGCGACGGCCAGGCACCGCCCCGGCGCACCTCGTTCTTCGGCAGCTGGTGCACGAGTCCCGGCCGGGCGGCCAGCAGCCCGCACACCGCCCGCCGGGCGAACGCCACGGCGTCGCGCAGTCGTTCCGGATCGAGCCGCGGCAGCTCCGCCTTCGGCCACGTGCCACCGAGCCCGCGCACCACCACGTCGTAGTCGTGCTTCCACTGCAGATGCACGAACCGGTTGGCCAGCGGCGGGCTCAGCTCCCAGCCGTCGGCGGCGGACGACCGCGGGTTGGCGGCGGCCACGATCCGAACGCCCGGCGGCAGCTTCAGGGCACCGATCCGGCGTTCCAGCACCACCCGCAGCAACGCGGCCTGCACGGCGGGCGGCGCGGTGGACAGCTCGTCCAGGAACAACAGCCCGTGGCCCGCTTCGACCAGACGCACGGCCCAGTCGGGCGGGGCCATCGCCACGCCCTGGGTCGCGGGATCGTCGCCGACCACGGGCAGACCGGCGAAGTCGGAGGGCTCGTGCACGCTGGCGATCACCGTGGTCAGCGGCAGGTCGAGCGCGTCGGCGAGGTGGGTGAGGGCCGCGGTCTTGCCGATGCCCGGTTCGCCCCACAGCAGCACGGGCAGATCGGCGGACACGGCCAGCGTCAGGGCTTCCAGCTGGGGGTCGGTGCGGGGCTCGGTGGTGGTGTCGCCGAGCAGGGCGAGGAGGTCGGCGGCGGTGGAAAGCGGGCGCGCGAAAGTCATGTGTGGGATCACCTTGGGGTTTGAGGTGGGAGGTCAGTAGAAGAGCGGTTGGCGCCGACGAGTGCGACGACTCGGACGACGAGAGTCCTTAGTGGACGGAGAAGAGCACGTGCCCGCCAGTCCCGCGCGGTACAACCCGTGCGCCACCTGGCGTTCCGCCGCCGTCCGCAGCTCGTCGCGCAACGCGCCCTCGCGCAGGAGGGCCTGCGGGCCGAGCAGGTCTTCGACGACGGCGAGGGCACCGGCGGTGTCGCCGTGGTCGAGCCGGGCGCGCACGTCGACGAGGTTCTCCGGCTGCCGGTGTGCCATGTCGATCGCCTGCAGGCACGGCAACGGCGTGCCGCCCAGCGCGGCCAGCAGTTCCTCGCGCCGGATCTCGGCGGGGTCGTGGTCCAGCGCCACGAGCACGCCGTCCACGATGCCGATCCGGTGTGTGGCGCCACGGCAGTCCACGAGACGTGAATCCGTTGCGATGCCGGGACTTCGGGGCGTTTCGGCCCCGAGCGCCGACGCGACCAGCGGGTGCAGCCGGTCGGCGTCGATCAACCCGGCGTGCAGCAGTTCGACGTCCGGTGGCAGCCAGGTCGACGCGTCCGGCAGCTCGACCGCCGGACCCGGCGCGTCCGGGTTGAGGACGAGACGGCGCCGGGCACCGAGCCGAACGACGACAGGTGCGCCGGCGCGCAGCAGTGCGGCCTCGGCCAGCCAGCGGATGGTGGGGTCGTCGTCCGGGGTACCGGACCGTTCGCGCAGCTCCGCGGTTCTGCGCGCGTCCCACAGGTGGCGGTGCAGGTCGAGGCGGAAACGCCGGCTGGGATGCGGATGGGGATGCCCGCCCGCGCCTGCCAGAGGCCTGGCCGGATCCCACAGGGCGAGGCTGATCCGCTGACCGGCGTCCGCCCACCCCGGTGGTGTGCGCGCCACGAGGTGCAGAGAGCCGTACCGGGCCAGGGAGACGGTGAGGCCGGGCCGCAGCAGGCCGTCAGGGCTGATTCGAGGAAAGTGCCAGCGCAACAGGTCGGGAGCCAGGTGACGCAGATCGGCGCGCAGCGTTGCCGCGCACTCGCTGCCGTGGGTGCGTCCCACGGCACGCAACTGCAGATCCACGTCGACCCGCGCGGCGGCGCAGGCCCCAGACCAGTCGCCCACCGCACGGCGGGCGGTCGCGGACTCGATCATCGACGTCGGCACGGCGAACTCGCGCACGTGCGACCAGAAGGTGAGGCGGGAGTGGTCGTTCGCGGTGTGGTGGTGCATCAGCACTCACCTTTGGCGAACGAGACCCCCGATCTGCTCCAGGAGGTGATCATCGCCGCAACCGTAGCACCACGCGCAAGAGACTTTCAGGCGTTCACCAGACGAAGGAACGCCTCCCAGGCCGCCGGGCTCACCGGCACGTGGGCGGCGGGCGCCTTGGAGTCCCGGATGCCGATGCCACGCCCGACCTCGACGCAGTCCTGGCCGGTCGCGCTGTAACTGCTCTTCCGCCACTCGACCATCCGAGCCTCCTCAGGACACGATGCTGGTGATCAACTCCCTTGATTCTTCCCTACCGAGGGCGACGCGGTCCATTGCCTTCACCGCGTCCAGATAAAGCCTGGTCGACGCCTTGTCATCAAGAAACAAAGCCGAGTTCAGGCCACCGTCGAAGACGACTGGTTCGTACTTGTCGAACTTCAGGAGGGTGAAGTCACCGGTGAGCGCACGTCCCGACGGCAAGATCCGCAGGGTGATGTACGGCCGCACCAACATCCGAAGCAGCTCGTGAAGCTGCTCGGCCAGCACGTCGGCGCCACCGACCGGCGAGTACAGAACAGGTTCGTAGACGTAGAAGACGAACTTCTTGTGCCCTGCCACGATTCCCCGACGATCGATCCGAGCCGAGACCCACTCCCCTACGTTCTCCTCCTTGACGAAGGGGGAGTCCTCAACCACAGCGCGCGCGTACGGCTCGATCTGCAGCAGTCCAGGAATGAACAGCGAACTCCAGATCACGATCTCCTTCGCCAGCCGCTCGTGCTGGATGAGCGTCCGGAGATGGGGCGGCAACACCGACTCGTAGAGCTGCAGCCAACCCTTCTCCCTCGATTCCAGGAAAAGTCCCTTCAGATACTGGAACTCGTCCGGCCCCACCCCACACAAGCCCAGCAGGAAAGTGAACTCCTCCAGCGAGGTGCCGCCCTTCCCGTTGACGAGGTCGGACAGCTTGGCGTGCTCCCAGCCGAGCCGCCGGGCCAGCTCGGCTTCCTTCAGGCCGGTCCGGGCGATCGTGGCGCGGAGGATCTCACCGAACTCGCGTCCCAGCACAGTGGACACTCTCTTTGGCATGCCAGGAAAGTAGACCCGCCGCTCCCTCCGCCTCCATCATTTCGGACCCAAAATGACCCGAAGGAAGCAGACGTGGAAGGCTTCTACGGAATCGCGCCGAGCTCGTCCGTGACCTTCGTGAACGAGTCCGGCTCCACCCGCAACGCTCCGCGGAACGGTTGCTGCATCCCAACGCACACCACACACACGAACGCCAACACGGCCGCCGTCACGCACATCTGCAACACGTGCCGAGTCCGCCCGGAGAACCCGATGAGCAACGGGAACGCGATCATCCCGATGGCCCCGGCGATCGTCCCGAACAGCATCAGCTCGCCGGTGTTGTCGAGCCCGTCGGCCTGGTCCAGCCGTTCCCGCCGCAGGTCGGTGATCTCCCGCAGCCGTTCCAGGACCCGCTCCCGCGCGCTCTTCACCGAGTCCGGCGTCGAGGGCAACGACAGGACCTCGGTGTGCAGCGAGGCCAGCGCCGAAGCCGTGCCGGGGTCGGACTCGCCCGCCGCCAGCCGGGGCCACTCCTCGTCCGCCACCTGCTGCGGGTACGACTGCAGCAGCCGGCGGACGTGGTCGCGTTGCGGTTGCGGCAGCACACCGGTCTGCCAGTAGGCGTCCGCGACGGCGGCGGCCTCGCGGGCGGCGTTGTCCTCGGCGGTGCCGCTCTCCTCCCAGACGATCACCATGTAGAACGCCAGCGCGACGATGAACAGGCCGCTGATCACCGCGCCCAGGAAGCCGCGCGAGTCCGCGTCGCGTTCGTCGGCCTGTTCGTGCGCGCGGGAGCGTCCGAGCAGAAGGCAGGCCACGGCGGTGACGACCACTGACGCGATGACAACAACCAGCGCGGTCCACATGGCGTCCATCTCCGCACAGGGAAGCCCGGTTTGACCACCAACTCCACGCTTCCCGGCGGTTTCCGCCGCCCGTCAAGAGCAACCGAGGTTGATCATGCCCACCAGTGGTCCACATGGGAGCGTTAACAAGAAGCCGTTGAACACGAACAGGAGAACCGCGGGGCGAAAGTCCTCAACGGAGAGTGAGGACCGCTTGATCAACGTGCGGTGACAAGGCGGTGGAAGCGTGTCAACCTGCGTCGCATGCGTGCACCGATCCTCCTCGCCGTCGTGCTGCTGGTTCCGCTGTTCACGCCCAGCCCGGTCGCCGCGGCCGAGGTCTGGCACACCCAGTTCGACGAGGCGGTGCGCGGGGACGTCGTGGTCGTCGGCAACGCCGTCCTGACCTGCCCGGCGCCGGAACAGGCCGGGCCGAATCCCAAGTACCCGCCGCAGTCCTGTGTGGACGCCCAGAACCGCAAGGGTCACGGCCCTTCGGCGCAGAACAACGGCCACCGCATGTCGTGGACCGACATCGACGGCGACCCGGCGACGTTCGACTCCTCCACCGCCGGGCTGACCCTTCCCGACCACGCCACGATCGCCTACGCGAAGCTCGGCTGGGCGGGCAGTGCGACGTGCCGCGACGCGACGAACCCACCCGGCAGGCCGCAGGACCCGGTCACCCTCAACGGCGTCAAGGTGAGCCCGGACCGGTTCGTCCAGGACGCGCCGGACGAGCTCTCCGGCACCGACAACGCCTTCTACAGCGCCGAAGCCGACGTCACCCGGTTGGTCAGGAGCGGTGTCGTGACGGTCGGCAACGTCTGGGCACCCCAGGGGTTCGACTGCTTCGGCGGCTGGTCGCTGACGGTCGTGTGGCAGGAGCCCTCCGCGCCGCTGCGGCACGTGGCGGTGCACGGCGGCCATGTCCGCCTGCCGACGAAACTCCCGACGCTCAGGACCCCGATCGCCCCGACGCACGCCGCCGGCGGGGTGGTCCGCCTGGGCATCACCGCCTACGAGGGCGACTGGGCCACCGACGGCGACCAGATGCTGGTCAACGACACGTCGGTCGGTGGCCGGAACACATTCGTCTCCAACGCCCAGGGCGCGCTGCAACCCAACGTTCCCAACAACATGAGCGTCGACGCGCGCACGTTCACCCTCGCCGAGGACGCGCTCGCACCCGGCGCGAAGAGCGCGGAGCTGACGTTCCGGCGGGCCGAGGACGCCTACCTCGTGCAGAACATCGCCTGGTCGTTCCCGCTGCCCGAGCTGACGCTGGCGATCGACCCGGAGCACCCGGCCGCCCATCCCAAGGACAACGTCGCCCACACGGCGACCGTCACCAACGCCGGTGACGCCCCGGCGGCCGACGTGACGGTGTGCGGGCAGAAAATCGGCACAATCGCCGCCAAAGCGAAAGCCGTCCGCACCTGCGCGTCGCAAGCGGCCGAAGCCGACTACCAGACCACGCTCTCCGCAAACGGCACGAGCCTCGCCGGAGATCGGCTCGCCGCGCAGAAGACCGCAAAGGTCGAGGTGCTCCACCCGTCATTGCGGGCGACCACGACAACTGAACCCGTGACCGCTCTCCCGGGACAAGTTGTCAAATTCTCAACAACTGTGTCGAACATCGGCGACACGCCGTTGTTCAACCTCAATGCGCGCACGGCCACTAACGGCTGCACCCCGCTGCAAGGCCAGTTGAACCCCGGCGCCACGGCCACCATCGACTGCACCGCCTCCGCGGGCGACGAGTCCGGCACGCTCACCTCGACCGTCACCGCCACCGACAAGATCGGCGGCCACGCGGAGGCGTCCGCGTCCGTGCAGGTCAAGGTGGTCTACCCGCGGCTGACCATCGCCGCGGTGTGGTCGAAGGACCGTGCGGCGGACGGCGAGCCGGTCACGGTCACGATCACCGTCGGCAACCCGTCCGACCTGCCCATCGGCGACGTGCGGGTCGACGGCGAACCCGCGGCGTGCCGGCGGGCGTTTCCCCTGCTGGCGGCCCGCGAGCGCGTCACCTACACGTGCCAGGTCGCCGCTCCGGTGAATTCCCGGTTGACGGTGTCCAGCGCGGACGGCGTCGGCGAAAGCGCTCTCGTCCGGATCGAGTCGCTGACCGTTGACGCGGAACCGGTCGTGGCGCGGGCTGAGGAACCAGCGCCTCCGCGCCCGGTCGCGAACGTCGAACAAGTGTCGAAACCCGCCGTTGGTGGCGTGGCCGCGGTAATGGGCGTGATCGGCATGGTGATCGTCGCGAGCGCGTTTTCCGGACTCGGCAGGCGGTGAAGCTGAAACCGCTCCCATTCACATTCCGAAGACAGGCGTGTTCCTGCGGCCCGGAATGCGGTAGAAGGACGTCATGGAGATCACCGCCTTCCTGGATCGCAAGCTGGCTCGCCGGTTCCGGACCTACGACTCCGACGGCGACGGGTTCATCGGGCGCGATGACTTCACACACGCGGCCGAGCGCACCGCCAAGGCGTTCGGGCTGGCCGTCGACGATCCGTTGACCGTCCGGTTCCACGACACGTTGATGGGGCTGTGGGAGCAGCTCTCCTCCATCACCGGCCATGATCACAGTGGACGCATCAGCCTGCGGGAGTACCAGGAGGCGTTCGCGAACGGGTTGCTGGACTCGCCCGAGTCGTTCGAGCAGGGGTACCGGCCGTTCCTCGACGCGGCCATGGCGATCGCGGACTCCGACGGCGACGGCAAGCTGACCGTCGAGGAGCACATCACCTGGACGGGCGCGCTGCTGAACCTGTCGGAGAGCGATGCGCGGGTGATCCACGACCTGCTGTCCGACGAGGACGGGCTGATGCCCACGCAGGCGTTGATGGAGGCGATCCTGGAGTTCTACTTCTCCGAGGATCCCGCGAAGGCCGGCAACTGGCTGCTGGGCTCGCTGGACTGACGTGCTGCTCAGGACGCTGCAGGAGTACGCGGCGCGCGCCCAGCCGGCCGCGCACGTCGAGGAGGCCGGCGGCTGGTGGCTGCGGCACTCCCCCGGCGACGCCTGGTGGGTGAGCGCCGTGCTGCCGCACGACCGCGAGGACCGGGTCGCGCTCGCCGAGGAGTTCTGCGCCGAACGCGGGTCCGGCGCGCGGTTCCAGATCACGCCGGGCGTGTGCGCGGACGACCTCGACGCGCGGCTGGACGGCCGCGGCTACGAGCGCGGGCACGCCATGTCGCTGCAGATCGCCTCGACGTCGGAGGTGCTGCGGCACGCCCACGCCGACGCGGGCGCGGTGACGACCAGGCCGACCGACGCGTGGCTCGCGGCGTGGCAGGCGGTGACCAAGAGGGACGTCAGCGCCGAACGCGACCTGCTCAGCCGGGTCGAGCACCCGAGCGCCTACGCGTACGCCGAGGTGGACGGGCAGGTGGTCGCCGTCGGGCGGGCGGTGGCCGAGCAGGGCTGGGCCGGGGTGTTCGGGATGGCCACGTTGCCGCACGCACGGGGGCAGGGCGCCGCACGGTCCGTGCTCGCCGCACTGGCCTCATGGGCGGCCGCGCGCGAGGCGAACCACATGTACCTGCAGATGGAGAAGGCGAACACCAGCGCGTTCCGGCTCTACGAGCGCACGGGGTTCCGCGAGGTCTGCACGTATCACTACCGCATCCGGGGCTGACCCCCGAGCTGATCCCGATGAAGGGAACCTTCATCCACGTGGGGTCGATGAAGGTTCCCTTCATCCCGAACTTGCGCGCCGTGCAGGTTCGGCGCTCGCAACCGATCAGGAATCGAGAAGGCGGGACCCCGGTCGCGGAGTTAGGTTCTGCGCCATGACGCATGAGGCCGACACCCACGATCTGATCCGCGTGCAGGGCGCGCGGGTGAACAACCTGCGCGACGTCGACGTCGAGATCCCCAAGCGCCGCCTGACGGTCTTCACCGGCGTGTCCGGTTCCGGCAAGAGCTCGCTGGTGTTCGGCACGATCGCCGCGGAGTCGCAGCGCCTGATCAACGAGACCTACAGCGCGTTCGTCCAGGGCTTCATGCCGACCCTGCCGCGTCCCGAGGTGTACCTGCTGGAGGGCATCACCACCGCGATCCTGGTGGACCAGCAGCGGATGGGTGCCGACCCGCGCTCGACCGTCGGCACCGCGACCGACGTGAACGCGATGCTGCGGATCCTGTTCAGCCGCCTCGGCACCCCGCACATCGGTGGGCCGCAGGCGTTCTCGTTCAACGTCGCCTCGATCTCCGGCGCGGGTGCCGTGACGGTCGAGAAGGGCGGGCAGAAGGTCAAGGAGCGCCGCGAGTTCTCCATCACCGGCGGCATGTGCCCCCGTTGCGAGGGCCGCGGCCAGGTCTCCGACATCGACCTCACCGAGGTCTACGACGACTCGAAGTCGATCCTCGAGGGCGCGATCAAGGTGCCGGGCTACAGCATCGACAGCCAGTGGACCGTGCAGGCGTTCGCGCAGTCCGGGTTCATCGACCCGAACAAGCCGATCCGCAAGTACACCAAGAGGGAACTGCACGACTTCCTGTACAAGGACCCGGTCAGGATCAAGGTCAACGGCATCAACGTGACCTACGAGGGCCTGGTCCCGAAGCTGCAGAAGTCCATGCTGTCCAAGGACCGCGAGGCGCTGCAGCCGCACATCCGCGCGTTCGTCGACCGTGCCGCGACGTTCGGCACCTGCCCCGACTGCGACGGCACGCGGCTCACCGAGGCCGCCAGATCGTCGAAGATCAAGGGCGTGTCCATCGCGGACCTGTGCGACATGCAGATCACCGATCTCGCCGAGTGGATCCGCGGTCTGAAGGACAAGTCGGTCGCGCCGCTGCTGGACAAGCTCGCGCACTCGCTGGACTCGTTCGTGGAGATCGGCCTGGGCTACCTGTCGCTCAACCGTCCTGCCGGGACGTTGTCGGGCGGTGAGGCGCAGCGGGTCAAGATGATCCGGCACCTCGGGTCGGCGCTGACCGACGTGACGTACGTGTTCGACGAGCCCACGATCGGGCTGCACCCGCACGACATCGAGCGGATGAACAACCTGCTGCTGCGCTTGCGGGACAAGGGGAACACGGTTCTCGTCGTCGAGCACAAGCCGGAGACCATCGCGATCGCCGACCACATCGTCGACCTCGGGCCCGGTGCCGGTCGGGGCGGCGGCACGATCTGCTTCGAGGGATCGCTGGAGGGCCTGCGCAAGAGCGACACGGTGACCGGGCGCCACCTGGACGACCGGGCGGCGCTGAAGCCGTCGGTGCGCTCCCGCACCGGCGTGCTGGAGATCCGGGGCGCCAACAAGAACAACCTGCGCGACGTGGACGTCGACATCCCGCTCGGCGTGCTGACCGTCGTCACGGGCGTCGCCGGTTCGGGCAAGAGCTCGTTGATCCACCAGTCGATGCCGAAGGACTCCGGCGCGATCGTGGTCGACCAGACGCCGATCAAGGGCTCGCGGCGGTCCAACCCCGCGACCTACACCGGGCTGCTGGAGCCGATCCGCAAGGCGTTCGCCAAGGCCAACGGCGTGAAGCCCGCCCTGTTCAGCGCGAACTCCGAGGGCGCCTGCCCGAACTGCAACGGCGCGGGCGTGGTGTTCACAGACCTCGGCATCATGGCGACCATCGAGTCACCGTGCGACGTCTGCGAGGGCAAGCGGTTCGACCAGGCCGTGCTGGAGTTCAAGTTCGGCGGCAAGGACATCTCCGAGGTGCTGGAGATGCAGGTGGCCGAGGCGGTCGAGTTCTTCGGCTCCGGCGAGGCCAAGACCCCTGCCGCGCACGCGATCCTGGCCCGGCTCGCCGACGTCGGCCTCGGCTACCTGTCGCTCGGGCAGCCGCTGACCACGTTGTCCGGTGGTGAGCGGCAACGGCTGAAGCTCGCCACGCACATGGCGGACAAGGGCGGCATCTACGTCCTCGACGAACCCACGACCGGCCTGCACCTGGCCGACGTCGAACAGCTGCTCGGCCTGCTGGACCGGCTGGTCGACTCGGGCAAGTCGGTGATCGTGATCGAGCACCACCAGGCCGTGATGGCGCACGCCGACTGGATCATCGACCTCGGGCCCGGCGCGGGGCACGACGGCGGCAAGATCGTGTTCGAGGGCACGCCCGCCGACCTGGTGGCCGACCGGTCGACGCTGACCGGAGAGCACCTGGCCGACTACGTGGGTGCCCCGGCGCGCCGCCGGAAGCGCTGACCGGGTACCAAGTAGGGCATGGAGATCACGGCGTTCCTGGACCGCAAGCTCACCCGCAGGTTCGAGACCTACGACGTCGACCGGGACGGGTACGTCGAACGGTCGGACTTCGAACAGGCCGGTGCCCGCACCACCGCGGCGTTCGGGCTGAGCGACGACGACGTGCGGGCGAGGCGGTTCCACGAGCAGCAGCTGGGCGTGTGGGACCACCTCGCCGCCGTGACCGACACCAACGACGACGACCGGATCAGCCTCACCGAGTACAAGACGGCGTTCGCGCAGCGGCTGATCGGGCGGCCGGAGTCGTTCGACGACAGTTACCTGCCGTTCCTGGACGCGCTGGTGGCCGTCGCCGACCACGACGGCGACGGCCACCTCGGCGTGGACGAGTACGTGCGGTGGAGCGAGGCGCTGGTCAGCCTGCGCTCCACCGACGCACGCGCGGTGCACGCCCGGCTCGATCACGACGGTGACGGCCTGGTGAGCACCGACGACCTGCTCGCCGCGATCAGGGCCTACTACTTCTCGGAGGACCCGGACGGTCCGGGCGCGTGGCTGTTCGGCCCGCTGGCCTGAAACGTGAAGTCCGCGCGGGCCCTGGCGTCCGGTGCCAGCGGCAGGCGGATCCGGCCTTGGCCGACCAGGCGTTTCACCGCCGGTCGGCTCAGGCCGAATCCGCGCGTGAGCAGCTTCTCGACCCTGATGGGCGCCGGCAGTTCGAACCGCACGAAGACCTCCAGCGGTTCACCGGCCTGCTCGATCTCGTAGAACGGCAGGTCGGTCTCCAGTTCCCACGTGCCGGTCCAGTCGAGGCGGGGCAGGGCGTGCACCAGCTCGCGCACGATCGCCGGGTCGTTGTGCTCGAAGCGGACCAGCCGCCCGTGGTCGAGCGCGGACACGTGCACCCGTTCGTGGACGGGGATTTTCGACGTGCGGTCGCACCGCTCGCAGCCGATCAGCAACCAGACGTCGAGCTGCTTGCCGTTGGCGTTGACGCGGATCTTGCCGGTCGCGTGGTGACGGGTGTGCCCGCAGGAGACGCAGGTCTTGACGACGGCGGGCAGTCCTAGCTCGCGGACGACCCAGAGCGACTTGTTTCGGGCATGACGAAGAGAGCTCATGTGATTCGGTGATTCCCCAGAAGTGAGAGGCGTGCGGAAGAACCCGCACCGTCCACACGGGTGCGGGTGAGCTGCTCACGGGGTCAGGACCACATGATCGTCACAATGGCCAACCGTCAGGTCGCCGTGCAACGCATTTTCGAGTGCTCAGGGCAGGTGCTGCGCGAAGGCCGCGGCCTCGACGACGTCACCGCATCCGACGAAGTCGCTGTTGTCCTGCATGGTCATCTGGATGCCGCCGTCCGGGACTCCCACCAGCAGCACAGGTCCCTGCTCGGCCGGCGGCTGACCGGCCTCGCACCGCTTGAAGGTCAGCAGCAGCGCGGCCCCGTCGCCCGGTACCAGGGTCACCGGGTAGGACGGGCCGATCTTCGTCACCGTCAGCTGTTCGTGCGGCCAGTTCCCGGTCGCGGGCGGCAGGCCGGTGATCGCCACTTGCGGGTAGCCCTGGATGACGCACGTGGTCGTGCCGGTGTTCTTCACCGCGCTTTGCACGATGACCGAAGTCGCGGTGGTGGTCGCCACGGCGGGTTCGGCCTTCAGGTGCCGCGGCTGGCAGGCCGGCTGAGTCGTCGTCGTGGTCGGTGGCGGCGTGCTGCTCACCGTTGTGGGCGTCGTCGGGCTCGCTGTCGTGCCGGTGGTGCAGGCCGTCAACGACAAGCCCGCCATCGGCAGCAACGCCAGCATCAGTCGTGTGCTCCGCATCGACCTCCCCCTTCTCCCCGTCCCCGTCTCCTTGTCCAGTGACGTTCCGGGAGTGGGCGCGTTGCCCGGTGTTCCGGGCACATCGGGTGACCGGCCCACGACAGGTGGCGGGGGTGGCCCCTCCGGTCGGCGGATGGTGTGCCGGGAGCGCGCGGAGCAGGGTGATCGTCTTCGACCTGGAGCGCACGGGAGATCCGGCTTGACGACGCTGCCCACCATCCAGCAGATCCTCGACCTGGACGGCGTACGGCGGGGCGAGCCGGCGGTGCTGGCCGGCGTGCCGAACCTCGGCCGGGCCGTGCGCTGGGTGCACGTGGCCGACCGGCCGCGGTCCGGGGAGCTGCTGCTCGTCGCGGACGGCGCGCTGCCACCGGACGGTGTGCGGTGGCTCGAAGACCTGGTCGCTACCGGCGTCGCGGGCGTCGTCATCGGGTGCGAGACCGAGCTGCCGGACGACGTGGTGCACACGGCACAACGGCTCGAACTGCCGTTGGTGCGGTTGCGGCGCGAGATCCAGGTGCCCTGGGTGACCGAGGCCGTGCTCGCGTTCGTGGCGGAAGGCCGGCTCGCCGAGTCACGCCGCTGCGAGGAGATCCACCGCCGTTTCACCGAGCTCGCCCGGGCCGGCGCGGACGCGTTGACCGTGGTGTCGCACGCGGCGGCCATGGCCAGGTGCCCGGTGGTGCTGGAGAACACCGCGCACCAGGTCATCGCGTTCGCACCGGCGGACGCGGACCCGGACCTGATCGCCGGCTGGGAGTTGAGGTCCCGGCAGATCGTCGTGAGTGGACAGACCGGCTGGGACCGCACGGGATGGCTCGTCACCGGGGTCGGCGCGGGAGCGGTCGAATGGGGCAGGCTGCTGGTCAGATGCCCTGAACCGGGTACGACGCACGTGGTCCTCGCCGAACGGGCCGCCGAGGTGATCGCACTGGACCTGCTGGCGCACAAGGACGAGGACTCGCGGTCGCGGGCCCATCAGGCGCTGCTGACGGGCCTGCTGACCGGTGACCTCCTGTCCGCGGAGTTCGCCGCCCGCGCACGCGCGCTGGGGGTGCCGCTCGACGAGTCGGTGCTGGTGGCCGTGGTCGTCCGCGGCCTGACGGGCCAGGTGGGCGACCTCCTCCAGGACCTGGTGTGCCTGCACGCCGCCCTCGACGGCGGCTCGCTCGCCGTGCTGCTGGCCCTGCGGCCGGACGACGACGTCCACGCACGTCTGAGGCGGCTGGCGGAGGCGGTGCTGCGACGGGCACCGGTGATCGTCGCGGCGAGCGAGCCCGTGACGTCGGTCAAGGACGCGCGCAAGGCGCTGGTGGAGGCACAACAGGTGGCCGCGGCCGCGAGCGGCGGCCCCTGGGACGCGCCGTACGTGCAGCTGCGTGACCTCGGGCTGCACGGGTTGATGTACCTCCTCCGCGACGACCCGCGCGTGCAGGCTCACGTCGAACGGGAGCTGGGCCCGCTGCTGCAGCCGGGACACGCCGACCTGATCGCCACCTTGCGGTCCTACGTGGACAGCGGTGGCAACAAGACGGACGCGGCCGCGGCGACGAACCTGTCCAGACAGGCGCTGTACGACCGGCTGAAGCGGATCGGCCAGCTGCTCGGCGCGGACCTCGACTCGCCGCGGGTGCGGGCGTCGCTGCACGCCGCCCTCTGCGCCCACGACGCGACCGGACATCCTTGACACAATGTCCATCCGAATGCGAAATTCCGCCGGATTGTCAATCGCTTCGACCGGGTGAACCTTTAGCGACTCCACTCCGTACTACCCACGTAGAGCCAGGCGGAAATCAACGATCCGGGAGTCCACGTGATTGTAGAAGAGCGCGTCAGTGTGCAGAGCGCGGTAGCCGTCGTCCGCGCTGACGGTGAGTACCGGCTGGTCGCGAACCGCCCGATCGCGGAGGGAGAGCTGCTGTTCACCGTCGAGGGCGAGCTGACGACCACCCCGACCCGCTACACCGTGCAGGTCGGCCGCGAGACCCACGTGGACGTTCCCGGCGAATACGACTTCGAGGCAATCCTCGACCGTTTTTACTGGCGCTTCATGAACCACAGCTGCGAACCGACGGTTTTCATCCGGGGGCGCGCGGTGATCAGCCTGAAACCAGTCGAATTCGGACAGGACATCACGTTCAACTACAACACCACAGAATTCGACATGGCCGAGCCGTTCGCCTGCCGGTGCGGCAGCGCCGGGTGCACCGGCAGTGTCCAGGGCTTCCGGCACCTGTCCGGTGAGGAGCGCCGGCGGCTGCGGCCGTGGCTGGCCGCCCACCTCTCCGCGGAAACGCGGTGACGGCCACCGTCCGGACCTCGACGGTCTCACTCGTCGACTTCTTCGACAGTGCGGCCAGCCAGTGGCCGGATGCCATCGCTGTGGACGTCCCTCCTGCCAGTGGGCGTCCGCAGCGCAGTCGGCTCACGTACGCGGAGCTGCTGCAGAAGTCCAGTGCCGTGGCAGGGGCCTTCGAGCGGATGGTCGGGCACGGACGCGTCATCTCGATCATGCTGCCCCGCACGTCCGTCGCGCTGTACGTGACGCAGCTCGCGGTGCTGAGGTCGAAGTCCGCGCACGTGTGCCTCGACCCGGCGTTCCCGGACGACCAGGTCCGGCACATCCTCACCGACTCCGGCGCCCAGGTGCTGGTCACCAACGCGGAGGGCGCCGAGCGGGCGGCGCGGGTCGGCTACCGCGGCGCGGTGATCAGGGTCGACAGCCCGATGGCGAGGGTGTCGGTCGTCGACGCCCCGCCCGCGCCGGAGGGCCTGGCCTACCTGATCTACACCTCCGGTACGACCGGCCGGCCCAAGGGCGTCATGGTCGGGCACGCCGGCATCGCCAACCTGATCAGTTCCGACCTGATGGAGTTCGGTCTCGGTCCGGGCGACCGGGTGGCCCAGGGTTCGTCGGCCGCGTACGACTCCTCGGTCGAGGAGACCTGGATGGCCCTGGCGTCCGGCGCGACCGTGGTGGTGATGGACGACGAGACGGTCCGGCTCGGCCCGGACGTGGTGCCGTGGCTGCGCAACGAGCGGGTCACCGTGTTCTGCCCACCGCCGACCCTGTTGCGCGCGGCCGCGTGCCCTGACCCGCAGACCGCGCTGCCCGACCTGCGGCTGCTCTACGTCGGCGGCGAGGCGTTGCCCGACGACGTCGCCGAGCTGTGGTCACGCGGCCGGCGGATGGTCAACGGCTACGGCCCCACCGAGTGCACGGTCACCTGCCTGCGTCAGGACATCGTGCCGGGACAACCCATCGCGATCGGCCGCCCGGTGCCCGGCGCGCGGGCGTGGGTGCTCGACGAGCAGCTCAACCCGGTCGCACCCGGACAGCAGGGCGAGCTGTGCATGTCCGGGACCGGACTCGCGATCGGCTACCTCAACCTGCCGGAGCTCACCGCCGAGAAGTTCCCCGACCACCCGACGGTCGGCCGGATCTACCGCACCGGCGACCTCGTGCACGCCGAGCCGGACGGCACGCTCTTCTACCACGGCCGGATCGACTCCCAGGTCAAGGTGCGCGGGTACCGGATCGAGCTGGAGGCGATCGAGAGCGTCCTCGCCCGCTGCGACGGCGTGCGCGAGGCGGCGTGCTGCGTGCAGGGCGAGGGCCCGTCCCAGGCGATCGCGGCGCACCTGGTCGTGGAGGACCGCAATCGCCCGCCGCACGTGGAGAGCCTGCGGAGCAGGCTGCGCGCGGAACTTCCGTCCTACATGGTGCCCGCGGTGTTCGGCCTGATCGACGAGCTGCCGCGCAGTGCGGGCGGCAAGCTGCGCCGGGCCGACCTGCCGACGCTCACCTCCGCCGAGCGCCGCCGCCGCGCCCGCGGTGACACCGGCCGGATGAACCCGGTCGAGATGTCGATCGCCGTCGCGATCTGCGAGGTGTTCGACCTCGCCACCGAGAGCCTGTCCGGGCAGGACGACTTCTTCGACGACCTCGGCGGCACGTCGCTGCAGGCGGCGATCCTGATCTCCAAGCTGCGGGCCAACCCCATCACCGCGGCCATCACCGTCCGCGACGTCTACCAGGCGCGCACCGTCAACGGGCTGGCGCAGCTCGTCGGGTCCGGCGGCCAGGCACCGGCGCGGCAGGAGCCCGCGCCGGAACCCCTGGTGGCCTCCGCGCGCGACGCCGCCTCGGTGACCGTGGAGCAGTCGTGGTGGCTGCTGCTGGAACTGCTCATCCTCGCGCCCGTGGCCTACCTGGTCGCCTTCGAGCTCCTGCCGTGGGCGGCGCGCCTCATCGGGCTGCTGCCGCTCGTGATCATCGTGCCGTTCCTCCTCGCGCCGCTGCGCCTCGTCTGGACGCCGATCGCCGTCTTCATCGCCGTGTCGATGAAACGCATGCTGATCGGCCAGTACAAGCCCACGCGCGCGCCCGCGTGGGGTGATCTCCGCGTGCGCATGTGGATCGTGCAGAACGTCGTGCGCATCATCCCGTGGAAGAGCATCGCCGGCACGGAGTTCCAGTGCATGGCGTTGCGCGCGCTCGGCGCCCGGATCGGCCAGCGCGTGCACATCCACCGCGGCGTCAACCTGACCCAGGGCGGCTGGGACCTGCTCGACATCGGCGACGACGTGACGCTCGGCCAGGACGCCCATCTGGGACTGGTCCAGTTCGAGCACGGACAGCTCGTCGTCGGCCCGGTCCGGATCGGCGACGGGGCCACCGTGGACACCCGCGGCAGCCTCGGCCCCGGCTCCCGGATGGGACGCGACTCGTGGCTCAGCGCGCTGTCGTCACTGCCGGCCGGGAAGTCCATTCCGGACGGTGAGATGTGGAACGGCGTGCCGGCCCAGCCGGTGGGGCCGGCGCCACTTCCGCCGGTGCCCGTGCAGGAGGGCAGCCTCTTCTCCCCGACCCTGCACGGCATCGCGATGATGGTGTCCAGGACGCTGCTCGCGTGGGTGCTGGCCCTTCCCGCCACCCTGACGACGGTCAGCGTGGTCCTCTACTACCGCCTCGCGTTCGACGCGCTGCTCGTCGTGCTCACGAACCCGTTCAGCCACCCGTCCTTCTTCGGTGTGGTCGCGGCACTGACCTGCCTGACCCTGATGATCACGGTCGCGTTCGAGGCAGGGGTCGCGCGGGCGCTGGGCAGGGTGACGGAGAAGGTCATCAGCCGCTGGAGTCCCGCCTACATCCGGATCTGGCTGAAGGCCGGACTGGTCGACTCCGCCAACAAGTGGCTGTCCGGCGGCCTGTACTGGCCGACCTGGCTGCGCTGGGCCGGCATGGACGTGGGCCGCGGCTGCGAGATCAGCACGATCATCGACGTGGTGCCCGAGCTGGTCCACATCGGGCCCGACACGTTCTTCGCCGACGGCATCTACCTGGGCGGGCCGCGCATCCAGCGGGGCGCGGTCACGCTGGCGGAGCTGCACATCAGCGAGCGGACGTTCTTCGGCAACCACGCGGTCATCGCCGGTGGGCAACGATTGCCCTCCGACATCCTGATCGGCATCAGCACCGTCGCCGACGACAAGGTCGTGCGGCAGGGCAGCTCGTGGTTCGGGCATCCGGCGTTCGAGCTGCCGCAGCGCGAGGTCGTCGAGGTCGACCGGTCGCTGACCCACGAGCCGTCGCTGATCCGGCGGATCAACCGGCTGTTCTGGGAATGGCTGCGGTTCGCCCTGCCCGTCGCCCCGCTGGTGATCACGACCGCGTGGTTCTGGGGCATCGCGGTCGTGGCGAAGACCCTGCCGCCGATGGTCTTCCTGACCGTCGGCGTCGCCGCGGTGACGCTGGGCGTCGCGCTGCTGCCGGGCCTGATCGTGCTGGCGATGAAGTGGTTCCTGCTGGGCAAGGTGAAGCCCGGCATCCACCCGCTGTGGTCGTGCTGGTGCAGCCGGTGGGACTTCCTCTACGTCGCCTGGGGTTTCATCGCGAGCGGCACGCTCGCGCCCCTCGAAGGCACCCTGCTGCTCGCGGTGTACCTGCGCCGGATGGGCATGAAGATCGGCAAGCGGGTGGTGCTCGGCGACGGGTTCGCCCAGGTCGTCGACCCGGACATGCTCCAGTTCGACGACGGTGCCACCGTGAACGCCATGTTCCAGGCGCACACCTTCGAGGACCGAGTCCTGAAGACCGACCGGGTCGTGGTGGGCGCGAACTCCACCCTGGCCCACGGCACGGTTCCGCTGTACGGCGCGAACATCGGTGAAGGGACGTATGCCGCGACCCACAGCGTGATCATGAAGCAGGAGCACCTGCTGCCGCACACCCGGTACGAGGGTGCTCCCACCAGGGCACAGGCGTGACGCGCTCAGAACCTGCGTTCGATCTCCCGCACCGCGGCCGCCGCGATCTCCGCGGCGGCCTGCCGCGGCGACGGTGCGTCGATGATCTTGCCGACGAGGCGGCGCATGTTCGCGCCGATCTTCGCGAACGCCGACTCCGCGCTGGCCTCGATGTCGCCGAACAGCGTCCACCACCACCAGGAGTTGGTGGCGGAGTTCGCGACGACGTCCGGGATGATCAGCGCGTCGATCATCTCCTCCGCCTCTTCGGTCACCGGCATGTTCGCGGCCTCGACGATCAGCCTGGCCTTCACGGCGTGCGCGTTGCCGGCGTTGATCGCGTAGCTCGTGGCGGCCGGGACCAGCACGTCCGCCTCGACGTCGAGCCACTTCTCGCGGTCGAGCTCGACGTCCCCCGGCCGCAGCCGGGCGCGGTCGATGCCGCCCTGCGCGTCCCGGGACAGCAGGAGTGTTTCCACGTCGAGGCCGTCGGGGTTGGCGATGACACCGTTGACATCGACCAGCCCGACGATCTTCACGCCCGCCTTGGCCAGGTAGCGGGCGGTGGCGCCGCCCATCGAGCCGAAGCCCTGGATCAGCGCCGTCGGTTCGGTGAGACCGAGATGCTCGATGCCCGCCAGCGCCGCTTCCGCGACGCCGTAGCCGCCGACCAGCTCGTCCAGACTGACGCCGTCGACGTCGACCGCGAAGGCGTCCGCGAGCCGTTGACGGGCCTTCTGCTCGTCGTCCAGCAGCGGGTAGACGGCCTGGATCGACGACTGCAGCCCGATCTTCTCGATGGCGTTGTCGATCGTGGACTGCCGCAGCCCGAGGTCCTCCCCCATCGTCCAGAACCGCTCGATGTAGGGCGCCATCGCGAACAGGTACGCGGTGAGGACCTCCTCGGCGCGTGGATCGTACGGATCGAAGTCGATGCCGCCCTTGGCACCGCCGAGCGGCACGTACCGCGCGCCGGGGTCGTAGTTGAGCGCCTCCTTGGCGGTCATGCCCTCGGCCAGCCCGCGCACCTCGTCGAGGGTGCAGCCGGCGCGCATCCGCAGGCCGCCGCTGCTCACCCCCCGCACCAGCCGGTCGATGACGAGGTAACCACGTGCCTGGGTCGCCGGGTCGGTCCACGCGACCTGGAGATAACTCATCGAACACACCTCTTGACTAAAGCCTATGACCGCGGTCACATGGTCCGTCCAAATAACTGACTGACGGATCAGTTAACCATCTGGAGGACGCGTGAGCGAGGTACAGCCTCTCAGCGGCAATTGGCTCAGCGAACGCACCCACCTGCGCAAGTCGCTGCGCCGGGTGGACGTGACGTTCTACCTGCTCTGCACCCTCGTCGGCCTGGACACGATCGGCAGCGTCGCGGCCAACGGTCCGCAGGGCCTCGTCTGGATGGTGATCCTCGCGGTGGTGTTCTTCCTGCCGTACGGGTTCCTGACCACCGAGCTCGGCACGGCGTTCCCGGTCGAGGGCGGCCCCTACGTGTGGACCAAGCTCGCGTTCGGGCGGCTCGCCGCGGGCGTGAACCAGGTGCTGTACTGGCTGTCCAACCCGCTGTGGAACGGCGGCACGCTGGCGATCATCGCGCTGACCACGTTCGAGAAGTTCTTCCTGCCGCTGGACCTGGCCGGCAAGCACGTCGCGGGGCTCGTGTTCGTCTGGACCGGCGTCCTCACGGTCGCGGCGTCGTTGCGGATCGGCAAGTGGGTGCCCATCGCGGGAGCGCTCGCACGGATCGTGCTGCTGGGGTTCTTCAGCGTCTCCGTCGTGGTGTACGCGGTGAAGAACGGCGTACAACCGTTGTCCGGCGGTGACTTCGTGCCGACCTGGGCCGGGTTCGTGGCGCTGGTGCCCGTGCTGATCTTCAACTACGTCGGGTTCGAGCTGCCCTCGGCCGCGACGGAGGAGATGAACGATCCGCAGCGGACCGTACCGTTCGCGATCCTGCGGGCGGGCACCGCGTCGTTCCTGCTCTACGGCGGGCCGATTCTCGGGATCCTGCTGGTGGTCCCCGCTTCGAGGATCCAGGGGCTGGGCGGGTTCATCGACGCCGCCAAGCAGGTGCTGACCGTGTACGGCGGGTCGGTCGCCCCGGACGGCACCGTGACGCTGACCGGTGCGGGAGCGGTTCTCGGGTCGGTGTGCGCGGCCGGGTTGATCGTCGGGGTGCTGACCTCCGGCGTCTCGTGGGAGATCGGCGCGCACCGGGCGCAGGCCGTGGCGTGTGCCGACGGTGCCGGACCCGCTTACCTGGGACGGTTTTCCCCACGTCTGGGCACACCGCTTCGGGTGAACGTCCTTTCCGGACTCCTGGCTTCTGCCGTGCTGGTGACGGCGTTGAACCTGACCGGCGGCGACTCGGAGAAGTACTTCACCGCGGGGCTCGCGCTGGTGATCTCGACGACGTTCATCAGCTACCTGCTGATCTTCCCGTCGATGCTGGTGCTGCGGCGGCGCCTGCCCGACGTCGCCCGCCCCTTCCGCGCGCCTTTCGCTGGGCTGACAACGGTTGTCACGACCGGGCTGGTGGCCTTCACCGTGGTCGTGCTGATCTGGCCGCTGAACCTGCCCTCGGCGTTCGCCGGTGAGCGGACCGCCTACACGTTGTCGCAGGTGGTGCCATTGCTGATCGTGGTCGGCATCGGGTTGCTGTTCTACGCGCTGGGGGCGCCCACGCGTGCGGCGGACCGGGAGCCGCGGCGGGACTTCACTTCGACATCTGGATGAGGAACTCGGCGTTGCTGCGGGTCTTGCGCAGCCCTTCGAGCAGCACGTCGACCTCGCGGTCCGCCATGGCCCGGCGCACCGCGTCGGTGATGGCGAGTTCTTCCTTGCTGACGAGGAGTTCCGCCTTGCGGGTGCTGGACTGGTGCAGGTCGATCGCGGGGTAGATCCTCTTCTGGGCCGCCTTGCGGTCGAGCTTCAGCTCGGCGTTGCCGGTGCTCTTGAGCTCCTCGAAGATCACCGTGTCGGCCAGCGACCCGGTCTCGACGAGCGCGGTGGCGAAGATGGTGAGACTGCCCCCTTCCTCGATGTTCCGCGCCGCACCGAGGAACTTCTTCGGCGGCGTGAGCGCGGTCGAGTCGACCCCACCGCTCAGGATGCGCCCGCCGTTGGGCGCGGCGAGGTTGTAGGCACGCCCGAGCCGCGTGAGCGAGTCGAGCAGGATCACGACGTCCTGCCCGTCCTCGACGAGCCGCTTGGCCCGTTCGACCGCGAGCTCGGCCGTGGCGATGTGTTCCTTGGGGTGCTCGTCGAACGTCGAGGTGAACATCTCGCCGGGGATGGTGGTCCGCATGTCCGTGACCTCCTCCGGCCGTTCGCCGACGAGCGTGACGATCAGGTGGACCTCGGGGTTGTTCTTGGCGATGGCCTGCGCGATCTGCTGCAGCACCATCGTCTTGCCGGCCTTGGGAGGCGCGACGACGAGCGCCCGCTGCCCCTTGCCGACCGGCATGACCAGGTCGATCGCGCGGCCGGTCAGCTCGTCGGGATCGTGTTCGAGCCGGAGCCTTTCGTTGGGGTAGAGCGGCGTCAGCTCTTCGAACCTGGGCCTGCGGTGCGGCTTGCGCCCGTTGACGGTGTCGACGCTGACGAGCTTGCCGTCCAGCGCCTCCCCGCTGATCTGGTCGCCGCGGCGCAGGTCGTGCTGCTTGACGAGGCTCTGCGGCACCTGCGGTCCGTCAACGAGAAAAGCCTTGTGGTTGCGTATGTCGAGTACACCGATGTGCATCGGTCTGTCCTTTCAGGAGGGTTGGGTGAGACGCGCTTCATCGACTCCGGGCCGTGTGCCTGGAGGAGAGCTGCTCGCAGATGCTCTTTCGACCGCATCTGATGTGGATCCGCCGACCGTCAGAAGCCGGGGGCGTTCGCTGCGGAGCTGAGATGGTCCAGCAGCTGATCGGACTCACGTGCGCCTGGTGCGCACTGCCGTTACAAGCGGACTGTAGCAGACAACGTCAACGGCGCGCTTGTTATTCCGCGCACTTCTGCCACGACAGCCGGTACGTGGTGCTCACGCTGCTGTCCGTCGAGTCCATGGTCATGAAGCTCGTATTCCCCTTGCCGGTGACCTTGATCTCGGTCTCGACGGTCAACGGCTTGCGGTCCTTGCACGGCCCGTGCACGACCCCGTCCGGCGTGTCGGTGACCTGCCAGTTGTCGCTCATCGGCCCCTGGAACGTCCGTGAACTGTGCCGCGTCGGGAACCCCGGGAAGTGGTAGTCGTTGCGCACGACGCCCTTGTTCTTTTCCGCCAGGTTCGCGAACCCGCGGTAGTCGGTCGCCGCGATGCCGTACGTGTACCCGGCCGCGTGGTTGAGCCGGAGCGTGATCGTGCAGCTCTTCTTGGCCTCGCTGCCGTTGCCCTGCACCAGGAAGTCGCTGTAGTTGATGGTGAAGGCCTCGTTGTCCTGCGACATGGCGACGGTGGTGGTGCCGGCCGGGCAGCCCGGGCCGGTCGTGCTCTCCACGGTGATCGTGACCGGGCCGGGCGGCGGCACGAGCGCGGCCACCAGTGCCAGCACAGCCAACATCGAGGCCTCCTCACGTCGCTGCAGGAGAACCTATCGGGCCGGGCAATCGCGCAATCGGACCAGCAGCGCTCGTGCGTCCTCCCGCATCAGCTCACTCCACCGGGCGAGGCACGTGGCCGCACGCACACGGATGTGCCACGGTGCTTCGACGTCGAAACTGATTTCCCTTGCCACCACAGCGCACCTGTCACGAAGGTCTTTGCGCTGCTCCACAACACTCCGCGCACACCAAAGCCGGACCCGCGGCGTCAGCTCACGGTCTGCGACCATCGACAGCAGTTCGTCGATCGCGTCCCACGACGGCCCGCGACTGATGGAGCGCAACACGTGGATGCGTTGCAGATGTGTCGATGCCGCCGCCACCAACTCTCGTTGGATCGCCTCCACCTCCATGCGGCTGGTGGGCACCTCATCGCTCAGCCACCTCGCCGCCCCCGATCTGGTGAGCACCGGAAGGCATTCATCCGCCGCGATGCCGCGAATGATCACGACGGCCTCAGCACGCCCCTGCACACCAAGCTTCGCCAGATCACGCGCTATCCGCAGCCTCAGCGGAGGTCGCCCAACCGGATCTGTCGCGAGGTCGCGGTAGAGCTGGGCCGCGGCCGCCCGGTCAGCCGGAGCGAGCTCGACCAGCTTGCTCGCCGCCCACCAGCGCTGAACAGGCGCACCCGAAGGGTCGTCCCTCAACGTCCGCAACTCGCCGTAGTTCTCCAGACAGGCCAACACGTCGACCCGGTCACGCCACGACGTGCACGGCTGCCGGGCAAGCATGTCCCGGACGGCACTCACGCTCGACCTGCCGCCGAGTCGCAAAGCTGTCGCCACGCGGTGGCGCCGCGGAAGTGATTCGTCCAGCACCCGCCCGAGGACCTGTGGCCACTCCCCCAAGTCCGCGGCGTCGGACAGGGCAACGGGCGAGCCGTCGGCCAACAGGATCTCCACGGCTTCCGGTATGAGTTGCTCGGACAGTCTCGCGAGCTCGACCGCCGCGTGCACACGCTCCCCTCGACTGCTCGCCGGATCGGTGAGAGCGTCCCGGACGACCACCTCGGCCTCACGGCGCAGCGGTATGTCTCCCCAGGCGTCCGCGACCGGCATGCGATCGCGGAGTTTCTCGGAGTAGCCGGTCAGCAGAGCACGTTCGACGTCCGTGCGGTGCGGACGGGGAAGCACGCGCGCCAGCCGGACACCCAGGTCGCCTCGCAGACCAGGATCACCGCACAAGCCGATGACGAGTTGCAACAGCCTCCGCGACAACGGCTCGTCGAGGGTGGAGAGCCGGAGCGCCGCACGGGCCCGATCCCCTGCGTCGAGCAGCGGTGACTCCGCCCATCGCCACAGCGCCGATATCGCAGCACTGGTGAACGAGCGGTCGAGCTTGACCAACGCCAACGCCATCACGCACCGGGTCCGGATCGACTCGTCCGGGTCGTCCATCCTCGTCCGGTGAAAGGCGACCGCCTCGGCCAATGTCACCGGATCGGCAGCTGCCAGGAAACGCCAGGCGTCGCTACGAGCTTCGACGTCCAGATAGGGATCATCAGCCTGTGCGCGAAGTTCTCCGAGTCCTTCCGCTCCCAGCAAGGACGCCGCAGCTGCCCTGGCTCCGCTGTTCTTGGCCGGGTCGGCGAGCATCGCTCGCAACCGCGAATGAACGTCCGCGCCGGCCCGCGCTGCCTTCGCCGCGAGACTGCGCCAAGTCGTGATCGCGATCTGTCCCGCCACCCTCTCGTGCAGGTCCATCGCGGCCGAGAGGAAAGATTCATCCTCGTCGGCGAGCATCAACGCACACTCCGTCCGCCGCCAAACGAGCGCGGACTCGTCGGCAACGATTGCCCGCAGCACCTCGTGCTGCGGGCGATGGCCGAGGTGGTCCAACGCCTGCACTGCGAACCACGCACGGCTCGAATTCGGGCGCTCAACGTGAAGCACTTGGTGCAATGCACGCACCACAACCGCGCGCACACCCGGACCACTGTCAACGAACCCCGAGGCGGCGATGTTCAGGTTCACGGGCAGACGAGCTTCGATGAGGTCGCACAGCAGCTCCGCCGCGCGCCGATGAAATCCTCGCCCCAGTCGCTGGAGCCCACGCACAGCTGATACTCGTGTGCGCACGCCGCGAGTCTCATCAGTTGCCACATCGACCAGGACATTCGCAGCCATCGACCGATCAGCAGCTCCACACGAACTGAACATCCATCCCAGCGTGCGAGGAGCATCGACGCCGTCGTACGCTTTGCGGGCCAATGAGACGAGCGCGAGTTTGGCCTGACCGCACAGCTCGGGTCCGAGCGAGAACAGCTCATCCCAAGCCTTGACCAACACCGATGGATCCGGCTCCGCCCGGATGATCGCCATGAGATGCCGGACGATGTCAGCGTGCCGCTCCGGTGAGGCCTGCGCCAGGTCAGAGGCCACCTGGCACCGAGTTTCCGCATCAGCGCCTGGATCGGCGAGCAGCGCGTTCATGCGTTCCAGAGCACGGCTCCTGTGCGACTCGCCGAGACCGGCCAGTGTCCTGAGTTCGAACGCGTAGTCGTACCCTTTCGGCGGCATGCTCCCCAGAGCGCCCTCGATGTGCGCAGCCGCTTCCTCGTAGCAGGCGGGGCCGAGTTCGGCGAGGTAGTTGGCGGCGGCGCCGAAGTGGTTCCAGATGGTCGCAGGATCTGCGAGCACCTCGCGCAGCACAGCGGCACTGCGTTCCCGTAAACCGAGACGTGCGAGTTCCGGCGCGAGGATGAGCCGGTCAAAGGATGACGCGAACTCCTCATCCAGTTCGGCCAGCACCCGCTCGCGGGCTTCGGCGAGATGCAGTGGACCCAGCAGCGCGAGCATTGCCAACAGGTTGGCGCTGAAGTCGCTGGGAAACCGGCGGTTGGTGGCAGTCGCGAGCAATGCCTCGGCGGCCTGTTCTCTCAGCCCGAGCGACGCCAGACCAACGGTCGCCTTGTGTCTGCCGGTCTTGGTGTTCGCCTGATCTTCGAGCACCTGGAGGAAGACCCTGGCAGAAAGGTCGTGGAACTCGGGTTCGATCTCCAGCAAGCCGGTGGCCGCTTCCACCAGGTCGAGAACGGGTGTGTCCGCATCGGACACCAGACGTTCGAGCGCCGAGATCGCGAAGGCTCGCGAGTCCGGGTCGAACGCCGACAGGACCACCGCCGCGCTGCGACAGTCGGCGCCGGAGGAGTTCGGATCCGTCAACACCGCGCGAAGACCGCGCTCGGCCGCCTCCCGATCGCTGCTCCCACTGTGTGCCAACGCTTCTGCAGCGACGAGGCAGTCATCCACGCTGACCGAACGGTCGTCGACCACGGACTTGAGCAACACCACCGCGGCATCGGTGTGTGCACAGCGCAGTCTCACAGCCAGTGCGACGGCTGCCTCCACCTTCGACTCCTGCGGCGCGGCGGATGAGTGCATCAGGTCTGCCAGCCACTCGATCAAGCCGGCGTACCGGGTCGCACGGCTGGCTTCCCGCAGGATCAAGCGCGCCGGGTACCGGGTGGTCATCGCCCACGCCCGCACGGCCACCAGGAACTCCTCCACCGCCGGCCGACCGGCCGGCAGGTGCCGTGCGAGCAAGCGGGCGGCGAGCAGATGTTCCTCGGATCCGCCCGAGTGCAGCCAACGCAGCATCCGATCTGCCTCACCTGTGTGCAGATGCGCGTAGTGCAACAACACCGCCCTGGCGAAGACCCCGGTTTCCTCTGGGTAGGCCTCGTGCAGGAGCTCGGCGAAGTCCTGATGCTCCGGGGTGAACTCCGGTGGTAGCTCGCGTGCCCTTCCCGTCGCGGCCACGTGCTCGGCGAAGCTCTGGTGCAGGAACGCGATGTCGTTGCCGCGCTTGATGAACGGTCCGACGTTCAGGAGGTAGGCGACGAGACCGTCGATCTCGTGCACGTCGTTGCGCAGGGCCCAGTCCTGTGCGGCGACGGCCAAGGACGACTCGGTCGTCAAACGGATGCGGCCCAGGTGCTCGACGAGAGCGCCGCGATGCCGTTCGAAGGCCTCCACAACGCGATGGGGTGATCTGATGAAGCTGAGATAGCTCTCGTAGAGCTCGTACTGGTTGCCGGGCAGCGGGCGATCGCTGTGCTGCTCGAAGACGATCGCGGCGATGGTGGCGAGGAGCGGTACCTCGACCAGTTCGCCCAGGTGTGCTTCCCGGATCTGGTGCAGGAAGCGGTCGGCGTGGTCGTTTCCGATCTCCTCGAACCAGTTGTGCGCGAAGCGCCGCAAGGCTTCCGCGTCGAACGGTTGCAGTTCGTAGCGCGGCGCCCCCGCCCGTTGCAGGGCGGCCAGTGCGCCGCCTTCGGTCGGCCTCGTGGTGAGCAGGACGCGGTAGGCGTCGCGAGAAGCCCAGGCGGACAGCGTGTGGACGAGGGTCGCCCGTAGCGCGCTGTCGGTGACCTCGTCGAGCGCGTCCACCAGCAGCAGCCAACGGCAGCCTGCCACGCGGCAGGCGAACAGCGCGGGGTCCAGCGGGCCGTTGGACAAGTAACGACCGTGCTCTGCGAACGCGCTGTCCGCCAAGGCCTGAGGGAACGAGCTGCCCAGGTGTTTGGCAAGAGTGCGAGCGGTGACCCGGAGCGGGATGACCGGCTCACGCAGCGGCGCGTCGGCGTCGGTTCGCACGGTCCAGTGGCCGGCGATGTCGGCGCAGAGGCGCAGGGTCAGCGTGGACTTGCCCTGGCCCGGGCCGCCCAGGACGAGCAGGTGCGAGTCCGCGTCGAGCGCGGCGCGGAGCTGTTTCGACGGAGGGCGGACGGCGACCCGGACCGGCTTCACCACCGGGGTCTCGACCAGCCTGCCGCTCTCGTCCAGCATCGGTGCCGGCCTCGAATGGGCGGTGGGTGCGTCCTCAACTGCGCCGCCCAGGTCCTGACGCACGTAGATCGTGCCGAGCGCCGGCGTGCGGGCGCCGGGAAGCTGGTACGGCAACAGATCAGCGGTCTGTTGCTGCGCCCACAGCAACTGAGCGATCGCGGCGGGCAGATCGGTGGTCTCCGTCCAGGTCGCCGGAGGATCACACGGCGGCTCGTCATCGGGCGACGGGCTGGTGTTCACGTAGACGTTGCCGTGGACGGTGTGAGCCTGGAACGCGATGCCTCGGCTCACGCCGATGGAGTTGCCGGAGAGGTCGTCATCCGCCATCGGGGGATGGTCCCACGGCGCCGGAGGTCATTTGTGGACAAAACAAGGACTTATGCGCCCGCCAGATCTCCCACCACGTGGATCACGGTCGGACGGTCGGCGGTGAAGGCCTTGCGCAGGGCCGCGGCGAACCGGTCCTCGTCGTCCACCGTCACGCCGTGGCAGTTGAGCCCCTTGGCCACCTTGACGAAGTCGACGCCGGGCAGGTTCACGCCGTGCACCGGTTCGCTGCGATCGACCATCTCTCGGCGGATCTCGCCGTAGCCGCCGTTGTCGCAGATGATCACGGGTAGCGGCAGGCGTTCCTGGGCCGCGGTGGCGAGCTCGGGGAGGGTGAACATCACGCCGCCGTCGCCGTGCAGGGCGATCACCTGGCGGTCGGGGGCGCCCATCTTGGCGCCGATGGCCGCGGGCAGGCCGTAGCCCAGGGTGCCGAAACCGGTTGGGTACAGGAAGCTCGCCGGGCCTTCGAGGGGCAGGTTGGACAAAGTGCCGTAGTAGCAGGCCATTGCGCTGTCGGCGGCGACGATCGCGCCGGGGGCGAGGACTTCCCGCATGGCCTCGACGAGCGGGAGCCAGGCGGCGCCTTGGGCACGGGCGTGTTTGCGGAAGAGCTTTTGCCAGCGTTCGGCGCGTTTTGCCGGGTCCTGCGTGGACTTGGCCTTGCCCAGGCGTTGGTCGAGGGCGGCGACGGTGGCCTGGGCGTCGCCGACGAGGCGGTAGTCCGGGAGGGCGTTGGTGATCATCTGGGCCGGGTCGACGTCGATGCGGATCAGGTCGCCGGTGAACTTCAGCGGGCCGTTCCAGAGGTCGGTGGAGGCCAGTTCGGTGCCGATGGCGATGACGACGTCGCATTCGGCCACGAACTCGGCCACGGCTTTGTGGTGCAGGCCCGCGCCGATGGAGAGCCGGTGGTGTTCGGAGAAGGTGCCTTTGCCGTTGGCGGTGGTGACGACCGGGGCGCCGAGGCGTTCGGCCAGGGCGGTGATCTCCTCGGCCGCGCCCTTCGCGCCGCCGCCGACGATCAGGCCCGGCTTTTCCGCCGCGTTGAGGCGGCCGGCCGCCGCGGCGATGGTGACGGCGTCCGCCGGTGGGTGGGCCACCAGGACCGGGGCCACCTCGCTCGCCCTGTCGACGGCGTCGATGAGGTCCAGCGGGATCTCCAGGTGGGCGGGGCGGGGGCGGCCGGACGTCATGTGCGCGAACGCCTGGGCCACGGCCAGCGGGATCTCGGCGACGCTGTGGACCCGGTTCGAGTAGCCGATCGCGGCTTCCAGTGCGGCGCTTTGGTGCCTGACCTCGTGCAGGGTGCCGTTGCCTCGGCCGGGGTGGCGCAGGGGCATGCCCGGCGAGATCAGCAGGACCGGTACGGAGTCGGAGTACGACTGGGTCACCGCGGTGAGCGCGTTGAGCACGGCCGGGCCGCTCGTGGTGAGGCAGACGCCGACCTTGCCGGTCACGCGGGCGTAGCCGTCGGCGGCGAACCCGGCGCCCTGCTCGTGGCGGGGCGTCACGTGCTTGACGTGGTGCTCGGCGAGGTAGCGGTAGATGCCGAGGTTGTGGGTGCCGGGGATGCCGAACAGCAGCTCGGTGCCGTGCGCGACGAGTGCGCGCACGAGCGCGTCACCCCCGCTGATGCGAGGAACGGTCATGCTCATGCCACGCGTTGTCCGCTCGTATCGTTCACCGCGTCCCCCGAAGGGATGATCAGCGCGTCGACCGCCATCACGCCGTCGGGACCCACGCGGACGGGGTTCAGCTCGATCTCGGCCAGGTCGGATCTGGCCGCGAGCGTGGCGGAGATCCGGGCGATCACCTCGGCCAGCGCGGCCAGGTCGGTCGCGGGGGCGCCGCGCCAGCCGGACAGGAGCGGGGCGCAGATGAGGCGGGCCAGCATCTCCCGTGCGGTGGCCGGTGTCACGGGTGCGAGCTCGATCGCGGTGTCCTTGACCAGCTCCGCGTGGACGCCGCCCGCGCCGACGAGCACCACCGGGCCGAACGAGGGGTCCCGCCGCGCGCCGATGATCAGCTCCACGGTGTGTTCTCGAGTGTCCATCTCTTCGAGGACGTAGGTGCCGGGGCCGAGCCTGGTCTCCATCTCCTCGAACGCCGTGGCCGGGTCGGTGAGGTTGATCCGCACACCGCCGTGCTCGCTCTTGTGCGCCAGCCAGTCGGCTTTCAGCGCGTACGGGCCGTCCAGGGGCGTGGCCTTGACCTCGGCGGCGCTCGTGACGGCGTGCGCCCTGGGGAACCGGACGAAGCTCAGCAGCTCGCGTGCGGCGAGGTAGCCCGCCTGGTACGGCAGGCTCACGCAGGGGTCCCCTCCGAAGGGGTCCCCTGATTCAATTCTCCCAGCCGGCACCGACAATTCCGGGCCGCCCGCCCGTCCGCCGCCCGCCCACCACAGCGCACCGAGCCGGGCCGCGTCACCGAGCGCGGTCACCGTCCGCTCGATCGTGTGGTGCACGGGCACGCCGCCGGCCCGGAGAGTCCGCACCGCCGCGGAGTCCGGGCACATGCTGTGCACGGCGACCAACACGCCGGTTTCCCTGGCCAGCAGGCACGTCCGGGACGCCACCGCGACCTCCGCGGCCTCCAGCGACGGCGTGTCCGCTCCGTAGCTGCCGAAGTAACCCGACAACACGACGGTGTCGACCTCGCCCCCGCGCGCGAGCACCTCCACCGCGCGGGCGTAGTTCCAGAGGTCCCGCTCCCCCGCCCCGGCCAGGTCGACCGGGTTCCGCGCAACCGCGGGCAGACCGTCCACTGAGGACAGTGGTGGCACCAGAAGTCCCGCCGCCACCGCCAGATCCGCCGCGATCGCTCCCTGCCCGCCGGAGTCCGAGACGATCCCGACCCGCCGCCCGCACGGCACGCGCGAGGACAGGACCGCCGCCAGGTCCACCAGGGCGGCAGGTGTCGCCACCCGCACGGCACCGGCACGACGGCACGCCGCGTCCACGACGTCCAAAGAGGATGTCAGGGCACCGGTGTGCGAGCGAGCCGCTTCACGACCGACGAAAGAAGACCCGACCGTCAGCAACACCACCGGCTTCCCGGCGGCACGCAGTTCGGACATCGCCGCGACGACCCCCGGTCCGAAGCTCTCCAGATACACGCCGACGACCGTGGTCAGGTCGTGCGAGACCAGGTCCACCAACGCCTCCGCGGCCGTCACGTCGGCCTGGTTGCCGACCGACACGAACCGCGACACCCCGAGGCCGGACGCCGCCGCGAGCCCCGCGATCTCCAGCCCTACCTGCCCGCTCTGCGACACCACCCCGAGCGAACCGGGCTGGAACCGTCCCCACGCGAGGTGCAACGACGTCGCCGCGTCGAACACGCCCAGGCAGTTCGGCCCGAGCAGCCGCGCCCCCGCCGCCCGGATCCGGCCGATCACGCGCTCGTCGATGCCGGACGTGATGCCGACGAACCCGCGCACGCCGACGGCCAGCGCCTCGTCCACCACGGCGGGCACGTGCGCCGCGGGCACCGCCAGCACGACGAGTTCCGGCGCTTCGGGCAGCTCCGACAGCGACCGCACGGTCGGCACCGACAGCACCGGGCCGCCGCCGCGGTTCACGAGGTGCACGGCACGTCGTGATCGTCCGGCCAGAGCGCCGCGAGCCAGCCAGTGCCCCCACTTGGCGGGATCGTCGCTCGCCCCCACCACGGCGACGGACGAGGGGTCGGAGAAGATCATCTCGCACCGACACCGCGGGAGATGATGAGCCGCTGGATGTCCGAGGTGCCTTCCTCGATCTCCTCCAGCTTGGCGTCCCGCATCCAGCGCTCGACGGGGTACTCGCGCGAGTAGCCGTAGCCGCCCAGCGTCTGCACCGCCGCATGCGTGCACCACATGGCGTTCTCCGAACCGACGAGCTTCGCCATCGCGGACTCCTGCGCCACCGCGTGCCCCTCGTCGTACAACGTCGCCGCGCGCACGGTCAGCAGGTGCGAGGTGTCCACGCGCGTGGCCATGTCGGCGAGCCGGAACGCCACCGCCTGGTGCTGGATGATCGGCACGCCGAACTGCACCCGTTCGCGCGCGTAGTCGGAGGCGAAGTCCAGCGCGGCGCGCGCCAGCCCGGTCGTGGCGGCACCGATGAGGATCCGCGAGGCGTCGAACGTCCGCATCAGGCCGGCGAACCCCTGACCTTCGGCACCGAGCCGGTTCTCGACCGGCACGCGCACGTCGTCGAGGAACACCTCGGCGTTGACGATCGCCCGCTGCCCCATCTTCCGCAACGGCGGCCCGACCGTCAGCCCCGGCGTGTCCCGGGGCACCACGAAGGCCGTGACACCGCGCGACCGCAACGACGGGTCCACCGTCGCGAAGATCACGAACATCTCGGCGTAGGGGGCGTTGGAGATCCAGGTCTTCTGTCCGTTGAGGACGTACCCGGAACCGTCGCGCCGTGCCGACGTCCGGATGCTCGCCGCGTCCGACCCGCTGCCGGGCTCGGTGACGGCGACGGCGGTCAGCGGCGGCGCCGCGGTACCGAGCGGACTGAGGAACCGTTCCTGCTGCTCGGGCGAGCCGAGGTGTTCGACGGGTGCGCTGAAGAAGCCGTTGGACGTGAGCAGGTTGCCGATGCCGATGTCGCCGTGGCACAGCTCCTGCTGCACGAGCGCCTGGGTGAGCAGGTCGGTGACGCCTCCGCCACCGAACTTCTCCGGGATCATGAACGAGGTCAGCCCGAGCTTCGAGGCCTTCTCCCACACGTCGAGCGGCGACTCGATGTCGGCCTCGTCGACGGCGCGCCCCCGCGGGCGGATCTCCGCGGCGGCGAACTCGCGGGCCAGCTCGACGAACTGCTCCTGTTCGGCCGTGAGCCGCAGCCCGTCCCTGACGGTCCGCCCCATCTCGCACCCCTAAATTGACTGACGAATCAGTTATTCACGATCCACGGGGCAGCCTAGCTCTGTCAAGACGCATCAGCAGGGTCGCGAACGGGTGATCGATGGGCCCCGGAACAGGCACCGAGCGTGTGACGAGAGGTCACGCCGTGACCCTTTCGCCGCAGCGGCTCGCGCCTTCAGGGGGCGCGGCACGAGCATTCGGCCGATCGGTGGAAACGCCCCCGCGGAGGTATCCGGCCGTGCCATGGTCCTTCTTGATCACTGCGGGGGGGATCACGCTGGGGAGGGGATCCGTGAGTCCGTACCTGGGGCCGGGCCGTTCAGGAGCCGAGGAACTGCGCGCCGCGGCGGCGAGACCGGGCCGGCTGATCCTCGTCGGCCCGGCCGGCTCGGGGAAGACGTCCCTGCTGCACACCTGGCTGCCGGCCGAGCAGGAACGGTCCTGGCGCGCGATCACTCCCCTCACCGGCACACCCGACCCCGTGGACCTGCTGGTCGTCGACCAGTTGGAGGAGCTGTTCGCGCTGGACCGCAACGAGCGCGAGGCGTTCCTGAGGGCCCTCAACGACAGCACCACGGTCGTCATGGCCCTCGACGCCGGCTTCTACCGGCAGGCCGCGGAACACCCGGTGCTCGCGGAAACGTTGCGGGACAACCAGTTCCTGGTCGAGCCGGGCACACCGGCCGAAGCCGGTCCGGACGTCGAGCCGCTCTACGCGGAGTTGCAGGCGCACGAACAGGAAGCCGCACGGCGCATGCTGCCGCGCCTGGTCCGGCTCGGCGACGGCAGCCCGGACCTGCGGATCTCCGTCCCGCTCGACGAACTGACCGCCGGTCTGCCGGACGCGCAGGCAGGGCAACGGGTTCTCGGCCTGCTGACGGAAGCGGGGTTGCTCACCAGGACCGGGAACGCGGTGCGGATCAGCCGCACCTGGCCACGGCTCACCGAATGGCTCGACGCCGAACGCGACTGGCAGCACGCACGCCGTCAGTTCGCCGCCGACGCGCAGCGGTGGCACGACGCCGGACGTCCGAAGTCCCTGCTGTACAGGGGAGATCGGCTCGCGGAGGCGAACCGTCGTGCTGCGGCGTCCCCGAGCCGGGCCACCGACCTCGACGCCGTCACCACCGCGTTCATGGACGCTTCCTGGCGCGGCGGGCAACGGAGGCGCAGCCGCGGGCGGGCGGTCGTCGCGGTGCTGGCCGTGCTCGCGGTCCTGGCGCCCGCCGGGCTGGTGGGCGCGGTCAAGTTCGCGCGGCAGGCCGAGCAGGCCCGCGACCGCGACCTCGCGCGGTTCCTCGCGGCCGAGGCGGAGTTCCTGCGCGACCGCAAACCGGGGCTGGCCAAGCAGCTGAGCGTGGAGTCCTACCGGCTCGACCGCGACGCGGGCCGGCGGGCGATGCTCGACAGTCAGCGCACGCCCGGTGTCATCGCCGACGAGAAGGTCGTCACGGACGTCGTCGGCAACGACAAGCTCCTGGCGATCATCGCGGTCGACGAGATCATGCTGCGCGCCGGCGAACGGTCCGGGCGAATCGGGGACATCACCACCGGCGCCGTCGCGGTGAGCAAGGACGGCACCAAGCTGGTCGCGGCGCACTTCACCGGCACCGACGCCAAGCAGGGAGCCCTGCGGTTCTACGACGTCACCGACCCGTCACGCCCGCGGCAGACCGCGGAACAGAAGATGCCCGCGGTGATCCGTGCGCTCGCGTTCAACGACGACACGCTCTACGCGGGCACGAACGCGGGCGCGATCCTGATCTGGGACCTCGCCGACCCCGGCACGCCGAAACCGCTGCCGCCGCTGGAGGGGCACGGCGCACCGGTCGACTCGCTGGCCGTCGCAGCACGGGGCGGCCTGCTCGCGTCCACGAGCACGGACGGGCAGATCCGGCTCTGGGACGTCGTCGACCCGGCTCGCCCCGAACCCGTCACCACGCTGACCGGCGCACCGTTCACGACACCCCGCAACGCCAGGGAACCGCTGCACCGCGTGGCCTTCGACCCGACCGGACGGCTGCTGGCCACCCCGGCCGCACCGGACGCGCCAGGCCCGGACGTGTGGCGCCTGGACAAACCGGACGCGCCA
The DNA here is from genome assembly GCF_053601075.1 of Lentzea sp. NPDC004789. NCBI lineage: Bacteria > Bacillati > Actinomycetota > Actinomycetes > Pseudonocardiales > Pseudonocardiaceae > Lentzea > Lentzea sp. NPDC004789. The sequence continues at coordinate 86,388 of NZ_JBSGBE010000005.1, read as the reverse complement.
CAACGGATTCCCTACGCCGACGAAGGCCACTTCGGCACCAGCCCGTGCGACACCGAGTCCGTGCTCTCGCTGGCGTTCAGCCCGCACGGCACCCAGCTGGCCGTCACGTGCGGCTCGAAGTGGAAGGTGCTGAGCTACACCACCGATCCGGCGCCGGGAGTGCTGTCGAAGGCCGCGACGACGGACCGCGGCGACCTCCAGCCGGGTCCGGTCCTGTTCGACCCGGCCGGACGACGGCTGCTGCAGGTCGACGCGGCCGGCGTCTACGTGTGGGACGTCGGCAACCCCGACCAGCCGGGCGCGAAGGGCTTCCTGCCCGGCGTCCCGGGCACCGGCGCGCAGCTCGCGTACCGCAAGGCGCGCGACCGGCAGCTCGTCGCCGTGCAGAACCCCGGCGCGAACACCCTGTGGGACGTGAGCGATCCGGCCAAGCCGCGGCAGCTGTACAACGCACCGGCACCGGACATGTTCACCGGCGCATCCATCGCGTTGAGCGCGAACGGCGAACTGCTCGCTATGCCCGAGCTGTACGACAACGGCAAGTCGGTCGGGGTCAGCCTGCGCAACACCGACAACCCCGATGGCCCACCGCTGGCCATGATCGAGGACCTGGACAACGGCATCAGCGAGATCGCCTTCAGCCCCACCAAGCCCTTGCTGGCCATCTCCGACGTCAACGGCCTGGCCAAGAGCAACCAGACCCCGGCGAGCCTGCGGTTGTTCGACCTCGCGAACCCCGCGCAGCCGCGTCAGATCGCCAAGCTGCCCATCGAGGCGTGGAGCGTCGAGTTCTCCCCGGACGGCGCGGTGCTCACCGTTCTGGCGCGCGGCGAGGTCGCCGCACTCCCCTACGACCCCAACGCCGGCAAGCAGCTGCGCACCCTCGACCTCAGCGATCCCGCGCACCCCACCGAACTGTGGCGCAAACCGCTGCCGCAGGGACTCAGCGCCGAGTTCACCTACAGCCCGGACGGATCGCTCTTCGCCGCCCTCGACTCCACGCAGACCCTGCGGCTGTGGCGGGTGAAGGACCACCGGCTGCCCGGCAACGCGGTCAAGGCGGCCGTCGGCAACCGCAGGGTGAGCGGCGGCAAACTGACGTTCAGCCCCGACGGCAAGCGCGTGGCGTTGATCGGCATGGAACAACACGGGTCGACGTTCACCACCCGCCCGGAGATCTGGGACGTGGCCGATCCGGACGCCCCCGTCCAGCAGTTCCACCTGCCGGGCGGCGAGTACGAGAACTACTACGACCTCGCGTTCAGCCCGGACGGCGGCACGCTCGCCGTCGTCCGCTCCGGTGCCGGCGTCGACCTGTGGGACACCGATCCCGACCACGTCATCACCGGGATCTGCAACGCGGCCGGCGATCCGATCACCGAGCAGCAGTGGCGGCGCTACCTGCCGGGCAAGGACTACCGGCCGCCCTGCGGGTGAGCCTCAGCCGTCCTTGACCTGGGCCAGCCGGTCCAACGCCGCGTTCGCCTCCGACACCGCGCCGGTCAGCTCCTCCAGGGCACGGAGGAGCAGTCGCTCGGGGCCCTGGTCCAGCGCGTCCACGCAGTGGGCGCTGCCGCGTTCGGCGAGCTCGATGTACCGGCTCCAGTGCTGCTGGGCGACGGCGTCGGGCGCGCGGAAGTACCGCGCCGCGTCGCGCGCGATCTGACCGAACTCCGTGCAGGTGGGGCGCAACGGCGACACGTCGACCGGGCCGGTGGAGGAGCCGAGCGCGGTCAACGTCGCCGCGTGGCGCCTGAGGGTGTCCTCGAGCCGCTGGTTCAGTTCCTTGCCGCCGTGGAGGTTCCACGCGTACACCTGCGCCGCACGGGTGCGCGTGGGCACCTGCACGGCCCCGGGAGGTGAGAACAGCGCCGCGACCTGATCATCGCTCACCTCGCCGGGCCGCGCCCGCAGCACGACTCCGGTGACGGCGATCGCGGCCGCCGCCGCGCAGAGGACCGCGATCACGCGCCGGCGCGCGGCCAGCGTGCCGGGTGCCCGCACCGCAACCGCGGGCGTTCGCCGGACGGTCGCCACCACACCGGCGGCCACGAAGGCCGCGACCGCGCCGACCACGACCACCGGGGCGAGCGTGATCCGGAGAGCCAAGCCGGACATCCCGAAGTGCGGCCCGCACGTCGACTCGACGGTGCTCAGCGCTTCGACGCAGCCGTCGAGGGACATGAACGCCAACGCCAGCGCGGATCCCACCACCGCCGTCGTTTCCGCGCCGATCAACGCGCAGAGCAACCGGTAGCCGCCCGCCCGCGCCGCGGCCACGACCGCGGACGTCGCCGTCACGACGAGCAGCACCATCAGGACCGACGTCTGGTAGGAGAGCGCGAAGAGCGCGCCTGACCCCGCTGGCAGCGGCCGCCACGTGTGCAGGTACGCCTGCAACCCCAGCACCGCGACGCCCGCCAGCGCGCCACCGATCAGGCCGGGGAGCAACGCCCGGCGCAGCGGCGGTATCGGCGCCTCCGCGACCACGACGACCCCTGACGCGTCGAGGGTGCCGCGCAGCCACCGCGGTGTGCCGTCCGCGGTCCGGACGGTCCACGCCAGCAACGGCACGATCCACAGCGCACTCACCGACGCGAGGACGAACGCCGGGGCGGACAGGCCGTCCAGCACCAGCAGACCGCGACCGGCCGCGGCCAGCACGAAGGCGTAGTCCTCGGCCGGACCGCCCAGGCCGCGCACGAACACCTCGCGGATCTGGTCGGCGCCGATGGGCAGGCCGAGCGCGTACGGCACGCCGTTGCCCAGCCACCAGACGAACCACGACGCCAGCGCGAGCCACGCCGCGCCGAGTGCGGCGGCCGTCGTCACCCAGGTCGCCTTCCGCACGGTCGCCCACAGGCGGGCGCACTGACTGATCCACCACGTCACCGCCGTGGCGGCCAGCACGACGAGCAGCAGGGTCTCGGGGTGGCGGGGCAGCCACTCGCCGACGGCGACCCGTCCCAGGAACACCTCGCCGAAGGCGAGCCCGAACCCGAGCCACAACCCGATTCGCGCGCCCGGCGGCACGGGCCGGGAGGTCTGCACGGCGTGCACGACGGCTCGCCACAACGCGATCCCGACCACTCCGACGACCAGTCCCGAAGACACCAGCATCAGCGCCTGGACGGTCCAGTCGCGAAGCAGGCCCTCCTTGGCCAGGTACGTCAGCACGTAGTCCAGCACCTGCGAGTTCACCACCGCCGCGGCCACCCCGGTGAGGAACATCGGCAGGGCGCGCAGGCCGAACAGCTCGGTCGTGCCGGCCAGCGCGGCACGGCGCAGGTCCACCCGCGGATGGGTCCGCCACAGCTCGGTGAACGACGCGAACCGCCCGCGCGGCCCGGCCGCGGCTCCGTCCCAGACGCGGTGGGGCGCGCCCCACCTCGCCGCGGCGAGATCGGCGCACACCTCCCGGCTGCGCAGCACGTCCGCGCGCGCCAGGTAGACCAGCACGACCAGCAGCACCACCAGGAAGATCCGGCGCACCGCGACCGGCTCGTCCGCCGACCACCAGGACGGCTGGACGGTCGTCACGACGACCCACACGGTGTACGGCAGGAGCACCGCGCCGAGGAACATCCGCCACAGCGCGACGGTGACGTAGTGGAGGGTGACGTCGCCGTTGCGGATGTGCGCCAGCTCGTGCAGCACCACGCCCCGGAAGTGTGCGGGATCCTCCGTCGCGAGTCCCAGCAACCCGGCGCTGAGCCGCAACGTCGGCCGCCGGTTGCTGCCGTACACGACCACGCCCCTGGTGGGGTCGGTCACCAGCCGCGGCATCCGCACCAGTCCCGCGGCCGCCTCGGCGACCAGCCGGTGCGCGACGTGCTCGTCGTCGAGCGGCTTCACGAACCGCGACCGCGACCGCCACGCGGGGATCAGCCGGACCAGGACGACGGCCCCGAGCAGCACGACAACCGGCCATCCCAGCACCACCCACCACGGTGGCGGCGGTTGATAACGCGCCACGCACGCCTCGTACGCGCGCATCTGCTGGACGAGCACCTGCTGGATCTGGAAGCTGCCCCCGTCGGGATCGGCACCGCCGGCCAGCACGCACCCCACGCCGTCCGCACCCGAGACGCCGCCGACGACGTCGCGCATCATCGAGCCGCTCGCGACGAACAGCAGCACCATCAACAGCACGAACCGCACCGTGGTGCCCGCACCGATCACCCGTTCGTCCGCGCGCCGCGCGACCGCCCCCACCGTCACCTGAGCCAGTGTGCTGACTCCTGCGCGCGGACGAACGGGTTCGGGTGCGGAACACCCCAACGGATCAGGGCCGCAACGCCGCGCGGACGATCTCCAGGGCTTCCTGCGACGACAGGCCCAGTTCCGCGGACATCGCCGCGTACTGGGCCGCCGCCGCGCGGACGCGTTCCCGGTTGTTGTCGCCGTTGGCGCTCACCACGGTGCCGGCGCGGCCCCGGGTCTCGACGAGGCCCGCCTCCTCCAGTTCGCGATAGGCGCGGGCGACCGTGTTGACCGCCAGTCCCAGGTCTTTCGCCAACGCCCGCACCGTAGGCAGTTTGGCGCCCACCGGCAGTTCTCGATTTGAGATGGCGTGCGCGTAGTGCACCCGCACCTGCTCGTACGGAGGCATCTCTCCGTGGTGGTCGATCTTCACTGCGCCCCATCCTCCCCGCATGTAACTACCTCTGTATTGACCAACGGAGGAATGCGGCGGAGGTTGCGGTCGAATCAGCGGAGATTGGTCTGGTCCGCGCCCATCTGCACGTAGAGCTTGCGCCAGCCCTGGTCCGCGGCCGTAGCTCCTTTGCCGTCGCAGTAGGGCTTTGAGCCGTTGGACGTGTAATAACGCAGGATGGACAACGAGACCACGGTGTCCCAATTACCCTCGTCGAAGTACTCCTCCCCCGGCGTCTGGTCCTGGTGTTTCATGCAGGCGATGTCGGACTGCCGTTCGTCGTCGAACTGAGCAGCGGCCGCACCTTGCGAACTGCACGCGGTCAACGCGAGCGCCGCGCACACGATGAGCTTTCTCATGACCCCTTCTTCCTGATCAACCGGCCAGCGCGCGCGTGGCCAGACCGACTCCGACGAGCAGGACGAGTGCCGCGGTGCCCATCGGCGTGAAGTCCGCGTACCGGCGGAAACGGGCCAACCGCGGCCCGAAGCGGTCCCGCAGCGACACCAGCAGCAGCCCGGCGGCGGTGAGCGTTGCGGCCATGCCCAGGCCGTAGGCGAACACCAGCACGATCCCGAACCACGTGCGGCCCAACGCGATCGCGCCGAGCAGCACGACGAGCGCGGACGGGGAGGGCACCAGCCCGCCCGCGACCCCCATGCCGACGAGCCCCGCCCGGCGGTGCCCATGACCATGGCCGTGACCGTGCCCATGGCCGTGGTGGTGCCGCATACCACCACGGGACCGCACCGCCGAGCGGAGCAGCACTCCTCCGATCACCGCGACCAGCAGACCGCTCGCCACGCCGAGCCAGCGCAGCACTGACTCACCGGCGATCGCGCTGGACGCGCTGAGCAGCAACCCGAGCACCAGCACCCCTGCCGTGTGGGTGATGGTGACCGTGGCACCGACGAGGAGTGCGTCGCGGCGGGTACCCCTCGAACCCGCCAGATAGGCGGCCATCACGGTCTTGCCGTGGCCGGGCAGCGCGGCATGAGACGCGCCCAGCACCAGAGACAGCAGGACCGCACCGATCCCGACCACCGGGGTGAGATCACCCACCAGGCCGACGGCCGCCTTCGTGGCCTTTCCCAGCGCTCCGGGCGGGGTGACGACCGTCCCCTCGCCCGGTCGTGCGACGAACCGCACCGCCCGCACGTTCAACGGAGACGACAGCAGGTCGTCCGGGTACCTGCGCAGCTCGTTCGTGACCGACTCGGCCGGCGCGCCCGACACCGCGACGTCGACCCCGACGACGGTGATCTCGCGCCAGCCGGGCTTGTCCTTGAGGTACGAGTCGCTGAACGTCACCTCGACCTCGCCGCGCACCGGCAGCGTCGCGGTGTACTCGCAGGTCAGCCGCATGGTCGGCAGGCCGGCGTCACCGGGCGGGCGCACGACGTCCGCGTCGCGCACCTCGAACCGCACCTCCTGCTCCTCGGCCATGGCGTTCAACGACTTCGCCCGTTCCGCGCACCGCTTGCGGGCGTCGACGAAGTCCCGGTCCTGCATGGTCGGGATCTCCGCACTGTCCACAACGGACCGCAGCTCGATCCGGTCCGGGAACATCCGCAGGCCGTCGTAGTGGTTCACGCTGAGGTTGCTCAACGGGTGCGCCCGCGCGACCCCGCCCATCAGCAGCATGCCGAACACCACCAGGAGGAACACCCTCATCGCGGACTCCCCAGGATCGCCTCGCGGTGCCGCAGGACCTCCGGGTCGCGCCAGCCCAGCGCGACCGCCTTGTCCGAGTACGGCAGCGCTTCCGCGGAACGCTTGTTCACGTGCAGCGCCCACGCCATCGCATCCGCGGTGAAGACGCTCTGCCGCTTCGCCCACTCCTTCTCGGCGTACCGCAACGCCTCCGCGGGAGCACCGTGGTCAGCCGCGATCAGCGCCGCGGTGAGGTCGTCGCCGCCGAGAGCGCGCAACTGTTGCAGCGCCAGGTCGTACTGCGCCCGTGCTTCCTGGGGCTTGCCGGTCCGGTCCAGCGCCCGGCCGTACTTCACCAGGTACTCGGGCGACGGCACCTTCGCCACGAGGCCGCGGTAGACCTCCAGCGCCTCCTCGTCGGTCCGTCCCTTCAGCTCATCCAGGTGGAAGCGGCAGAACTCCTCCTCTTCGGGAGAAGCGGCCGACTCCAGCGCCCGGTTCAACGCCTCGCGCGCGTCGTCCACCCGGCCGTGCAGCTCGAAGTGGTAGGCGGCGCGGGTGAACGAGGCGACGCCCGGCCGCAGGTCCAGCATGCGTTGCAGCGCAGCGGAAGCACCGGTGTCGTCGCCGAGCTGCGTGAGCGCGTCGACCAGCACGCCCTGGGCGGGCGCGGAGTCCGGCAGCGCGGCCACCGCGCGCTGTCCCCAGTCGCGGGCGGCCGCGAAGTCGTGCCTGGCGTTGGCGAGCGCGCCGCGGCCGATGAACGCCTCGCCGTTGCCCTCCGGCTTGAGCCGCAACGACTCCGTCAGCGCGCGCTCGGCGCGAACGTAGTGCTGGGCGTCGAAGGTGACGCGGGCGAGCTCGACGTGCGTGGCACCGAGCCGTGCCCACGAGGCGGCGTCGTTGGGGGTTCTGCGGAGCTTGGCCTGCAACGACTCGGCGGTGCGCTGCAGGGAGGAGGTCTGCGTGGCGGCGGGTGTCGCCGCCTGCGGGGAGGCGCAGGCGGCAACGGCGAGCAGAGCTGCCAGCAGCGGAATGGTCTTCCACATCTGAGGCACCTCTGCTTAGCGGGAGTTGACCGCCCTGTTGCCGGGCAGGCCGACGTACGGGAACCTGTCACCGAAGCGGACGTCGTTGCCGTTCACCCGGTCGCCCTTGGCCAGCGCCGGCACGAGCTTGCCGGTCTGCGCCGCACCGACCACCGCCTGGATCTCGATGTCCACGACGTCGTCGGTGAGCCGGCGGCCGTTCGGGAACCCCTGAAGGTCACCGCCGAGCACGCCGAGCCGGTTCGGGTTCTTCGTGACCGGCGTGGACATGTTGAGCCGCAACATCTCCGACGGCGCGAACCGCTTCGGGTCCACGTCGGCGTTGTTCAGCTGGGAGTTGAGATCCGCCTTGACCGGCCCGCCCGCCTTCGTGGTGATCCCGGTCAGGAAGATCTCCACCAGGTCGGCCCGCGGCGTCTTCGGCGCCGGGATGCCGTAGATCTGCTGGATCAGCCGCGCGAGCTCCGGGTCGTTCACCCGGTCCAGCAACGCCTGCACCTTCGCGTCGTTGACCGGTTCCAGGCCGTTGAACGCGTCCTTGATGGCCGCCGACGACACGACTTCGTTGACCAGCGGGTTGCCCAGCCGCGACACCTGCACGAACGGTCCCTGCGGGGTCGCCCTGCCGGGGTCGAGCCTCAGCGTGCGCCGCTCGGTGTCGCTCCACACGCCGATCACCGGGTTGCGCTTCGGGTCGCCCTTCAGCGCGAGCATCGTCTTGGGCACCTGCAGGGCGATGGTGTTGACGTTGTAGCCCATCAGGGTGTCTTGGTTGACCTCTTTGAGGTTGCCGCCGTACAGCAGGTCGAACACCCGCAGGTCCAGGAAGAACGGGTCCTCGGCCGGTCCGACGTAGACCTGGCCGCCACCGGGGATCCTGGTGGTCGCCTGGTCCCTGATCGCACCGAAGTCCGGGAACGACGCGGGACCGGTGTTGGACGGTGCCGCACGGCCGTTGCGCACGAGCGGCGTGCTCTTGTTGCCCTCGACGAGTTCGAGGTCGTAGTTCTGCCGGAACAACAGGTTCTCGTCGTTGATCGACGTGACCGGACCGTTGTTGTAGAGGAAGGTGTTCGCCCTGCCGCGCCGGTCGTCGGTGCTGAACGTGAACCGGAAGGTCTTGTCCGGCACCGCGTCACCGTCGGCGTCGATGTTGAGGTCGTACCTGGCCTCGGTCGCCCACGGGTAGAAGTTGGGGCCACCGTTGGGTTCCTGAAGTCCGAACCAGTTCGCCACGAGCGTGACCGTGTCGGGTCTGTCCGGGCTGGTGAAGGCGTAGACGTCGGTGTTGTCCACGGCCGGATCCGCCGCGATGAGAGGTGCCTCGCGGTGGCTGGAGGCTTGTGCCGCCGGTATCGCCGCGGCTGCGGCGACCACGGCCGCGGCGAAGGCACCGCGCCGTAATCGCTTCTTGTTGCTGGATGACATTGTCCTGCTCCCTTCCCACGGCCGGGGATTCGGAAGCAGGACGTCTGCCGGTTCGAACTTATTCCGCGGCTTTCGGAGCGACGACGGTGCCGCGGGCGCGCGTTACGACGATCGGCTCAGCCAGCACGTCCGCCGCCGAGGGCCCGCGATCGGGAGCCGACCGGCACACCACCCGTGCCTCGAACTCGATCTCGCGCGAGCGCTTTCCTATGCGCACCAACGTCGCCGTGGCCTCGATGACGTCACCGGCCTGGATCGGCGCCGCGAACTCGACCGAGCTGTACCCCGCGAACAGCCCTTCGTCGGAGTCCGTGTGGATCAACAGCTCGGTGGCGACGTCACCGAACATGCCGAGCCCGTAGGCACCGTCGACCAGGTTGCCGCCGTAGTGCGCATGCGAGTGCGGCACGTAACGGCGGTGTGTCACCGAAAAACCTTCGACCAAAGCCCCGCTCACGCGGCGACCCCCTTCTTCTCCTGCATCGCGTGCACCAGGTAGCTCGCGACCTCACCCGGCGTGGTGCCGCGTGAGAACACCCTGTCGACCCCGAGCTCCGCGGCCATGAGCGGGTCGAACCGCGGACCGCCCGCCACCAGCAGCGGCCGCCTGTCCCCCATCGCCTCGCGGAACGCCGCGGACATCTCCTGCGTGTTCAGGATGTGCGCGTCCCGTTGCGTGACGACCTGCGAGATCAGCACGGCGTCGGCCTTCTCCGCACGGGCCCGGCGAACCAGCTCCGGCACGCTCACCTGCGCGCCGAGGTTCACGACCTTCAGCTCGCGGTAGTACTCCAGGCCCTTCTCGCCCGCGAAGCCCTTGATGTTGAGGATCGCGTCGATGCCGACCGTGTGCGCGTCCGTGCCGATGCACCCGCCGACCACGACCAGCTTGCGCCGCAACACCTTCTTGAGCGTGGTGTTGACCTCGGCCGGGCTGAGCAACGGGTACTCGCGCTCGACGACCTTCACCTCGTCCATGTCGACGATGTGCTTCACCGAGCCGTAGACGACGAAGAACGTGAAGTCGTCGCCGATGGGGTGCGAGTGGACCACCATCGCGGGGTCCATGCCCATCTTGTTCGCGAGCTGCTGCGCGGCGCCGTCCGCCTTGGGGCCGAACGGAACCGGCAGCGTGAACGACGTCTGGATCATGCCGTCGCCGGTGGTGTCGCCGTAGGGCCGCACGTACCTGGTCGGTGTTTCAGCCATTTCGGGTCGAAGCCTCCAGCATCTCACTCGCCGGGTTGAAGTAACCCTCTGCCTTCTCCACGACCCCGTCCGCGCCCTTGCCCTGGTCGGCCGGGCGCTTCATCAGGCCGAACGTACCGTCCGCGATGGCGTTGAGCAGCCCGTCGTCCACGATCCGCTCCAGCAGGTCCACGGCCTCGCCGAGCACCTGGTGGGCGCGCTTGACGATCAGGCCGTCCGGCGCCGGACGGAAGTCCTCCGCGAGGTTGCCCGCCGCGTTGAGCACGTACCGGACGTTCTGCAGGGCCAGGTCGCGGTCGGACAGGAACGGTGTCACGACCGCCTCGGTCATCATGCCGACGAGCAGAATGGACTGTCCGGTAAGGACACCCGCGAGGTTGAAGAACCCGTCCAGCAGATAGCCGTTGAACACGTCGCCGGTCATGTGCTTGGTGGGCGGCATCCACTTGAGCGGTGCGTCCGGGAAGAGCTCGCGGGCCAGCAGCGCGTGCGCGAGTTCGAGCCGGAACGAGTCGGGCACCTTCGGGTTGATCTCGAAGGCGTGCCCGAGGCCCAGCAGGTGGTCGGGCAGTCCCGCCTCGTGGGCGAAGTGCTCGTTGAGCAGTTGCGACACCGTGACGGTGTGCGCGGCGTCGACCGCGTCCGCGGTGGTGAGGTAGTTGTCCTCGCCGGTGTTGATGATGATGCCCGCGCGGGCGTGGACCTGGCGGGAGAAGCGCTGGTCGACGAACGTGCGGATGGGGTTGATGTCGCGGAACAGGATGCCGTACATCGAGTCGTTCAGCATCATGTCCAGGCGCTGAAGTCCCGCCAGCACAGCGATCTCCGGCATGCACAGCCCGGACGCGTAGTTGGTCAGCCGCACGTACCGGCCGACCTCCTTGGACACGTCGTCCAGCGCCGCCCGCATGATCCGGAAGTTCTCCTGGGTGGCGTACGTGCCCGCGAACCCGTGGTGCGTGGCGCCTTCCGGCACGTAGTCGAGCAGGCTCTGGCCGGTCGAGCGGATCACCGCGATGACGTCGGCGCCCGCGCGGGCCGCGTTCTGGGCCTGTACGACGTCCTCGTCGATGTCGCCGGTCGCGACGATCAGGTAGATCCACGGTCGTTGCGCCGGGTCGCCGAGCCTGGCGACGAGCTTCTCGCGCTGGGCCCGGTTGCGGTCGACGGTCTTCAGGCCCTTGGCGACCGCGGACGTGGCGGCCTTCTTCGCGGCCGTCAGCTCCTTGCCGGTGGGGATCCGGAACTGGATCTGCCCCGCCGCCGTGGCCTCCGCGAGCTCGGTGAGCGTGCCGAGGTCGTGCTGCCTGAGCGCGTGGAACGCCGGCAGCACCACGCCGTGCTCCAGTCCGCACTGCTCGCGAACCGTGTCGATCACCCGATTGACCCACGGCACGTCACCGGCGCGGTGGGTGGAGTCCGCGCCGGTGATGCCGGCCAGGCGAAGGGTGGCGCGCTCGACGGCGACGGTGGTGTGCGCCTTCGCGATGGACACCACCGGTTCGGCCGCCCGCGCCGCCAGTTCGCGCGCGGTGGCGACCACTTGCGGGTCGAGGTCGAGCAACGCCATGAAGTCACTTCCTTTCGTAGATAGTCCGGCCGTTCAGCACGGTCCGCACGCAGACGGGCGCGGGCCCGGTCAGGTCGGGCAGCCCGGGCACGCCCGAGCGGGGATCGGTGGACCAGCGCTGCACCCGCGAGTCGCTGGCCGCCACCACGAGGTCACCGGTCTCCCACACCGCGTAGGTGGCGGGCGCACCGGGCTGCAGCGTGCCGGTCAGACCGTCGTCCACACCCGCCGCACGCCAGCCACCACGTGTGTGGGCGGTGAAGGCGGCGCGTGGCGAGATGCCGTGGCCCTCGGTCTTGTGGTGCACCGCGGCGCGCACGGCAGCCCACGGGTCGATGGCCGTCACGGGCGCGTCCGAACCGAACGCGAGCACCACGCCCGCCGCCGCGAGCCGCGAAAAGGGATTCAGCCCCACTCCGCGTTCGGCACCGAGGCGCTGCACGTACATCCCGGTGGGCCCGCCCCACTCGGCGTCGAACAGGGGCTGCACGGAGGCGATGACGCCCCACCCGGCCAGCAGCTGGGCCTGCTCGGCGGTGACCATCTCGACGTGTTCGAGGCGGTGCCGCGCGGATGCCAGCGTGGGCGTGCCGAGGCTCTTCTCGGCGATCGAGAAGCCCTCGATCACGGCGGCCATGCCGGCGTCGCCGATGACGTGGAAGCCCGCCTGCACGCCAAGTTCGGTGCACTTGACCAGGTGGTCGGCGATCTGCTGACCGGTCAGGTAGAGCGCTCCGGACGTGTCCGCGTCGGCGTAGGGCTCCAGCAAGGCCGCCGTGCGGGAGCCGAGCGCGCCGTCGACGAAGTGGTCACCGGCCAGGCCGCGCACCGCGACGCCGGGCAGGTCGTGGGCGCCCCAGTAGGCGACGACCTCGGGGCCTTCGGCGTGCTGGAGCAGCTCGCGCAGGTCGTCCTCGCCGGAGATGTCCGGTCCGGCGCACTCGTGCACGGACGCGATACCCATCGACGCGGCGTGACGCAGGAACGCCAGTTGGGCGGCCTGACGCTGTTCCGGCGTGATGGCGGCTTTGGCCGTGCGGCGCACGTGGTGGTGGGCCGCACGCGAGAGAGGGCCGTCGATGGAGAAGCCGTCCGCCGCACGGGCCTCGTCGGTGATCAGGTCCGACGAGACGAGGGCCGAGTGCACGTCGATGCGCGACAGGTAGACGGTCTTGCCCTGCGCCGCCTCGTCGATCTCCGCGCGCGTCGGCGGCCGGTTCTCCGCCCAGCGGGTCTCGTCCCAGCCGTGCCCCCACACCAGCGGGCCGTCGGCCGAGCGCACGAGCTCCAGCAGTTCGGCGACCGAGGACGTGCGGGTCAGGTCGAGGCCGGTCAGCAGCAGGCCGGCGCTCGTGGCGTGCACGTGGGCGTCGACGAACGCGGGCGCGACGAAGGCGCCGTTCAGCTCGACGACCTCGGCGCCGGGGTGCAGCGCGCGGCCGACCGAGTCCTGTCCGATCCACACGACGACGCCGTCCGTGACGGCCATGGCCGTCGCATCCGGTGCGTAGATGCGGCCACCGACCAAAAGTTGCGTACTCACGTCACGCAGTCTGCCGTTGCTCGAACAACGCCCGCACACCCGGCTGGGTCCTGATCAGGTCCAGCGCGAAAGCGGCGTGACCTGGCACATAGCCGTTGCCGACCAGCATCTCGACGTCCGCGGCCAGCCCCTCGGCCCCGAGTGCCGCCGCGCTGAACGACGTGGCCATGGAGAAGAAGATCACGGTGCCGCCGTCCGCCGTCGCCAGGATGGCGCCGTGCTCGCATCCCGGCACGTCCACACACACGACCGTGACATCGACCTGCTTGCCGACCGCCTCGGCCACGGCGACAGGGTTGCGTGCGTCCGCGATGACGACCTCGTCCGCGAGGCCTGCCGCACGAACCTGTGCCGCCTCACGCTCGGTCGGCACCAACGCCACGAGGCGCGACGCACCGGCCTGACGTGCGGCCGCAAGAGAGAGCGAACCGGACTTACCGCCACCACCGAGCACCAGCACAGAGCCGCCGGGGTGCCTGCGCACGACACGGTCCGTCAGCGCGGGCGCCCCGCACACGTCCAGCACGGACAGCGCCAGCTCGTTGGGCAGGTCATCAGGCAGAACAGCCGCGATGGACCGTCCGAACAGCACCGCGGTCCCCCGGCACGGCACCTGCTCGTCCTCGCCGTCCCAGTCCTGCAGGCCGTCGTTGATCTTCAACGGCGTCAGGGTCAGGCTGACCAGCGTCGCGATCCGGTCGCCCGCCTTCAGCCCGAGCGGCGACTCCGGCCCGACCTCCAGCACCGTGCCGAGCAGCATGCCGCCCGACCCGGTGACCGGGTTCTGCATCTTGCCGCGCTCGGCGACGATGTCCAGCACGGCCTGCCGGACCGCGGCACCGCTGCCGTGCTGCTCCCTGAGCTGCCGGAACGAGGCAGCGTCCAGGTTGAGCCGCTCGACCGCGACGATCACCTCGTCGGCGGCGGGCACCGGTTCCGCGTCCAGCCGCCACGCCTGCTGCGGCAGGACGCCCTGCGGCTCGACGACACGGTGCAGTCCGTACGCGCTCACCTGAAAATCCTTCGGTCGACGACGCTGTCTCGACAATATCTTCACGTAGCGCGTAAAGATCCCGCAAGCTTCACTCTGAAACCAGTCGGAACCACCTGCAGTCGTACGGGCCCAGCTCCAGCTCCGGCAGGCACGAGTCACCGGTCAGGACGTCGGTCAGCGCCCCGTCCACGTCCAGCCGCACCGACAGCGGACGGTCGGCGAAGTTGTGCACAGCGATGACGGTGCCACCGTCGCACTCGGCACGATGGGCGAACACGCACGGATCGCCGACGTCGAGCACCTGGAAAGTGCCCCACGCCAGCTCGGGACACTCGCGGTAGGCCTCGATCAGCCGCCGCATCCAGGTGAGCAACGAGTCCGGCGCGTGACGTTGCCGGGCCGCCGCCTCCCAGTCCATCGGCACCCGCACCGCGAGCCGACCTTCCAGCGACAGGTCCTCGACCAGGCCGATCTCCTCGCCGTAGAACAGCACCGGCGTGCCCGGCAGCGCGAACAGCAGGCTGTAGACCATGCGGATGCGGCGGTAGTCGTCGCCCAGCATCGACGGCAGCCTGCGGCGCAGACCGCGGCCGTAGAGCTGGTGTTCGGGCTCGGGACCGAACGCCGCGAAGACCTCGGACCGCTCGTCCTCGGGCAGCTTGTCGAGGGTCAGCTCGTCGTGGTTGCGCACGAACGTCGCCCAGTGCCCGTCGCGCGGCGGCTGCGGCCGTTCCTGCAGGGCCTTGACCAGCGGGCCGCTCGACTTGCGCGCCAGCGCGAGGTACATCGCCTGCATGCCGACGAAGTCGAAGCACATGGTCAGCTCGTCGCCGACGCCCTGCCCGAAGTAGGCCATCGTGTCCTTGTACGGCAGGTTCACCTCGCCCAGCAGGACGCCTTCGCCGTTGCGCCGGTTCAGGAACGCGCGCAGGTCGGTGAGGTAGTCGTGCGGGTCGGGCAACGACAGCGCGTCCAGGCGGTCGGTGTGTTCGAGCAGGAACGGCACGGCGTCGACGCGGAAGCCGCTCAGCCCGAGCTCCATCCAGAAGCCCATGATCCGGGCGATCTCGTCGCGCACCTCGGGGTTGGACACGTTGAGGTCCGGCTGGTGCTTGTAGAAGCGGTGCAGGTAGTACTTGCCGACCTCCTCCGAGTACTCCCAGAGGCTGTTCTCCTCGTCCGGGAAGGTGATGCCCTGCGGGCCGTCGGCGGGCGGCTCGTCGGCCCAGACGTACCAGTCGCGCTTGTCCGGGTCGTGGAACCACGGGTGCTGGTCGGAGGTGTGGTTGACGACCAGGTCGGCGATCACGCGCAGGCCCCGGTCGCGGGCGGTGCGGACGAACTCCACGAAGTCGCCGAGCGAGCCCAGGCGCGGGTCGACCGAGTAGTAGTCGGTGATGTCGTAGCCGTCGTCACGTTCGGCCGTCGGGTAGAACGGCATCAGCCACAGACACGTGACGCCGAGCTCGTGCAGGTGGTCGATGCGCTCGGTGAGGCCGCGGAAACCGCTGTCGGAGAACGTCTCCGGGTCCAGGCAGTAGAGGACGGCGTTCTTCCACCAGACGTCGGACGTGCGGATCATCTCGTCACCTCCGGAAGCACGTGCTCGCCGAACGCCTCGACGAACGGGATCAGGTCCTGGCCGACGTGGTGCAGGTAGATCTCCTCGAAACCGAGTGAGGCGTAGGTGTGCAGGTTCTCGCCGTGCCACTTCAGGTCCGACGACACGTCGACGACCTTCGCGACGTCGTCCGGCGTGACGTTCTCGGCGACGACGTCGAAGTGCTCGGCGAGCTCCAGGTCCCAGCAGACCGGCGGGCGGAACACGTTGGTGCGCCACTGCTCGTGCGCGATCTTGAGCGCGGCGTCCTCGTCCGGCGCCCAGCTCAGGTGCACCTGGAGGTGGAGCTTGCCGCGCCCACCCGCGTCGCGGTACGCGTCCACGAGAGAGTGCAGCCGTTCGGGAGGCGCGTTGACGGTGATCAGCCCGTCCGCCCACGTCGCACACCAACGGGCGGTCTCCGGGCTGACGGCGGCGCCGATCAGCTGCGGTACCTGGTCCGGCAGGGTCCACAACCGGGCGCGGTCGACCGTGACCAGGCCGTCGTGGCTGACCTCCTCGCCGTTGAGCAACGCGCGGATCACGTCCACGCACTCGCGCAACCGGGCGGTGCGGACGTCCTTGCGCGGCCAGCCGTCACCGGTGATGTGCTCGTTGCTCGCCTCGCCGGTGCCGAGCGCGGCCCAGAACCGGCCGGGGAACATCGCGGCCAGCGTGCCGATCGCCTGGGCGGTGATCGCCGGGTGGTAGCGCTGGCCGGGCGCCGTGACCACGCCGAACGGCAGCGACGTCGCCTGCAGCGCGGCGCCCAGCCAGGACCAGGCGAACCCGGAGTGGCCCTGGCGCGAACTCCACGGTGAGAAGTGGTCGGAACTCATCGCGGCGGCGAACCCGGCCTCCTCGGCCCTGCGCACGGCGGTGAGCAGGCCGTTGGGGTGGATCTGCTCGTGCGACGCGTGGATGCCGTAGACGGTCATGCGCCTTCAGGTACCCCGCACAACACACGGGCGAACTTTCTTCGCCAAGACGTTGAACCGATCTCGAACGGCATCCGTGTGGATGGCAGCACCCTCGCAGCGGAGGAGAACGGCGATGTTCAACGAGACCCGGATCGGCACCGCCACCGTCGTCGAGTTCATCCGGCCGGACGGCACGGTCGAGCCGATGAACGTCGACCTCCACTACCGTTCGGACGATCCGCACGCCGTCACACTGCGGTTTCACACCAGCGACCAGGAGTCGACGTGGCTGGTCGGCCGGGAGCTGCTGTCGGAGGGCCTGCTGGCCCCGGCGGGCCTCGGCGACGTGCGGCTGCGCCCCGACCACGGCGACGTGCTCGTGCTGGAGCTCTTCACCGAGGACTCGCACGCGGTGTTCCACCTGCCGGGCGCCGAGCTGCAACGGTTCCTGGAGTCGACCTACGCGGCCGTGCCGGCCGGGCGTGAGGTCGTCGACTTCGACCTGCTGCTGAAGGACCTGCTCGCCTAGAGCCGCAGGCCCAGCACCAGCTTGTCCGCGGAGTCGATCACGCGGAAGCCGAGGTGTTCCCAGAAACCGACACCGTGCTTGTTGTGGTGCCGCACGTGCACATGAACGCCCTTCTCCAGACGTTCGAGCACGGCACGGACGAGCTTGCCGCCGAGCCCCTTGCCCTGCGCGCGAGGCAGCAGGTTCGCGTGCATGTGCGCCGGATAGTCCAGCGCCAGCAGCGGATTCACCCGCGCCGGCTCGTGGATGTGCCGCACGACCCGGTTCGCCTTGGGCGTCAACGGATAGCGCAGGCGCAGGTCAGGCCACCAGTCGCGCTCCATCCGCTCCTCGAACGCCTCGCTGTCCGCGGCCGCGATCGCGTACCCGCAGACACCTTCGTCGTCCTCCGCGACGAACGCGAGATCCGGCGCGAACGCCACGTACGGTCCGACGTACGCGTGACCGAGCAGACGCGGGTCATCGAACAGATGGCGCGCGCCCAGCCCACCGTTGCCGGTGTCCAGGCAGATGTCGTAAAGCGCGTCCAGGTCAGCGGGCCGGTACGCGCGGATCACGTCAGCTCGCGCCGATCCGTGATCACCACGTGGTCGACGTCCACGACCTCGCCCTCGACGACCTGACCGGGCCCGAAGCGCCGTTCGTGCTCGAACTTCAGCGCCGCCGCCTCGGCCTTGCGCGCGATCCGCCGGCTCACGAGCCTGCGCGTGGGCGGAAACAGCAGGAACAACGCCGCCACGTCACTGATGAACCCAGGCACCATGATCAGCACACCGGCGGCCGCGATGAGCACGCCGTCGGCCATCTCCTGGTGCGGCTGCTGCCGCTTCCACACGGTCTCGGAGAACGCGGCCATCGTCTGCGCACCCTGCCGCCGCACCAGCTGCAACCCGACCAGGGTGCCGACCAGCAGCAACGCGATCATCCACAGCCCGCCGATGGCATTTCCCACGGCGATCATGACCGCGATCTCGGCGAACATCCCCACGAGCACCAGGGCGAAGACAGGCATACCCGGACAACGCGCGAGCCGCCCGAATTGCTCCCGCACCGCCCTCCACCAGGCCTCAAGCAGAAATATTTACGGCAAGCTAGCGGTATGACAGGATATCTTTACGCGACCTCGACGCAGAGGAGTACGGATGACTGCGCTGCACGACGCCCCTACGGCGTTGGAACGGCTGGACCGCCAGCCGTACACGTACGTGCGCCGTGAGCTGGTCGAACCCGACTGGCGGCGCTTCCCCGGCTGGTCCCACGTGACCGAGGCGCAGTGGCGCGACGCCCAGTGGCAGCGGGTGAACTGCGTGAAGAACGTCAAGCAGCTCCGCAAGGTCACCGGCGACCTGCTGACCGAGAAGTTCTACGACGACCTGGCCGCGGACCAGGAGAACTTCGCGACGATGTCGATGCTGATCCCGCCGCAGATGCTGAACACCATGGCGGTCGACGCGGCACCTTCCGACTTCACCGATGCCTTCCTCGCCGACCCGGTCCGCCGTTACATGCTCCCGGTCCGCTCGGACCGCGACCCGCAATGGCCGTCGCACCCGCACTCCCAGCGCGACTCGCTGCACGAGGCCGAGATGTGGGTCGTCGAGGGGTTGACCCACCGCTACCCGACCAAGGTCCTCGCCGAGATGGTGTCGACCTGCCCCCAGTACTGCGGCCACTGCACCCGCATGGACCTGGTCGGCAACTCCACGCCGTTGATCGACAAGCACAAGCTCTCGCTGAAGCCGGTCGACCGCCAGGACCAGATGATCGAGTACCTGAAGAAGACCCCGGGCGTGCGCGACGTCGTCGTCTCGGGCGGCGACGTGGCGAACGTGCCGTGGCCGCAGCTCGAGTCGTTCCTCATGCGCCTGCTGGACATCGAAACCGTGCGCGACATCCGCCTCGCCACCAAAGCCCTCGCCGGCCTCCCCCAGCACTGGATCCAGCCACGCGTCGTCGAGGGCCTGGAACGCGTCGCCCGCACCGCCTCCCGCCGCGGCGTCAACCTCGCCATCCACACCCACGTGAACCACGCCCAGTCCGTCACGCCTCTGGTCGCCGAGGCCGCGCGCACCGCGCTGGAGGTCGGCGTGCGAGACGTGCGCAACCAGGGCGTGCTGATGAAGGGCGTCAACGCGACGCCGGACGACCTGCTGGACCTCTGCTTTGCGCTGCAAGGGGAAGCGAACATCCTGCCGTACTACTTCTACATGTGCGACATGATCCCCAACGCCGAGCACTGGCGGGTGGCGGTGTGGGAGGCGCAGGAGCTGCAGCACGCGATCATGGGCTACCTGCCCGGCTACGCGACGCCGCGCATCGTCTGCGACGTGCCGTACGTCGGGAAGCGGTGGGTCCACCAGCTCGCCGAGTACGACCGTGAGCTGGGCATTTCCTACTGGACCAAGAACTACCGCACCGGGATCGAGCTGGAGGACCCAGAGGCGCTGGACCGCCGGTACCCCTACTACGACCCGATCTCCACCCTGGGCGAGGCCGGCCAGAAGTGGTGGACCGACCAGGCCTGACACGTCACGATGGGGCCGTTTTCGGGACATCTCCCGAAGGCGGCCCCATCGGCATGTTTTGCCTGTTCAGGTGTCTTGTCAGGGTCGACCGCCTGGACATCAGCCGGGCAAATGCGGGTCGGCGCCGACAAGGTGCTAGGCAGAAGGCCAATGTTGTTGGCGTCGAAAGCCACCTCAGGACGCGGCCTAACTCATCCGCGTTGCGGTCGTTGCCGTTCCTGCGCCCTTCGCAGTTGATCGTCGCGGGACTGTTGGCCGGAGTCCACGCGGGTCTCAGGGCCGGGAACAGATCTCGAAGATCGAAGTTGGGCCCCGAAGGAATCGGTCTGCTTGTGGACAACCTCAGGTTCGTGGGGTTGCAGCCAGGAGATGATGAGATATTCCTCCGCCGAGCTGGTCACCGTGGCGTCAGGGGCGGTGTCGCGTCCGCGCGCGTGGATGCGGACGCGGTAGGTACCGGAGCCGAAGCTTGTAAGTGCTGGAAGATCGGAAGTCTCGGCACGCATGTCCGCGGCGGCGGTCATCGACAGCTCGACAACCTCGTCCCAGCCGTGCTCATCCAGCTCGGGCGGCATCTGCCGGGTATGGAGGGTGAGGCTCACCGGGCCGTGGGCGATGCCGGTGAAAATGACCAGCACACCGTCTGCGGCTCCTGCCAAACCGTTGCCGGGGGGCAGATTGGGATACGTCGTGGCCTGGGTGTCGTGCAGGACGAGAAGGTGGTGCTCGACCTGCACGACACCGCGGGCGAATACGTCCTCCGTCACGAAAGCCAGTCTAGAGGGCGTTCATCACGGCACGATCCAGACGAAGAACTTGTCGCCGTCGAGCATTCGTTCCGTGCGGTAGATGCCGGTGAAGCCGTTCAGGAGCGCACCACCGCCGCTGTTCTCGCCAACAGGGATCATGCACGCGCTCCAGCCGAACGACCCGCTGCCGCTGCCCAGTGCGCTGATCTGACACCAGGGGAAGGTGCGGCCGGGCGCTCTGGGGGCGGGGTCGGGCGAGATCGTGTAGGCGCCTTCTCTGGTGGAGCGGAACGGGTACTCGTCGCAGCTGTACCCCGGTGGGCGCGGGTAGCCGCCGGCGCTGGCGTCCGGGCAGGCGGTGGCGCCGTTGCGGTTCGACAGGCCGGCGTCGACCATGCGCGTCAACGGTGTGCCGTTGGGGTAGGCCCCCGGCAGGCCGGAGGCCTGCGCATCGCTGAGGTGACGTGCGAAGTTGGGGTACGGCCCGGTGAGGCTGACGATCAGGGCCGGCTCGTACTGGGGAAAGACGCAACCCACGGCGGCGTTGCCGGAAGTGTTGTTGTCGCAACGGATCTGCCAGGGCGGCGTGATGCTGACCGGGAGAGGCTGGACCGTCCATGCGGGATTGGTGATCGTCCGGGTCCAGGTCGGAGCCGTGAATCCAACCGCGCCCGCGGCAACCGTGGTGGTGTCGAAGTAACTCTCACCTTCGGCGTCGGTGTTCAACCGCAACAGCTGCGATGGGAAGTCCGATCTGGGGTTGGTGCACGCCCCGCTGCACGTGGCGGATCCTTGCGCGGTGGCGCCCGCCGCGGCGCCCTCGATGCTGTACGGATAGAGCTCGATCTGTTGAGCGAAGGTCTGTATCGAGGTCGAGGTGTAGACGTAGACCAGCTGCAGGTAGTCCATGGTGCCGATGACCGCGCCGGTGTTGATGTTGGTGACGGTCAGTCGCCTGCCGGTGATCTCACAGCCCGCCGTGCGGATGAACCACCAGCCGGTGAACGCGTTGTCGGTGCACCAAGAAGGCAGATCCACGATGTCGGCGGCTTTGGGCCTGCCTGCGGCCGAGGCCAGGGCCCGAACAGCCGCCGGTGAAGGCCGCTCGGTGGCGACCTCGCAGGCGACCAGTTCGTCGCCGACAGCCGCGCCGCGAGGCGCTTGCAGTTTGGCGCATCCATCAAAGGTCTTCGCGGTGGTCACGTGTACAGGTGGCTGCCGGACAGCCGCGGCCGGGTCGGACACGGCGCCGGTGTGCTCATGCGGATCAACAGATGCTCGCCCCTCGACCGAGGTTCCAGCGACAGTGCCGAAAGCGAGCAGCAACGCCAGGAATCGTCTTGAACGCAGCACAAATACCCCTCAAGTTGACATGGTTTCATCACCACTTGACGGAGGGCGCCAGACCGGCAGGTCAGAACGCACCGCAGTATGGGCACGTGACCAGTCGACTCACCGAAATATCCACATTGGACAAAAAATCCCCATAGGCGCCCCCAATCGCCGCACCCAGTCTGGCCGAGCAAGAAGTGCCGGTCCACGACCGGGATCCCAGATAACCCGATCGGCCCAACTATTCGATCTCAGTTCGGCAGAACCGAGACCGCCAGCGACCAGGCCACAACCGGGATGAAGCGAGCTCACGTCCGCACCCGCAACGACGAACACGAAGGCCGCCAGGCAATCGACCGTGATCACACCACTTGTTACGCAGGTTGACGTATTTGTCGGCACATTGTCTACAATGGACACTTCCATGTCCGATTCACGCGGACGCAGGTAGGATGCGCGGCAGACGCGCGTGCGAACACGTCTACGAGGTCGCCTACTCCTTCATCGGGAACTCCGACGGAGCAGCGCCTCGTGGCCGATGCCGACCGGGTTCGCTTGCCTGCTGGGCATCCACTCAAGCGACAAGCGAGCGGTTCAGCTGCTTACGGCATCATCCGGCGGGGTGCAGCTGCGCCTTGACGTAGGTTCGTTTCGGAATCTTCTTGTTCTTGTGCATCGCTTCTAGCGCCAGCACTGTCCTCTCCGCCAGCCGGTTGGCGTCCTGGATCACTGTGGCGCGTAGTGGGCTTGTGCCTCTGTCTATGAGCGCTTTGGCCTCGGCGGTGCCGTCAATCCCGATCACGACGGTGTCCTGGGTGGCCGTTGAGGGCGTCGACACGATGGCGTCCACCGCGCCCAGCGCCATCTCGTCATTGGTGCAGAACACCGCGTCCAGCCGAAGTTCCTGCGAGCCGAGACGGCGGATGTGGGCACGAACGGCGTCGTGTGCGCGAGAACGCTGGAAATCGCAGTCGGCCAGCTCGGTGATCGCCACGTCGGAGATGGCGTCCTGCAGCACCTTCCGGCACTGCTCCTGTCTGGCGGTGTGCTCACGACTGGCGATGATCAGTACATGAGGTCGCGCAGCGCCGCGCTGCCGCAACTGCTCCACCAGCCAGGTGCCGGCAAGCTCACCGAGCTGAGCGCTCCGGTACCCGACGTACACGGCGTTGTCGGGATACTCGTGTTCGTGCTCGAAGGGCTCGGCGTCGGTGAACACGACCGGAAGACCCAGTGCCGCGCAGAATTCGGTCAGCGGTGCCCGCTGCTGGTCCGCCGCGGTGGCGACCACGATGCCGCCCATGTAAGCAGCGCGCCGGTCCTGGAGTTTGTTAAGCAGACGGGTCTGCGCCGATACGTCGTAGTCACAGGCAGGCAGCTTCAGCACCATGTCGACGCCGTCGCGGTCGAGCCTGTCGTGCACGCGCTGCACCAGGCCGGCCAGCCAGTACTTCTGTTCGAAAGCCGGCACCACCACGAACGCCTGCCGCGACTGCCCTGGTTTGCCACCTCTCTTCCACAGCACCAGAAGTGAAGCCACGGCGAGCACACCGGCCACCAGCAACGACCAGAGCGGCACCGCGCTCGTCAGCAGCCCGCCACGAGCAAGCGCGACGGTTCCCGCGACGATGAGTCCGCTTGCCACCGAAGTGACCACGGTGAAGCGCACCGGCGTGCGATCCCGGTCGAGTAACGCCATTGGCCGAATCCTTCCGACACCGACGAGAGCGCCAGCGTCCCACGGGGCAACCGGTCAGCAGTACGGATCAGTCGCAATGTGCAAGCTCCGGCCGTCCGCCATGCATGACCTCGTCCGCGCCTACGCCACCACCCTCTCCCATGACCTGCCCGAGTCCGTCCGGAACACGGCGCTGGAGCGGGAGGTCGACTTCTATCTGCAGACCGCCTGCACTGCCTCACTTCTCCTGGAGCCCCACGACACAGTGATCATGGAAGAGCCTCCCGCACCCGGGGTGCGACCGCGCCCTCTGCCTGACCAGTCGTCCGCGATGGCTTGGCTGGAGACCGAACACAGCCACCTGCTCGCAGTCCAGCGCACCGCGGCCGTTCACCACCGTCATCACGTCGTCTGGCGGCTGGCGTGGTACATCACCCCCTTTCACTGGCAACGAGGACATCCCATCTGCCCGCCCCCGCCATCCGGACCCGCATCCGTCGATCCCTCGGCGACGCCTGCACTCGCTCGGATGGCATGAGCAGGCCATCGAGCACCAAGACCACGCCCTGGCCCAAGCCGTGCTGCTCCACAACCCCGCTGAACAGGCCCACACGCACAAGGCGCTGGCGTCAGCCTGGGGAAGAAGAGGAGACGACCGGCGGGCCCTGGACCACGCCCGACGCGCTCTCGACCTCTACCGCACCCTCGGCCGGCCGGTGTGGGAAGCCGTATGGCTCAATCAGGTGGGCTGGTACGCCGCGCGCCTGGGCGACTTCGACACCGCCCGAGACCACTGCCACGCCGCCCCCACCCTGCACCGGCACCACCACAACCCCGAAGGTGAGGCGAACACCCTGGACAGCCTCGGACTCATCGCCCACCAAACAGGCGACCACCATCCAGGCCATCGACCACTACCACCAAGCCCTCACCCTGTACCGCACCGTCGGCAACGCGTACCAGGTCGCGGCCACCCCACGCCGCGCTCGGGCAACACGACCAGGCCCGCCAGATGTGGCAGGAGGCGCTGGAGCTGTACCGGGAACAAGGCCGCGACGACGACGCCGCGCTGGTGCAGCGACGACTCGACGACCCCGGCCCGCACCACGACGCTGACCAGCCATCGCTGGATGCCGAATCCGCCCACCGACCGAAATGATCTTCAGAACGGCAGGTCGTCATCGACGAGCAACCCGCGCTCGGCCTGGGTGCAGCGGGCGGCGGCGCACAGCCCTACGGCGCGGTTCGGTCACGCCGATTTCACGGTCGACGTGCCGGAAGGCGGCGATCAGGCTCGCCGCGCCCGGCCCGGCGGGCAGGCGTTGGTGGGCCGCGACGGTCAGGTTGAGGCGGCCCGCCACCGAGACGCCGTACGTCCAGTCGGCCCTGCCCGCACCGGAGAAGCCGGCCGGCCCGTCTCACGGTGAGAGCTCGCGGCGCCGGGTCTCCGAGGGTGAGGCCCGTCGCGACGCCGGCAGCTCGACCACGCCGAACCGCCGGTGGATCCCCCTGGCCGCCTCCCGGTGTGCGGCAGCCGACTCCGCGTCGGGCAGCAACTCCGCGATCACCAGGTGGAACAGCGCCACGTGCCGGAGATCCCCGATCTGTTCCGCGAGGCGCAGACCGTCCTCGAAGGTCCGCAACGCCGGCACGAACCGGCCGGCCGCCCGCAGCACCGATCCCAGCGTGTACAGCGCGGCGGCGTGTGCGGCGGACACCGGCAGGCTCGTGTGCACCTCCAGCGCCTCCCGCGCCGGCTCCAGGGCCTCCGCCGCCCTGTTCTGGCACAGCAACGCGTTCGCCAGGCGGTCGAGCACCGCGGCGTGGGCGCGGAGATCGCCCGTCGCGCGGGTGATCTCCAGCGCCTCCCTGATCCGTTCCCTCGCGTCGGAGAAGTTGCCGGTCGCGGCCAGGCAGTAGCCGAGGTTCGCCCTCGCCATGCCCTCGACGTTGCCGCCCGCCAGTCGCACGGCGCGCTCGGACACCCGCACGGCGTCCTCCAGCTCGCCCAGTTCGGCGAGGGCGGCGCCTTCGCTCAACAGCAGCAGCGCCTCCGCCTCACGGTCCCCGTGAGCGGCCGCGAGGCCCGTGCGGCACACCTTCACCCGGTCGACGAGGTTGCCGTTCTGCACGTAGAACGCGTCGAGGCACAACGCCAGCTGCCAGGTGCGCCACTGGTGCGCCGTCTCCAGCAGCAGCCGCAGGTTGTGCTCCTCCAGCTCGAACCACTCCATCGCCGACCGGTAGGAGGTGAGCTCCGGAGGGCTCGCCGGACGGTGCACCGGCGTCGCGACCGGGTCCGGCCGGCCGGACAGCAGCGCACGGGCGATGTCCGCCACGTGCAGGTAGTAGTCGAACAACCGGTCCGCGCTCTCCCGGTTGTCCTCGCCCGCGACGAGCTGCCGGGTGTACAGGCGCACCAGGTCGTGCCACACGTAGCGATCCGGTGTGGACTCGTGCAGCAGGCTCGCCGACGCCACGGTGCGCAGGTGGGTGCGGGCGGTCACCACGTTCACGCCCAGCAGGGCGGCCGCGGCGTAGCTGTCGATCTCGGTGCCGGGGTGCAGGCCGAGGCTCGAGAACGTCCGCGCCGCGCCCTCCGGCAGCTCCCGGTAGCTCACCGCGAGCGCGGACTGCACACCGCGGCCCTGTTCGGGCAGGGTGAACGCGGCGAGCCTGCTCCGCTCGTCGCGCAGCTCGTCGACCAGCGCCTGGATGGTCCACCTGGGACGCGAGGCGAGGCGTGCGCTCACGATGCGCAGCGCGAGTGGAAGACCGTCGCACAACTCGATCAGCTGCGCCACCGCTTCCGGCTCCGGCTCGGTGCGATGCCGGCCGAGGCCGGCTGCCAGCAGTTCGGCCGCGGTGTGGTCGTCGAGCGTGCCGACGCCGAGCACGGCCGCGCCCTCGGTCACGACGAGGTCGTCGAGGCCGTGCCTGCTGGTGACGAGCACGAGGCAGCGCCGCGAGCCCGGCAGCAGCGGCCGCACCTGTTCGACCGACCGGACGTTGTCCAGCACCACGAGCATCCGCCGCTGCGCGAGCAGCGACCGGTACTGGGCGGCGAGCGCGTCCAGACCACCGGACAGGCGCACGTTCTCCACGCCCAGCGCCCGCAGGAAGCCGACGAGCGCGGTCTTCGCCTCGAGCGGTTCGCGTTCGGCGAAGCCGCGCAGGTCGACGAACAGCTGGCCGTCGGGGAAATTGCCCGCGACGCGGTGCGCCCAGCGCAGGGCGAGCGCCGTCTTGCCGACGCCGGGCGGACCGACCAGCAGGCCGATGCCCGAGTCGCCGAGCAGCCCGTCGAGCTGGAACAGCTCGGCATCGCGGCCGACGAACCCGCGGTGCTCGTGCGGCAGCTGAGCCGGCACCTGGACGGGTGGCCGGGCACGGCGCGGCGACGGATCGGCGTCCGTCAGCACGGCGTGGTGCGCCGCGCGCAGCTCAGGCCCGGGATCGACGCCCAGTTCGTCCGCGAGGTGCGCGCGGGTGCGGCCGTACAGGTCCAGCGCCTCGGCCTGGCGTCCGGCGCGGTGCAGCGCCAGCACCAGCTTCGCGACCAGCGGCTCGCGCAGCGGGTGGTCCGCCACCTCCGTCCGCAGGCACGCCACCGCCTCCGCGGCCCGCCCGAGCGCGATCAGCCGCGCGCCCAGTTGCTCGACGGCGGTGAGCCGCAGTTCGTCGAGCCTGCCCTCGTACGCCTCGTGCAGCTGTCTGCCCGGCACGTCAGCCAGGAACGGCCCCCGCCACAGCCGCAGGGCCGAGGTCAGGTTCTCGGCCGCCGTCGCGTCGTCGGCCTGCCACGCGCTGGTCACCAGGTCCTCGAAGCGGAACACGTCTATCGCGTGCCGGTCTCCCACGAGCGCGTAGCCGGGGGCACGGGTCACCAGGTCCAACGTGGACCCGAGCAGCTTGCGCAGCTGTGCGACGTGACCCTGCAGCGCCGCCTTCGCCTGCGGTGGCGGGGCGCCGTCCCACACCAGGAACAGCAGCCGGTCGCCGGACACGACGCGGTTGAGCTCGAGTGCGAGCGCGGCGAGGACCGCCCGCCGCTTCGACGCGGCGGGTGGCACGGGCTGTTCGCCCTCTGCCACCAGCTCGACCGTCCCGAGGAGGTTGACCCGCATCTCTGTGCACTCTCGTCAGCAACATTGGTGGCACGTTGGCCGGGCGTTGGCGGGCTCGCCAATGCTCGGGCCATGTACCTCGTGGACTCGCAGTCGCCGCCGCCTGCCGATGGAAAGGCCGTCGCTCTTAACAACAGCGTCACCTCCGGGCAAGTTACGCTCGATCCGGCGACCGGCGAGGAACTGCGCAAAACCCTCCGCGAGCAGATCGATCAGGTCGACTCCTGGCTTGAGCGCGCGGGCAGGCTCGCACGCCCCGCACCGTTGGGTGCCAATCCTGTCGGTCAGGCGATGACGTACAAGTTCGAACACCGCGCAGACGGCGAAGTTCACTCGTTCGTGAGCGTGATGACGGCCTATCGCACAGTTCTGGAACAGACGCACGAAGCGGTCAGCACGGCGATCCGCAACTTCCAGCGGGTCGACGCCGACGCTTCCGCCGACATCTCCAAGCACGGCTGAGAGGCTGCCATGGGCCCCGAGCACAACCTTGTACTGCGCGAGAACCAGAACTGGGCTTCGCGTTCCCACCGCGAGTTGTACGACTCGGTCCACCACAACAACGACCCCGGTCAAGCCGGCGAACTCGGCTCCGAGTGGGCCCAGTTCGGCGCGGAGCTCACCGAGTCGGCGCAGCTCATCACGAAGCGCGTGGCGGCGAGCGAGTCCGGGTGGACCGGCGTGGCCGCCGAGGGCGCGCGCGCCGCGATCCGCGGGCTCGCGGAGTGGATCACGCTCACCGCGCAGACCGCCGTCGAGGTCGGCAACAGGGTCACCGCCCAGGGCCGGATCATGGAGACCGCCAGAGCGACCATGCCGGAGCCGTCCACGTTCGACCTGGACAAGGCGCTGCGCGGCCAGTGCGAGCCGGGGCTCGCCGGGTTCACCGCGTCGGCGGCCGACATCCAGGCCGCCAGCGAGAAGGCGCGTGCGGCGTACGAGCAGGCCGTGGTCGTGATGGAGACGATGGAGCGGCAGTCGCACGAGATCGACGCCACCACGCCCGAGTTCACCGCTCCGTACAACCCGGTGACGGGCAAAGCAGAGGAACCCCCGCAGCCGATGATGCTGCGGTCCCCCGACGCTCCTTCATTGAGCGGCGCTTCAGCTCCGCCGCCGAGCGCACCGCAGTCCACACCGGACACGTACGCGCCGCCACCGCCGCCGAGCGGTGCCCCGGCCGCTCCCGCAGCGACGTACTCGGGGCCGACGGGGAGCCCCGCGGCACCTCAGGGGCCGTCGCAGCAACCGGCTGCCTACCAACCGGCGGCCTATCAACCGGCTACCTACCAACCGGCTGCCTACCAGCCTCCTGCCGACGGCACTGCCGTGGCCGCCGCGTCGTCGGGGTACCAGCCGCACACCGGCGGTGGCTACAGCGCGACGGGCGTGAGCGGGTATCAGGCACCGGCGGAGCACCGGCCCCAGCAGTACGGGACGCAGCAGTACGGGGCGCCTGCTCCGCACCCGGCTCAGCAGGTCGTGCCGCGTACCGGGGACGCGCGGAACCTGCCGCGCACAGCGGGGACCAGTGATCCGCGAAACCTGCCGCGCACGGCGGGGAGCGCCGCGACCGGTGGGCAGCACCCGGCCGATCCGCGATCGGCCGTGCGCCCAGCGACCGGTCCCGGTGCAGGTCCCGGTGCAGGTCCCCGTGCGGGCGGCGGCGGTGGCGGCGGTGGCGCCGGTGGATTCGGCGGCACCGGTGCGGCACGCGGCGGCTTCCCCGCGGGCCAGTTCGCTTCGGGAGGCTCGGCAGGTCCGCAGACGCAGCCGGGTGGCGCTGCGGGCGTCACCTCGCCCAGCCGCGGTCCCGTGCCCGCCGGAGGGGTCGGGCCCGGTGCCGCGGCGGCCGCGGGAGCAGTTCCCGCAGGTGGACCCATGGGCGGTCCGACGTCGGGCAAGGGCGAGGAGGACAAGGAGCACCGCGCCGCGTCGTATCTGATCGGCGGCGATCTGTTCGAGGTACCGGGCGAGAACCTGCCGCCCTCGGTCATCGGCGGCGCCAAGGCGAAGAAGAAGCAACCACCGGAGCAGGCGACGTGATCACCCCGGACTTCCTGCTGACGCAGGCCGAGCTGGCCGTGCTGTGGCAGCACCACGAGCTGGGCAGGCTGCCCTATCCGCTGGACGTGCCGTCGTTCGGGGCGACCGAGTCCGAACGCAGGAGCATCGAGCACGACGTGCGCGACGACCTGGCGAGCAGAGGCCTCATCCACGACCAGGAGCTCCTCGGTCTGCTGCACCTGCTGGCGGAGCACGACGTCGCGGTGGACGCCGTCGCCTACTTCGACCGCGCGGTGCGGGCGCTGGCGGTGTCGAACGGTGAGCAGGCGGCGATGGTGATCATCGACGGCGACCAGGTCGGTGTGCTGGAGGCCCGGCCCACCGGCCTCGCCCGCGCGGTCGTGGACGTGCTGCCCGACAGCGCGGCCGGTCCGGGCGCGGGGTTGTCCGTACCGCTGGATGTCCTGCACACGGCCGTGCGGTTGCACGAAGACGCGCCGGAGTCTGAAGACCCGTGGGGCGACGACGACCTCGACGAGCGGCAGGCGCTGGAGCAGGCGGGCCTGTCGAGCCAGGACGCCGCCACCGTGGCCGAGCTCGCGACCAGCCGGGTCCGCGGCGGCCAGTTCGGGGTGAACCGCGTGAGCTCACAGCTGACAGCGGACCGCTCGCACGTCGTGATCAACTGGTTCGACACGGTGCAGGGCCGCTACCTCATGGTGACCGAGAACGGGTGGCTGAGCCTCGCTCCCACCGACAACGAGCGCATCGCCCACCGCATCGACTCCGTGCTCGCCGCTGTCTGAGACAACGGCGAGCACGGCGGCCTCACGACGTGAGGATCAGCCCGTGGACCGCCTTCAGTGCGGCCGATACGTCACCTGGCCCTCGACCATCACCAGGTCGACTTCCACGGCGC
Organism: Lentzea sp. NPDC004789; assembly: GCF_053601075.1. Classification (NCBI taxonomy): domain Bacteria; kingdom Bacillati; phylum Actinomycetota; class Actinomycetes; order Pseudonocardiales; family Pseudonocardiaceae; genus Lentzea; species Lentzea sp. NPDC004789. Next base: position 55,899 of record NZ_JBSGBE010000005.1, on the reverse strand, counting down.
CACGGCTCACGCCGCTCATCGGGGCGAGCACGACCGGCTGGCCGCCCTGATGAATCACCACGTTCAGGCCCAGCTGACTGGCGATCAGGTGCCCGAGCAGGTCACGGGCGTTGCCGGCCCCGGTGTTCTCGTCCGGCTCCGGTCGCATGCTCCAGTTGACGTTCTCCACCAGTGCGCCGTGGAGGTGTCCCCGGTGCATCGGCCTGCTGATGGTGAAGTCGGCCGCCGCTTTGACCACCTTCTGGTCGCCGGCGGCCGTGTTCACCACCTGGCGCCGCAACGTCGCCGCGTCGGTGTGCACGATGTGCGCGATGGCGGCGTACAGACCGTTGGGCGTCGTCGGCGGCGGGGTGGGTCGTGCGAGCACGTCGCCGGCCAGGTACCGCAGCTGTCGCTGGGTGTCGCTGACGTGATCGGACGCCACGAGGCCGTGCGCCGCGACGACCTTCTGGTCCTTCTGGATGCCGGCCATGAGCGGCACCGGTTTGTGCGCCTTGGTGCCCGGCGGCCGGTCAGGAGTCAGGCGGTCGAACGGCGCGGGCATCGGCGCGGACACGGCCGGGTTGAGCCTGTTCCTGTCCGGCTTGCCGAGCTGGGTCTCCACCTTCGCCGGTGGCTTCCACGTCGTCGTGGTCTCGCCCTCCGCCGGCGGACGCAACGGCTCGGTGACCTCGTAGTCGCCGGTGGCGAGCCGGGCGCGCTCCTCGGCGAACTTGGTGCCCGCCTTCGACGACTTGCCGTCGAAGAACCGCTCGCTCACGTTCGGCAGCGCGGTGTGCGACTGCGGGAGTTTGCCGTCCTTGATCAGGCCGTACGCGATCCTGGACAGGTCCGTGCCGGTGTCACCTGCCACGAAGTCGGTGGCGAACGCCTGGCCGCGCAACGGATGACGGTTGTTCTGAACGTCCACTTCGGCCTGTTCGACGGCCTCCCCCGTCCGCGCCGGGTCGTCCGGGGTGTGCAGCGCGGCCAGTTCCCTCGCGTAGAACTTGTTCAGCGACTGGCCGAGCTGCCCGAACTCCGCGGCGCCCTCACCGAACTTCACCGACGGGTCCGCCAGCACAACCAGCGCATCGACGAACAGGTTCGGCTCCGGCGTGTACGGCAGCAGCGGGTGGATGGCCTGCTGGTTGCGGCGGGCGTACATGTCTGCCGTGATCATGTGCTCGAACCGCTCGACGAACCCCGGCTCGGTGAGCTTCGCCCGGTAGACCTGCTTCATCTCCTCCGTGGTCTTCGCATCGCCGTTGATGCGTGCCATCACGTCGTCGTGCAACTGCTGCTCGGTGACGGTGATGCGGTAACCGCCGCCGATCATCAAGGGGCGCAGCGGTGCGGCGACATCGGGTCCGTCAGCGGGGCCGACCTCCTCCGCGTCGATGAGCTGGGCGACGTGGTCGAACACGTGCTCGCCCTGCCGGGTCCGGCGATCACCCGCGTCGAAGTCCATGACCGACACGTACGGGTACGCCCCGTTGGCGGCCAATGCGGTCACCGCGAACTCGTGCGCGTTGCTGTGGAGCGTTTTGTTCCGCGTGTCGCCGAACTTGAAGCCCTTCGGCCCGTGCGGAACGCTCACCAGCGCGATCGGCTGCGCGTGGTTGCCGACCGTCGGCGCGGCGGCGGCCAGGGCGTCATCGATCTCCTGCTGCGTCTTGGCGTTCACGCCGAGCACGAACGCCACGCGGCCGTTCATGTTGTTCGTGTTGGCCATGACGCCGTTGACCACGTCGTCGAGCTGGTTCAGCTCGCTCGCCCGGACGATCATGCTGACGACGAACGCGGGTGGCTCGTTGTTCTCGATGCTCTGGCGGGTGCGGTCGAGGTAGTTGGCCGCGGTGATCGGCGTGAGAGTCCGCCCGCCGGCCAGGTTCGCGAACGCCGCGTTGTGCACGCCGTTCTCGTTGATCAGCCGGACTTCCCGCGCGATCTCCTCGTGGCGGCCGCGCTTGGCCGGTTCTTCCGGCGAGGCCGCGTCGATCTCCTCCGCCGAGCGCTTGGGCGGCATGTTCGGCGCCGGGACGTCCGTGCCGGCCTCAGCGGGACCACCCGGCCGGTTGATCGTCTCCAGCGCCTTCATCCGGTTCTCGACGAGCCGGAGGTGGCGTGGCCTGAGCCGCGCGTCCGGCGCGTCGATGCCCGCCGTCATCGGGGAGTTGTCGTCGACGACACGACCCCGGCCGTCCTGGTGCTGGAAGATCGGCTTCACCGGGCCGGTCTCGAAGTACTCGTCCCGCAGCCCGAGGAAGTGCCCGACCTCGTGCGCGAGACGGCGCCCGTCGGTGTCCGCGGGCCAGGTCAGCTGGCCGGCCCGGCCACCGGGCGCCGTGACGTCGACGGTGGCGTGGGCGTCGCCCGCGTCGCCGGTGAACTCGAGGGTGACGTGGAACTGCTCACCGCCCGGCAGCCGGTAACCCTGGTTGAACAGCTCCTCGACGCCCGCACGTGCCCGCGCCTCGACCTCCGGGTCGGCGTTGCTCAGGTGGAGGCGCACGGTGAAGTCCCGGACCGGCACCCCGTCCACGTCCATCACGCGGTTGTCGTAGGCGATCGGGCTTCGCCAAGCCCGCAGGTCGATCCCGGACGGCCCGATCGTCGTGGTGTCGAGCACGCCGGCGTCCTCGCCGCGCACCCAGCTGGTCGCCGGGGTCGTGGCGCGCGCCCGCGCGATCGCCTCGGACGACACCGGGTCACGCGGGTCGAACCACGGGGCCTCCGTGCCGTTCACCGGAGGTGCCTCGGCGTCGCCCACCGGAAGCACCTCAGCGTCGCCCACCGGAAGCACCTCAGCGTCGCCCACCGGAAGCACCTCAGCGTCGCCCACCGGAAGCACCTCAGCGTCGCCCACCGGAAGCACCTCA
>NZ_JBSGBE010000005.1:0-52941 GCF_053601075.1 Lentzea sp. NPDC004789 | reverse complement strand
TCAGCGTCGCCCACCGGAAGCGACTCCGTGCCGTCCACCGGGAGCGACTCGGTGTCGTCGTCGAGCATCACCATGTCGACGAGCTCTTGCCGCAGGTCGATGATGCGCTGGTCGTCCAGCGGGCCGAGGCGGGTCTCGAGGTCGGCGCGGTTCTGCCGGACGAGCTCGGTGAACCGGTTCGCGGTGTCCGTGCCGTCGGCGGCGATGAGCCCCGCGTCCGAGAACACCTGGTACACCCACGCCGCGTGATCCGACGCGTCATCACCCTGCACAGGACGCCGGCTGATGGCGTCGGCGAGCGGCGGCGGTCCCATGATCGCGGCGAGCGCCGCCTGCTGCGCGATGTTGGTGGCGCGGTTGTACCCCTTGTCGTGGTGGAAGACCTGATCGGCGAGCGCGTCCGGGTCGTCCGTGAACTGCCGCTGGTTCTCGATCGTGTCCCACAGCTGGTGCGCCCAGTTGCCGAACGCCGCCCTGCCGGTCTCGGTGCCGAGGTCGGCGAACGCCTCGCGCTGAGCCGCCTCGATGATCGGACGTTCGAACTGCCTGATGAACGCGTCCGCGACGTGATCGACACCGTGCCGGTCGATGAGGTCGCCGATCTCGGCGGTCCTGGTGTGCAGGACCGCGGATGCCCGGAGCAGGTTCAGGCCCGCGACGGAGTTGACGAACCGGCGCGGATCAGACGCCAGCACGTCGTGCACGGACCTCATCAACGCCGGAGCGTCCTCCATCGCTGCCGCGGTCAACGCCGTGAGCTGGTCGTCCAGCGCGGAGGCTTCGGTGTGCGGATCGGGTTCGGTGTCGGCCGAGACGTCCACGACGGGGTCGAGGCGCACGCGGAGGTCGGCGGCGTTCGCTCGTCCCGGCGCCACCTCGATCTCGACCGTGACTTCGCGCGAGAGGAGTTCGGCCACGTGGGCGGCGTGGTCGCCGGTGATCTCGACGACCGGCGCCGGCAGGCCCTGAGCGGCGCGGGCCGACTGCACCTCGGTGAGCCGTTCGGCCATCCTTCCGAGCTCGAGGATCTGCTGGAACGTCAGGGACGAGCTGCCTGGCGGCAGGTCCATCGACAGTTCGGGCAACGCCGGCGCGGCCTCAGGCGACTCGGGCGCGACTGACGTGGGCGTCAGCGGCGCAGACGTACCCGCGGACGACGCCGACGGCGATCCGGGCTCCGGCACAAGAGGCGTGGCGTTGAAGCGGTCCACCTCCTGGTCGACCGCCGCCTTGGCCTGCCACCACGCCTGCTGCGCCCGGCCCGCTTCCGCCCTAGTCCGCTCGACCTCGGCCTCGGCCCGCGAGACCTCGGCCCGCAGGTCCTGCTCAACGTGCACCGCCTCGTCGTGCCTGTGCCGCGCGGCATCCCGGTCGATCTCGGCCTGCCGCACGTCGTTCTCGGCGGCGAGCACGGCCGCGTGTGCGGCCGCCTCGTTCGCCGCAGCGGTGCCGAGGTCGGCCACCAACTCGGAGTGGAGATCCCTCGACCTGGCCGCCAGCTCGGCAGCCCGCGCCGCGGCCTCCACGGCCGCCACGTGTTCCTGCACGGCCTGATGACGCGCTTCCGCCTCGGCGCGGGCCGCGGACTGATCACGACCTGCCCGCTGGCGGGCAGCCTGCTCACGAGCCGTCGCCTCCGCCACGTCGAGCTGCGCGGCCAGCGCGGTCTGCTCGAACAGTGCGGCGGTGAACTCGTTCCCGTGCACCAGGTTCACGGCCTCGTCCACGGCGAACCGAGCCCGTTCGACCGCCTGCGTGGCCTCGTCTCGCTGCCGCTGTGCGGTTTCGAACCGGGTGGTCGCGTCGGTGACGTTCTGTTCCGCGGCGGCGAGTTCGGTCGCCCGCGTGGCGACGTCCGCCGACGCCTGAGCGAGTCGAGGTGCCAGGACGTTGATGGTCGTCTGTGCGGTGTGCCGGGCCTGGTCGGCGACGATCTCGGCCTCGCGCCACGCCTTCGCCGCCTCGTGCACCCCGGTCTGCGCGGCGCCGAGGTCCTCCGGCAACGGCCTGCCCAGCGCGGCTTCGGCGTCGGGCGCGAACATGCGCACCTGCGCCGATCCCGGCACCTTCAGGTCGACGACGCCCTTGCGGCCCTTGCCGAGGTCGGCCACGACGCGGTACTCGACGTCGTAGCTGACCAGACCGGTGCGGCCGCCCGTCTTGAACAGCGTGGCAGGGTTGTGCGTGGTGCCGCCGGAGACCGCGGCGGAGTCCTCGGCGGCGTGCCGGATTTCCGCGCCACCGGCGGAGAACCCGATGTCCGGCTTCTTCGACGTCACGCCACCGGTTCCCACCGCCACCGACACGTCGCCGGTCTCGGTCTGCTTGGCCTCGCTCGACGTCGTGCTGACGGTGGACTTCGCGTTGTACACCGAGACGCCGTCGCTCAGCGCCGCCAGCCTGGGGTTGACCAGTTTCGCGTAGACCTTCACCTGCGCGTGCTGGCTCGTGGTGAGCGATGCCTCGTGCAGACCGGGCACCTCGAACGCACCGTCGAGCATGCCGGGAAGGTTGGGCTGCAACGACTCCAGCGCCAGGCCGGACCGCAGTGCGTTCATCGCACCCGTTCCCTTGCCCGTGATCCCGGTGTTGGCGCCGGCATCGATCAGCGCCCGGACCGCCGCGTCCTGCAACGCCTGTGCGCCACGCAGGTTCTCGACGGAGGCCAGTGACGGCAGCTTCGCGGACGTCTGCTGCCAGTTCCGCGCGCTCGCCGGCTCGCCGTCCTCGACCGGCCGAGTGGTGGCGTCCGCCGAGAAGGGCGGTGCATCCGGCGCGGTGATCTTCTGGTTGTCGGCGTGCACGCGGACGGTCATGTCGACCTGCCCGCTGCTCGCCCGCCCGATCTCCTCGGTGCCCTTCTCCACCACCAGCTCGAACGTCACCGGCACCGTGTACCGGGCGGCAGGCCCCGCACCCGCGCGGGTGTGGCCCAGCTGCCTGGTCGTGGACTCGGTCGCGGAGCTCGAATGCGCCTGCCCGGTGTTCACCGCCGCGGACCCGCCGACGTTGGCGGACACGTTCGGATCACCGGTCTTCGGCAACGCCGCGCCGGGCACCTTCAGCCCGACGCCCCACGCGGTGCCGGCGCCGGTCGTCCGGGTGACCACCTGCGTGCCCGTGGAGGTGTGCTCGATCTCGACACCGTCGTTCACCGCTCCCTCGAACACGGGCGTACCGGGAGTCGCCTTCAGCGTGACCTGGTACGTGTCCTTGCCGAACACACCCGGATCGTGCACCAGCAACGGAACACCGCCGTCCAGTGCACTGTCGACCAGCGCCTTCACACTCGCGTCCGAGGTGAGATCGGTCAGCCGCCGCAGGTTGTTCATCGAGTCGTCGAGAACCGACTTCGGCAGCAGATCCTTGCCGAGCCCGCCCAGGTTCCGCCGCAGCTGCGGCACCAGATCAGACAGGTCCGGCACCCGCTCGACCAGACCGAGTCCCAGCGCACCGGGCTCGCCGGGGCGCAACGTCGACGGCGGCGCCAACGCACCCTGCTCCACCGGCGCGGTCGTGCTCTCGATCGCGGGCAGCACCCCCATGTCCCGCGCGGCGTCCTCGCTCACCCGGACGAAAACACCGCCGGGCAACGTGACCACGGAACCCGCGACCTTGGGTGATCCCTTGTAGACGGTGTTGCTCGCACGACTCTCACCGACCACGGTGACCTGCGCGTCCAGCTGCACCAGCACGGTCCGGCCCGCAGAAGGCGCGACCATGTTCCGGTCGACGCCACCGGTGGTCTCGGCGCCTGTCGTCTTCGTCTTGGACCACGGGGTCAACTTCGCGGTGGCGCCCAGCGCCGTCGACCCGACGGCACCCTTCGTCGGCCGCATCGGCGTGTTCAAACCGGCCGTCACGTCGACCGAGCGAGCGTCCGTCCTGCTGTCCCCTGCCTTGAAACCACCCGTGTGAGCCGCTTCGAGGCCGACATCGTCCGAAATGGACACGAGCTTCGGGTTGCTCAGCCCGATCGCCACCCCGATCGCGCCGACCCGGTCGGCCACCCGGCGGCCGTACTTCAACCCGCCCTCGGTGATGCCCTTGCCGACCAGCGCGGGCAGGTTCGCCTTGATGTTCTCCGGGCTGAAGAGCTTGTCGATCCGGTTGCGCGCCTCCGTACCGGGCACGGTCAACGCGGTGTCCCCGCTCGCGCTCAACGCCGCGATCGCCGCGTCACGCACCGCCTCGGTGTTCGCGACGGCCTCGACGTGCAGGAACGGCAACGCCGGCGGCTTCGGCGCGGTGACCAGGTCGTGGATCGACGGCGGATTCGCCAGCACCACCGGTGCGGCGGGCGCGGCAGGCGCGAACGCCGCCGGATCCGATGACAACGCCGAACCGTCCGACACCCACAGATTCACCTTGCCGCCGATCTCCGGCAGGTTCACGCCGGTCTTCGCCACCGTCTTCGGCGCAGGTACCTGCACGAACGGCGAACCCGGCGTCAACCGCTTCACCCACGCCCGGTTCCGGCTGAACTTCGTGACCTCCACCTCGAACGTCACGTCGTGCTGGAACAACTGCGCGTTCGGGCTTCCAGCGGTCAACCTCGTCATGCCGACGGTCGGCCCGGCCGCCGTCTTCGTCACGGTCGTGCCGGTGTACTTCGCCCCCACCGACGGCGTCGGCGTCGCCGTCGTCTTCTTGTCAACGGCAGGAATGACCACCTTGCCCTCGACCCCGACACTCCACCCCTTCTGGGTGGTCGTCGCACTGTCCAGCTTCGGCCCGGCCGAAGCCGAACCACGCACGCTGCGTGCGTCGGCCTGACCGAGGTGGACCGGGTTGGTCACCCGCGCCTTCACCGTGATGTTGACGAAGTCGTTGGTGGCGAGCCCCTGGCGCTTCAGCTGCACCTGCACCCCGGCGCCCAGCAGACTGTCCATCTGGGTCTGGAGCGCGGTGGGCGACAGTTCGGCCGTCAGCTTGCGGAGGTTCGCCACCTGGTCGGCGAGGTCCTGCATGTTCTTGCCGGCCTTGCGCGGATCGCTCGCCGCGTCGGCGAACGACGGCAGGAACTTCTCGAACCCCGGAAGGCCCCGCAACACGCCTTCGACCTGGCTCTGCACCTCGGCCGCCGGTGCGAACGCACCCACCTTCACCGCACCAGCCGCCACCGCACTGGCCAGATACGGCGGCGGGAACTTCGGCTCCGCAGTGGGAGTGGCGATGCTCGCCGCCGCGTTCGGCGGCACCGGCAGGTTCGCCGCGGCCGCCTCCGGAATGCCCGCGCGCAGATAGCCGGTCGCCGTGACCGGGATGGTGCTGCCGTGCGGCGTCTCGAACTCCAGCCGCATCTTCGTCCGGTAGAGCCCCAGCTCACCCTTGATCTGGATACCGGTCTTGGCGGTCGCGCTCGTACCCGCGCTCGACGACTCCGTCGTCCGCGCCGAGTAACCCGCACTGACACTCGCCCCGCCACCGACCTCGCCCGTCACGGTGGCTCCGCCGCCGATCGTGACGCCGGCGTCGAACCCGCTCCTCGTCGCGGCGCTCAACCCGGTGCTCGTGGTCACGGACTCGTGCAGCCGCATGTTGACCGACGACGTGGTACCGACGAGCTCGACGCTCAACGGCACCGCCCGCATCCGGACCACACCACCGCGACTGCCGTGCGGACTGCTCAGATCCGGCGACACCACCCAGCCGCGCAACGCCGCACCCAGGTTGTCGCGAATCGTCGTCGGCGACAGGAACTCCCGCAACGCCGTCCGGCCAGGAGCTCCCAGCTTCGTGATGCTGGGGTGCAACTGCCGCGCGATGTCCTCGAACGCCTTCGCGGCGTCGAGATCCGTGATCGCTTCGGGCGCCGGGTGCTCCGGCGCCGCGGTCCACGGCCGCTCGGTCAGGCCCGGATCAGCCGGCGTGATCGAGACCAGGTCGCCGGGGATCTGGAGACCCACCTCGTGCGTCACCTCGACGGGTGCACCGACCCGGTTGCCCTGCGCGTCGGTCAGCGCGACCCGGTACGTCACCGGGACCTTCGCGCCGAACGCCACGTCACCGGAACGAATCGCCCGCTGGTCGGTCGTGGAGGTGCCCGTCGTCATGCCCGTGACCGGACGCGCGAGCGCGGCCTTGCCCGCCACGGTTCCCGTCGCGCCGACGGCCATCCCGAGCGTGACGGCACCGCCCACGTCACCGGCCGTGTCGAGGGTTCCGGTCTGCGACGTCGCGTTGCCGATCACCGCCGAGAAGTCGATCTTCGTCTGCACGGGCAGGTCGCTGTCGGTGCGGACCCCCAGCGAGGCCGTCACCTCGGCCTCGAACCAGTCCTTTCCCACCTTGATTTGGAAGTTGCGGCCGTTGCCCAGGAACGACTCGAAGTTCTGGCTCAGCGCGGGCGCGATCTGATCCACGCCACGCGGGGTCACACCCGCGCGCTGCGGCAACAGGCCCGCGACCGCCTGCGCGATCTGCGGGCCGCCGTTCACCTCGACGGCGGCGATGGTGCCCAACGCCACGCCCTCCTGGAAGAACGACGGAAGGCCGCCCGCCACCGGCCCGCTGTCGTCCGGCACGACGTTCTCCGACGACGCGTCGCTGGCCGGCACCTCAGCGCTCGGCACCTCAGCGCTCGGGCCGGCGACGTCCGCCGCGGGAGCCGGTCGCGTTGGTGCGGAGGGCGCGGCGTGCGGCCGGTAGGCGGTCCTGCCGTCCGGCCCAGTGATCGCGTCGAGCTGCACGGGTTGCGCCCTGGCGGGCTTCTTGCCGAACGGATCCAGCGTCGTGATCGACCCGTCGGGGTGGTGGATCACCAACGGCTTCTTCAGCTGCGTCGCGATCATCCGGCCCGCCAGATCACGAGCGTTCGCCGCCGTCCGAGCGTCCTCCGCCTCCACGTCCACATCGGACTCCGGCGCGGGGTCGACCTCCATCTCGTCGCCCGGCACGGCCGGCGGCGGTGGGATCGGGCCCGGCTCGACGAAGGCGTTGACGAGGTCACCGTTGGTGAACGGGTGCCCCTGCTGGAAGTACGCGATGTCGTTGGTGATCGCGGCCGATGCCTTCACCGGCAACTCGGTGACCTTCGCCCGCAGGTCCGCCGCGGAGTCGCCCGCCGACCTGCCCACCGCGTCGTGCACCGCCTGGAACATGCCGTCCGGCCTCGGATTCGGCGCGATCGGCAGCACGACGTCGTGCAGCTGACCGAACACGCGTTTCACCGCACTGTCGTTGGCCGACATCGCCAGGTTCACCGCGGCGATCGTCTTGTGCTCCGGCGCGACACCCGCCGTCACATCCGCGAACCCACCCGGCAACCGCGCCGACACCGCCAGGTTCAACGTGTTGTGCGCGGCCCCGCCCAGCATCGCGACGTCGTTCGCATTCAGGTCCCACTCCCCCGGCCGCAACGGCTCGCGCGACGCCGGATCCCGCTTCGCGAACGTGTCGCGGAAGTCCGCGAGCTTCGCACCACCCTTGGCCGCACGCGCAGCCTGCGGGTTCTCGGCACCGAAGAACCTGTCCATCACACCCGTCAACGCGATGTGCGACTGCAGCAACTTCCCCGTCGTCGCCAAACCCAACGCGATCCGCGACAGATCGGTTTCCACCGCACCACCCACGAAGTCCGCCACGAACGCCGGACCGCGCAGCCGGTTGCGGCTGTTCTGCGCATCGATCTCGATCGCCGACCGCACATCGTCCGGATCCTCACCGGAACGGTCGTGGATCGCGACGACCTCATCGGCGAAGAACCTGTTCAGCGCCTTGCCCAGACCAGTGAACTCCGCAGCACCGTCACCGAACCGCACCTCCGGATCGACGATCGGCGGCACCGCGTCGATGAACAGGTTCGGCTCCGGCGTGTACGGCAACATCGGATGCGTCAGCGCCTGCCGCTGCCGCGCGTCCATGTCGTCCTTGATCGCCTGCTCGAACCTCTCGGCGAAGCCCGGCTTGTTCACCGCGGTCCTGGCCTTGTCCAGGGTCGCGCGGTCCTTGGTGAGCTTGTCCCTCTCCTTCTGCAGCGCCGTCCTCTCCTTGGTGGACAGGCTCGGTTCGCCCAGGTCCTCCGCGATCTTCGCGAGCTTGCGGTCGACACCCGCCTGCGTCTTGTCGAGCCGGCTGTTGGTCTCCGCGATCAACTGGGCGTGGTCGCCGACCCGGTAGCCGCCACTGACCATCAGCGGCCGGTTCGCGCCCGTGCCGTCGGTCCGCAGCGACTCCGCGACGTGGGCGAAGACGTGCTTGCCCGACGCCACCGCGCGCGACCCCGTGTCGAAGTCCTGGACGGCGAAGTACGGATGCGTGCCACGGCTCATCAGCGCACCGACCGCGAACTGGCTGGCCGGGCTCACCATCGTGTCGTTGCGCATCGCGCCGTACGGGAAACTGCCGGAGAACGGCGGCAACGACACCAGCGCGATCGGCTCGGAACGACCTGCGATCACCGCGTTCGCCTGCTCCAGCGCGGACTCCAACGCCTGTTCCTGCCCGGCGCGGGTGTTCACACCGATGACGAACACGACCTTGCCGTCCAGATCCGCCGCATCCCGCATGGCCGCATCGATCACGCCCGGCAGCTCACCCAGCTGCCCATGACCGACGATCATGTTGACCACGAAGGAAACCGGCTGGCCCGACTCGGCGCTGTGCTCCAGGCGGGCGAGGTAGTTCGATCTCGACGGCAGCTCGACCGGGCCGTCCGCCAGATCCGCGAACGCCTGGTTGTGCCTGCCCGGCACCTCCGCCAGCGACAACGACCGCACCTCGGCGGACGGACCCCCGGCCTCCGGGCCTTCCACCCGAGCACGTTTCGCCGGCGGTTCGTCCTGCGGCGAAGGCCTGGTGGTGTCCGGCGCGCTGTCCGCGCGAGGCTCCGCGGTGGTGGCCGGACCCGGCGTGTCCAGGCGGGTGTCGGGCACCATCACCTGGCTGTTCGCCGTCCGCTCGATCAACCACAGGTGCCGCGGCCGCAGCCCCGCGTCGGCCAGGTGGACGTCCACGCCCATCATGCCGCCGTCACCCGTGTGCACACCCGACCGCCCCTCGCGTTCCAGGAACACCCGCGACGGATCGCGGTACTCGTCCGGAACACCCAGGTAGTGCAAAGTCTCGTGGGCCAGCACGGCCGGGGTCGCGTCCGGGTTCCAGTGCGTCTGGTCGGTTCCGGTGGGGCCGACCTCGATCGTGGTGTGCGCGTCCGCCGGGTTGTCGGTGAACTCCAGGCTGACGTGGAACTGGTCACCGCTCGGCAGCCGGAAGCCCTGGTTCAGCAACGAGTTCACGCCGTCGCGGGCGTTCGCCCTGACCTGGTCCACCACCGCGGGGCCGACGTCCGCACCCGGCTTCAGGAACACCTTCACGGTGTAGTCCTGCACGAACTTCCCGGGGCTCGTCTCGATCCGCCGCAGGTCGTAGTTCACGAGGCCCTGGTACGAACGGACCTTCGACGGCGTGCTGTCCGTGGTCACGTCCGCAACCACCGTGTCCACCGTGCGCACGTGCGCACCCTCACGACGGCTTTGCCACATGTCCGGTGAAACGGGATCGCTCGGGGCGAACCACTCCGCAGTCGCCGCAGGGCTGTGCCGCCACGACTCGTCGTCGATGGCCCGCAACGCCTGCCGCGCGTCACCGTCCGGCCGCGACCGCGGCGAAGGCTCGGCTCCAGGCCTCTTCTCGTCCACGGCGGGCGCGGGCCGCGAGGGGCCGGCCTCCGCGATCGGGTCGAGGTGCACGTGGAGGTCGGCGGCGTTCGCTCGTCCCGGCTCCACCCGGATCTCGACGGTGCTGAACTGCGAGAACGCCTGCGCCACGCGCGCGGCGTGCTCGCCGGTGATCTCGACGACCGGTGCGGGAAGACCCTCGGCGAGCCTGGACGTCTGCAGCAGCGCGAGTCGTTCGGCCAGCGCCTCGATCCGCCCCATGTGCTGAATGCTCAACGAGGTGGCACCCGGCGGCAGTTCGATCGACAACTCGGGAGTGGGCGGCGCGGACTCCCGCGCGGGTGAATCAGGCGTGGACTCCGGCGCGACCGCGGGAGGCGGGGTGGCGTTGAACCGTTCCACCTCCTGGTCCACCGCGGTCTTGGCCTGCCACCACGCCTGCTGGGCCTGGCTCGCCTCCGCGCGCGTCCGCTCCACCTCGGCCTCGACCTGTTCGATCTCGGCTCGCAGGCTCTGCTCCGTCCGCACCGCCAGCACGTGCGCGGTCTGCGCGGCGTCGCGGTCCGTCTCGGCCTGCCGCACATCGTTCTCGGCGGTGAGCACGGCGTCGTCCGCGGTCGTGAGGCCGGTCTGAGCGATGCCGAGGTTGTCGACCACCTCGGTGTGGAGGTCCCTGGCCCTCGCCGCCACCTCGGCCGCTCTCGCCGAGGCGGTCAGCGCGTCCAGATGCTCCCGCACTGCTCGCTGCCGCGCCTCGGACGCGCTGAACACGGCCTCCCGGTTCGGCTTCGCCTGTGCACGGGCCTCCTGCTCACGGGCTGTCGCCTCGTCCACGTCGAGGCGCGCCGCCAGCGCCGACTGCTCGGCCAACGCGGCCGTGAACGCGCTGTTGTGGACGGTGCTCGCGGCCTCCTCGACCGCGGTCTCCGCGCGCTCGACCGCCTGCGCCGCCTCTGCCCGCGTGCGGCGTGCGGTGTCGAGGCGGCTCGACGCGTCGACCAACGCCTGTTCAGCGGCCCGCAGCTCACCGGCACGGGTGGCGACGTCGCCGGAGGCCGCGGCCAGCCGGGGAGCGAGGTCGTTGATCCTCGCCTGGGCGGAGTGCCGGACCTGGTCGGCGGCGGCCTCCGCGGCACGCCACGCCTTCGCGGCCTCCTTCACGCCGGTCTGCGCCGTACCGAGGTCCTCCGGCAACGGCCTGCCCAGCGCGGCTTCGGCGTCCGTGGAGAACATGCGCACCTGGGCGGAGTTCGGCACGCTCAGGTCGACGACGCCGACCCGGCCCTTGCCGAGGTCGGCCACCACGCGGTACTCGACGTCGAAGCCGACCAGACCGGTCCGGCCCTCGGCCTTCATCACGTTGACCGGGTTGTGCGAGGTGCCGCCCGCCACGGCGCTGCTGTCGTCCAGCGCGTGCCGGGTTTCGAGGCCACCGGTGGAGAATCCGACATCCGGGTTCTTCGTCCTGACGCCACCGGGCCCGTACGCCGTGGACGAGACACCACCGGGCGCGAACGCCAACGACGCGTCACCCGTGTCGCTGTGCTTCGCCTCGCTCGACGTGGCGCTGACGGCCGTGCGGATGTTCCACACCTGCACCCCGTCGCTCAGCGCCTCCAGCCGCGGGTTCACCAGCTTGGCGAACACCTTGACGTTCGCGTGCTGGCCCTTCGTCAACGCCGCCTCGTGCAGGCCCGGCACCTCGAAAGCCCCGTCGAGCATGCCGGGCAGGTTGGGCTGCAACGTCTCCAGGGCGAGACCGGAGCGCAACGCGTTCAACGCCCCAGTGCCCTTGCCCGTGATGCCGCGACCGGCGCCGGCCGCCGTCAACGCCCGAATCGCCGCGTCCTGCAACGCCTGCGCACCACGCAAACTCTCCACCGACGCCAACGGAGGCAGTTGCACGGGCACGGCATCGACGCGCGGTGAACGCTGCCATTCCAGTGCGGTCTCGACGGCGCCGTCCTGCACGGGCCGAGTGGTCGCCCTCGGCTCGAACGGAGCCGGATCCGCAGCGGTGGCCTTCTGGTTGTCCGCGTGCACGCGAACGGACATGTCGACGGGCCCGCTGGTCGCCCGGCCGATCTCCTCGGTGCCCTTCTCCACCACGAGCTCGAACGTCACCGGCACGGTGAAGCGGGCAGCGGGACCGGAGGCTATCCGCAGGTGCCCGAGCTGGTTCGTGGTGGTCTCGGTCGTGGACCGCGAGTGCGCCTGACCGGCGTTCGCGGCCGCGGCGCCGCCGACGTTGGCCGACAGGTCCGGGGTGCCGGTCTTGGGCGCGGCCGAACCGGGCACCTTGAGACCGGCTCCCCAGCCGGTACCGCCTCCCCTGGTGCGGGAGAGCGCGTGCACGCCCGTGGCGGTGTGCTCCATCTCGACGCCGTCGTTGACCGCGCCGTCGAACACCGGTGTGCCGGGGGTGGCCTTCAGCGTGACCTGGAAGGTGTCCTTGCCGAAGACGCCGGGGTCGTGCACGAGCAGCGGCACGCCACCGTCCATCGCGCTGTCGATCAGCGCCTTCACGCTCGCTTCGGACGTCAGGTCCGTGAGCCGCTGCAGGTTGTTCATCGAGTCGTTCAGCACCGACTTCGGCATCAGGTTCTTGCCGAGCTTGCCGAGGTTGTCCCGCAACTGCGGCACCAGAGCCGACAGGTCCGGCACCTGCTCGACCAGCCCCAGCCCCAACGCACCGGGCTCGCCAGGACGCAACGTCGACGGCGGTGCCATCGTGCCCTGCTCGACCGGCGCCGTGGCCGAGCCGACCGACGGCAGCACGCCCATGTCCCGCGCGACGTCCTCGCTGACCCGGACGAAAACCCCGCCGGGCAACGAAACCACGGAACCGGCGGCCTTCGGTGATCCCTTGTGGACGGTGTTGCTCGCACGGCTCTCACCGACGACGGTCACCTGCGCGTCGAGCTGCACCAGCACGGTCCGCCCGGACGAGGGCGTCACCCTGTTGCGATCGACGGTGCCGCTCGTCTCGGTGGCCTTCGTGCGCGTCTTCGACCACGGCGTCCACTTCGCGGTCCCGCCGAGGGCGCCGGCGCCGATGGCACCCTGCGTCGGCCTCATCGGCGTGTTCAGACCTGCCGCGACGTCCGCCGAACGCGAGACCGTCTTGCTCTCCCCCGCCTTGAAACCGCCGGTGTGCGCGCCTTCCAGGCCGATCTCGTCCGAAATGGACACGAGCTTGGGGTTGCTCAGGCCGACGGCCATGCCGACCGCGCCCGTGCGGTCCGCGATCCGGCGGCCGAACTTCATGCCGCCGTCGGCCATGCCCTTGCTCACCAGCGCGGGCAGGTTCGCCTTGATGTTCTCCGGGCTGAACAGCTTGTCGATCCGGTTCCGCGCTTCGGTGCCGGGCACGGTGAGAGCGGTGTCACCGCCGGCCGCGCGGTTCAGCGCCGCGAGCGCCGCGTCGCGCACCGCTTCGGTGTTCGCGACCGCCTCGACGTGCAGGAACGGCCACGTCGGCGGCTTCGGCGCGGTCAGCAACCCCTGGATCGTCGGCGGGTTCGTCATGATCACCGGTGCGGCCGCCGCACCTGGCGCGAACGGCGCCGGGTCGGACGACATCGCGGCACCGTCGGACACCCAGAGGTTGACCTTGCCGCTGATCTCCGGCAGGTTCATCCCGGTCTTCGCCACCGTCTTCGGCTCCGGCACCTGCAGCCAGGGCGACCCCGGCGTGAGGCGCTTGACCCACGCCCGGTTGCGGCTGAACTTCGTGACCTCCACCTCGAACGTCACGTCGTGCTGGAACAGCTGGGAGTTCGGACTGCCCGCGGTGAGCCGGTTGGTGCCGACGGTCGGGCCCGCAGTCGTCCTGGTGACCGTGGTGCTGCTGAACTTCGCGCCCACCGAAGGCGTCGGCGTCGCGGTGGTGTTGCTGCCGGCCACCGGGAAAAGGGCCTTGCCCTCGACCCCGACACTCCACCCCTTCTGGGTGGCCGTGGAGCTGTCCAGCTTCGGTGCGGTGGCGGCCGAACCCCGGACGCTGCGCGCGTCGGCCTGGCCGAGGTGGACCGGATCGGTGAGCCGCGCCTTCACGGTGATGTTCACGAAGTCGTTGGTGGCCAAGCCCTGCCGCTTCAACTGCACCTGCACACCCGCACCGAGCAGACTGTCCATCTGCGTCTTCAGCGCGGTGGGCGAGAGTTCCGCGGCCAGCTTCCGCTGGTTCGCCAGCTGGTCCGCGAGGTCCTGCATGTTCTTGCCCGCCCTGCGCGGATCACTCGCCGGATCGGCGAACGACGGCAGGAACTTCTCGAACCCCGGAAGGCCCCGCAACACGTCTTCGACCTGGCTCTGCACCTCGGCGGCCGGCGCGAAGGCACCCACCTTCACCGCACCGGCGGCCGCCGCACTCGCCAGGAACGGGGGCGGGAACTTCGGCTCCGGCGTCGGCGTCGCGAGATTCGTCGGTGCGCCCGGCGGCACCGGCAGACCCGCCGCAGCCGCCTCGGGCAGGCCCACCCGCACGAACGCCGTGGCGTCGGCCGAGATCGTGGTCCCCTGCTGGTTCCCGTGCTGCGTCTCGAACTCCAGCCGCACCGCCGTCCGGTACAACCCCAGGTCACCCTTGACCTGCAGACCGGTCTTCGCCGTCGCGCTCGTACCCGCGCTCGACGACTCCGTGGTGCGTGCGGAGAAGCCGGCCGTGAGACCCGCTGTGCCGCCTTCGTGGCCGGACACCGTCGCACCGCCGCCCACGGACACGCCGACGTCGAACCCGCTCCTGGTCGCCGCGCTCAGACCCGTGCTCGTGGTCACGGACTCGTGCAGCCGCATGTTGACCGAGGACGTGGTGCCGACCAACTCGACGCTCAGCGGCACGGCCCGCATCCGGACGACGCCACCGCGGCTTCCGTGCGGACTGCCGAGGTCGGGCGAGACCACCCAGCCGTTCAACGCCGCCCCGAGGTTGTCCCGGATCGACGTCGGCGACAGGAACTCCTGCAAAGCCGCACGACCCGGCGCACCCAGCTTCGTGACACTGGGGTGCAACTGCCGCGCGATGTCGTCGAACGCCTTCGCCACGTCGACGCCGGTGACTGCCTCCGGCGCCGGGTGCTCCAGCGTCGCCGCCCACCCCGGCTCCGGCCGCGCCGCCGGCAGGTCCGGGTCCGCCGGCGTGATCGAACCCAGATCACCGGGGATCAGCAGGTCCACGTGGTGCTGCGACGAAGTGGACGCGCCGACGCGACCACCACGCGCGTCGGTGAGCGTGACCTGGAAGTCGACGGGCACCTTCGCGGTGAACGCCGGCTGGCCGCCCCGGATGATCCGCTGATCGGCGATGGACGTGCCGGTCGTCGCACTGATCGCGGGCCGGGCCAGCGCGACCTTTCCCGCCAGCGTTCCCTGCGCGCCGACGACCATGCCCACACCGGCGGCACCGCCCACGTCGCCCGCTGTGGCCAGGGACGCGGTGTGCGAGGTGGAGCTGCCGCTCTGGGCGGTGAAGTCCACCTTCGTCGCCGGGCTGAACTCGCTCTCGACTCCGGAGCGGAGAGTGGCCCTGACGTTCGCCTCGAACCAGTCCTTGCCGACCCTGATCTGGAAGTTCCGGCCGGCGCCCAGGAACGACTCGAAGTTCTGGCTCAGCGCGGGCGCGATCTGGTCGACACCGCGCGGCGTGACCCCCTGCCGCTGCGGAAGCAGGTCGGCGACCGCCCGCTCGATCTCCGCGCCACCGTCCACATTGGCCGGAACGATCGTGCCGAGCGCCACACCGTCCTGGAAGAACGACGGGAGATCACGGGACGGCAGGACCGGCGTGCGCACCGGCGGCTGCGACCGGGGCGAGTCGGACTCGGACGACAGGTCACCGGCCGAGGTCTCCGCGACCGGCTCCTCATCAGCCGACGCGTGACTCTGCTCCTGGGCGGGCTTCGCCTTCGGCGCGGCCGCCGGGGGCGGCGCCGGGCGCGTCAAAGGTGCCGCCGCCACACCAGCCGGTGCCAGTGGCGGCTGGGTGGGCGGTGTTGCGGTGGGCGGTGTCGCCCCGCCCGGCCTGCTCGTCGGCTGCGGCGTCGTGGTCGACGGCTGCCGGGTGGCGCTCGGAGGTGCAGAGGTGCCCGGTGCTGACGCACCTGACCTGGGCGACGGCGGGACGATGCCGCCGGGCACCGAGGTGGCGGGCCGGGACGCGGGACTTGCGGGTGGCGAAGTCGTACCCGTCTGCGGAGTGGATCCAGGTGCCGAGACCGCGGGCTTCGGCGCCTGCGTGACACCCGGTGCCGGCGTGGCGCCTGGCCGAGCACTCGCTCCCGGCACCGGAGTGGCGCTCGGCCGAGGCGTACTGCCGGAAACCCCCACACCCGGCTTCGACGCGGGGTCTGCCGACAGCCCTCCAGCCGCAGGCCTCGACCCGGCGGCCGGCCCCGGAGCAGCCACCGGCTGTGACGTCGGAGCCATCTTCGGCACCGTCTTCTGCACGGGACCTGGTTGCGCTGAGCTCGGTTGCGCAGTGGAGCCGGGCGCCGGCCCACCCGGCTTCGCACCAACGCCAGGCTGAGTCGCACCCGACGCGGGGGCGTCAGGCTTGGCCGGCGGTGCCTTGCCGGCAGGGCTGTCGGCCGCGACCGGCTTCGGCGAGGACTGCGTCGTGTGCGAGCCGGTCGCCGGGGGTGCGGCGTGGACGCTCGGCGCGGAGGAGGTCGAAGGTTTGCCACCCGGAGCGGGTGCGGCGCCGAGGCTGCCGGACGTGCGGCCGGGCGCCGCGCTCCTTCCACCGGTCACGGAATCGGCCTTGCCCGCAGAGGCCACCGGACCACCAGGCGCCACCGGAGCTGCCGCGGAACCAGCAGAAGCCGCCCGGCCACCCGGCGTCGCCGTGGGACCGCCAGGAGCCGTTGGGACCTTTCCCGTCGACGGTCCTGTGGACGGTGCGGACTTGCCGCCGGGGACTCCGCCCGGACCGCCGGTGATGCCGGGAGCAACGCCGACGCCCTTCCCACCGGTCGAGGAGCCCGTCTTGGCGTCGGGTCCGGCGGGCCCTCCGGCAGCCGTCGGCGCGGGGCCGGCGCCCTTCCCGACACCCTTGCCGACGTCCGACGTACCGGGCCGCGCGCCCGGACCACCAGCGACCGGGGGCGTCGCAGGAGCAACCGGCCCGGCAGGCTTCCCGGCCCCAGGTCCACCCGCACCAGGTGCCGCAGCACCGCCAGGCTTCGTCCCGGTCGCCCCAGGCCCGCCAGGTGCCTGCGGCGCCTTCGACGCCGAAGGCCCTCCAGACGCCGGACCACGACCACCCGGCCCGCCCACGGCCGTCGGCGCGGCAGACACCCCAGGACCGACCGGCCCAGCTGATTTCCCGGGACCGGCACCAGCGCCACCGCCGACCGACGGCGCCTTCGACACCGCAGGACCACCCGGCGCCACAGGCTTCACCGGAGCGGCACCCGTGCCACCCCCCACCGACGGCGCCTTCGACACCGCAGGACCACCCGGCGCCGCTGATTTCCCAGGACCGGCACCGGTGCCACCCCCAACCGTCGGCGCCTTCGACACCCCAGGACCACCCGGCGCCGCAGGCTTCACCGGCCCAGTACCCGTGCCACCCCCCACCGACGGCGCCTTCGACACCGCAGGCCCACCCGGCGCCGCTGATTTCCCAGGACCGGCACCGGTGCCACCCCCAACCGTCGGCGCCTTCGACACCCCAGGACCACCCGGCGCCACAGGCTTCACCGGAGCGGCACCCGTGCCACCCCCCACCGACGGCGCCTTCGACACCACAGGACCAACCGACACCGCAGGCTTCACCGGCCCAGCACCAGCACCACCCCTGATCGACCCCGGCTTCGACACCGCAGGACCACCCGGCGCCGCAGGCTGGCGAGCGCCTGGGCCGGCGGCACCAGGTGGGGGCTTCACGTTCGTGGTGGGGTCGAGGCGCTTGAGCGTGTCCGCGTTGTGCGCGTCGGCGTTCACCGTCGTGTTGAGCGTCTTCTGCAGACCTGTCTGGACGTTGCCGAAAGCCTTCACGGCGGCGTCGGCCTGGGCGACGGCGCGGTCGTTGGAACTGTTGATCGGGGGTACCGCGAACAGGCCGATCGGGCCGAAGGAGTTTCCGCTCAGGTTCAGGCCGCGCAAGCCGCTCGAGAGGGACGAGAGGCGCGACTGCAGGTCGCCCGCGCTGCTCTGCAGCCGCTGCATCGACGAGTCGCTCATGGAGAAGCCGGAATTGCCGGTCGGCCCCGATCCCCCGGTTCCCCCCGGCGGCGGTGGAGGCGCGGGCGGGGCCGGCGGCGGGGCCGGGGGAACGGACGGGTTGGGGTTGGGGTTGGTCCCCTTGGCCATTGCCGGTTCTCCAGGAGACGACTAGTGCTTCACGGGCGGAACGGACGGACTCGGGCTGCCATCGCTGCGGCGGCCGTCGTGACCGAAGAACGCGTCGCCCTTGAACGTGTCGGTGAAGTTGGTGGACGCGTTCACCTGGCGGGCGTACTGCAAGGGGTCGGTGTTGCCCGGACCGGTTGCCTCGCCACCGCCCTTACCACCGGTCGCAGCCTGGTACGCCTTCTGGGCCGCGTCTGCCGCGGACCTGGCATCGGCCGCCGCCGAGTCCAGCTTCTGGGCCGCCGCCTGAGCCTCCAGCGCTGCCCGTTCGGCCGCTTTGACGTCCGCGTCGTTGCCGGACGCGAACGCCTTGGCGTTGGCCTCGGCCGCGGCCGCGTTCTTCTCCATGAAGTCGGCGTTCGTCTTCTCGTAGGTCTCGTTGGCCGCCTTCGCGGCATCGACCTTGGCGTCGAGTTCCGGGTTCGGTTTCCCGCCGGTCTCCTTCAGGTACTCGTCGTAGGCCACCTTCGCCGCTTCGTCCGCGGGCTTGCCCGCCTGGAGCGCGGCGTAGCTCGCCTTGGCCTTGTCGCTCAACTCCCGCGACTCGCGGGCCACGGCGGCCGCCGCCTCCGCGGCTTTCGCCCTGGCGGCGTCGTACTTCTTGTCGGCGGTGTCGTACGCCTTCTTGGCGGCGTCGTACTCCGTCTTGGTGGCGAGCGAACGCGCCCTGGCGGCGTCGTAGTTCTTCACGGCGGCGTCGTAGGCGGCCCGGTCGCCGGACTTGGCCGCCTGGTCGACAGCCGCTGCCGCGCGGTTGGTCTCATCGACGGAGCGGTTCAGCTCGCCGCCCAACTGGTCCAGCTCGCCGGCCGCGCGCTTCACGTCGGTCGCGGCCGTCCTGGTGGCGTCGGTCGCGGCCGACAGATCCGCGTTCGCCTTCGCGACGTCGTCGGCCTCCTTCGATTCGGCTTCCTTCGCGGCCTGGTAGTTCGCCGCCGCCTCCTTGACCTTGGCGGAGGCGTCGTCGTACTTGTCCGCCGCCGCGTCCACCTTCAGGCCCTTGTCGATGGCGTCGTCGACCCTGTCGGCCGCCTTGTAGCCCTCGTAGCTGATCTCGGCGGCGTCGGCGGCGTTGTCGAAGCGCTCCCAGCCCTTGCCGACCTTCGCCATGACGTCGTCGAGGTCGCCGACCTTGTGCAACAGGTCGCCCAGCGCCTTGACCACGTACCGGATCTTCGACGCGATCATGGATCCGACCTCGACGGCCTCGCGGACGATCTGGCCGATGGCATAGCCCAGGGACGCGCCGAAGGTGAAGATCGCGCCGGCGAGCCCGATGAGACCGTTCGCGACCACGGAGCCGACGAACTGGGCGATCATGTCGCGGACGACGTCGCGGACGACCGTGACCAGCATGCCCATGATCGACACGACCTTGGCCTTGGCTTCGACCGCGTTGGCCAGGCAGTCGAGCTCCTTGCCCAGCGTGTCCATGCTCCCCTGGAACTTCTCCGACGCGGCACCGCTCCAGCCTTCGGCCGGCACCAGCTTCTTGCGGTGGTCCTCCGCCAGCACGCGCAGGTCGACCGCCTTGGCCGTGGTGTCGTCGACGTTGCGCTGGATCTCGTCGGGGTCACCCATCAACTGGTCGAGCGCATCACGCAGGAAGCTGATGTGCTCCATGAGCCAGCCGAGCCCAGCGCCCAGCAGCGAGCCGAACGGATCGAGGACGAGCGACACCGTCGAGGCCACCGCGCCGATCGCGTTGAACGTGAGGTCAGCGATGTCCTGGGAGCCCGACTTGATCGAGTCGATCAGGCTGTCGTACGCCTCGATGAAGAGCGTGCCCTTGTACTGGTTCTCCTCGTTCATTCCGACCAGCAGCGGGTTGGCTGGGGTGTCGGTCATCGCTGAACTCCGTTCACCACGGCTGGTTGTCGTCGTCTTCGTCGTCCACCGGGCGACCGGCGCGCGGCTGGCGTGGCTGCACGGGTGCGGGCGCGCTGACGGGCGCCTGTTTCGTCTCGGCGGCCGACTCGTCGTCGTCTTCGATCTGCTCCAGGACGTGGGGCTCGTCGGACTCTTCGGGCTCGTCGAAGTTCTCCTCGATGACGTCGGTGATCATCGTCATCGCCTGGGTGCCCTCGCCGATCGGCCGGAACGCCTCGACGACCTGCGCCGACACGTTCTTCTGGGCCTGCCGCGCGGTCTGGAGGATCAGCGCGGTGAGCCGCGGGGCGCCGAGCTCGACCGCCCGGTGTCCCAGCTGGAGGTTCGTCAGGCCGCCGTTGGGACCGACGGTCACCGTGACCGCACCGTCCTTGCTGGACGCGGTCCCCGACGCGGTCGCGAGCAGTTCCTGTACTTCGATGCTCTTCTGCTTCAGCGAGGCCATGCGGGCATCGAAGTCGTTGACCCATTGAAATGGATCCAAAGCAGCCTCCTGTGGCGATACCGGTGCACCCTGGAGTGCACTTGATCTCGCCAACGGCCGGCCAACGTCACACCAACGCCGGTCTGACGGACCGTCCACCGCGGAGTTGCGGCGCTTGGTCACCCATGCCGCGAGCTGCGCTGCTCCTCGTGGCCGAAGGCGAGCACGTCGTTCATCGCGCGGCGCTGACCACGGCCGAAGGGCGTCGCGATGTACGACCAGATGCCGGCGCGAGGTGATGGAGGCGCCGATGTCGGTCCAGCGCGCGGTGGAGGCGCCCAGTGCGATCTGCCAGATCACGAGCGGCCGGTCGAGATCCGTCCCCTGGCCTCGACAACCGACAGCATCTCCCGCACGCGGGCATCGGCCCGGTCGAGGTCACCGGACAGTGCGGCCGCCGGCCCCAGCGTGAGCAGGGAGCACGCCATGACCCGACTGGAGATCATTTCGGTCGATTGGTGGATTCGGCATCCCGAGATGGCTGGTCAGCGTCGTGCTGCGCGGCGAGGTCGTCGAGTTGCCGTTGCACGCGGGTGGCGTCGTCGCCGCGGCCTTGTTCCCGGTACAGCTCCAATGCCTCCCGCCAGACCGCACGGGCCTGGTCGTGGTGTCCGAGGGCGGCGTGGGGATGACCGGCATTGTCGAGGGTGTCCGCAACCCGGTAGGCGTAGCCGAGTGTGCGGCACAGAGTGAGAGCCTCGTAGTAGTGGTCAACGGCCTGTTGGTGGTCGCCGGTGCGGTGGGCGATGAGCCCGAGGCTGTCCAAGGTGGCCGCCTCGCCTTCGGGGTTGTGGTGGTGCCGGTGCAGGGCGAGGGCGGCGTGGCAGTGGTCGCGGGCGGTGTCGAAGTCGCCCAGGCGCGCGGCGTACCAGCCCGCCGTACTGAGCACGGTGGCTTTCCGCACCGGCAGGTCGAGGGTGCGGTGCAGGTTGAGGGCGTGTTGTGCATGTTCCAAAGCCCTCCGGTCGTCCCCCCGTTCTCCCCAGGTGAGTGAAAGCGTCTGGTGGTTGTGGGCTTGTTCGGCGGGGTCGTGGTGACGCTCGGTCAAAGTGATGGCCCGGTCCAGGTGTCTGATGGCCTCCTCGTGCAGGCCCAGCAGGGCACAGTTGCGGCCAAGGGATCGGTGGGCGCGGCTGCGAGTCGCGGGGTCCGGCAGGTGGGCGGCGGCGTCCAGCGCCACCCGCCACGAGGCGACTGCGTCGCGAAGGTGTCCCCTCCGGTAGTGGAAGGATTCCAGAGTCCAGGCGAGGTGCCAGACGACGTGGTGGCGGCCGAGGGCGACGGCGGCGCGCTGGGTGGCCAGCAGCGTGGCGTGCTCGGCCTGCAGCCAGACGAGCGCGGCCGCCTCGTCGGGCAGCGCGTGCGGGTGGATGCCGGGCACTGGTGGTTCGGGCTGCACGAGCGTTCGGGTGGGGTTCAGGAGGCGGTCGGCGGCGTGTGCGGTGTGCAGGTGAAAGTCCATTACCCGTACCAGGGCTGTCTCCCGGACGTCGTCGGGCAGGTGGTCGGCGGTGGTGGTGGCGTAGGCGCGGACCAGATCGTGCATCGCGTACCGGCCACCCGGCCGCCGTTCGACCAGGGACGCCTCCTCCAACACCGATAACGCTTTGCGCGCGCGGGCCGTGGGGAGGCCGGTGAGGGCGGTCACGGCGGGCAGGGTGGTGTCGGGGCCGGGGGTGATGCCCAGCAGCGCGAACACGGTGCGGTGTTCGTCGGTGAGCCGGCGCAGCGACCAGGACAGCACGGCGGGGAGGCTGGCGGCGGGGTCGGTGTCGTGGTCGAGCAGTTCAAGGCCCAGCTCGCGCAGCTCGGCGGCGACCTCGGCCAGCGGGACACCGGAGCGGGCGGCGTGGCGGGCGGTGATCGACAGGGCCAGCGGATAGCCCCCGCACAACGCGACCAGTTCGTTGACGGCGTCGGGTTCGGCGGCGACGCGGTCCGCACCGAGACGTGTGGCCAGCAGGGCACGTGCCTCGCCGGGTGTGAGCACGTCGAGTTGCAGGTGGCGGGCGCCGTGCCGGTCGATCAGCGAGGCGAGTCTGGTGCGGCCGGTGATCAGCACGGTGCAGGCCGGGCCGCCCGGTAGCAGCGGGATGACCTGGTCGGCGGAGGCGGCGTTGTCCAGCATCACGAGCATGCGCTTCCCGGTGAGCAGGCTGCGGTACAGCGCCGCTCTGGCGTCGACGTCGAGCGGCATGCGGTCGTGGGTGATGCCCAGGGCGGTGAGGAACCCGAACAGCGCCGCGTCAGGTGTGACGGGCTGTTCGGTGGGGTTGAAGCCACGCAGGTCGGTGAACAGCTGCCCGTCCGGGAACTGCCCGACGTGCTGGTGCGCCCAGGCCAGGGCCAGCCAGGTCTTGCCGATCCCGCCCGCCCCGCCGAGAGCCGAGATCACCACCGTGCGGCCCGGCTCGGCCTGGTCGAGCGTCGCGAGATCGTTGTCCCGGCCGACGAAGTGTGGTGGTACGGCGGGCAACTGCCGGGGCACGACGGTGTCGTTGCCGGGCGGGGCGAGCAACCGGGAGTCCGCGGCCAGGATCCGCCGGTGCAGCTCCTGCAGCAGTGCGCCGGGGTCGGTGCCCAGTTCCTCGACCAGCCGTTCCCGCAGCGTCTGGTAGTACTCCAGCGCATCCGCCGACCGCCCGGCCCGGTGCAGCGCGAGCAGGTACTGCCCCGCCACCCGCTCGTCCAACGGATACCGCGCCGCACGCGCCGCGAGCTCCACCACCAACTCCTCGCCCTGACCGACCCGCAGCCGGGCGTCGACCAGATCGTGCTCGGCGGCCAGAAGCTCCTGCCGCAACCGGTCACGTTCAGCGTCTACCCATTCCCCGCACACACCGGTCAACGGCTCCCCACGCCACAACGCCACCGCCTCGGTCAACAGTGCGACCGCACGCGTGTCGTCATCGGTGCCGCGGGCGCGGGCGCGCAGCTCCCGGAACCGGTGCAGGTCCACCGCGTGATCGGCCTGGTCCACCAGCAAGACGTAGCCGCCGGCGCGCAGCACGATCTCCATGCCGCCCGCCGCCGGCAGTACCTGCCGCAGCCGCGAGACGTAGCTGTGCAACGTCGCCCGCGCACGCCGCGGCGGATCCGCACCCCACACCCGCTCCATCAGCCGTTCCACCGGCACCACCCGGCCCGCGTCAGCGGCCAGCACGGCCAGCACGCACCGCTGCCGGGCCGGCCCCAACTCCAAGGGCCGCCCACCCAGGTGAGCGGTCACCTCACCCAGCAGACCCAGCTCCACCGCCACAGCGCATCCCCCCGGGACAGAGATAACGCGTTGACCAGCGCAATGCAGAACCTTGCAAGCAGGTCACACGAACAGCCGCCCACCATCAGACCCACGGCGGCCCGAAGACGTACCGGGGGCGGGCCGCCCACGAAGGAAGATCATGCGCGACCAAGATCGACGACGCCGGGTCGCCATAGATCAATCCGTTCCAGAAAAGCACGAGCACGAAGCAAGAAGTTCTACACGGCACGGCCACGCAGAATTCTCGATGTCGGGACATTCCGGCGAATTAGCGCTGCACACGAACGGCAACCCGTCACGACCGCTTCTGCGACCACCAAGAGGAGAAACCAAATGATGCGAAGAAGGTTCATGCGCGTGTCGAGTGTTCTCACGCTGGCAATCGTCGGTGTCGCGTCGTACGCGATTCCGGCACAGGCGTACATGCAGTACTGGCCAACGAGTGCCACCAAACGCGCCGGAGCGGACTTCTTGCCGACTTCGACGCGCCTGCAGCTGCAAGGAATGTCGTGCAGCCAGCCAGCCATCTCGACCTTCTACATCCAGCTCGTCAAGACCAGGGGAAGCCAGGTCACCTGGACAAGCGGGGATCTTCGCGAGCAAGACGGCATCTGGTGGACCTTCGATTCCGTTCCCGCCACCACAGGAACGTCGTACTACATGAGGTGGAGGGAAAACCTCGCCCTTCCAACGCCCTGCCAAGGGCTGGCCGCGTCGCCAACCCAATAGTACGCGCCCAATGGCACACCGGGCGCTGCAGTAGTTGAAGGAGATCGCACCTCCAAACGGCGGCGAGTCATCGAGATTGGCGGTCCTGCTATTGAGCAAGCAACAACAGCGACCCCTGCGGACCAGACGGCCAACCCGACACCAGGTAGCGGGCCTCTGGATACCCGTAGCCACGGTCGGCGCGCTTCTTTTCGCGCTCGCATGCGCGAAGTCAGAACCCACGCGTCCTGCCCGCCCGCCGGGCCAGATCCTCCTGACAACAATATCTTCAGGACGCCTCGGTCCCGTGAATTGGCGAGTTGAACTGGTGAAACAAGACGATGGACTGTGCACCCGATCACTTGTTGACCTGAAGGTGATGTCGACCGAGTGCGACATCGCCGTCGACTCCGATCGTCCAGTCAACTTCGGCGTAGCCGCAAATCAGCACATCCTGTTCGTCGGCGGAGCCGTTGCCCCATCGGTCGCCAGGCTCGCTCTCTTGACAGGCGCCTCCGGCGGGATAGATCTTCAATTGGTTTCGACTGGCGGAGTTGACACCCGTTACTTCGGCTACGCCGTTTCAACCAACTCGGCGAAGTCCGTCGTAGGCTTCAATTCTGCCGGCAACCAGATTTATGAGGAAAGAGGAAAAATCGAAGGTGTACGCAGCAACTGAGGTTCAGCCAGTTGTCGCGTTCTCCACCCCACAAAAGCAGCCCAAACGCATCACCAATTCGAAAGGAGCAAAACGGTGAGGATCAACGTCGGCATAATTCGGGCCGCACTTGCCGTCGTGACGTGTGGCGCCGCCATCCTCGGCGGAGCCTTGCCCGCCCAAGCCGAGTTCACGCAAACTTGGCCGACCTCTGCTGACCGCAGGGCCAGCGCGGACTTCATTCCCACAAATGGATCGGTGACGGTCGAGGGAATGGCGTGCAGCGCGGGCGAAGCGACTGGATTCTACCTCCAACTGGTGAGAACCAGGGACACGCACGTCATGCTGACAACGTCGACCCGAGCAGCGAACGACCAATGGTTCAGAAATATCGACAGCCACCTCGTCGATATCGGTTCCGCGCATTACCTGCGCTGGCGTGGCACCATGATGAAGGAGGGTCGCCAGTACTCCGCTTACGCGCCCTGCCAAGGCGTCCACGCCTACTGGTAGATTCACCGGAAGCTCTCGACCGTCAGGCGACGTCTGAGCTGGCTTGCCGTGATGGTGAGCTGGCGGGATGTCGCTGCCCAAACACCTGGCCCCCGTGTGACTGGGATCCCATCGACGCCTGCGACCGCACCTTCGGTCCTCGGCACATCAGAGCGTGTGGCCCGTGGTGACAGGGCAGGGCGAATGGTGTGATGGGTTGTGCCGCCGCAGGCGCGATGCTCGTCCCGCGCTCGGACGTGGGAACACGCCTGCGTGCGGTCCAGGCGGACTGTGACACCATCGCGTGCGTGCTGGGCAACCTGGGTGAGCTGGAACGGGCGGCGATGGAGGTCCTGTGGGACCACCGGTCCCCGATGCTCGTGCGCGATGTCGCCAACGCGTTGTCCGAGCGCAATCTCGCCTACACGACCGTCATGACCGTGCTGACGCGACTCGCGTCCAAGGGGTTCGTGCAGCGGCAGCCGGAGGGGCGCGCGTGGCGGTACTCGCCCGTGGCCAGCCGCGAGGAGTACGTCGCCCAGCTCATGCTGGACGCCCTGTCGCTCACCGGTGACCGCGAGGCCGCGCTCACGCATTTCGCCCGCCAGGTCAGCACGCCGGAAGCCGAGGTGCTCAGCCAGGCGCTGGCCGAGAAGCCGGACCAGGCGTGAGCGCCGCCCTGCACCTGCTCGTCACGCTGGCGATCTGCACAGCCGCCACTCCCCTGCTGGAGCGCGCACGGTGGGTGTGGCGGTCACCTGGCACCGGGATCGCGCTGTGGCAGATGCTCGCACTGACGTGGGTGTTGTCGTTGGCAGGTCTGCTCATCTCGCTCGGGCTCGCTCCCTACGGCGCGCCGATTCCGCGGGGCTTGGCCAGGTGGTCCGCGGACGCCGAGTCCACTGTGGCCAGTGACCACCTGGTTCTGGGCGGGCTCGGGCTGCTGATCGCGTGCGCGGCCGCGTTGCTCTCCTCCTGGTGGGCCGTCGCCAAGGTCCGCCGGCGACACCGTGACGTGCTGACGCTCGTCGCGCGGAAGGATGCGGCCGCACCCGGCGCGCTTGTCGTTGATCATCCGCTGGCGGTGGCGTACTGCCTGCCCGGACGGCCGTCATCGGTCGTCCTGAGCACCGGCGCGTTGCGCAGCCTCAGCGCGGTCGAGCTGCGGGCCGTGCTGGCGCATGAGCATTCGCACGTTCGCGAGCGGCACGACCTGGTGCTGCTGCCGTTCGCGGCGCTGCGCAAGCTGGCCCCTCGGATCGCGGACGCGGTGGCGTTGCTGGTCGAGATGCGGGCCGATGACCGGGCCTGCCGCGAGCACGGGCCGGAGGCGCTGGCCGCCGCGCTCGGGAGGTTCACCGCGCGGCCTCCTGCCGGGGCGCTCGGCGTGGCCGATGCCGCCGTGAACGCCCGGCTGCACCGCATCGCCACCGCGTCCACCGCACCGTCATGGCCGCGGTGGAGTGCGCTGGTCAGCGGCGTTGTGCTCGTGTCGACCCCGCTCAGCTTCCTCGTCTTCTGATCTCGGCCGTTCGGTCAGCCGACGACCCGCGCGACGGTCTACTACAAGCTGTAGTGCTACATTCTGTAGTAGTACCTCGCGCCTCAGGAAACGAGCTCATGGTCCCTTTGCTGCCGACGGTTCTGACCGTCCTGTCCCTGTCCTGCGCCGCTTGGTCGTCAGCGCTCATCGCGGCGAACAAGCCCCTGCTGCCCTTGACGCGAGCCAAGCAAGGGCTCGTCGGCCTGCTCGCCGTTCTCGAGGCCGGGCTGCTCGTGCAGGCGATCGTCGGCGTTGTGCAGATGCTGGGCCTGGACCGGGAGATCGAAAGGCTGTCGTTCATCGGCTACCTCGCCGGACCGCCACTGATCCTGCCGGCCGCGGTCGTGTGGTCGGCGGCCGAACGCAGCCGTTGGAGCGCCGGCGTGCTGGCCGTCTCCTGCTTCAGCGTGCCGGTCATGATCGTGCGTCTCGGACAGATCTGGGCCGGACATGCGTGACCCGGCAACCCGCCAGGGACCAGGCCGCATGCTGATCGCGGTTTACGGGATCTTCGCGATCGCCGCCACCTCGCGGTCGGCGGTGCAGCTCGCCACCCGCTTCGACCACGCGCCGGTCGCGTACGCGCTGTCCGCCTTCGCGGCCGCGGTCTACGTGCTGGCCACCGTCGCCCTCGCGCTGGACTCACGACGGATCGCACTCGTCGCGTGCACCGTCGAACTCCTCGGCGTGCTCGCGGTGGGCTCGGCCAGCCTCGTGGTGCCCAAAGCCTTTCCGGACGCGACCGTGTGGTCTGCCTTCGGCATCGGCTACGGCTTCATCCCCTTGGCGCTGCCGGTGCTCGGCCTGGCGTGGCTGAGGAGGGTCGCGTGATCGGCGTCCTCAGCGACTGGATGTTCACGAGCGCGTTCGGGGTCTACATGGCCGCGGCTCTGCTGTGCGCGGCGGAGTGGTCGCTCACCCGCTACTCGGACCGCCCTTCACCCGCGCCCGTCCGATGTGGACGGATGGGCATCGCGCTCACCGTGCTCGGTGCGCTGCTGCACTTCGTTTCCCTCACACTTCGGGGCGTTGCAGCGCAACGGGTTCCGTGGGGCAACATGTACGAATACCTGTCCGCGGTCGGCCTGGTCGTGGTCGTCGGGTGGCTGTACGTCGTGCGGCGCCACAACCTGCGACGGCTCTCCCTGTTCGTGCTCCTGCCGCTGGCCCTGCTGCTGTTCCTCGCGGGCAACCAGCTCTACGTCGAGGTCGCGCCGCTGCAGCCGGCACTGCGGTCCTACTGGATCGCGATCCACGTGGCGGCCGCGGTCATGGCGAGCGGCATCTTCCTGCTGTCCGGCGTGGTCAGCGGCCTGCACCTCTGGGCTTCACACCGCCCGGCGAAACGACTTCCTCCGATCGATCACCTCGACCGCGTCGCCTACCGCACCGGCACCGTCGGCTTCGTCACGCTCACCTTCGCGATCATCACGGGCGCGGTCTGGGCCGAAGCCGCGTGGGGACGCTACTGGGGCTGGGACCCGAAGGAGACGGCCGCGTTCGTCTCGTGGGTCTGTTACGCGGCCTACCTGCACGCCCGCGCGACGGCCGGGTGGCGGGGACGGCCGGCGGCGTGGATCAACGTCATCGGCATGCTCGCCGTGCTGTTCAACCTGTTCTTCGTCAACCTCGTGGTGTCCGGGCTGCACTCCTACGCGGGCTAGGCGGTTCAGCGTCCCGTCAGGTACATCAGGATGCTGTCGGCGAGCCGCGCCTCGACGTCCTTCGGATCACCGGCGGTCGCCTGGCGGAACCTCTGCGAGGACACCAGGGACAGCAACCACCAGGCGGCGGCCTCGGTGTCGAGGTCCGCACGAAGTTCCCCGTCCGCCTGGCCGCGGTCCAGCAGGGCGGTGATCGCGGCCGCGAATCGTCGAACGGCGTTGCGGGAGGCGGCTTCGATCTCGGGTTCGCCGGTGATGGTGGAGGCATCGGCGAAGATCGCGCCGACCGCGCCCGCGCTGTGCACGTGTTGCAGATGCTCGGGATCGAGCATGGTCTTGAGCAAGCCGGACACCGGGAGATCCGTGGCCGTGAGGCGTTCGACCATGCGGCAGACGTGATCGGCGGCCCGGTCCACGACCGCCGCGAACAGGCTCGCCTTGGTGCCGAAGTTCTGGAACACCACGGGTTCGCTCACGCCGACCTCGCGGGCGACCACCGAGGTCTTGCCCCGGAGGTAGCCGACCTCCGCGAACACCTCGGTGGCCGCCGCGAGGATCGACTCGCGGCGCTGCTCTGCCGGCATCCGGGTTCGACGGGCCTGTTGTTCGGTCACGGAAGCATCCTAGACAACCTTACTTAGTCGTGACTAAGCTCGCCGCCACCAGTTCTTAGTCGTCACTAAGTTAGGCGGACTTGATGCACAAGACCCACGCACACAACGGCGCTCCCGGCGCTATCAGCCACGCACGTTCGTACGAGCTCTTCTCGGCGATCGCGTTCGCCGGACGACGTCGGCGCATCTTCGGCCGGCTGGTCGAACTCGCCGAGGTCGGCGCGGGCGATGTCGTGCTCGACGTCGGCTGCGGTCCCGGCTATCTCACGGCCCTCGCCGCCCGGGCGGCGTCGCCGAACGGGCGCGCGGTGGGAGTCGACGTGTCCGAGCCGATGATCGTGCAGGCCCGCCGCCTGCGGGCAGGCGCGAACTGCGCGTTCGAGGTCGGTGCGGCGCAACGTCTGAGCGCGGCGGACGCGACGTTCGACGTGGTGGTGTCCAGCCTCGCGATCCACCACATCCCCGAGGAGGCGCGCTCGGCGGCGTTCGCCGAGATGTTCCGGGTGCTGCGGCCGGGCGGCAGGGCGCTCATCGCGGACTTCCTGACTCCCGAGGGACCTCTGGCCCGGCACCTCGTCGGCTCCACGGCGGGCAGGAGGATGCGGGACAACCCGGTCGAGCGGATCGCGCCCATGCTCGGCGACGCCGGATTCGACGTCCGCGCGACGACGCAGGTCAGCTGGTTCCTGCACTGCGTTCGCGCCGACAAGCCCGGCGGCGCCGAGTGAGGAGTCATGTCGCGCGCTCGCTCACCCTGCTGGTCGTGCTGATCGGGCCGGCTCTCCACATCGGACTCGGTTACCGGCTCGGCCTGCTCGTTGCGGGAATCGCCATCGCGGCCCACCTGGTGCTCGGCGCTGTGGGCCACAAGGTGTGTGCTGGCAGCACGGGCTAGCGCGGCCAGCGTTCGTGGTGGTCGTCGATGCGGAACTCGTGAGCGTGCCGGTACACGCCGCCCGCGAGGACCGCGTCGCGCAGGTGGTCGTGGCCGGCATCGAGGTCGCAGTGCTCGTGCTCGACGACCGCGGGATCGTGCCGCGGCCACAGCCGAAGCGCGGTCAGCGCACCGGCCGCGGTGATCACCCCGAGCACGAGGAACGCGGTGGTCGTGTTCGCCGCGGTCGCGACCCAGCCCGCCAGCGGGTAGCAGAGCAGCCAGCAGGCGTGGGAGAGCGCGAAGTCGGCGGCGAACAACGCGGCCCGGTCCT
The DNA here is from genome assembly GCF_053601075.1 of Lentzea sp. NPDC004789. NCBI lineage: Bacteria > Bacillati > Actinomycetota > Actinomycetes > Pseudonocardiales > Pseudonocardiaceae > Lentzea > Lentzea sp. NPDC004789. The sequence goes on along the minus strand of NZ_JBSGBE010000005.1, from coordinate 22,446 downwards.
CCGCGTGCACGGACCGGCGCAGCAGCCGGGCGCCCGGCGTCAGCGCGAAGGAGCAGCCGGCACCGATCAACGCCCACAGCACCAGCAACGCGGGCCAGTGCCACCCACCGAGCAGCGACGCGAACGTGGCTCCGGCGAGCAGCAGCACGAACAGCGCCCATACCGCGCGGAGCACGACGGTCCTGTCGGAAACTCGGTCGAGCAGCTTGGGAAGCGTCAACGCGGCGGCCAGCGAGCCCACGCCGTTGAACGCGAGTGCGACGGCCACGTCGGAGGAGCCGCGGTCGAGCACGTCGCGGACGTAGGCGACGGTGTTCACGAGGACCATCGCACCCGCCGCCGCGGCCGCGAGGTGCACGGCCAGCAAGCCGCGCAACCGGGGCGTGGCGAGGTAGATGCGGATGCCGCGGGTGGTCGCGGCGTAGAGGCTTCCCTTGCGCTTCACCGGTTTCGGCCGCGGCAGCACGGTGGACACGACGAGGAGCGCGGAGCCGGTGAACCCGATGGCGGTGCCGAGGAACAGGTTGTTGAAGCTCATCAGCACCAGCAGGGCCGCGGCCAACGACGGGCTCAGCAGGCCTTCGAGGTCGTACGCCATCCGGGAGAGGGTGACGGCGCGGGTGTACTCACCTTCATCGGGCAGCACGTCCGGGATCGTCGCCTGGAAGATCGGCGTGAACGCCGCCGACGCCGCCTGCAGCACGAAGATCAGGACGTAGACCTGCCACACCTGGTCCACGAACGGCAGCGCCACCGCGACGCCCGCGCGAACCAGGTCCAGGGTGACCAGGACGGCCCGCCGCGGCAACGCGCCGAGCAGTGCGGTCGCGACCGGCGCGACGCCGACATAGGCGACCATCTTGATCGCCAGGGCGGTGCCGAGCACGGCGCCCGCGTCGGCGCCGGCGATGTCGTAGGCCAGCAGCCCCAGCGCGACGGTCGCCAGACCTGTACCCGTGAGCGCCACGACATGTGCGCCGAACAGGTGGCGATACGTGCGGTTGCGCAGAACAGCGAGCATGCGTGGCACTATATGTGCTCATGTACGCACGCGACGACGTTGCAACAACGGATACCTGGCAACAGCTACCTTCTGGCGCGCACGTCGAAGCCGCGGTGGACGGGTTCCGGATGCTCGCCGACCCGACGCGTTTCCGCATGTTGTGGCTGCTGTGCGGGGCCGAGTACGACGTCACCACGCTGGCCGCGGAGGTCGGGATCGCGCGCCCGGCGGTCTCGCAGCACCTCGGAAAATTGCGACTGACCGGACTGGTCACCGTGCGCCGTGAGGGCCGGCGGGCGCTGTACGCGGCGCGGGGCGGGCACGTGCGGCGGCTGCTTTTCGAGGCCGTCAACGCCGCCGAACATCACCTCACCGGCAAGCCCGACCACGACTGACGGGGCGAACCGCCGTTCGCTGAACGTCCACAACGACGTGCCGGGCCCGACACACATGCCGCGATGTATCTATCCGCACATCGCGACGCATCCATCCGCACATCGACGCAACACCGCGGTGCACGCGGCGTCTCCTCGTCTGGCGAATCCAGCCAAATCCAGGTAGTGCGGTAGATCGGAGAGCGTGTGCCCGAAGCACAACACGTGACGGTTCGGCGTGGCCGGCTTCCCGCGGTCATCAAGGTCGTCGCCATCGCGATCGGCGCGGCGGTCCTGTCGGCGGGGCTGCTGTTCTCGCCCGCCAGGAACGTGATCGGCCCCGACATCGTCGGGGAGCAGGAGATCGTCCGGATCGCCGGGCCGACCGGGCAGACGACCGAGGTCAAGGCGATCATCGACTCCGGTGCCGCCGCGTCCTCAATGGACACCAAGCTCGCCAGGGAGCTCGGGTTCGACCTCGAGAACGCGCCCACGGTCACGGTGTCGTCGTCGCTGGGCAAGGAACGGCGGCCGCAGGTGCGGGCCAACCTCAAGCTGGCCGGGCACGACCGGGTGGCGAAGGTCAACGTCAACAGCCGGACCGGCCGGGACGCGCTGGTGCTGATCGGCAGGGCGGAGCTCACCGGCCTGCAGGTGCGCATCGGCCAGCAGATGCTGACCACCCCGGACGGCAAGGCCTCGCCGAACTCGATCGGCGTGCTGCTCACCCCGGCCCCGAGCATCGGTGTCGAGTCCCTGCTCGCACTGATGCCGTTGGCCGTGCTGCTCATGGTCGTGCTGCGGGTCTGGATCGGGCTCAACACGCTCGGCACCTTCAGCCCGGTCCTGCTCGCCCTGGGCTACACGCAGACCGGTCTGGCCGCCGGCCTGACCACCACCTTCGTGATGATCGCCATCGGCTTCGCGGCGCAGGCGGTGCTGCACCGCACGCACCTGCCGCGGGTGGCGAGGCTCGCGGTCCTGGTCGGGGTGGTCGTGCTCGTGCTGCTCGCCCTGCGGCAGATGACCTCGGCCAACGGCATGTCGGTGCTGGTCGGCTCCTCGCTGCCGGTCGTGGTCACCGCGGTGATCATCGAGCGGCTGTGGGAGCAGTGGGAGGCCGACGGGCTGCGGGACGCTGTCGGCAGCGCCGCGCTCACCATCGGCGCCGGGATCGTCTCGGCCCTGGTGATGGTCACGCCGATGGTGCGCTACCTGGGCGAGACCGTGCCGCTGTCCTTCGCCGCGGCCTGCCTCATCTGGTCGTTCGTCGCGGGCACCTACCGCGGTCTGCGGCTGACCGAACTGCTGCGCTTCAGTTCGGCCGCGCGTGCGCAGGAGGCCGCCAGATGAGACAGGTGCTGCGCGGCTGGGACCCCATCATGGGCATGAACGCCCGCAACAGGCTCATCGCCAAGGTGAACTCGAAGGACGCGATTCGCCTGGTCAACAACAAGTACGAGACCAAACAGGCGCTGACCGAGGCCGGCGCACCGACCTCGCCGACGTTGCTTCTGGTGAAGACCCGCCGGGAGATCAAGGACGTCGACTGGGCCGCGATGCCCGACAGCTGGGCGATGAAGCCCAACCAGGGACTCGGCGGCTCCGGCATCATGCTCGCCGCAGGGCGACAGGACGCGCACTGGCGGAAGGTCTCCGGGAAACCGTTGTCCCAGAAGGAGATCACCAGCCACCTCGCGAGGATCATCGACGGGGACTTCTCCCCGCGGCTGACCGACTGGGCGTTGTTCGAACCGCTGATCCACGCCCACCCGGCACTCGCCCGCATGTCGTTCCAGGGGCTACCGGACATCAGGGTGATCTGCGTCGGCGACGAACCGCGGCTCGCGATGCTGCGCCTGCCGACCAAGCACAGCGGCGGCCGCGCCAACCTGCACCAGCGCGCCATCGGCGCGGCCGTCGACCTCGGCACCGGCCGCGTCGTCAAGGCCCGCGTCGGCACCCAGCCGATCGAAGCGCACCCGGATTCCGGCTACCCGCTGATCGGCGCGGTCGTTCCCCGCTGGACGGCGGTGCTCGACGCGGCCAGCCGGTGCGCGGCGGCCACCGGCCTGCGTTACCTGGGAGCCGACATCGTCGTGGACAGGACGAGAGGGCCACTCATCCTCGAAGTCAACGCCCGGCCCGGCCTGCAGATCCAGAACATCAGCGGCCAGGGCCTCATCGCATCCATCGAGCCCGACGAAGGTACCTCGCGTTGAAAAACCACTTCGCCCAGAACGGACTGTGGTTGGCCGGACGCGCCCTCGCGGCGCTGGCCGGTGCCGCACTGCTCGGCTACAGCGTGTTCACCACCACGCCGCCTCCCCCGTCGCGAAACGAAGCCGCGCCAACGGTGACCTCGACGCCGAGCACGTCCGCGCCGGCCACGTCGAAGACCAAAACGCCGAAGCCCAGCACCACGAAGAAGAAACCAACCGGCACCGTTGCACCGTCCACAACGGAGAAACCTCGACCGGCGGAACCGGAACAGCAGCCGCCGGCGGACGGCGACGCAGGAGACACCGGCGGGGCGGACGAGAGGGTCTGCGCGGACAACGATCCCGGATGCACCGGCGCAACGATGGCCGACCGGTAACCGTCCACGTCGGACTCCCGGCCGGTGTCGCGGGCCCTCACCTGTTCGAGTTGAACCGGATGACTCAAGGCAGGCTGCCCGCACCGGCGGCCTTACGCTCGTTCATGTAGCGGAACACGTCCCAGAAAGGGATAGTCTTTTGACCGCACGCTCGACCACTTCCCGGTCACGCATCGCCCGCCCCGGAGCCCTCGCTGCCGGGGCCGTTCTCCTGACCGCCTGCCTCGTGGGGTGCGAGGGCGGAGGGCCGGGTTCGGCGACCGGAGGAGGAGGGAAGGGTCTGTCGTCCGTGGAGGAGCAGGCGGCCGGCATGGTTGCCGGCGCCGCGCTCGTGGACCCGCCCGACCTCAACACCGCAACCCCTCCGGAGATGACGGTTCGGCTGACCACGGCTCAGCAGGAAGTGGAGATCTCGGGCAAGAAGGTGCTCGCGGAGACCTACAACGGCAGCCTGGTGGGGCCGACGCTGCGCGTGGTGCCCGGCCAACGGGTCACCCTGCAGCTGAAGAACGATCTCGGCACCTCGACGAACCTGCATTTTCACGGGATGCATCTGTCGCCGGAGGGCAACGCGGACAACATCTTCCTGTCCGGCAAGCCCGGTCAGACCCTGACCTACCAGCTCGACATCCCGGCGAACCAACCGGCGGGGACGTACTGGTACCACGACCACGACATGTGCCCGAAGAACGGCCAGTCGATGCCGGGAATGACGATGACCGGCGGTGCTGCGGGTGGTCGTTGTGACGGGACGGAGAGCCAGATCGGGGCGGGTCTGTCGGGGACCATCATCGTCGGGGACACCCGCGACTCGCTGCCGCCGGCCTACCGGGGCATCGCCACGCACACTCTGGCGCTCAAGGACGCGCAGATCAACGGGTCCAGCTCGATCGTCTACGCGGACGGGTTGCTGGAGCCGGCGTCGGCGACGGTGCGGCTGGTCAACGGTCAGTACCAGCCCACCCTGACCATGGCGGCCGGTGAGACCCAGCTGTGGCGCGTCGCCAACATCGGCTACGCGATCTTCTACGACCTGCAGCTCGACGGCGCGAGCTTCACCATCGTCAACCAGGACGGCACCCCCTCCGCGGCCCCGGCGCAGGTGAACCACCTGCTGATGCCGCCGGGCCGGCGGTTCGACGTCCTGGTCACCGCCGGAGCCCCCGGATCGACCACGCTGCGGACCCTCGCCTACTCCAACGGCGGCCAGACCGCAGACCAGTACCCCGACACCACCCTGATGAAGGTCGACGTCCAGCAAGGCGGGGGCGCGGCCGGCGGGCCCGCGGGCATGACGGCCTCGCCGCAGGTCGCCGGGCCGCTGCCCGGATCACTACCGGACCTGTCCGCGGAACCCGTCGCCCGCTCCCGCAACGTGGTCCTGCACGACGACGGCGGCAACAACTTCTACCTCAACGGCAAGCTGTACGACATGACGCCGACGTTCACCGAACCGGCCGTACTCGGCACGGTCGAGGAGTGGACGCTCACCAACACCAGCGGCCAGAACCATCCCTTCCACCTGCACACCGCGCCGTTCCAGGTCCTCAGCGTCAACGACACGGCCCAACCGGCCTCCGACTACCTCGACGGCGTCACCGTCCCCTACGCGGTCAACGGAGTCGCCGGGAAAGTCGTGATCCGGGTCCGCTACACCGACTTCACCGGGCAATGGATGTTCCACTGCCACATCACCGGACACGAGGACAACGGAATGATGGGCTCACTCAACGTCATTGCCGCCGGCTGAGCAGCAGTCCGCTCGATGTCCAGCGGTGATGGTTGCCGTACCGGGCGCCCAGAACACCTCATGCGCACTGGGCCGCTGCACACCGAGCGGACTCCGGAGCGGGTTTTCAGGTCTCCCTCAGCCCTTCCGCAGTTCGAGACAGGAGTTGCGCTCGCACTCGACCACACGCCGACATTCGACACACGAACCATCACGTGCGGTAGCGCAGGGAGGCCGTCCCGAACTCGGCCATGGCGGAGGGATCGCCGAGCCGGTGCAGCGTGCGCGCCACCTCCAGCGGCAGGCCGATGCGGCGGTAGATCGCCAGCGCCTCCTCCCAGTGCCCGCGATCACCCGTGACGTCGCCGAGCCTGCGCAACGCCGACGCCGTGCCCTGCGGGTCGTGGTGCCCGCGCAGCACCTCGACGGCGTTCTGGAGCACCTCACGAGCCTCCCGGCCGTCCGCGTGGAGCGCGTAGGCCCGCACCACGTGCAGATGCGCCTCGCCGGGTTCGTCGCCGACCGCCCGCACCATCTCCAGCGCCTTCTCCACCGCGGCGAGCGCGGGACCGGGTGATCCGCTGTCGACCAGCACCTCCGCGTACGCGGCGAGCCCGATCGCGGTCAACCGGCTCGGCTCGGCGCGGGTGAACGGTTCGAGCAGGCGGATCGCCTCGCCGGTCTGCCCCAGGTCGGCGAGCGCGCTGCCGAGGCCCCAGCGCGTGAGTGCGATGTGGACCTCGGTGTCAGGCATGGTGGTGAACGCGGCCAGACAGTCCCGATAGGACTCGACGGCCGCGTGCAGTCGTCCCGCCCGCAGGTTCGTCGCCGCCGACTGCCACCGCGCTTCGGCGAGCGCCTTCGGGTCGCCGAGGGCGCCGGCCACGGCCAGCGCGGCGTCCGCGAGCGCGGGCAGCTCGGCGTTGCGGTCCTGCTGTGAGTACATCGTGTACAGCTGGCGGATGTGATGCAGCGCCCGAGGGTCGTCGCGGTCGAGGCAGTCGAGCGCCGCCCGTGCCACGGTCTCACCGTCGGCGTGGTGCTGCCGCACGGTGAGGAAACCTCTGGTGCAGGACGCGAGCTCGCTCGCCTCGTCCCGCAGCTCCGCCGACGCCGCCCGCCGCACGGCCGTGACGAGCAGCGCGCGTTCTGCCTCGAACCAGTCGAACGGCCGTTGCCGCGCCACGGCCAGCGCGACGCCCGGCGCCTCGCGCGGGACGAGCGCACCGGTCGTGCCGCCGTGCCCGATGAGGCGGTCCGCGGTGGCGGCGATCGCCAGCAGCCCGTGCATCAGCCGGGCCACGCTCTGCCGTTGCTCCGCCGGAGGGTCCTCCGCCCGCAGCCGTTCCGCGGCGAACTCGTGGACCAGGTCGTGCAGCCGGAACCGCGACTGGCCCGCCTCGTCGACGCCCGCTGCCTCGACGAGGTGGCACGCGTGCAGCTCGTCGAGCAACCGGTCACCCGCCTCCCACGGCAGGTCGGCGAACGCCGCGAGCACCCACGCGGGCACCGCGTTCGCGTCGAGCAAAGCCAGCCTGCGCAACGCCGCCGCGGCGTCGGGCCGCAGCGACCGGTAGCTCACCGCGATGCTGCCGCGCACGTCCAGGTCGCCGATGGCCAGCTCGTCCAGCACCACCCGCTGGCCGAGCAGCCGGTCGCGGATCTTGGCCAGGGTGAGGTCGGGACGGGCGGTGAGGCGGGCGGCGATCACGTTCAGCGCCAAGGGCAGGTGGCCGCACAGCGCCGCGACCTCGACGGCCGCGTCCCGGTCGGGCGTCCGAGCGGCCTCCAGCAGCAACGTCACGGCGTCGTCCGGGTGCAGAGCGGACACGACGTGGTGAGCGGCCTCGCGCAACGCGGTCAGCGACCGCCGTGAGGTGATCAGCACCGCCGAGCCCGGATAGCCCGGCAGCAGCGGCCGGACCTGGCGTTCGTCCCGCGCGTCGTCCAGCACGATCAGCACGCGCCGGGAGGCGAGCAGCGACCGGTACTCCGCGCTGCGTTCCTCCACGTCCCTCGGCAGCTGGTCGGGCGGCATCCCCAGCGCGCGCAGGAACCGTCCGAGCACGTCGTGCGCCGAGGCCCGGGAGAGGTCGGCGTAGAGCTGACCGCCGGGGAAGGAGTCGGCGAGGCGGTGGGCCACGCGCACGGCGAGCGCCGACTTGCCGACACCACCAGGCCCGGTCAGCACCACGACCCGGTCGGTGCGGATCGCGGCGATGAGCTCCGACCGCCCGTACAACGTGGTGTCGGGCGGGAGCTGGCGCGGCACGGTCGGTCCGTCGAGCAGCGACGAGTCCTGCCGCAGGATGCGTTCGTACAGGTCGCGAACCGCCTGACCAGGCGCGACGCCCAGCTCAGCGTCCAGGAGCTCGCGCAACCGCTGGTACGCCGCCAGAGCCTCCGCCTGGCGGCCCGCGCGGTAGTGGGCGCGCATGAGGTGGGCGACGAGCGTCTCCCGGTAGGGGTGCTGCTGGGCCAACGCGTCGACCTCCTCCAGCACGTCCGCGCCACCGTTCAGGTCGATCTCCACGCCGTAGCGGCGTTCGAGCGCGGCCAGTCGCCGTTCGTCCAGCGCACGGGCGGCCGGCCGGAGGGCGTCGCTGTTCAGGCCGTCCAACGCCGGGCCGCGCCACAGCGCGAGCGCGCGTTCCAGCTCGGCCAACGCCTCGCGGCCGCCGGCGGTGTGACCGGCGATCGCGAGGCGTTCCTCGAATTCCCCCAAATCGAACCAGCAGGCGTCGAGGTTCACCTGGAATCCCGGTCCGACGGCCGTGATGACTCCGGCCGGAGCGCCGTGTGCGACGAGTTCGCGGCGCAGTTCTGTCGTGGTGTTGCGAATCTGGCGTGCCGCGGTGGCCGGAGGGTCGACACCCCAGACCGCTTCCAGCAGGTGGTCCACGCTCACCGCGTGCGGCGCGTTCAGCAACAGCGCGGCCAGGATTTTCTGCTTTCGCGGTCCTTGCGGGGTGACGACGACCTCGTCATCGGTCCGCACTTCCAGTGGACCGAGCACCCGAAACCGCACATGACGCACTTTAGCGATGACGATGCGTCCGTGATGCGGATTCGGTGCAACCGGTCGGCACTCTGGCGCACGTGTGCTCAGTAGATGCTGGCGAACCCGCGGAAGTCCTTCCCGCTCATCGAGCCCTCCATGTTCTTCCACGCCGCCCGGTGCTCGACGATGCTGTCCCTGGTGGTGGAGCTGACCGAGTCGTTGCCGCCGATCCAGTTGATCATGCCGGTGGTCGGGTTCACCGAGGTCACGACCGCGACGTGGCCGTGCGCGGAGTCACCGTCGTTGGTCCACACCAGCACGTCGCCGATCTCCGGGAGGTCCGAGGTGCGGAAGGTGTGGAAGCGGTTGCCGACGTCGGTGCGCCACGCCTGCGAGCTCGCCGGGTTGCTCGGCAGCTGGGTGTTCGACACCTGGCCACCGATCGTCCACATCGACTTCGCGAACAGGCCGCACCATTCGATCGACGAGAAGCCGGTGTAGACGTTGCGGTTCTCGTTCGACCCGTTGCGGCCGAGGTAGTTGTACCGCGGACTGTGCGTCAGGTTCGGCGTGCTGGTGTAGCGGACGCCGTCGACCTGGTAGCGCTGACCGTTTTCCAGGCTCGAGACCGTCCAGTTCATGATGCGCTGCCGTGACGGCGCCGAGACCGCCTCCGTCGCGTGCGCGGCGGTCGTGCTCAGCGACACCACGGCCAGCGCTGCCGTGAATCCCGTGACCAGTCGGCGAATCGCAGAAGTGGATTTGGTGGAATGCATTTCGAAGTCCTTTCCGAGGCGTCCTGGTTGAAGGCTGGCAGCGCCGCACCCCCGGTGACTACGAGGGAAATCCCTCGGGTGGGCAGGGCGCGGGAGTGGCGGGCGCTGACCGGCCTGCTCGCCGCGGGTGACGGGTTCGTGGCGCTGTCCGGCGATCCGGGCATGGGCAAGTCGACGCTGCTCGCCGACCTGGCGGCGCACGCGGCGGTGCCGGTGCTCGCGGGCCGCGTCGGGGAGTTCGAGCGCAGCATCCCGTTCGGCGTGTTCGCCGACGCGCTGGGCGAGCGCTGGCACCTCGGCCTCGACACCGACCTCTCCGCGGTCGGCCGGTTCGCGCTGTACCGCGAGATCCGGGCCGTGCTGGCACACCTCGCACCCGTGCTGCTGATCCTCGACGACCTGCACTGGGCGGACGCGGCCTCGCTCGACCTCGCGCAGCACCTCGCGCGCCACCGCCCGGCCGGCGTGATGGTCGTGTGCGCGTTCCGCCCCAAGCAGTTCCGGCTCAGCCAGCTCAGGTTCGAGCGCGTCCAGGTCGTCGAGCTCAGCCCGTTGTCACGGCAGGACGCCGCGCGGCTGCTCGGCCGGCCCGTGTCGCCGGAGCTGCACGCCGCGAGCGGCGGCAACCCGTTCTACCTGGAGGCGTTGGCGAGCGGATCGGCGTCGCTGGAAGCGGCGCTGCACGCGGAGATGGAGGCGCTCACGCCGGAATGCAGGCACCTGCTGCGCGTCGCGGCCGTCACCGGCGACCCGTTCGACCTCCGCGTCGTCGCCGAGGTCGCCGAGCTGGCCGTCGGGGAGACGCTGACCCTGCTGGACGAGCTGGTGAACGCCGATCTCGTGCGGTGCGACCAGCGCGCGTACCACTTCCGCCACCCGATCGTGCGCAACGTCGCGTACCACTCGGCGACGGCGGCGTTGCGGCACAACGCCCACCAGAGCGCCGCCGCACTCCTCGAACGCCTCGGCGCCCCCGCGGAGGCACGCGCCCACCACGTCGAACACGCCGCCGCCCACGGTGACACCCACGCCGTGGCCGTGCTGACGTCCGCCGCGTCCGGAGTCGTGCACCGCGCGCCCGCGACCGCCGCGCACTGGTACGCGACGGCACTGGCGCTGCTGCCGGACGCCGACCAGTGGGAGGCGCGGTGGGGGCACGCCCGCGCGCTCGGGTTGTCCGGCAGGCTCCAGGAGAGCCGGGGCGCGTTGCACGACCTGTTGTCCGCGCTGCCCGCCGACCACGCGATCCGGCTGGAGGTGGTCGCGTTCTGCGCCCACGTCGAACGTGCGCTGGGCCTGCACGCCGAGGTGCGCGCACTCGCCGCGCGCGAGCTGGAGTCCACTTCGGACACAACGGCGGCGGCCGTGCTGAAGCTGGCGTTGTCCGTGTCGTTGTTGCAGGTCATGGAAGAGCCCGAGGTGATCCACGCCCTGCTCGACGACGTGCTGGCGGTGGCGCGCGCGTCCGGCGACACCGTGCTGGAGGCGGGTGCGCTCGCCGTCGTCGCGCTCAGCGGAGGGGACGTCGGCGGCCTCGTGCGGGCGGCACGGGCCGTGGACGGCGCGACCGACGCCGCGGTGGCGTCCCGGCTGGAGTCCGTGGTGTGGGTGGCGTGGAGCGAGCTGCGGCAGGGCCGCAACCGGGAGTCGTTGCGGCACTACGAACGCGCGCTCTCGGTCGCCTACTCGACCGGCCAGCACCACATGCTCGGCAACCTGTTGCTGGGCCGTGCCAACGCGTTGCGCTGGCTCGGCTGCCTGGACGACGCGTGCGAGGGCGCCGCCGAGTCGGCCGAGGTGGCGTCGTTCAGCGGCAGCCGGGACCTGCACACGCTGACCCTCGCGGTCCACTCCTGGCTGCTGACCCTGCGCGGCCACCACGCCGAGGGCCTCGCCGTGGCACGCCGAGCCGTCGAGGTGTCTCGGACGATCGAGGGCTGGCACCCGACGATCGCGCGCCTGCGCATCGGTCACGCCCTCCTGGCCGCGGGCGAGCACGAGGCCGCGGTGGTGGAGATCGTGACGGCGGGCGGAGGCGCCGACCTGCCGAAGGTGCCCCGCACGTACCGGCCGGAGTTCTACGAGCTGCTCGTGCAGGCCACCGCCGACGAGACGTGGGCGCGCCGCGCCGAGGAGATCGCGCACCTGCCGGGGTGCCGGGGCTTCGCCGAGCTGGCGTGGACCCAGGTTCTCCTGGCCCGCGACGACTTCTCCGAAGCCGAACGCCGGGCGGCGAACGCGACGGCGCTGTTCGAGGAGGCCGGCCAGCGGCTCGAAGCCGGACGAGCCCGGCTGCTGCACGGAAGAGCACTGGCGGCACAGGGGAAGAAGGAGGCGGCCGGAGCGTCGCTGAGCCTGGCCCAAGCGGCTTTCCGCACGTGTGGGGCGCCGTCGGCCCAACCACAACCGGCGGCCGACACGGCCGTCCTGACCCAGCGCGAGCGCGAGGTGGCCGAACTGGTCGGCGAGGGACTGACCAACAGGCAGGTCGCGCGGCGGCTGAGCATGGCGGAGAAGACCGTGGAGGGTCACCTCTCCCGGATCTTCACCAAGCTCGACGTGCCGTCCCGCGCCGGGCTGGCCCGCCTGCTGGCCGCCCGATGACCCGTCAGGTCGACGCGAAAATGGGACACGACGTCCGGGAAGGTGGGACTCGCGAGGCGGGGTTCCGGACCGACCAGACCTGACAGGCCGCGCTGAGGCGGCTTTCGGGACAAATGTCCACTCGACCGGGTCTGACCGCCGCGCGACCTTCGCAGTCCATTGCACCGTACGGGCGAACACCGATTGACTAATCCTATCGCCATCGCGCTAATGGCTGCTGGACACGCCATGATCGACCGTGTATCACGAAATTCCATTCAACGTACCTGCGATACCGATCCGCCCTCAGGGTGTCTACCGTATCTGTACGCTGTGCAATTCGACCGAACGAGGGGGATGGTGGTCGTTGTTATCCCAGCCGCTCCATCATGCCATCGTGGTCGTCGACATCGAGAAGTTCGGCGATACCAGGCGTGGTGACCTGCACCGATCGGCAGTGCGGGACGGGCTCTTCGAAGCCTTGGAGCAGGCGTTCAACGAGGCTGGGATCGACTGGCCGGACTGCGAGGTCCAAACCAGGGGCGATGGGGCCCTGATTCTGGTCCCCGCGCGGTTTCCGGAACGGCAGCTCGTCGACCAGGTGCCAACGCGGCTGGCGGCCGGAGTGCGCAGGCACAATGCGAAATTCGCGGCCGAGGGCAAGATGCGGCTGCGCGTCGCCTTCCACTCGGGCCCGGTGGAGGTCGTCGCGAACGGCAGTGCCGACGCAACCGTGATCTTCGCCTGCCGCCTCGTCGACTCGGACGTGGCCCGCGAGGCGCAGCGCACCTCCGACGGCCCGATCACGATCATCGTTTCGGACAGCTTCTACGAGAACACGGTCCGCAACGAGCCGGCCGCCGAGCCAGAGGCTTACCAGCGAGTGGCACTTCGCGTGAAGGAGCGCCACACGATCGCGTGGATCCGGTCGCAGGCTCGACGACACTCCCCGACACTGCGTTCAGCGGTCGAAGGAATCCCGAGCAACCACCGTCGTCCGACCGAAGCGGACGAACTGGTCGACATCCTCGTTGCCGTGCCGGCGCTGCGGCGCGAGGGCGCGAGGGCTCGGTTGCTCGGCCTGCTGCCGAACGGGATCTCACTTGCCATGCCCCATGAGCTGGACCTCTGGCCCTACGCGCGCAACCTCGCCCGGCTCTGTGCCGAGCACGCCGGCGGACTCGACGCCCTGGCTGATGCGTTGACGACGCTCACCGACGACGCCCGCCCGGCCCGGCAGCTGGAGGCGCTGCGTCACCGCCGAGCCGTCGAGGAACCCGCGGACCGGCTCTGCTCGGCTCTGGCCGCATTGCCCTGTCTGGGTGATCCGATGACGAGCGAACTCGTCGTCAGAAGACTTCGCGAAGCCCTGAACGAGGACCTCGTCGTCGGAGAACGGCCGGATCCACATGCCCTCGCCGTGCGCCTTACCTCTGTATGCAGCGGAAACACCGATCGGCTCCTCTTGCTGCTGGAAGTTGTGAGCCTCTTCGAACCCGAAAACTCCCCACTGACAGAATTGCGCGGCATCGTCGACGAACTGACCCGTGCGGAGCGTCCGGCGGACGTCTTCACCATCGAGCACAGGACCGGACTTCTGACGTTGTTGACGGGCGAGGTAATCCCGAACATCGCGGACATCTATCACACCGCAGGGGGTCCTGCCGCGCCCGATCTGGGCAAGCACACGACTTATCCTCGCATTCTTCGTGCACTGGAATCGCTCAATGCGCGTTCGGACGGGCTACCGCGGTTGCTGGCGTTCGTGGAACACGTCGCCGCGCGTGTCGACTCAGAGCTCAAGACCAAACTCCGCCAGTGGACGAAGACGATCGCCACCGAGATGGGCCTCGACGAGGAGCTCGCCGCGCTGCGCGAGGAGGTCCGCAAGGAGCTGAACGCGGCGGACTCCACTCTCGCGTCGAAGCTGATCGCCTATCTCGTGGTCAAGCTGGAGCGGGAAGGGCCGACGGGCGAGCACTTCAGGCTGGCCAACTGGCGGCAGCTGGGAAACCCGTCGCGGTGGGCACCCGAGCGCGGCCAGGACAGGACCGGCTCGCTCGGCAGGACGAAGAACCACGTCGCCTCGTTGATCGAACGCATCGAGGCCGACTGGGGCGACCGTCAGCCGGACATCCGCATCGAGTTCGTGCTCGACATGCCTGACCTGGGCGTGCTCGACGTGGATCAGTGGCCGTGGGAGAACGCCCCCCACTCCGAGCCTGTGGGATGCCGTTACCCGGTGGTGGTCCGCAGCGCGGAAAGGATGCGGGCGCGCCACTACCACCGCGACTGGCACCGGCGGTGGAAGGAGCTCTCGGGCCAGCTCAGTCATGTCGGCCATGTCGAGCCGCACAGTGCGTTGCGCGGCTACGGCACGGACGACCGCAGTCTGCGCCGGCTGCAGGCCGCACTGAGCCGGCGGTCCGACATCGTCGCTCTCGTGCTGACCGCACCACCACTCGCCGAGTACCAGGGCCACGACGAGATGTCGATCGGTGTGAAGGCGGGGGTTCCTCTCATCTGGCTGCACCGGGAGGACTGCGGCTCACGCGAGTTCACGTCGACGGTCGAACAGCTGATGCACGACAACGATCCGGACCACTTGCTCGAACGGGTCCGGCACGCGCGGTTGGCCGCGTATGCGAAGGCACAGGACGAGCAGCACGTCGGAAGCGCGCTGACGGTGCTGTACGACGACCCGGACCGCCTGGTGACACCGCACCGGCCGGAACATCCGAGTGCGGAGGGGACGGTCAGATGACCACGTGGCACGTGTACCGGGGCGATGGTTCAGTGGCCGAGTCCCCGATCGGCAACCTGCCCGCGCCACCGCCGTGGCGCAGGTTCTCGGGGCAGGGCAACACATCGCGGCCCGACGACGACGGTGGAGAGGGTGACCGCCGGGTCGGTGCCGCGCAGCGACGGCCGCGCGAACCGCACTCCGTCGAGGTGGCCATGGTGAACGCCAGCATCCACCTGAGGCGCCCTCTGCTCGTGACCGGCGCACCTGGCACGGGCAAGTCCTCGCTCGCGTACCTGATCGCCAGAGAGCTTGGCCTCGGCCCCGTGCTGCGATGGCCGATCACCAGCAGAACCACGCTCACACAAGGACTTTTCCTCTACGACGCGATTGCCAGGGTGCAGGCCGCGGCGCACGAGAGCGAACCCGACATCGGGGAGTTCATCCACCTGGGCCCGCTCGGAACGGCGTTGCTCCCGGCCGATCTTCCGCGCGTGCTGCTGATCGACGAGCTGGACAAGGGCGACATCGACCTGCCCAACGATCTCCTCAACGTCTTCGAGGAGGGCGAGTACGAGATCCCGGAGCTGGTCCGCTATGCCAAGCGGCAGGCCGAGGTCACGGTGCTGTCCCACGACCGCGGCCACACCGCGACCGTCCACAACGGACTAGTCCGGTGCCGCGAGTTCCCGATCGTCATCATCACAAGCAACGGCGAGCGCGAGTTCCCTCCCGCGTTCCTGCGCCGATGTCTGCGACTGCACATCAGCAGTCCCACCCCACAACAACTAGGCGCCATGGTCGCCGCCCATTTCGACGGGAAGGAACGCGCCGACACCGGCCGCCTCATCACCGAATTCCTGGAACGCAGCAGCGAGGTGGGCGGCCTGGCCGCCGACCAACTCCTCAACGCCGTCCACCTGGCCACCGGGCTGGCGACATCAGGTGCCTACACACCCGACGACGAGTGGAGGGACCTGCTCACCGCCATCTGGCATCCATTGGCGGAGCCCAGATGACGGGCCCGTCCGATCCCCCGGTGCGGGACCTGGTGCTCCAGCACTTCGACGTCGCCGACGGCGGCGCCGAACGGCTTTCCACCAGCGCTCTTTCGTACCGCGAGATCCGCGACTCATTGTGGCTGGCAACACGAATCAGCCCGCCCGGCACCGAAGCAGCGACGACGACGCCGGATACCGCCGAGCCGATCTCCGCGCCGCCGCCCCCGACTGGTCCGGATGAGCCACCTCCGCCAGAAGGGCGTCCGCGGACGACTCCTGAACCCGAGCCGTTCGACATGACCGAGCCCGAGCCAGAGCAGTTCCAGCAGTGGACCCCAGGTCCGGAGACCGTGGTGTTCACCGGTGCGACGGAAACCGCCGACAAGAAGGGCCGTGCGGGGCTGGCGTGGCCGACCATGCCCGCGATGCCGGAACGCCGGGCGATCAGCCGTGCGTTGCGTCAGCTGTCCCGGACGCATCCGTCGCCGTGGCAACAGGTCGTCGACGAGGAGGCCACAGCCGTTCGCGCGGCCCAGGACGGCCTCTGGATACCCGAGCTCAAGGCTGCCCCGTCTCGCCGGTTCGACGTCGCCTTCGTTGTCGACACCGCAGTGGCGAGCGACATCTGGGAGCACACCACGCGCGAGTTTCACGCGATGCTGGAGCAGCAGGGCGCCTTCCGCGACGTGCGCACCTTCTACTTCGACACCAGCAGCGCGGAACTGCCCGACCGGCCACTGCGCAGCGAGGGCGACGCCACCCACGACTGCGGTTTCCTCGTGGAGCCCGCCGGCATGCGGATCGTGCTGGTGCTCACCGACACCATCGGCAAGGCTTGGCACAGCGGCGCGATGAGCCGCGTGCTCCACCTCTGGGCGGAGCGCATGCCCGTGGTGATCGTGCAAACTCTGGCTCAGCGTTTGTGGTCGTGGGGCGGCATCGTGACCCGCCGCATGCGGCTGCACTCCCCCGCGCCCGGTGTGCCGAACAAGCGACTCAGCGTTCCGGGTCTCACCACTCCGGGCGTCATCCCGGTGCCCGTGCTGGGTCTGTCCGCAGAGTGGATGTCCGGCTGGTCACGGCTGATCGCCGCACCGGGCGCACAGACCGTCGAGACCACAGCCACCCTGGTGAGCGCACGCCCGGAAAAGCTGCCGCTCGACGGCAACGACGACGAGACGTTGACCGCGGAAGAACGCGTACTGCGGTTCCGCACGTACGCATCCGGTGACGGATTCCACCTCGCCGGTCTGCTCGCGGCGACCCCGCTGAGCCCGCCGCTGATGAGTCTGGTGCAGCGCGTTCTTCTTCCCGGTTCCGACATCTCCGTGCTCGCGGAGGTCATGCTGGGCGGCCTGATCCACCGCGTACCTTCCTCCGACACGTCCGCACACGCGGTCACCTACGAGTTCGCGAAGGGCGTGCGCGAGGAACTTCTCGCCACCGGCCGCCGGATGGATACAGCGCGAGTGGCGCGTGTCCTCGACGACTACGCCGGGTCGGACATCGCCGCGCTGCGCGACCTCCGCACCACACTGGACGATCCGGACCACGAGCTGGAACCGGACTTCTCCGCCGAGAACCGTCCTTATCTGAGGGTCCAGGCCGCTGTGCTGCGCGCACTCGCCGGGCCCTATTCCCTGCGCGCCAAGCAGCTCCGTACGGCGCTCGACGAGTTTCTGGTTCCGCTGCACAACAAGGGCACTTCGACGGAACTGGATGTACCCACTCGCCAACCCGACGGAGACGAATACGTGATCACAACCGACTCCCAGCCGACCGTTGATCCGGCAGCGGAGCCGCAGGGAGCCAAGACGCCGCAAGGAGTTGACCAAGTGAGCGCACCCGGCACGCACATCCCGGCCCGTGAGCGGCGCACGTCCGGCGCGCAACCACAGATCTGGGGGTCTGTGCCGTTGCGAAATCCCGACTTCGTCGGACGGACCGAGCTGCTCGACCAGCTGCGGACACGACTCAGCGAGCCGGGGGCGACGGCCGTGCTGCCCGAGGCACTGCACGGCATGGGCGGCGTGGGCAAGTCCCAGACCGTGGTGGAGTACATCCACCGGCACTCCTCCGAGTACGACCTCGTGTGGTGGGTACCCGCCGAACAACCCGCCCAGATCACCGCCAGTTTCGTCGAACTCGCCAAGCGGCTCGGTGTGGCGACCGCCGGATCGGCCGACACGGCAGTGCCCGCCGTGCTGGAAACCTTGCGCACGTACGACCCGGCGAAACGCTGGTTGCTCGTTTTCGACAACGCCGACAGCCCGCACGACGTGAGGCAGTTCTTCCCGGCCGGATCCGGCCACATCGTCGTCACGTCGCGCAACTCCGAGTGGCACGGCTTCGCCCGCCCCGTGCGCGTGGACCTGTTCACCCGCGAGGAAAGCATCGAGCTGCTGCACCGGCGCGGCGGCGACATCGACGACGCCGAGGCCAACGCATTGGCCGAAGCCCTCGGTGACCTGCCACTCGCGGTGGAACAGGCGGCCGCGTGGCGCGCGACCACCGGCATGCAGGTCCCCGAGTACCTGGAACTGCTGAAGCAGAACCGCGCCGAGCTGCTGGACGCCGGTGGCTCGGAGGACAGTCAGGTTCCCGTCGTCGCGGCGGTGTGGAACGTTCCGCTCGACCGGCTGAGCAAACACCATCGCGATGCCCTGCAGTTGCTGCAGGTGTGTGCCTTCTTCGGTCCGGAGCCCATTTCGCAACAGCTGTTCCGCGGTGTGCGCAACGCCCCCGTACCGGATGACCTGCGGGCAGCGCTGCGAGACCCGATCAAGCTCGGTCGCGCCGTGCGTCAGATCAGCCGATACAGCCTCGCCAAGCTCGACCACCGCAACAACTCACTGCAACTGCACCGGTTGGTTCAGACGGTGTTGAAGAACGGGCTTTCACCGGAAGAGCAGGATTCCATGCGGCACGCGGTGCACGTCCTCCTCGTCAACGGTGATCCGGGTGACCCCGACTCGACGGGAAACTGGCCGCGCTACGCCGAGTTGTTGCCGCACGCGCTGGTGTCGCGTGCCGTGGACTGCCACGACGAATGGGTTCGCGACCTGATCGACAACCTCGTCGTGTACCTGCTCAACGCCGGTGACTTCGGCGGTGCGCGCGACCTGGCCCAGCAGGCCGTCGAGTCGTGGAAGGACAAGCTCGGAGAGACCGCGCCGGACACCCTCGAGATGTCCCGCCGGCTCGCGGTGGCGATGCGCCGGCTCGGTGAGATCGACGAAGCCATCCAGCTCAACGAGAACACCCGCAGGCTGCTCGTCGAGACGGTGGGTGAGCACCACGAGAGCATGCTCGAGATGCTCGACGTGGTCGCGGCGGACCGGAGGTCCGAAGGCCGGTTCCGCGAGGAGATGGAGTTGCAGCAAACGGTGTACGACCGGTCGCGGCAACTTCTCGGCGAGGACGATCCCACGACGCTGCGGTACGCGCACAACCTCGCGGGCTGCCTGCGTCTCATGGGCGACTTCGCCAAGGCGCGCGAGGTCGACGAGAACAACCTGCGCCTCCGCACGTCGGTGCTGGGAGGGGACCACTCGCAGACACTCGGCTCACGCAACGCGCTCTGCATGGACCTGCGCGAGTGCGGCCAGTACGTGGAGGCCGCGCGGGAACAGGAGCAAGCGCTGGACTACCAGCTAGAGGTGCTCGGCGACAACCACCCGCGCGTGATCGGCGCGAAGCGCAACCTGTCGGTGGCGCTGCGCAAGGCGGGAGACCACATTCGGGCCCAGCAGCTGTCAGAGGACTGCCTGGAGCGGTACCGGCGCAGGCACGGTGACACCCACATCGACACCGTCACCGCGCTGATGAACTTCTCCACCGACCTGCGGCACTCCGGTGACCTCGACAAGGCGGACGAGTTCGCGCAGCGCAGTTACGAACAGTTCAACGAGCTCCGTGGACGGCGTCACCCGTACACGCTCATCGCAGCGCTCAACGTCGCTGTCATCCGCCGCCTGCGCGGCGAACTCGAGGACGCCCTGGGAATCGACAAGCAGGCGTACTCCGACCTGCTCGAGGTCTTCGACGCCGACCATCCCTCGACGCTGGTCGCCGCCACGAACCTGGCGAGCGACCTGGCGGCGCTCGGCCAGGTCGAGCAGGCCAGGGCCATGGACGAGGACACGCTGGAACGATCTCGACGCGTGCTCGGCGCAGAGCACCCGTCGACCCTGGCCGTGGCGCTCAACCTCTCGATCGACCTGGAGACCCTGGGCGACCACACCGGCGCGGGAACGTTGCACCGCCAGACCGTTGCAGGGTTCCGCAAGGTGCTGGGTGACGATCACCCGGCGACGATCGCGGCCGCGCAATACACCAGGGCGAACTGCGACACGGACACCATGCAGTTGTGAGAGGCGGTCATCTGGCGGCCTGGTCGAGCCAGGCCGCCAGCTCACCGGGGTCCGGTGCGCGCCCGGTACGTCCCGCCACCGCACGGTGCACCGCGCGCACGACCTCAGGCCTGCGCCGCAGCGCGGCGGAGTTCAGGGTCACCGCCAACCCGGACCACGCCGTGACGTCCTCGGGGGTGGCGGCGAGCCGCGCCGTGAACCGTTGCGCGGCAAGCGCCACATCGCCGTTGAGGAACGCGTTCTCCGCGTCGTCGACGGGTCCAAGCCGGGTGGGGCCGTGGTCGGTCACGCGTGCCTTCACCATGGCTCCCAGCGGCGAGCGCCCGGACTCCGGTGACACCACCACGACATCCGGACCGAACGCGGGGGTCGGCGTCCGGCGGGCGAGCCAGGCCTCCGCCAGTGCCACGACGACGTCCCGGTCGGGCCGCACGTGGCGGAGCCGCCACACCGCACGGTGATCGGAGGTGATCGTCTCGACGGCGGCGGTCACGTCATCGGGCACGTCGACCGGTGGGCACACGGCCAGCCGCGCGGACACCGCGGCGACGAACCTGCGCCCGAGTTCGGTCAGCCGCGGTGTCCGGCGCAGTGTCCGCACGGTCTCGCTGACCTGGTGGTGGCGGTAGGCGAAGTTGAAGTGGGCGCGGCGGCTCTGCTGCGCGGGCACGAGGTCGCGCTGCAGGTGCCAGAACTCCACCACGCTGGTGAACGCGTAGATGCCGTGCAGCAGTCCCGTCACCGGCCTCGGGTAGTCCAGCCATGGCGCGTAGAACCGGCATTCGTCGTCGTCCTCGCACAGCACCACCAGGTCGAGCAGCGCGTTCACCTTCGAATGCTGGATCTCGTGCACGAGCGCCTCGGCGAACTCGACGGCGGAACGCTTGGAAGACATCGCGATGCTGCCGAAAGCCGCGGCGGACGACGCGGCGAACACCTGCTGCCCGGTGCCGAGCGGTACAACGGTCGAGAGGCAGACGGACAACTCCACCGCGCATTCCGGAAGACATGCGGTCAGCAGATCCCATGCCTCGTCCACGAGTTTGCGCCACTCGGCGATTTCGTGGTCAGAAAGTGGACACGCGGGCAGCGGGGCGGTGAACTCGCGGTACGGATCGAGATCGTCGAGGACCAGTTCGACAGCCTGTCCACGGGCCGCGCTGCGATGCCTTTTCACGGGCTCGAAAGCTCCGCGGTCGTGTTTTCCCAACAGGGTCAGCGACAAACCGGTCGGTGTGTTGTGCAGAACCACGTGCCCGATCGGGACACTCGTCGTCGGACGCAGAACCCCGACAGAAGGCAACGTCACGGCACCGTGCACGACCGGCACGATGATCTCGAACAACAGTCCGCTCCGAACCGCGGCTGCGGCTGCAACCAGGTTGAACCCACCCACCTCCGACCAGAGTGGGGTGGCGTCCAGCGCCATGCCCAGCACTTGACGCAACGCGCGGCTGAGCCACACCCCCACCGACGGGTACATGAGCACTTCCTCGACACCCGAAGGCATCCTGCTCTCGGCCTCGACGAGCAGATCCCACGCGCGGTCCACCTCTGCGAACGGGCCCAACTGGTCCGCCATCGCCGCAGCCGCCTCGGCGAACGCCCTCAGCCGCAGCTTGCGAATGCTGTACTGTCCGCCGCGCAGAACCGCGATTCCCGCGCGCGACACCGATCCGTCACAGATCTCGTCGAACACGAAACGTGGCAGGCGGTGTGTGGTCACCTCCGCCGAATGCGCACCGCGACTAGTCACGCTGCCCCTGAACGGAATCCCCGAACTTGCCGATTCTGGCCTCCGCGAGGGTTCGCTGAATCGCCTTGTCCAGCACAGGAGTCCGCAGGGTTCGGAGATCGGACAAGCACACCCCGGTGAGGTCGAGCACCACCGAGGGGAGATCAGATGGTGAGTCCACTGCCGTCACGACTGCCTCCCCACACTCGCCCGCTGATTCCATGATGCCTGACCGAGCCGTGCTCCGGGAGCGTCCAGGCGGATATCCCACAAGGGCCAAGAGGTCTACTCCAGGTCACCGCCGGTATCGAGGTCCACCGCATTTGCACGGCCAACTCCGGACCCAATGCCACGTAGCTTAAGTTGATCTTGGTGTTGTGTGGGTGGTTCCGCGTGGTGACGTGATCATCACGCTGGCTGCTGGCACGGTCTGTGTGGGCCTGACCCGTTTTGACGGACATCTGAGATCAGGGGTTTGCCCCTGGAAGGATGTCCTTATGAAGACCACGGGCTCGGACAAGCCCCGGCG
>NZ_JBSGBE010000004.1:383000-531559 GCF_053601075.1 Lentzea sp. NPDC004789 | reverse complement strand
CCTTTCGAGCCACCGTGCGGCCGACAACCGATAAGCCACACCCCATCGCACTGGGCATCCGGAGCACTCACCCCGAACAACCTCAACCTTAGGGAGACAACCGATGAGCACAGGAACCGTCCGCGCGCGCACGTCCGCACCGGCGGCGAGGGTCTACCAGGCGCTCACCACCGCCGACGACCTGCGCGCGTGGCTGGCCGAGCACGCGCACGTGGATCTGGAGGGCGGCCAGTACGAGTTCTGGGGGCGCCACACCCCGGACGGTGAGCGCGGCCGCCAGAAGCTGCTGGGCTTCGACGACACGTCGGTGCGCTTCTCGTGGTTCCTGTACGACACCGAGTACACGGTCGAGCTCGGCGTGGAGCAACGTGACGGCGAGACGCTCATCGCGGCCACGCAGTCGCCGTACCCGACCTGGGGTCAGGGTTCGGACGAGTCAGAGGTCGTGCAGACGTTCTGGCCGCTGGTGCTGGCGAACCTGGTCGACCACGTCGAGGGCCGGCCGGTGCTGGGGTTCTGCGACTTCACGACGCCTGAGCAGCGGTTCGAGTTCGACGTCGCGGCACCACCGGCGGCCGTCCTCGGCGCGCTGACCGACCCGGACGTGTTCGCGCGCTGGTTCGGGGCGCGGATGGAGATCGAACCGCACGTCGGCGGCCGGTGGACGATGGGCAGCCTCGCCGAGGACGAGCACCCGGCGAAGATCGTCGCGCTCGACGAGGAGCACTTCGCGCTGGAGTTCCAGGAGGGGATGGTGACGTCCTGGGAGCTCAAGGGCTCGGAGGGCAGGACGCACCTGACGTTCGTGCAGAGCGGGTTCGACCCGTCCACGCCGCCGTACGGACCGTGGGTGGGCTGGCTCAGCGGGTTCGCGGACCTGAGGCGGATGCTGGAGCTGCCCGGCTGGCGGCCGATGTGGCACTCGTTCGAACTCCCCGGGTTGCCCGACGGTGTTCTCGTTCTTGAATAATCGGGCGTAAAACTGTTGGGTGAGAACCGGATCATTCGGTTCTCACCCATTTGCGCCTGGCTTTCATCAGTGACGGGTCGATAGGTTTCTGGACCGTGCTCGAGTCAGCCCGCGTGACCGTCGCCGCGCTCGTGATCGCCTTCTCCGTGACGGCGTCGATCCTGTTCAGCTACTAGAACCAGGCCATGACCATGGCCGGTGAGGCCGCGAGGAAGCTGAACCTCGCGAAGCGGCCCACCATGCCGGTCGCGATGAACATCGCCGTGGACATGCCCGCGAGCCCGGCGAGCACGCTCGTCGCCATGAACGGCGGCACGCCCACCAGCGAGCTCACCGCGTGCGTGCCGGCCATCCAGTTGGGGTGCGCCTTGCACTTCACGTGGATCCAGTCGCCCCACCGGTGCACCCGCGTGCCCGGCCCGATCCAGCGGTGCAGCTTGGACGGCTTGGGGTTCTCCTTGCGGCGCATGAACTTCGGCAGCTTGATGTCACCGCGCGCCGCGTAGAAGTACAGCAGCTTGCCCGACACCTGGGCGACCGCCACGACCAGGCCGACGAGGAAGCACGAGACGCCGGGCCAGCGCGCGCCGACACCCACCACCCACGCCTCGACGGAGATGAAGGGGATGAGAGCCGAGCCGAGCGCGATCCCGAAGGTGAGGCCAACCAAGCCGAACACCCGCCCGAGGCTACACAGATCTCAGTGGTCGAGTCGGACCGCCAACGGCCCGGTGACCCGGATTTCGCGCAACGGACGCCCGCCCGCGTCCAATGTGCGCACCGTGCCGTCACCCGACCAGCCGAGCCGTTCGTAGAAGTTCCGCGACGCCTTGTCCGCCTCCGGCACCCACGCGATCCCGCGCGTCGCACCGGATTCCGCGAGCCGCCGGCACGCCTCGGCGACGAGCCGCGTGCCGTGCCCGCGCCGCCCCCACCGCGGTTCGACCAGCACGCTCAGCAGCGCCGTGGTCTCCGCGTCGCCGGGCAGCGAACCGTCTGCCTTGGCCACCTCGTCGTCCGGAGCCTTGCTCGCCACGACGAACCCGACCGTCCACTCCCCTTCGGTCGCCTTGAGCACGGCACCGCTCTGAACGGCCAACGCCCACGCGTCGTCCGCGTCGAGCGTGTCCAGCACGTCCTCCGGGAGCAGCTCGGCGTAGGCCAGCCGCCACGTCTCCCGGTGGATGCGGACGATCTCCGCGAGGTCAGCAGCAGTGGCGAGGTGCACGCCGGCGTCGGCCATGACCGCACCTTATCGACGCCGCGTCGCAGAATTGTCAGGGGTGCGTGGCAACATCGGCCACGTGCAGAGGATGAGCGCGGACGTCGCACGCCGAATCGCCCTGGGCGCCCAGGGCTTCACCGACCTGAGGCCCTCCGCGGCCACCCGCAGGCACCTGCAACGCGTCCTGTCGCGCGTGCAGCTGCTGCAGATCGACTCGGTGAACGTGGCGGTGCGCGCCCACTACATGCCGCTGTTCTCGCGCCTCGGTGCCTACGAGTCCTCGTTGCTCGACGATGCCGCGTGGACGCACTCGGCCCGCAAACCGCGCATGCTCGTCGAAACCTGGGCCCACGAGGCCTCCCTGGTGCCCGTGGCCGACTGGCCGCTGTTCCACTCCGGCGCGAAGAAGCGCGGCTGGTGGCAGAACTACCAGACCATCCTCGAACGCTCACCGCAGCTGGTCGACGAGATCCTGGCCGCGATCAAGGAACTGGGCCCGATCGGCGCCGGAGCCCTGGAGAAGGCCCTGCTCGGCGACTCCGGCCGCGCGAAGGGCCCGTGGTGGGACTGGTCCGAGGTCAAGCGCGTGTGCGAGGTCCTGTTCGGCGTCGGCGTGCTGACCACCGGCACCCGCCGCTCGTTCGAACGCCTCTACGACCTGAGCGAGCGCGTGATCCCACCGGACGTCCTGGCCCAGAAGTGGACCCCGGACGAGGGCGCGCGAGAACTCGTCACGCGTTCCGCCGTGGCGCTGGGCGTGGCGACCGAACCCGACCTGCGCGACTACTACCGCCTCGACCCGCGCCGCTCCCAGGCCGCCGTGGCCTCCCTGGTGGAGGACGGCGTGCTGGAACCGGTGTCGGTCGACGGCTGGCGCGGCGTCGCCTACCGGCACGTCGACGCGAAGGCCCCGCGGCGGGTGGAGGGCAGGGCGCTGCTGTGCCCGTTCGACCCGCTGATCTGGGAGCGGGCGCGGACCGAGCGCATCTTCGGGTTCCGCTACCGCATCGAGATCTACGTGCCGGAACCCCGGCGGGTGCACGGCTACTACGTCTTCCCGTTCCTGCTGGACGGCTCCCTGGTCGCGCGCGTCGACCTGAAGGCCGACCGCGCGGCCGGGGTCCTGCGCGTGCAGTCGGCGTGGGCAGAAGAGGGCGTGGAGCGCGGTCGCGTCGCGGCGGAGCTGGCCGGGGAGCTCCGGCACATGGCCGAGTGGCTGGGCCTGGAGGACGTGCTGGTGGTGCAGAAGGGAGACCTGGCCGCCGAACTGGCCGCGGCCTCACGGTGACCAGGCGCCGAACCACTGCTCGGCGCCGAAGTCCTCGAACCGCTCCACCTCGACGAACCCCAGCTTCTCCGCGAGGCTCATCGAGGCGGCGTTGGCGGTCTGCGTGGTGAGCACCACCGGATCACCGGGACACGCACCGCGAAACCAGTCGAGCGCCGCCGCGCACGCCTCGGCGGCATACCCGTGCCCCCACGACGACGGCAGGAAGAGGTACCCGAGCTCGGCCTCCCCGCCCTCCGGCGTGAAGCGCCCCTTGCGCCCCGCCTCACGGCGGTCGAACGTGATCATGCCGATCAGCGAGCCACCGACCTCGACGACGAAGAAGCCGAAGCGCCGGCCGGGCACCTCGGGCACCGTGCGCTCGAGTTCGTCGCGTGGCTGGGCACCGCCGATGTAGGTGCCCACCTCCGGCGAGGAGAACAGCTCGATGAACGCCGGCCGGTCCCTGACCTCCGACTCGCGGAGCACCAGCCGCTCGGTCCGGATCGGGGCAGGCGGCCAGGCCGGACCGGGTTGGTCGCTGCAGGTACTGCTCATGATCGGTCCCCCAACGCGCGCTGATGGCGCGGATTCGAGCTGCCTGGATGGCACACCCCTGCAGCCGAAGGTACCCGCCGTGATCGACTTCCGGCCGGCGCTGTCGGTTGCTCAGCAGCCGCAGGTCTCACTCAGGTCGCGTGCTCGGGGCTCTACAGGGCTCTTTCGCCAATCGCGCCACCACGTCCGCTCCCCGGCCGCGCGGACGCAACCGCGGGTTCCCTTGCGGCACTTGACTTCACTCGGGGACCGCCCCGCCGCGCGGACACAGCCGCACCTCACGCTGACGCAGGGGTACCCCCGATCCGGGAACCCCTGCGTTTCAACGTACTCGCGACCCCCGACAAGATCAGGAGTGCAGCTGGATCGCCTTGCGCATCGTCTCGCGCGCCCGCCCGCGGTCCCCCGCGATGTCGTAGGCGTACGCGAGCCGGAACCACGCGCGCCAGTCGTCCGGCGCGGCCTCGACCTCGGCCCGCCGCTCCTCGAACCACGCGTCCGCGGCGTCCCGGTCCACCCGCCCCGACGGCCGCCGGGGCAGGTGCGAGGCGTCCGGCAGCAGGCCGTCGGCGTCGAGCTCGCGGGCCATCTTCTCGGTCTCCCAGCCGAAGCGCAGGTTCGAGTACACGAGCCACACGCCGAGCAACGGCAGGATCAGCACGCCCACGCCGAGCAGCACGCCGACGAGGGAGCCGGTCTGCAGCAGGGCGAGAGCACGCCCCGCGAGCAGGACGAAGTAGACCGCGAGGGCGACGACCAGCAGCCCTACGGTGAGGCGGACCTTCACAGGTCCAGGTACTTGTCGAGTCCGACGGCCAGGCCCGGACGCGACACGACCTCCCGCACGCCCAGCACCACGCCCGGCATGAACGACGTGCGGTGCAGCGAGTCCTGGCGCAGCGTCAGGGTCTCGCTCTCGCCGCCGAACACGACCTCCTGGTGCGCGATCATCCCGGAGATCCGCAGCGAGTGAACGCGCACGCCGTCGACGACGGCACCTCGCGCGCCCGGCTCCTCCTGGGTGGTGGCGTCGGGCATCGGGTCCATGCCGGCACGGGCCGCCGCGATCAGGCGCGCGGTGTGCGCCGCGGTGCCCGACGGGGCGTCGGCCTTGCGCGGGTGGTGCAGCTCGATGATCTCGGCCGACTCGTAGTAGCGGGCGGCGATCTCCGAGAAGCGCATCAGCAGCACGGCGCCGATGCCGAAGTTCGGCGCGACGAGCACGCCGACGGACGGCTGGTCGGCGAGCAGCGCGGCCACGGTGTCCAAACGCGACTGATCGAAACCGGAAGTGCCGACCACGCAATGGATTCCGTTCGCGATGCAGAACTCCAGGTTCCCCATCACCACGTTCGGGTGCGTGAAGTCGACGACGACCTGCGCGCCGGAATCCACGAGAGCCTGCAACGGGTCGTCGGCGTCGATCGCCGCCACGACCTCCATGTCCTTCGCGGCCTCGACCGCGCGGACCACCTCGGAACCCATGCGGCCCCGCGCGCCGAGAACTCCGACGCGAATCATGCAATCACCTCGTGTACCTGGTCCGGCAGATCGTCGGCATGATCGTATGGCCCGACCACCGCGGCAGCGACCGGGCGGCGAAGCAGATCACGTGCGAGCAACGCCACTTCGTCGCCGGAAACCGCGTCGATGCGCGCCAACGTCGCTTCGACGCTCAGGTGGTCGCCGTAGTTCAGCTCGGACTTGCCGATGCGCGACATCCGGGAGCTGGTGTCCTCCAGGCCCAGCACGAGCGCACCGCGCAGCTGTCCCTTGCCCCGCGCCACTTCCGCGTCCGACAGGCCACCCTTCGCCACGTCCACGAGCACCTCGCGGATCACGCCCGCGACGTCACCGAGACGGTCCGGCTGGCAACCCGCGTAGACGGAGAACGTGCCGGTGTCGGCGTACAGGCCGACCGACGAGTAAACCTGGTACGCCAGGCCCCGCCGCTCGCGCACTTCCTGGAACAGCCGGGAGCTCATGCCACCACCGATGGCCGCGTTCAGGACGTTCAACGCGAACCGGCGTTCGTCGTGGCGGTCGAGGCCCTTCATGCCGAGCATCAGGTGCGCCTGCTCGGTGTCGTCGGTGTGCAGCACCAGTTTGCGGGCATCGGCGATGCGCGCACGGCCCGCGCGAGGAGCCACCGCGCTGCCTTCCCGCGACAGCCGGTCGCCGATCGCCTTGCGCACCAGGCGCATCACGTGCGCGTGCTCGATGTTGCCGGCCACGGCGAACACCATGCGCGGCAACGTGTAGTTCTTCTTGTAGAACGAGTAGAGGTTGTCCCTCTGCATGTCCTGAATGGACTGTTCGGTGCCGAGCACCGGGCGCCCCAGGGCGTGCCCGCCGAACAACGCCTCGATGAACGCGTCGTGCAGCAGGTCCTCGGGGTCGTCGTCGCGCATCGCGATCTCTTCGAGCACGACACCGCGTTCGGTCTCGAAGTCGCGCGGACCGCAGATCGCCTCGAACACCACGTCCGCGACCAGGTCGACCGCCAGCGGCAGGTCCTCGTCCAGGACGTGCGCGTAGTAGCAGGTGTGCTCCTTGGCGGTGAACGCGTTCAGCTCGCCGCCGACCGCGTCGATCTCCTCGGCGATGGCCGCCGCCGAGCGACGCGCGGTTCCCTTGAACAGCAGGTGTTCCAGGTAGTGCGCGGCACCCGCGACCTCGGGCCGTTCGTCACGGGACCCGACCTGCACCCACAGCCCGACCGAGGCGGACCGCACGCCCGGGATGCGCTCGGTGATGACCCGCAGGCCCGAGGGCAGCATGCTGCGCCGCACCTCCGAGCCCGCGGACGCTTCGAGCACCCGCGTGCTGCCCGGCCGCTGGAGGTGCCCCAACCGTCCGGTACGCGGACGGCCGCGGGTGGATGCACCCGCGGCCGTCGCCTTGTCTGTCACGCTCACTGCGCGGGAGCCGCCTCAGCGGGCGCCTCGGCAGCGTCGGCGGCCGGAGCGTCGGCCGGCTTCGCGGCGTCGTCGTCCGACACCACGACCAGGCTGATCTTGCCGCGCTGGTCGATGTCGGCGATCTCGACGCGGAGCTTGTCGCCGACCTTGACGACGTCCTCCACCTTCGCGATGCGCTTGCCGTTGCCCAGCTTCGAGATGTGGACGAGGCCGTCCTTGCCGGGCAGCAGCGAGACGAACGCGCCGAACGCGGCCGTCTTCACCACGGTGCCCAGGAAGCGCTCGCCGACCTTCGGCAGCTGCGGGTTCGCGATCGCGTTGATCATGCCGATCGCGGCCTCGGCCGAGGGGCCGTCCGCCGCACCGACGTAGATCGTGCCGTCGTCCTCGATGGAGATGTCGGCACCGGTCTGCTCGGTGATCGAGTTGATCATCTTGCCCTTCGGGCCGATGACCTCGCCGATCTTGTCGGTCGGGATCTTGACCGACGTGACGCGCGGCGCGAAGGCGCTCATCTCGTCCGGGTCGGAGATGGCCTCGGCCATGACCTCCAGGATGGTGTAGCGCGCGTCGCGGGCCTGGCCCAGCGCCTGCGCCAGCACCTCGGACGGAATGCCGTCGAGCTTCGTGTCGAGCTGCAGCGCCGTCACGAACTCCTTGGTGCCGGCGACCTTGAAGTCCATGTCGCCGAACGCGTCCTCGGCACCGAGGATGTCGGTCAGCGCCACGTACTCGGTCTTGCCGTCGACCTCGTCGGAGACGAGACCCATCGCGATGCCGGAGACCGGCGCCTTCAGCGGGACACCCGCGTTGAGCAGCGACAGAGTGGACGCGCAGACCGAGCCCATCGACGTCGAGCCGTTGGAGCCCAGCGCCTCGGAGACCTGGCGGATCGCGTACGGGAACTCGTCGCGCTTCGGGAGCACCGGCATGAGCGCGCGCTCGGCCAGTGCGCCGTGGCCGATCTCGCGGCGCTTCGGCGAACCCACGCGGCCGGTCTCACCGGTCGAGTAGGGCGGGAAGTTGTAGTGGTGCAGGTAGCGCTTGTGCGTCTCCGGGGAGAGCGAGTCGATCTGCTGCTCCATGCGCAGCATGTTCAGCGTGGTGACACCCAGGATCTGGGTCTCGCCGCGCTCGAACAGCGCCGAACCGTGCGTCCTCGGGATCACCGCAACCTCGGCACCCAGGTCGCGGATGTCGGTGAGGCCGCGACCGTCGATGCGGACCTTGTCGCGCAGGATCCGCTGGCGCACGAGCTTCTTGGTCAGCGAGCGGAACGCGGCGCCGACCTCCTTCTCGCGACCCTCGAACTGCTCGGCCAGCTTGTCCAGCGTGGCGGCCTTGATCTCGTCGAGCTTGTCCTCGCGCTCCTGCTTGCCCGCGATGGTCAGCGCCTGCGCGAGCTCGCCGGACGCGGCCTGCTCGACGGCCTCGAAGGCGTCGGGCTGGTAGGCCGGGTACGTCGGGTACTCACCGGTCTCCTTGGCGGCGACCTGCGCGAGCTGCGCCTGCGCCTCGCAGAGGACCTTGATGAACGGCTTGGCGGCCTCGAGACCCGCGGCCACGACCTCCTCGGTGGGGGCGACGGCGCCCTCGCCGATCAGGTCGATCACGTTCTCGGTGGCCTCGGCCTCGACCATCATGATCGCGACGTCGCCGGAGTCGACCACGCGGCCCGCGACGACCATGTCGAACACGGCCTTCTCAAGCTGCTCGTGCGTCGGGAACGCCACCCACTGGCCCTCGATCAGCGCGACGCGGACGCCGCCGATCGGGCCGGAGAACGGCAGGCCGGCGAGCTGCGTCGACGCGGACGCGGCGTTGATCGCCACGACGTCGTACAGGTCGGCCGGGTTCAGGCTCATGACCGTGATGACGACCTGGATCTCGTTGCGCAGACCGTCCACGAAGGACGGGCGCAGCGGACGGTCGATCAGGCGGCAGGTGAGGATGGCGTCCGTGCTGGGACGGCCCTCACGCCGGAAGAACGAGCCGGGGATGCGGCCCGCGGCGTACATGCGCTCCTCGACGTCCACCGTGAGGGGGAAGAAGTCGAAGTGCTCCTTGGGCTGCTTCGACGCCGTCGTGGCGGAGAGCAGCATCGTGTCGTCGTCCAGGTACGCGACCACGCTTCCGGCGGCCTGCTTGGCCAGGCGCCCCGTCTCGAAGCGGATCGTGCGCGAGCCGAACTTGCCGTTGTCGATAACGGCAGTCGCCTCGTGGACCTCGATGTCCGTCATTTACTTGTTACTCCTCGTCTTTTGGACACCGCACACGCGTCTTGACGAGGCCGGTCTTCGATCGAAGTCCTCCGGAACCGTCCGGAGGGCCACTACCGAGGACCGGCGATAACTGCTTCGCGCGATGCGGGCCCTGTTTTGTTCCTCTTTCAACCAGGGATCTGTATACACCTGGTTGTGCGCCGAGGGGGAGTGACCGGCCGGTCACTCCCCCTCGGCAAGCATCACCTGCGCAGACCGAGGCGCTGGATCAGCGCGCGGTAGCGGTTGATGTCCACCTTGGTCAGGTAGTTCAGCAGACGGCGGCGACGGCCGACCATCAGCAGAAGACCACGGCGGGAGTGGTGGTCGTGCTTGTGCTGCTTGAGGTGCTCCGTGAGGTCCGCGATGCGCTTGCTCAGCAGGGCGACCTGCGCCTCGGTCGAGCCGGTGTCGCTGTCGTGCAGACCGTACTCACCGAGGATGGACTTCTTCTGTTCCGTGGACAGTGCCACTAGGTACTTCTCCTACTTGTTCAGGTCCGTGCGGCCCCACGCCCGCCGAATTGCTGGCCGGGGTAGCCGGTACTGGCCGCCACGGACCGCAGCCAGACCCAACTGGGAAGGCTATCAGGCACGATGCTCAGCGGCGCGCTGACGTGCGCAACCCCACCCGCGCGACGGGTGTGTAGACGCCATCGGCGCTGCTCACGAGCACTGCTTCGGACGGCTGCCACGGGCTGCTCAGGAACGCCGGCATCGGCTGACCTTTGTACCCGTACGCCACCGTCAGGTGCGCCCACCAATTGTCGTTCGCGCCCGCCGCCCGTGCCAACTCATTTAAGTCGCCGCTGATTCCGGCCCACAGGACCCGGCCGCGGAAGTTCCCGAAGTTCTTCAGCCGGATTTCCCCGACCTCGTGCCCTTCGAGGGCTTTGAAGCGTTCGTGATCTGCGGATTCGCCGTGGAAGCACAACGTGATGTGCCACTTCTCCGGCTTCGTCCACTCCATCTCGAGCGTGCGGTCCAGCACGGCGTCGAGCTCGTCGACCACGTGCTGCGGCGGGTAGAGAGCGGTGAAGAACTTCATCGCTCTCGTGCTTCCCGCTGAGCGAGCCGCTTCACCGCTGGCCGGCAGCCCGGATGGCGCGCCGGAACAGCTCGGCGATCGCCGGGAAGTCGTCGTGCAGCAGGTCGGCGGCCTGCTGGAGCTCGGTGCGGTCGGCGACCCGGCGCAGCACCGGGTACGCGACGCTCTCGTCGCCGTTGACCGGCAGGTTGTCGCGGGACACGGTCGGCTTGGACTCGCGCACGTCGTCGAGCGCCCGTTGCAACGCCTCCGGCGCCCCGGTCGCCACGTCCGGCGTGAGGATCTTGCGCTCCAGCATGATCATCCGCGCGAGCACGGCCGGGTTGCCGATCTTGGCGCGGCGGCCGCTCATCACCTGGCTGAGCATCGGCGCGCTGATCCCCAGCACGTCGGCGAGCTGTGCCTGGGAGACGTTGAAGGCCACGACCAACCTGCGCACCCGGTCGCCCAGAGGCTCCCCGTACCACTCCCTCTGCAGGGCGAGGTTGCGCTGAACGATCTTGTGGTCCTCCACGTTGGCCTCTCCCGTAGCCCGCACTCCGACCAGCATCCTGCCAGCCTGCGGACGCCCCTACGTCCGCTTCGCCCAATCTGACGGTCACGACTCGGTCAGCAGTTCCCTCGTTCGGTCTACATCTCGGTGCATCTGCTCGAGAAGTGCCTCCACGGAGTCGAACTTGACCATTTCGCGCAGCCTGTCGACGAAGTCAACGGCGACCCGCTGCCCGTAGTAGTCCTCGTCGACGTCCAGCACGAACGCCTCGACCCGCCGCTCCCGGCCGGAGAACGTCGGGTTGGTCCCGACGCTGACCGCCGCCTTGAGCTTCTTACCCCTCGCGTCGGTGAACCAGCACGCGTAAATACCGTCAGCCGGAACGGCCGCGAACTTCGGCGTCGAGAGGTTGGCGGTCGGGAACCCCAGGTCCTTGCCGCGCCCGTCCCCGCGCACGACGATGCCCTCGAGGCGGTGCGGCCGCCCCAGCGCCTCCGCCGCCGCCTTCACGTCCCCCGCGTCGATGCACGCGCGGACGTAGGTCGACGAGTAGGTCACCTCGTCAGCGGACACCAGATCAGCCCCCTCGGTCACGAATCCGAACCGCTGCCCGAGCTGGCGCAGCAGTGCGACGTTACCCGCCGCCCGGTGCCCGAAGGTGAAGTTCTCCCCCACCACGACAGCCGCCGCGTGCAGCTTCTCGACCAGCACCTCGTGCACGAACTCGTCGGCGGGCATCCGGCTCGTCTCGAGGCTGAACGGCACCACCACGAAGTGGTCGATCCCGAGCTCCTCGACCAGCTCCGCCCGCCGCCGCAGCGTCGTCAGCTGGGCGGGATGGCTGCCAGGACGCACCACTTCGGACGGGTGGGGGTCGAACGTCATCAGCACGCTCGGCAGCCCGCGCTGCTCCGCGAGCTCGACCGCCCGGCCGATGAGGGCCTGATGCCCTTTGTGGACACCGTCGAACACGCCGATGGTCACGACGCAGCGGCCCCAGCCGCCGGGAAGGTGATCTAGTCCGCGCCAGCGTTGCACGGTGATCAGCCTACGTCGGGTCGTACCACGCGGGCTCACCCAGCCGGGCTGAGCACCACGACGGGTTTGCACGCGTCGCCCTCGTCCTTGGCGAGCGCGATGACGTGCCCGTCCGGACCGAAGACGCCGTAGGTGCCCTCGAAGCCGCCCGCGCGCAGCCGTTGCCCGTGCGAGAGCGCCGACGCCTCCCGCGGGTCGATCTCGCGGCGCGGGAACGCCGTGGCGACCGCGGCGTCGAGGTCCAGCGACAGGGCGGGCGTCTCCTCGAGCTGCTGGAGGGTCTTGGCCACGCGCAGGTCGAACGGGCCGACCCTGGTGCGCCGCAACGCACCCAGGTGCCCGCCGACGCCGAGCGCGGCACCGAGGTCGCGGGCGAGCGCCCGCACGTAGGTGCCGGAGGAGCACTCGACCATCACGTCGAGCAGCACCGTCTTGTCCTCACGACGCGTGAAGAGCACGTCGAACCGATGCACGGTGACGGGCCGTGCCGGGATCTCGACCTGCTCGCCCGCACGGACCCGTGCGTAGGCGCGCTTGCCGTCGATCTTCACCGCGGACACGGCCGACGGCACCTGCTGGATCGGCCCGGTCAGCTTCGCCACCTCGGCGGCGATCGCGTCGTCGGCGACGCCAGAGGCGTCCACAGTGGACAGAACCTCGCCCTCGGCGTCGTCCGTGGTGGTGGCCGCGCCGAGCACGATCGTCGCGAGGTAGGCCTTGCTGTCGAGCGCGAGGTGGCCGAGGAGCTTCGTCGCGCGCTCGATGCCGAGCACGAGCACGCCGGTCGCCATCGGGTCCAACGTGCCGGCGTGCCCGACCTTGCGGGTGCCGAGGATCCTGCGCACACGCGCCACCACGTCGTGCGAGGTCATGCCGTCCGGCTTGTCGACGACGACCAGGCCCGGTGCAACAGAGGGTTTCACGGCCGGAAATCCTAAGCGACGCGCAGAGCGTCCCAGCGACGACGCCGCAACTGCACCGGCACCGTCTCACCGCGCTCCTCCGCCGCGAACACCGCCGCACGCGCGCGCCGCCACCACACGAGCATCCGCCAGCCGCCGAACGCGAGCACGACCACGCAGAAGCTGAACGCGACCCGGAACGCGGCCTGCGGGGCGAGCACGCCCTCGACGAGGTCGAGCAGCACGCCGACGCCCAGCGCGGTCACCGTGACGGCGAGGAAGCCGCCGACGTTGACCAGGCCGCTCGCGGTGGACTGCCGGTGCGCCGGGTTGTAGTCGCGGGCCAGCGCGAACGCGACACCGGAGATCGGCCCGCCCACGGTCAGCACGACGAACACGACCGCGATGACCGGCACCGGCACGTGACCGCCCGGCCACAGCAGCAGCACGGCCCAGCCGAGGAACGCGAACGCGAGGAACCAGCCCGCGATCGGCATGCGCCACTCCGGGTTGCGGGAGAACAACGCGCCGACGATCGGGCTCGACACGATCGCGCCGATGACCAGCAGTCCGAGCGTGGACGACGCCGCCTTGGCCGACATGCCCTGTGCCTGCACGAGGTACGGGTAGCCCCACAGCAGGCCGATCACGGCCGGCGTCGACATGGTGCTGAAGTGCGCCCAGAACCCGAGCCGGGTGCCGGGCACGCTCCACGCCTGCCGCACCTTGGGCCAGATCTGCCGCACCGGCACGGGTTCCGGCTTCGGCGCGGTGAACCCGGACGGCACGTCGCTCACCCGCAGGAACGCCACGGCCGCGTACAGCGCGGTGACGCCGCCCGCGATGAGGAACGCCCAGGTCCACCCGATCGAGCCGAGCATGAGCGTCAACGGCACGGTGGCGATGAGGTTGCCGACACCGCCCAACGCGGCCGTGATCGCGACCACGAGCGAGTACTGCCGCGGCGGGAAGTGGGCCGCGACGATGCGGATCACGCTGATGAACGTCATCGCGTCACCCATGCCGAGCACGGCCCGTGCGACGAGGCCCAGGCCGTACGAGTCGGCGACGGCGAAGAGCAGCTGGCCGGTGCCCATGAGCAGCGCGGCCGCGGTGAGGATCTTGCGCGGCCCGAACCGGTCCACGAGCAGACCGGTCGGGATCTGCATGAAGGCGTAGACACCGACCTGCAGCACGGTGAACACACCGAGCTGCGCGGGGCCGAGCCCGAACCGCGCACTCGCTTCCAGCCCGGCCACGCCGAGCGTGCTGCGGTGGAAGACGGCGGCGAAGTAGACGAAGACGGCGGTGGTCCAGATCAGCCACGAGGTTCGCGTGGCGCGATCGACCGACGGCAAAACGGCACTCTCCCAGGTCGGAGGCAGGCAGACATTAGTTACATCGCCTAAACAACCTTCTTGGTAACGATTTCATGCCGTGAGGTCGGCCACAGGGCCGGCGCCGCTCCCGTCACATGTCCTGCCAGCTGTCCCCCGGCAGCCACACGTGCCGGCGGAACTCGCGGACCGCCAGGTCGTCCCACCCCGTCGGCCCACCGGGCGGGAAAGCGTTGTCGTGCGGCGTGTAGGCCTGCCACATGGCGAGTTTCTCGCCCGCCCAGTAGCCGGAGAAGTTCGGCGGGAAGTTCGCCGAGGCATAACCGAAATAGGCGTCCATCCGCTTGACCATCTTGCCGCTCCCGTTGAGGTTCGCGGCGACGGCGAACTTGGCGGCGTAGGTGTGGTCGATGTGGTCGCCGATCTCCACGCCGATCGGGTCGGTGGTCCGGAGGAAATCGGGCTGCACGTGGGCGATCAGCCCCTTGAGCATCGCGATGAACGAGCCCCTGGTGTACGACGGCCGTTCGTCGATCGGCGTCGCGACGAAATCCGGGTCGTCCCACATGCGGGACAGATCGCCGTTGTCGTCCCCGTTGGCGGCGTTGACGAACGTGAACACCAGGTGCACGGTCGGCTTCTCGACCAGGAAGTTCGAGCTGAGCTGCCGGCCGTTCGGCAGGGTGATGAGTTCGAAGTCCCAGTCGTCCGCGACTTTCGCGGCTCGCGCGTACGCGGCCCGCAAACCCTCGATCCGCTGGTCCGCGTACGGCATTCCGTCCGGTCCCGGATCCAGGTTGCCCGCGGTCAGATAGACGATCCAGGTGGGCAGATCCGCCTGGATGTCACTCGCGATGTCCGGATTCAGGAACAGCAGGTCGTCGTCAGGATGGGCGACCAATGAGAGTGTCGTCATCACACGTCCTCCGTGTCTGCATAAGGCAGCACGCCCCCGCGACTGCCTGAGCGAGGTGTGGAAGCTGTCGACAAACCCCCACGTTCATCCCCCACCAATGGGTCGCGCGGAGAGCAGGCCTCGTTACCGGGAAGCCCCCTCCACCGCCCATTCGCCGGAACGGGTCCTCCACACCACGGCCCCCAGGCGCAAAACCATGAAGGCCGACAGCCCGCTCCAAATCCCGGCGAGTCCCCAGCCGAACCGATAGGACGCCCACACGAGCGGCAGGAAGCCGACCACGGCAGCCCCCAAAGTCGCGGTCCGCATGAACCGCACGTCCCCGGCACCCAGCAACACCCCGTCCAAGGCGAACACGACGCCGGCGACGGGCTGCAGCGCGACGAAGAACCACCAGGCGTGCGGAATCTCCGCCAGCACCCCGGCGTCGGAGGTGAACGCGGACGGCAGCACCGAAGCCAGCGCGGCGAAGACGACACCGAGCCCGATCCCGAAGACCAGCCCGTACCGGGTGACCTGCCAGGCCAGCCGCTCCGCCTGAACCCGCCGCGACGCCCCCAGTGCCGCTCCGACGAGCGACTGTGCGGCGATCGCAAGAGAGTCGAGCACCAACGCCAGGAACGTCCACAACTGCAACACGACCTGATGCGCGCCCACCGCCGCGACGGACGTCCGTGCCGCCACGGAAGCGGCGCTCACAAAACAGGCCTGGAATGCCAAGCTGCGCAACACCAAGTCACGGCCCATACCCAACTGCGCGCGCATGGCGGCCCAATGCGGCGTGAGCGGCACCCGTTCCGCGAACAGAGCCTTGATGAACAACCCGGCCGCGAGCACCTGCGCGACGACGTTGGCCACCGCGGAACCCTCAAGTCCCCAGCCCGCGCCGTAGACCAGCGCCGGGCACAACACCGTGGAAATGCCGTTGCCGATCAGGATGTATTTCAGCGGCCGCCGTGTGTCCTGAACGCCACGCATCCACCCGTTACCGGCCATCGTGACGAGAATGAACGGCGCACCGAACAGCGCGATGCGCACCCACTCCACCGCCGCGTCCGCCACGGCGCCGTTTCCCGCGAGCAGCTCGGCCAAAGGTCGTGCGAAGACCTGACCCAGCACCACCACGAGCAGGCCGGCCGCCAGCGCCAGCCACGTGGCCTGCACGCCCTCCGACACCGCGTCCGCTCGACGGCCCGCGCCGTGCAAGCGGGCCGTGCGTGCTGTCGTGCCGTACGACAGGAACGTCAGCTGCGTCGACACCTGCGTGAGCAGCACACCGCCGAGCGCCAGGCCGGCCAGCGGCAACGCGCCCAGATGACCGACCACGGCCGTGTCGACCAGCACGTACAACGGCTCGGCCGCCAGCACCCCCAGGGCGGGGACGGCCAGCCCGATCACCCGCCGCGCGGGAACCCGATCCTCCACCCGACGAACGTAAGACGTCGTGCGTGCCTGTGTCCGCCATAGCGACCAGAACCACTCACGCGCGTTGAGGCAGCCCGAACACCCGCTCACGTGCGACGGCCAGCGCCGAGTGCAGTGCGCCCGCGCGCACCGGCTTCGCGGTGATCTGGGCGAGCTGCACCGGCGTGCGCGGCACCACGAGCTTCAGCAGCTCCGCCGACACGAGATCGCACAACGTCTCGCCGCCCGCGTGCGCCACGCTGCCAGACATCAGCACGAGCTCCGGGTCGAGCACGCACACGACGTTCGCGAGGCCGAGCGCGATCCGGCGCGCCAGGTCGGTGAGGAACGCGCGGCCCCCGGTGCCGGCGGTGAGGGCCTGGGCCACGGCTTCGAGGCCGGACGCCGCCGCGATGCCGTGCGAGGCGGCCAGGGCCTTGAGGGCCTCGTTGTCCACCTGGTCGCCGTAGCGGCCGCCGGGGATCTGCATCGAGTCGATCTCGCCGGCGCCGCCGGTGACGCCGCGCAGCAGCACGCCGTTGACGACCACCGCGGAGCCGATCTCGTCGGCGGGCCAGAACAGGACGAAGTTGCGCACTCCGGCGGCCTTGCCGGAGCTCATCTCCTCCAGCGCGGCGAGGTTGATGTCG
The DNA here is from genome assembly GCF_053601075.1 of Lentzea sp. NPDC004789. Lineage (NCBI taxonomy): Bacteria > Bacillati > Actinomycetota > Actinomycetes > Pseudonocardiales > Pseudonocardiaceae > Lentzea > Lentzea sp. NPDC004789. The sequence goes on along the minus strand of NZ_JBSGBE010000004.1, from coordinate 514,570 downwards.
TTCTCGATCGACACCGAGCTGCCGAGCAGCTCGCGCAGGGTCGCGGGCAGGTCGACGTCGACCAGGCCGGGCAGGTGCGGCGCGAAGCCGAGGTGCCCGGTGGCCGGGTCGACCGCGCCGGGCATGCCCACGACCACGTGCGACAGGCTGTCCAGGCGCAGACCGGCCAGGGCGGCCGCCTTCTGCGCGGTCTCGCGGAACGCCTGGAGCGTGTTCTCCTTGGGCATCGGCGCGCTGTGCTCGGACAGCAGCGAGCCGGTGATGTCCGCGATCGCCACGTCGATCAGGTCCGCCGACAGCGCCACGGCCGCGACGTGGCCCACGCCGCCGTTGACCGCCCACATCTGGGCGCGCGGGCCCCGGCCACCGCCGCGCAGGCCCGTGCGGACGACCATGCCGTCCTCCTCCAGGCGCGCCAGCAGTTGCGCTGTCGCGGGCTTGGAGAGGCCGATGACCTCCTCCAGCTCGGCGCGCGTCATCGCCCCGCTGCGCAGCAGGGTCTCGATGGCCGCCCGGTCGTTGATCTCCCGCAGCAGCCGCGGGCTTCCTGTCCTCGTCATGACTCCACCCGCTCCAACGCGCCCTTCAGCGCGGCAACGACCTGGTCCGCGGCACCGTCGTAGGTGAACCCGGCCGCCAGCCGGTGCCCGCCGCCGCCGAGCGCCTGCGCCACCTCACGCACGTCGACCCGGCTGACGGCGCGCAGCGACACCGACCAGAAACCGGGCCTCAGCTCCTTCAGCACGGCGGCCACCTCGGCCTCGGAGGTGGAGCGCACCACGTCGATCACGCTCTCCACTTCCTCGCTGCGCACGTCGCGCGCGTCGTCCAGGCCCACCACCGCGTGCACCAACCCCAGTCCGTGCGCGGCCTTCTGGTCCAGTTCCGCGCGGGCCAGCACGCGCGACAACATGCCGAGGTACGCGAACGGGTGCGCGTCCATCAACGGGCGCGTGACGCTGTACGCGTCCACTCCCGTCTGCAGCAGCCGTGCGGCCGTCTCGTGCGCAGCGGGACCGGCCTTGCGGAAGCCCCCGGTGTCCGTCACGAGCCCGGCGTAGATGCACCGCGCGATCGGCTCGTCGAGCTCGACCGCCATCTCGTCGAGCAGCCGCAACGCGATGAGCGCCGTGGCCTCCGCGTGCTCGTCGATGCAGTGCAACGTGCCGTAGCGCGTGTTCGACACGTGGTGGTCGATGACGATGACCGGACCGGTGCACTGCGCGACCCGGTCCGCCAGCGGTCCCAGCCGCCCCAGGCTGCCGGTGTCCATGACCACGAGCAGCTCCGGCGCGAGCGGCACCTCGTCCCGGTGCACCAGCAACCCGGCGGTGTCCAACGCCTTCAACGACTCCGGCACGACCTCGGGCTCACCGAACGCCACGCGCACCGCGACCCCGCGCCGGTGCAGCGCGAGCCCCACCGCCAAGGCACTCCCGAGCGTGTCCGCGTCGGGGTTGATGTGACTCAGCAGGGTCACATCACGTGCGCCGGCCAGCAACCGCGCGGCCTCGGCAATGGTGGTGCTCAGATCGTCTGCCACAGGGAGACGTTAGCCGTTCGTCATCTCGATTTGCTGCAGGGCACCCTCGGACAAGACGGTTTCCGTCCGAGGAACGAGCAGAGGACCGTCCCAGCACCAGCTGTGTGGACGGTCCTCGCTGCTCAGTCCTCGTCTTCGTCCTCACGAGGAGCCTTGTACGGATCGGCCTCGCCGGCCGGAGACGCCCCCGCCGCCAGTCGAGCGACCTCGGCGTCGGCGGCCTGAGCACGAGCCAGCAGCTCGTCCATCTTCCTGGCCGCGTCCGGCACGGTGTCCGTCATGAACGTCAACGTGGGCGTGAAACGCACACCGGTCTGCTGGCCCACCATCGAGCGCAGCACACCCTTCGCCTTTTCCAGAGCGGCGGCCGCCCCGGCGAAATCAGGCTCGGAATCCAAACGCTCGCCGAGCACCGTGTAGTAAACGGTCGCGTCGTGCAGGTCGCCGGTCACCTTGGTGTCGGTGATGGTGACCCGTGCCAGACGCGGATCCTTGACCTCGTGCTCCAGAGCCGAAGCGACGATCTGCGAGATCCGCTTGGCGAGCTTGCGGGCACGTGCCGTGTCGGCCACGAGCCTCCCCTTCCTAGTCGTCCTCCGGCCCGACGAGCCTTGTCCGGGCCGAAAGCAGTTCCAGTTCGGGACGTCCGGCGACCAGCCTTTCACAGCTGGCCAGCACGTCCCTGACGTGCTCCAGGTCGGCGGCGACCGCCGCCACCCCGATCAGACTGCGCCGATGCAGGTCCAGATGACCGGCCTCGGCGACAGCGACCTCGAAGCGCTTGCGCAGCTCGGCCACGACGGGCCGCACCACCGAGCGCTTCTCCTTCAACGAGTGGACGTCACCCAAGAGCACGTCCAGTTCCAGAGCCCCCACGTACATGGGCAAGATCCTCCAGAAGAAGGAGGGTTAACGCATCAGCATTACGAACGACACGGTCCGCGCTTTCCGCCACATCAGCATACGAACCGTTCGGGCGCGCAGCGCCCGAACACTCGGGAGTCTGGGAGTCGCCCCCAGACACGGTCCGCGCTTTCCGCCACATCAGCACACCAACCGTTCGGGCGCGCAGCGCCCGAACGTCCGGGGGTCTGGGGGTCGCCCCCCAGAAGACACGACGAGCGACGTGTGTCCGCGCTTTCCGCGAACACACGTCCCCCGAGCGAGCCCCCGATCAGGCGCGCGGCTTCTCGCGCATCTCGTAGGTCTCGATGACGTCTTCCAGCTTCAGGTCGCTGTAGTTGCCGAGCGTGAGACCACACTCGAAACCTTCGCGGACCTCGGTGGCGTCGTCCTTGAACCGCTTGAGCGAGCTGATCGGGAGGTTCTCCGCGATCACCTTGCCGTCACGGAGGAGGCGCGCCCTGGCGTTGCGACGGATCTCGCCCGACAGGACCATGCAACCCGCGATCGTGCCGACCTTGGAGGACTTGAAGACGTCGCGGATCTCGGCGCGGCCGAGCTGGACCTCTTCGTACTCCGGCTTGAGGAGACCCTTGAGGGCCGCCTCGATCTCGTCGATCGCCTGGTAGATGACCGTGTAGTAGCGAACGTCGATGCCCTCGCGGTTCGCGAGCTCGGTCGCCTTGCCCTCGGCCCGGACGTTGAAGCCCAGGACGATGGCGGAGGAGGCCACGGCGAGGTTGATGTCGCCTTCGGTGATGCCACCGACACCGCGGTGGACCACGCGCAGCTCGACGTCGTCGCCGACCTCGATCTTCATGAGCGCGTCCTCGAGGGCCTCGACGGTACCCGAGTTGTCACCCTTGATGATCAAGGTGAGCTGGCTGGTTTCCTTGAGCGCCGCGTCCAGGTCCTCGAGGCTGACGCGCTTGCGCTTGGCGGCGTTCTGCGCGTTGCGAGTGCGGGCCTGGCGACGCTCGGCGATCTGCCGTGCGACGCGGTCCTCCTCGACGACGAGGAACGTGTCGCCGGCGCGCGGCACCGACGTCAGACCGATGACCTGCACCGGACGCGACGGCAGAGCGTCGTGGACGTCCTCGCCGTGCTCGTCCACCATGCGGCGGACGCGGCCGTAGGCGTCGCCCGCGACGATCGAGTCGCCGACGCGGAGCGTGCCTCGCTGGACCAGCACCGTGGCGACCGGACCGCGACCGCGGTCGAGGTGCGCCTCGATCGCGACACCCTGGGCCTCCATGTCCGGGTTGGCCCGGAGGTCCAGCGACGCGTCGGCGGTCAACAGGATGGCCTCCAGGAGGCCGTCGATGTTGATGCCCTGCTTCGCGGAGATGTCGACGAACATCGTGTCGCCGCCGTACTCCTCGGCGACCAGGCCGTACTCGGTCAGCTGCTGGCGGATCTTGGAGGGGTTCGCACCCTCCTTGTCGATCTTGTTGACCGCGACCACGATCGGCGCCTCGGCGGCCTGCGCGTGGTTGATCGCCTCGACCGTCTGCGGCATCACGCCGTCGTCGGCGGCGACGACGATGACCGCGATGTCGGTCGAGTTCGCACCACGGGCACGCATGGCGGTGAACGCCTCGTGACCCGGGGTGTCGATGAAGGTGATCAGACGCGGGTTGCCCTCGAGCTCCGTGCGGACCTGGTAGGCACCGATGTGCTGGGTGATGCCACCGGCCTCGCCCTCGTGCACCTTCGCCTTGCGGATGGTGTCGAGCAGGCGGGTCTTACCGTGGTCGACGTGACCCATGACGGTCACGACCGGCGGACGGATCTGCAGGTCGTCCTCGTCACCGGCGTCCTCGCCGTAGGTGATGTCGAACGTCTCGAGCAGCTCGCGGTCCTCCTCCTCGGGGGACACGACCTGCACGACGTAGTTCATCTCGGAGCCGAGCAGCTCCAGGATCTCGTCGGACACCGACTGGGTCGCCGTGACCATCTCGCCCAGGTGGAACAGCACCTGCACGAGCGACGCCGGGTTGGCGTTGATCTTGTCGGCGAAGTCGGTCAGCGAGGCACCGCGCGGCAGGCGGATCGTCTCGCCCTGCCCCTTGGGCAGGCGGACGCCACCGACCGAAGGCGCCTGCATGTTGTCCATGTACTCCTGGCGCTTCTGCCGCTTGGACTTGCGTCCGCGGCGCGCCGGACCACCCGGACGACCGAAGGCACCAGCGGTACCGCCGCGACCAGCGCCGCCGCCACCGCCACCGGGACGACCGCGGAAACCGCCGCCACCACCGGCCGGGGCGCCGCCACCGGCACCGCCACCACCGCCGGGACGGAAGCCACCGCCTCCGCCACCGCCGCCACCGGGACGGAAGCCGCCACCGCCGCCTCCGCCACCGCCGCCGCGGAAGCCACCGCCGCCGCCACCGCCGCCACCGCCGCGGAAGCCGCCACCGCCGCCGCCACCACCGGGACGACCGCCACCGCCACCGGGACGGCCACCGCCGCCACCAGGACCGGGACGGTTACCACCGGCGGGACGACCCGGCATCATGCCGGGGTTCGGCCGCGGGGGCATGTTGCCCGGGTTCGGGCGAGGACCGCCCTGACCGGGCGCGGACGGACGCGGGCCGCCCTGCGCGGCAGCCGGGCGCGGACCGCCCTGGCCGGGCGCGCCACCGGGACGCGGGCCGGCCGGACGCGGGTCGCCGGGCTTCGGGCCGGACGGACGGTCGCCGCCGGACTCCGGACGCGGGCCGGGACGAGGTCCAGGACGCGGGCCGGGAGCGTTGCCGCCGCCCACGCCGAACGGGTTGTTGCCCGGACGCGGGGCACGCGGGCCTGCGGGCTTGGGAGCCTGCGGGCGCGGCGGCACCACGGACGGGGTCGAGCCGGCGGACGCGGCCGGGGCCTGCGGCTGCGGTTGCTGCTGCGGGGCCGGGCGCGGACCGGGACGAGGGCCACCCGGCTTGGGGCCGGGAGCCGAGGGGGCAGCCTTGGGTGCGGACGGCGCCGGTGCGGCGGCGGCCGGAGCCTGGGGCTGCTGGACGGGCGCGGGCGGAGCCGGGGCCTGCGCGGCAGGAGCTGCCGGAGCGGGCTTCGGCGCCGGCGGGCGCGGAGCGGCCGGCTTCGGGCCGGGAACGGCCTTCGGCGCGGCGGGCTTGTTGTCGGTCGCGGCCGGCTTCTGCTCCGCCGGAGCGGCGGGCGCGGCGGCAGCGGGTGCCGGAGCCTTCGGCTTCGGAGCGGACGGCTTGGGGGCCGACGGCTTCGACTTGGCTTCGTAGGCGTCACGGAGCCGCCGGGCCACGGGGGCCTCGACGGTGGACGACGCGGACTTCACGTATTCGCCTTGTTCGGCGAGCTTGTTCAGAACTTCCTTGCTCGTAACACCGAGCTCTTTCGCGAGCTCGTGCACGCGGGCCTTGCCTGCCACTGCTCTCCTTGGTCGTGAGGCCGGCGGGCAAGTCCCATCGACCTCGTCTTAACGTCGCGCGTTCATGTCTTCAGCTTCACGGCTGACTCATGACGGGTCGACCTGCTTCCTTGTTTCCTGCGGACCGAGAGGCTGTCCCTCGATCGTTTTCCCGTGCTGCTCCAAGTGCTCGCGCAACAACGCGACGTCGAGTGCTCCCTGGACCCGGAGGGCCCGCGAGAACGCCCGTCGCCGCTCGGCGTTGCGCAGACATTCGAGATCGAAATGCAACCAAGCACCCCGACCAGGAAGCCGCCTGCGGACGTCCGGAACCACCGAACCGTCCACCGCGACCACACGCAGCAGCTCAGAGGGCAACGTCCGGGTGCGGCACCCAATGCACGTGCGAACAGGGCCGATGTGCTGGGTCACCGAACCCGGCGTTGAACCGTTGATAAGTCTATCCCCTGGAGCTCATTCGGCCGAACTGGATGTGACTGCTCCGGCAGCCGGCGACTCCGCGTCGCTGCGGATGTCGATGCGCCAGCCGGTCAGGCGGGCGGCCAGGCGGGCGTTCTGCCCCTCCTTGCCGATCGCCAGCGACAGCTGGAAGTCCGGCACCACGACACGGGCCGTCTTGGCCCGCTCGTCGAGCACCCGTACGGACACAACCTTCGCAGGTGACAATGCATTCCCGACGAAAGTTGCCGGGTCGTCCGAGTGGTCGATGATGTCGATCTTCTCGCCACCGAGCTCGTGCATCACGTTGCGCACACGGGCACCCATCGGGCCGATGCAGGCGCCCTTGGCGTTCACTCCGGCAACCGTTGATTTCACCGCGATCTTCGAACGGTGACCTGCCTCACGTGCCACCGCGGGGATCTCCACGGTGCCGTCCGCGATCTCCGGGACCTCGAGGGCGAACAGCCGCCGGACGAGGTTCGGGTGCGTGCGCGAGAGGGCGATCTGCGGTCCGCGCGCGCCGCGGGACACGCTCACGACGTAGCACTTGATGCGCTCGCCGTGGTTGTACTGCTCGCCCGGCACCTGCTCGGCCGGCGGCAGCACGCCCTCGGTGTCGCCCACCTGGACGACGACCATGCCGCGGGCGTTCGCGCGGGCGTCGCGCTGCACGACCCCGGCGATGATCTCGCCCTCCTTGGCGGCGAACTCGCCGAACGTGCGCTCGTGCTCGGCGTCGCGCAGCCGCTGCAGGATGACCTGGCGCGCGGTGGTGGCGGCGATGCGGCCGAAGCCCTCGGGAGTGTCGTCCCACTCCTCCTGCACCACGCCGTCCGGCCCCAGCTCCTGCGCGAGCACGCGCACGACGCCGGTCTTGCGGTCGATCTCCACCCGCGAGTGCGAGTGATGCCCTTCGGTGTGCTTGTAGGCGGTCAGCAGTGCTGACTCGATCGCCTCCAGAACCGTCTCGAAGGGGATGTCCTTTTCACGTTCGATCGCCCTCAGGGCGGCGATGTCGACGTTCACCTCGGCTCCTCCTTCGGTGCTTTCCGAGTGAGCCGAGCCAGTTCCTCGACCGGCGGCTGCTTGAACTCGATCTCCATGACCGCGCGTTCGATGTGTCGGTACTCCACGCGCCGCAGCTCGCCCTGGTGCAGCAGCTCGACACCGGTCTCGTCGCACTCCCCGACCCGGCCGAACCACTCGACCTGCTCGGGCTGCTTGACCTTCACGAGACGCAGGTGCGCGCGCTTCCAGTGGCGCGGGCGGGTGAGCGGGCGGTCGACACCCGGTGAGGTGACCTCGAGGGTGTACGGCCCGTTGATCAGGTGGTCGTGCGCGTCGAGCGCGGCGGAGACCACCCGGCTCGCCTCGGCGACCTCGTCGAGCCCGATGCCGTCCTCGCCGTCCACCACGACCTTGACCAGACGGCGGCGCCCAGCCTGATTCACGTCGAGTGCGTCGAGGTCGAAGCCGATCGCTTCGAGTGCTTCCCGCACAACGGGTGCTAGCTGCGCGGCAAGCTCTCCGCGCGGCGGGCTGGACACGTGGTGTCTCCTTGTCGTTCGAACGCATGAAAACCCCGGCCGACGGTGTTTCGGCGGCCGTGGACGCCCAGACTATCTCCTTTGCCCGGCTCCCACCGCGCCGCAGGGCTGCTGGCAAGATGGGTTCGCGTGATCTCCGAATCGGTCAGCCGCCGTCGCGTGCTGCTCGCGGTGGCCGCCGCACCGCTCGCCGTTGCGTGCACCACAGAACCTCCCGCACCCCCGCCGCCGGACCCGTTGTCGGCGCTCGCGGCACAGGCACGGGCGGACGCCGCGCTGGCGCGGACGCTGACGGGCGTGCCGGCGGCCGCGGAGATCTCCAAGGCCCGCGACATGCACGCCCGGCTGCTGCAGGCCGAGGTCGACCGCGAACGCCCGCCGCTGTCCTCGACGGCACCGCCCGTGCCCACCGCCCCGCCCACGCCGCCGGACCCGCTGGCGGCGCTGCGGACCGCGCTGGACTCCGCCGTGCGCGACGCGTCGGCCGTCGTGCCCAAGCTGCCCACCTACCGCGCCGGCCTCGTCGGTTCGGTGGCCGCGGGCTGCGCGTCGTTGCGGGAGGTGCTGTCGTGAGCGACGTGGACGCCGTGCAGACCGCGCTCGGCACCGAGCACGCGGCGTTGTGGACCTACGAGCTGGTGTCGGCGTTCCTGGGCAACCAGGCCGCCGCCGTCGCGGAGGGTGCCAACGCGCACCGGGCGCGCCGGGACGCGACCGAGCGGTGGCTGCGGGACCGCCAGGCGACGCCGAACCCGCCCGCCGCCGCCTACCTGCCACCGGCCCCTGTCTCCGACGGGCCTTCCGCGCTCGCCGCGCTCGTCGCCGTCGAGCAGGACACCTGTGCCGCGTGGCGCGGGGTGCTGGAGCGGACCGACGACGCGGCCCTGCGGACCTCGGCGCTGGAGGCGCTCACGACGGCCGCCGTGCGCGCGACCAGGTGGCGCAGGACCGCCGGCACGACCCCGGCGTCGATCACGATGCCAGGCGTCGCCTCCGGCTGACCCCCTCACGCCACGCGGGGACCCCGCGTACTCCAGGAGAGTACGAAAGCTCCCCGCGTACTCAACGGGAGAGTACGAAAGCTCCCCGCGTGCCCTTAGCCGCCGAAGGAGGACGCGAGCCGGATCGCGTCCGCGGAGACCTTCTTCATCTCCTTGTTGTGCGCCAGCGCGTCGGCGCTCTTGACCGGCGAGTCGGACTCGACGATCACGACCTGCTGGTCGCGCTGCTCCGACGCGTACCCGCCGTTGGCCAGCGTGGTCAGCGGCGGCACGCTGATGGCCTTGTCCAGGACGAGGTCCTTGACGTTGCCGGTGCCGTCCTTCTGGGTGAGCTCGCGCAACGCCTTGGCCTCGTCCGCCGTCCGCATCTTCACGACGGACACCGACGAGTACACGGTCCGGCCGTCCGGCAGCTTGGCCGTGTAGAAGGCTCTGGTGAGCTGCAGGCACGGGGTCGTCTTGAAGAACGTCGACGTCTGCCCGGAGGCGTGGGCTGCGCAGTCGCTGTCCTTCACCGGTTCCGGCAGCTGCGGCACGGTGGTGAACTCGAACTCGCCCGCCGTCTTCTGCGGTTGCGCGACCGGCTGGTCGACCGGATCCGACGGCTGCAACACCCACCACACGAATCCCGAGACCACCGCGACGCCGACGAGTGCCAGCGCCTTGCCCACCCAGGTCGACCTGCGCTGGGGCGGAGGCGGCTGATGAGGCAGCTGCCCCTGGCGGTTGTCCATGATCGACTGGAGCTTCATCAGCTCGTCGGCCGGGTAGAGCGGCGCGGTGTCGGTCGGCCTCGGTGGGAAGCGAGGCAGGTTCTGGGTCACCTCTTCAGGTGACTGGCGTGGTTCCGACACAAGGACCCACGGTAACGGACGGCGGTCAGGTGAGCGCCTTGAGCACCCGATCGATGTCCTCGACCGTGTTGTAGAGGTGACCCGAAAACCGGGTCCTACCAGCGCGGACCGACGAGACGACACCGGGGACGGGCGGCACGCCCGCTGAGACGATCGCGGAGCCGGTGGGCGGGAGGCCGAGCCCGGACAGGAGGTGATCCGCCAGGTTCACGTTGTGCGCGCGTACGGCTTCCATGTCCAACGTGGCGACCCACGGCAGCGCCACCGCCGCACCGACGTGTGCGAACCACGCCGGTGAGAGGTCGAACCGCCGTGCCTCCGAATGGAGCACGAGCTCCGTGCCGTAGTTCTCCCCCGTGCTGTACCAGTTCGCCGCCAACGGCTTGATGAAGTCCATCCGGTCCGGCCGCACCGCCATCCAGGCCGCGCCGCGCGGTGCCATCAGCCACTTGTACGCGGCACCGACGACGAAATCGGCCCACGCCAACGACAGCGGCAGCCACCCGGCGGCCTGCGACACGTCGAGCAGCACCGGTTTGCCCGACGCCCGCAGGGCTTCGAGGTCCGCGATCGCGCCGTCCGCCGACTGCACCACGCTCACCGCGACGAGATCGCATTCGTCCACTGTGGACACGAGCCGGTGCCCGGCCGCGACGAAAGGCAGCGAGACGCTCGTGAACTCACCGTCGAGCACGCAGATCCTCGACCCGGCCGGCAACGCCTGGGCGACCAGCGACACGAACTGCGAGACGGTCGCACCGCACGCGACCGAAGACGCAGGCACGCCGACGATCCGGCCCCATGCCGCCCGTGAGGTCTCGACGGCCTCGTTGAAGCTCGACGACACGTCTTGCCCGCGCCGCCACCGTTCGCAGGCCGCCGCCACCGCGTCCGCGACGTGCCGCGGCGGTACGCCGATGGACGCCGTGTTCAGGTAGCCCGGCTCGACGTCGAAGACCGCCCCGAAGGCCTCACGCATGCGCGAGCTGCTTGCCGCGCTTGCGCCGCGCGTAGACCTGCTTGCGCACCCGAGCGATCACGCCGCCATCCTGGCCGACGACGTCCGTGTCGAACCAGATCAGCGCCTTCTCCCCCGCGCTCGTCTGCGCCAGCACCTGCTCGACGTGCTCGTCGGTCAGCCGGAACTCCGCGTACACCGTGCCGCGGCCGGGCGCGACGAACTCGATCTCGCCCGCCTGGTCCCACACCACGTGCTCGCCGGCGAGCTGGTGGAACAGCAGCAGCACCCAGAACGGGTCGGTCATCGCGAACAGCGAGCCGCCGAAGTGGGTGCCGAAGAAGTTGCGGTTCCACGGGCGCAGGCGCATGCGCACCCGCGCGTACCGGTAGTCCGGCGAGATCTCCTCCACGCGAATGCCGGCGAACAGGAACGGCGGCCACAGGTTCATCCCGAAGCGCAGGCGGCTGGCCTTCATAAAAAACAGTGTTACACAACGTGCGCCAGACTGTCCGCAACTTCCTCGGGCGACGGCATGTGACGTATCTCCTCAGCCAGCTGACCTGCGGCTTTCCGGTGCGGTCCGTCCACAAGCAACAGTCGTGCGCTCTCCGCGATCGCCTCGGCACTCACCGCGTCCGGCCGCACCGCCGCCCCGGCCGCCACGAGCGCCTCCGCGTTGCCCAACTGGTCCGCACCCTGCGGGAGCACGACCTGCGGGACGCCCGACGCCAGCGCGGCGAGCATCGTGCCGCTGCCGCCGTGGTGCACGACGACGTCCGCCTGCTTGATCACCTCGGCCTGCGGCAGCCACCGTCCGGGCGAGGCCACCACGACCTGCGCGTCGAGCCGCTCCAGCCCGGCGACCGCGGTCGCGAGCAGTTCCTCGTTGCCGAACACCGTGCCGAACGTGACGTAGATCAGCTTCTCGTGCGTGCGCGGCGGCACCTCGCCGGGCGTCGCGTGCGGCACCGGCCTGAGCAGCATCCGTTCGTCGCGGAAGTCCTTGCGCTGCAACGAGGGCGGGCAGATGTCGAGGTGCCTGCCGCCGTCCGGCCGAGCGAGCCCGGCGCCTTCGTCGAACATCCGCCCGAACCCGTGCCACAGCACGGGGAACGCGCGGCGACGGGCTTCGGAGAAGACCTCCGGCACGGACCACCCGCTGATCACCAGGTCGGGCAGGACCCGTTCCAGTTCGGGCGCGATGTCCTCCGCGTAGATCTCACCGAACACCAGACCTGGCCGGAACGGCCGCAGACCCAGCCTGGTCAGTTCGGGGTGCATCTCGTCGCCGACCGCGAAGTGGACCTCGTGCCCGGCACCGCGCAGTGCGAGTGCCAACGGGATCAACGGGTAGGTGTGCCCAACGGTCGCCATGCTGGCGAAAAGCACGCGCATGCCGTGACGATACTGGGACCTCATGGGAACCAACCGCGAGAAGATGATCAAGGGCGAGCCCTACCTGGCGCTGGACCCCGAACTGGACGCGGACCGCCGGCGCGCCTGGCGCGAGATGGCTCGGTTCAACGCCCACGACCCGGAAGACCTCGACGGCCAATACGCCATCCTCAAAGGCTTTCTCGCGGAGATCGGTCCGAACACGACACTGCTGCCACGGCTGCAGATCGAGTACGGCTACAACACGCGCATCGGCGCGAACAGCTTCATGAACTACGACGGCATCATCCTCGACTGCGGCCCGGTGACCATCGGCGACAACGTGATGATGGGTCCGCGCGTGCAGCTGCTGACGGCGTTGCACCCGATCGAGGACCACGAGGCGCGGATCGCCGGCTGGGAGACCACCGCGCCGATCGTCATCGGGGACAGGGTGTGGTTCGGCGGCGGCGTCATCGTGTGCCCCGGCGTGACCATCGGCGACAACACGGTGGTCGGCGCAGGCAGTGTCGTCACGCGTGATTTGCCTGATCACGTGCTCGCGGTCGGCAACCCGGCCAGGGTGGTTCGTAAGATCTGAGGTCATGCGCAGCGAGGAGATCCAGGTCCGCACCGGCTCCGACGAGGTCGTGCGGGACCTCACGCGGGAGTGCGAGCGGTTCCTCGACGGTGAGAACGGCGACGGCCTGCTGCACGTCTGGGTGCCGCACGCGACCGCCGGCGTCGCCATCATCGAGACGGGCGCGGGCAGCGACGACGACCTGCTGACCGCGTTGGAGCGCATCCTGCCCCGCGACGTGAAGTGGCGGCACCGGCACGGCACCCCCGGTCACGGTCGTGACCACGTGATGCCCGCGCTGGTGCCGCCGTACGCGACGATTCCGGTGCTAGGCGGTGTGCTGGCGCTCGGCACGTGGCAGTCCATCTGCCTCGTGGACACCAACGTCGACAACCCGGTCCGCACGGTCCGGCTGAGCTTCCTTGCCGGCTAGCAGCAGCACGAGCCCGGCGAGCGCGATCCCGCCGAACACCCACCACTCGGCGCCGATGGAGCCGCCGTACATGAGGCTGCGCAGACCTTCCGCCGAGAACCGGAACGGCGTCCACGACCACAGCACCGCCTTGTACGCGGGGTTGAGGAGCTCCGGCACCTGACCCGCCACCGCGGGTGCCATCAGGTACAGGACGCCGAGGACGCCCATCGCCCGGATGCCGAGGTGCTTGAACAACCCGGCCTGCAGCAACGCGAACGACATGGCGACCGCGAGCAGGAAGCCCAACATCGCCGCGTTGAACGTGACGCCCCACCAGGCCAGCAACCCGGTCACGGAACCGACGACCAGCACGGCCGTGGTGACCGCCGACAACGCCCGCAGCCGACGGCCCTTCAGCACCACGAACAACAGCCCGGCGATCATCCCGCCGACCCACAGCAGCGCGGACGCGGCGAGCGGCGCCGTGCGTTCGGCCGCGGAGGCGACCTGGCCCTCGACCTTGACCGGAAGCCCGGCACCCTGCGCCACACCGGTCAGCACCTGCTGCGCGACCTGGGTGCCGGACGGGTTGACCGCCGGGTTGAGCCGGATCGTCGCCTGTCCGGGTGAAATCTCCAGGACCCCGTAGACCTCTTTGTCCGCCAACAGGGTCCGGGCTTCTCCCGCTTCGACGACCTTGAGGTCGACTTCGGGCGAGTCGGCGGCGCTGACCCGCTCGGCGATCGGCGGCGGTGCCACCACGGCGAGCGGAACGTCGTGCGGGTGCACGGTGGCCTGCACGCCGAAAGTCAGCAGTCCCAGCAGAAACGCCACCACCGCACCTGCGACGGCGGTGACCAGCGCGGTGCGCATCACGAGCCTCCAAGTTCATCAAGCGTTGAATTTAGCGAGCACGCTACGCCTCGCACCACCCGGAAGTCAACGCTTGATGAATTAACTCCCGTCAGACCCACCAGGTACCGTTCACCGCGTGACTTACCCAGGTGGCGGCGGACAGGGCGGCTGGAACGACCAGCAGCAGGGCTGGGGCCAGCAGCAGGGTGACTACTCGAGCGGCGGCTACCAGGTCGGCGGCTATCCGCAGACGGGCGGTTTCCCCCAGCAGGGTTACGGCCAGTACGGCGGTCTCGGCGTCTACGGCGGGTTCGACAACGAGCCGCCGAAGAACAAGAAGACGCTCTGGCTCGTCCTCGGCGCCGTCGTGCTGGTGCTGCTCGCCGGCGGCGGCCTCACCTGGTTCCTGCTGTCGCGCAACACGAGCGACCCGAACGCGCAGCCCACCCCGTCCACGCCGACCAGCACCTCCGCGCAGCCCACCACCGGCGCGTGCAAGAACGAGGGCGTGCAGTGCGTCCAGACGTCCCTCGGATACAACTACGAGGTCCCGAAGAACTGGGAAGTCGTGCCCGAGGCGCAGATCCAGATCGACAAGTACCCCGGCATCGCGCTGACCGGCGTCTCCACGTACGGCGACTACGAGTGCGAGGGCAAGTCGTTCACCAAGGGCACCAACGGCGGCACGCTGCTGCCCAAGGGCGACCTGAACCAGACCGCCTCCGACTTCGCCAAGGCCGTGGCCACCCAGTTCTACTCGTCGAGCGGCGAACCGCAGGTGTCGCTGGCGCAGCCCAAGCCGGTGAAGATCCAGCACACCCAGAAGGACGGCCAGAAGGTCGTCGTCGAGGGCGTGGAGGTCGACGCCACGGCCACCCAGACGGCCAACAAGTGCCTGGCGAGCAAGGGCGTCGTCAAGGTGCTGGTGCTCAACGGCAGCAGCAAGCTGCACGTGCTCGTGGTGAACGGCGACCTGGAGGGTGGTGGAGGCGGCACGAACCCGCCGCTGCCCAAGGACGCCGACCTGCAGAAGATGATCGACTCGCTGGTGCCGACGACCTAGTCGTCGCGGTCGTCAGCGCCGCCGTTCGAGAGAGCGGCGGCGGGCGGGTGCCGCTCCGACACCGGTCGCCGCTGTCGCTGTCGCACGCGTCGGCCACCGCGAGCGCGTCCCGGCCCAACCGCCGTCAGCACGCGCCGCACCAGCCACCGCGTCGCCGAACGTCCCCACACCAACGGCTGCTAGCGCGTGCCGCCGTTCGACGGGACGGCGGCGGGCAGAGGGTTCTCGGCGGTGATCTTCTCCAGCACGGCCAGCGCCTTGCTCTCCCACAGCGCGAGCCGCAGCTCCTGGAACGTCATCATCGCCTGCTCGACGATGGCGATCGCGTGGAACGTCTCACCCCGCTGCGACACGAGCTGCGCGAGGTCGAGCCGGATCCGTGCCGCGCCGACGCGGTCGAGGTTCTCCTCGCACAGCCGGATCGCGCGCCGCAGCAGCCGTCCCGCCTCGGCGAACATCCGCATCCGGCCGTGGATCAGGCCGAGCGAGTGCAGGGCGTAGCTCTCGCCGACGGTGTCGCCGGAGCGCTGCACCATGCCCAGCACCGACGTGATGAGCTGCTGCGCCTGCTCGTAGCGGCCCTGCACCAGCATCGCGCCGCCGAGCCGGTACAGCACCTGGGCCTCGACGCGCGGGCTGGAGATCTCCCGGCACATGCCGAGGGCGCCGCGCAGCTGGCCCACCGCCAGCTCGTGCTCGCCCCGGTCCAACGACAGCTGGGCGAGCTGGGACACCACGTAGGCCTGGCCCACGACGTCGCCGACGCGTTTGAAGCCGGCCAGCGACTGTTCGAAGATCCGGGTCGCGAGCTCCGGGCGGCCCTCGTTGTACTCCAGCAGGCCGAGGTTGCGGCGCACCAGGGCGAGGCCGTGGGTGTCGTCGAGCTCGGTGAAGAGTTCCAGCGCGGGTTCCAGCGCCGTTCTGGACGCCTCCATGCGGCGCTGGCTGTGGTGCAGGGATCCCAGTGAGCACAGCAGGGCCGCGGTGCCGCGTTTGTTGCCGGCCTTGCGCACCGCGTCCAGTGCGCGTTCGTGGGTCTGCTGCCAGTCGTCGAGATAGCTGCGGGTCTCGAACAACGTCACGAGCGTCATCGCGAGGTCCCAGCACAGCTCGTCCAGGCCCGCGTCGGCCGCCTGCAGGACGGCCGCGCAGATGTTCGGGCGCTCGCTTTCCAGCCACCCCAACGGGTCCTGCAGCACCTGGTCGAGGTACGAGGCGTGCGGCTGCCACCGTTGGCCGTTGCCGTGCAGGACGGTGAAGTCGCCGCCGTACAGCCGCTGGTGCGCTTGTTCGGCCATCGCGAGCCAGCCGCCGGCGACGCGTTCCACGGCGGCGTACTGGGTGGCCGGGGACTCGTGCGCGGCGAGCTGTTCCTTGGCGAACAAGCGGATCAGGTCGTGGAAGCGGTAGCGGGGCAGGCCCGTCACGTCGCTGCCGACCACGTCGAGCAGCTGCGCGTCGACGAGGCGTTCCAGGAGGTCGAAGCCGCGGTTGCGGTCGTCGTCGGTGAGCGCGGACGCCGTCCACACCGGCAGGCTTTCCGCTTCCAGCAACGACATCAGCCGCATCACCCGGCACGTGTCGGGTTCCAGGCCGTCGTAGGTCAGCGAGAGGCTCGCGCGCACGACCATGTCGCCGTGCACCAACTCGTCGAGGCGGTGACGTTCGTCGGCGAGACGTCCGACCATCGAGGCCAACGTCCAATGCGGGCGGGCGGCCAGCCGGGCGCCGATGATGCGCAACGCCAGGGGCAGACCTCCGACGACATCCACCAACGCAGACGCCGCAACGGGTTCGCTCTCCAGGCGTTGCGTGCCGATGATGCGGCCCAGCAGTTCGAGCGCGTCGTCGGAGTCCATGAAGTCGACGTCGACCAAATGAGATCCGGCGAGACCGGTCAGCCGGGTCCGGCTCGTGACGACCACCCCGCACGTCGGCGAGCCCGGAAGCAGCTGGTGCACCTGCGACTCGCTGGCCGCGTCGTCGAGAACGACCAGCACACGGCGGTTGGCGAGCATGCTGCGGTACATGTCCGCGCGCTCGTCCACACCATCGGGCAGTGTGGAGCCCACCGCGCCCAAAGCGGACAGAAATCGGCCGAGCACCTCGGCGGGGGTGGCGGGTTGCGCCTGGGTGCCGCGCAGGTCGCAGTAGAGCTGGCCGTCCGGGTAGGTCTCGACCGCCACGCGGTGCGCGACGTGGATCGCGAGAGCGCTCTTACCGATGCCCGCCTTGCCCGAGATGTTGACCACGGGCATGGTCAGGTGGTCGCCGGACAGCACGGTCTCGGCGCGGGCCACCACGTCCTGGCGCCCGATGAAGTCCGCGATGGTGGCCGGAAGCTGGTGCGGTGACACGACGTTCTGGACGGTGACCGGGACCGTCTTCTCCTGGTCGAGGCGCAGCACCTCGTCGTCGGTCAGGATCGCGGTCTCGAGCTTGCGCAGCTGGTCGCTCGGTTCGAGACCGAGGTGTTCGATGAAGAGGTCGCGGCCCGCGCGATAGACGTCCAAGGCCTCGGACTGACGGCCCGAGCGGTAGAGCGCGAGCATCAGCTGACCGCGCGGCCGTTCCCGCAACGGGTGTTCGGTCACCATGCTCTGCAATTCGCCGATGAGAGCGTGGTGCCTGCCCAGCAACAACTCGATGTCGACGCAGTTCTCCAGCACCGACAGGCGTTTCTCGTCCAGCCGCAGTGCTTTGTTCTGCAACGTGGCCGCGGCGCCGCCGAGTGCGGGTCCGCGCCACAACGCCAAAGCCTGCCGCAGCACCGCGGACGCCTCTTCCATGCGTCCCTGCCGGACGGCGGCGTCGGAGTCGGCCACGCGGCGTTCGAAGAGGAAGGTGTCGATCCGGTCGCCGGCGACGCGCAGCAGGTAGCCGGGCTGGCGGGTCTCGATCTGGGCGTCGACGCCGACCCTCGCGAACTCCCGCCGGAGCGCGGACACGCAGATCTGGATCTGCGCCCGTGCGGTCGACGGCGGGGTGTGCTCCCAGACGAGGTCGATCAGCTGGTCCATGCTGACCACGCGGTTGGCTTCGAGCAGCAAAGCGCCCAGGATCGTCTGCTGACGTCCTGGTGGTACCTGAACCTGCTCCTCGGCGCCGATGACCTCGATCGGACCGAGCAGCTTGAAAATCAACTTCTCATCAGGGGCGGAGCTCATGTCGGACGACCCCTCGCGCCTTTATCTCTCGCAAAGCCCCAACACCTCACGCTCCAGACGATTTCCGCTACGGATTTCCCGTGACGGAATTGCATTTACGATGGGGCGTACTCGCGTTCGTGCAATCCGGCCGAAGTCGCGGAAAAAGGCACTCCCAGGCGTCACCTCAAGATCGGGTCACAATATGAAAATTTTTCACTTCCCGCTGCTGACCTCCCGTTCACGGAGACTGCAGGACGGTCACTCAGATGCGCGATGATCTCCAAAGTTAGCTCCGCCAGGTAAAACTGTCAAGATCCTTCTTGTGTATCGGCGCACGATCCACCATAATGCGCCCGATCTCAATAGGCATCTCATTTGGAGATGCTCGGATCAGGAACAGCGGGGCAGATCAAGCAGTACGTGTGCCTGAGAATTAACAGGTGGTCGGTAGCGGCGTCACGACGATCGTACGTCATGGCGCCAAGCAGCCTGAACGCCTCATCGGCACTACTCCGAGCGGCACAAGCCGTTCGTTCGGATCGCTAACCGCACCCAACCATTGCGGTACACCGCACCTAATTTCGGGGATAAGCCACCACCCTGCGTAGTAACAGCTGTTTGTTGACCGGTGGATCAACTGCCGAAGCGTCTCATTTGGCCACTTCAGGGCCACCATCACGGCCGATTGATACGCGGTGGGTGCGCGATAGAGCGGCGATGGGCGGCGCTCCTAACTTCGTTCTCAGACGCCACTCGAACGTGGCTGAAGCAGCACTCAAGCCGAGGTCCGACCAGCAAGCATGAGGAGGCCGACATGATCCGCAAGACGACCGCTGCCGCTCTGGTTCTCTCCGCCGTCCCCACGGCCCTGGCTCTCTTCCTCTTCTCCGGCACCGCGCAGGCCGACACGCCCTGGGGCAAGCACGTCGGGGACGACACCCCGTGGGGCAAGGTCATCGCCGCCGACGACACCCCCTGGGGCAAGGCCATCGCCGCCGATGACACCCCGTGGGGTCACGCGACCGACGACGACACCCCGTGGGGCCGTTCCATCACGCTCCCGGCGGTCCCGAACCACAACGACACCCCGTGGGACGACGACACCCCCTGGGGCTGATCTCTCCCCCTCCGTCCGGATCACCGTCTAATGGAGGCCAGAACCATGCGATTTCACCTGCTGGGCTCACTGGAAGTCCTCGACGACGACCTGCCCGTGCCACTCGGCGGGGTCAAGCAGCGCGCGGCTCTGGGTTTCCTCCTGCTGCACGCCAACCGCGTGGTGGCGACCAGCAAGCTGCTCCAGGCGCTGTGGCCGCGGGACGTTCCGCCCACCGCCCGCAAGATGCTCCAGAACGCGGTCTCCGGACTGCGCGGCGTTCTCACGCCTCACGGCAGCAGCTCTGAGGGGTCTGCGCTGCTGCTGACCCACGCGCCGGGATATCTCCTGCGCGTGGACCCCGACTCCCTCGACCTGTCGCGCTTCCAGCAGCTCACCGAACAGGGCCGAGGCGAACTGTCCGCCGGCAACTTCTCCGCCGCCGCGAAGGTGCTCCGCAAGGCACTGGGGCTGTGGCGCGGACCGGTGCTCGCGGATCTTGCGGAGACCGGCATCAACTGGCCTGAGCTGACCGCCATCAAGGACTGGCGGCTGGCCACGCAGGAGGACTGCTTCGAGGCGGAGCTCGCCTGCGGAAGGCACTACGAGATCATCGGCGAGCTGGAGTCGTTGATCGAGGCCGAGCCGTATCGCGAACGGCTGGGCGGACAGCTGATGCTGGCGCTTTACCGGTGTGGACGACAGGTCGACGCGTTGAGCGTCTACCGCCGCACGAGGTCGGCGCTGGTGGAGGAGCTCGGTCTCGAACCGGGCCGTGAGCTGCAGGAACTGGAGCGCGCGATCCTCGACCACGCCCCCGCGCTGGACCTCCCGGCGTCGGTGCAACGCAGGCACCTGCTCGCCGTCGGCCACGCCTCCCCCGCTCTGCCCGTCCCGGCTCCGGCTCCCGTGGTGATCACACCCCCCGCGGTGGAACCGGCCGTTGTGGACGTGACGACCGTGGAGCGCAAGCTCGTCAGCGTCGTGATGGTGTCCGCCCAGCTCGGTCTCGCGGCCGGCGACGGCGACCCCGAGGACGTCGACGCGGTGCACCAGGAAGTCGCCGCCGCGGTCTCCTCAGAGGTTTCCCGGTTGGGCGGTGTCGTCGGCGGCAACGTCGGCTCCGTGTTCCTCGCTCTGTTCGGTGTGCCTCGCACGTCGGAGGACGACGCCGACCGCGCCGTGCGTTCGGCGTTGGCCATCCGCGACCGCCTGGCCGCGGTCGCGGACGCGCAGATCGGTGTCGCCACGGGCGAGGCCCTGGTCCGGCTGCCCGCGTCCGGCACGCCTTCCGCGTCCGGCGTGCTGCTCGACCGGTGCCGGCAGCTGATGGCGCTCGCCCCGCTGGGCGCTGTCCGCGCCTGCACCGCGACCCGTGCCGCGAGCTCCTCCGTGACGTGGGCCGACCCCTCCCCGGCCGGTGGCTGGCAGGCGGTCTCGTGCGTGCCCCCGCGCGGCGCGACCCGCCGAGTTCAGGCTCCGGTGCCGTTCGTCGAACGTGAGCGCGAACTCCTTGTGCTGCAAGGACTTCTCGACGAGGTTCGCACGCGCCGCCGCCCGCACTTCGTGACCGTGCTCGGCGAGGCAGGCGTGGGCAAGACTCGGCTCGTCAACGAGCTCACTTCTTCGTGCACCACCGCATTGCGTGGCACCGCAACGGCTTTCGGAGACGACTACGGCTACGGGCCGTTGTCCGACGTGGTGCGCGGGTTCGCCGCACCGGCGACGCTGCACGCCGCGGTCTCCTCGTTGGTCGGCGTCGGTGAGCTCGCGGACCGCCTCACGGCGAGCCTGACCGGCCTCGCGGAGCCGGCTCCGGACGTCCCGGCGGACTTCCCGGCGTGGCGCCGTTTTCTGGAGGAGATCGCCGAGTCCGAGCCACTCGTCGTCTTCCTGGAGGACCTGCACTGGGCGAACGACGTGGTGCTCGACTTCGTGGAGGAGCTGAGCGAGCACGCGGGTTCGGTGCCGCTGCTGGTGGTCGTCACCGCCCGGCCGGAACTGCTGCAGCGCCGCCCGTCGTGGTTCGGCGGCAAGCGCAACGCGACCACGATCAGCTTGGAACCGTTGTCCCACAACGGAACCCGGAGCCTGTTGAACTCGTTGCTCGATGTCGGCGAGCTCTCCGGCGCGCTGTGGCAGGCCCTGGTGTCCTGCGTCGGCGGCAACCCGTTGTTCGCCACCGAGTACGCCCGGATGGTGTCCGATCCGCGCACCCCGTGCCTGCAGAACGAAGGCGGGCTGCCGGTGCCGTCGTCGGTGCGCGGAGTGCTCACGGCTCAGCTCGACTCGCTGCCGTTCGAGGTGAAGGCCGTGCTGCAGGACGCCGCCGTCGTGGGTGATCTCGTGTCGCCCGGCGCGGTCGCCGCCACCGGTCTGCGCGACCCCGGCGAGGTCGCCAAGGCGCTGGAGTTGCTGGAGCAGCGGGACTTCCTGCGCCGTCAGGGCCGCAACAGCGAGACCGGCGAGATCGAGTACGGGTTCCGGCACCTGCTGGTGCGCGACGTCGTGGCCGACCAGCTGCCGCGTGCCGTGCGTGCGGCGAAACGGGAACGTGCCCTCGCGTGGTTCGAGGAACCGGCGCTGGACCTCACCGACCGCAGGGCCGGCTGAACACGGCGAAGGCCGCCTCTCCCGTGCGGAAGAGGCGGCCTTCGGCCTTGCTTCAGTGCTGGGGCGCTCGGCGCGGACGGCCCGTGCGCTCCGTGCGGCCGAACCCACGGCCGCCCTCGGAACGCTCAGAGCGACGCGGTCCACCGCGGAACTCGCCACCCTCCGAGCGACGGCCGGAGCCGCCGCGGTACTCGCCACGGCCACCGGCGGCGGGAGCGCCGAAACGACGTCCGCCACCACCGCCACTGCGACGGGCCGGCTTCTCGCGCTCGACGACCGGCTCACCGCTCGGGGTGCGGGCACCCGTGATGCGGATCAGGTCCTCGTCGCCGGGGCGCACCTTCGTGCTCTCCGGACGGATGCCTGCGCGAGCGGCCATGCCCTGGACGGCGCGGCGCTGGTCGTGCGTGACCAGCGTGACGACCGTGCCGGACTGGCCCGCGCGGGCCGTGCGGCCGGCGCGGTGCAGGTAGTCCTTCGGGTCGGCCGGCGGGTCGACGTGCACGACGAGCGAGACGTCGTCGACGTGGATGCCGCGGGCGGCCACGTCCGTCGCGATCAGGACCGGCGTGGTGCCCTCGCGGAACTCGCCGAGCACGCGGGTGCGGGCGCTCTGCGCCTTGCCGCCGTGCAGGGCGCCCGCGTGGACGCCGACGGAGCGGAGCTTCTTGGCCAGGCGGTCGACGTGGTGCTTGGTGCGCACGAACATGATCGTGCGGCCCTCGCGCGCGGCCACCTCGGTCACCACCGACTGCTTGTCCTCCGCGGACACGAACAGCAGGTGGTGCTCCATCGTCGTGACGCTCGCGGTCGGCGGGGCCACCGAGTGCGTCACCGGGTCGTGCAGGTACTGGCGGACCAGCTTGTCCACGTCGCCGTCGAGCGTCGCGGAGAACAGCAGGCGCTGGCCGTCCTGCGGGGTCAGGTCGAGGATCGCCCGGACCTGGGGCATGAAGCCCATGTCGGCCATCTGGTCGGCCTCGTCCAGCGCGGTGATCTCGACCTGGGACAGGTCGCAGGTCTCCTGGCGGATGTGGTCGGAGAGCCGGCCGGGCGTGGCGATCAGCAGGTCGACGCCGCGGCGCAGGTGGTCGATCTGGCGCGGGAACGACGTGCCGCCCACCACGACGCGGCACCACAGGCCCAGCGCGCGGGCGTGCGGCATGAGCGCCGTCTCGACCTGCATCGCGAGCTCGCGGGTCGGGACGAGGATGAGGCCACGCGGCTTGTGCGGCGTGGAACGGCCGCCCGCGAGGCGGGTCAGCATCGCGAGACCGAACGCCAGCGTCTTGCCGGAACCGGTCTGGCCGCGGCCGAGGATGTCACGGCCCGACATGGAGTCGGGCAGGGTCGCCGCCTGGATGGGGAACGGCTCGGTGATCTCGTTGGCGGCGAGCGAACGGATCAGCGCGTCGGAAAGGCCGATTTCGGCGAACGAGGGCAGCGGGCCTTCCGGCAGCGTGCTCTCGAAGTGCTCGGCGACGACCGGTTCCTCGACCCGCTGCTGCGGGCGCGAGGAGTTGCCCTGGCGGCCCGAGCGGCGCCGCGGTGACCTGCGGCTGTGTGCGCGCTCGGAACGACCTTCGGACATTGATGGCAAAACAAACCTCCGAGACATGGCACGTCTCAAGGCTGCCCCGCGCTTACCGCGGTGCCAGTTCACAAGGACGAGCCCGGCGTGGTGGTCACGCCGCTGAATGAGTGGGTGGACGCACCGGTCAACGGCGGTCAGGCCTTCATCGGTGCACAGCACAGTCTAGCTGATCATTGGTGGTGTGTTGCGCGCCCGGCAGTGTCGTTGGACACGGCCGGGCGCGCAACACCGGTCACGCCATACCCGCCACGTCCAGCAGCGTTGCCACCAGCGCGGACGGGTCGGCGATCTCCGGCGGGAGGCCGCGCGCGGCGAACCACCCGCTGATGTTGCGGACATCGCGGTCGAGGAACTCAACGCCGCGAGGGTTCGCGACGAGGTCGACCACCTGCGGCAGGTCGATCATGATCAGCCTGCCGTCGTGGACCATCAGGTTGAACGCGGACAGGTCGCCGTGCGTGACGCCCGCCTCCGCGAGCGTCATCAGCGTGTTGACCAGCTGACGCCACAGGTCGAGCAGCTCGTCCTCGTCCGGACGCGTCTGCGCGAGCCGCGGGGCCGCGTTGCCCTCGTCGTCACCGATGAACTCCAGCAGCAGCTCGGTGCCGCTGCGCTGCACCGGGTACGGCACGGGCGCGCCGATCTGCCACAGCCTGGCGAGCGCGGCGAACTCCGCGACCGCCCACTGCTCCGCGATCAGGTTGCGCCCGAACGCCGTGCGGTTCTGGACGGCCCGCGTCTCGCGGGACTTCCTCATCCGGCGGCCTTCCAGGTACCCCGCGTCGCGGTGGAACATCCGGTGGTCGTTGCTGCGGTAGCGCTTGGCGGCGAGCAGGCACGCCTTCTCGCCCACCGCGCGTTCCAGCAGGAAGACGTCCGCCTCCTTGCCGGTCTTCACGATGCCCAGCTCGCGGTCGACCGCGGCCAGCTCGGTGATGACCCAGCTCGGGTGCGGCTTCGGCCCCTGCTCGGCGTCGCCCCAGGTGGACCAGCGGTCGCCGTCCTCGGGGGTGTCCGCCGTGCTGAGCTGGTCCTCGCGCAGCCGAGCGACGCGCAGCTTCTCGGCTTCGGTCATGCGGCCGCGACGCGTCGGTTCCGCGTCGTCGGCGTTTCGGCTGGTGCGCTTTCCCTTGCGCCGCACGGTGTCGTCGGCGCCTTCGAAAGCGGATTCGTAACGTTCGTAAAGATCGTGCTCGCGCACGGTGGGGTCTCCCGGAAGGTGAGGGTGACCGCCCCACTGGACGCTCTGCGATCAAACGGTGCTGATCAGGCGCGAGGGGCGGAGGGACGGGTCCTGCGGCCACGTCCGAAGACAGGCTCTGACATGTCGCACCTCCTCGTTCCTCACGCCGCACTTCGGCTGCGGTGAAGCTTGCCGGGTCGCCCTTCCGGCGCGCAACCGAATTAATCCGTGATCAGGTCAGCGGTCTTCTCGCCGGTCGGCACGATCTTGAGACCGGCCTTCTGCGCGACCTTGACCAGGCCTTTCAGGTCACTCGGCTCGGTGCTGGTGGTGACGATGGCACGAGCGAGCAGGCCCTTGTGCGCCTTGTTGAAGTGGCTGACGACCTTGCCCTCGCTCGTGATCACCCGGACGACGACGGCGTGCGGGATCCGCGCGAGGCTCGAGTACGCGCCGGACCGCAGGTCGACGACGAACTCGTCGGCTTCGGCGAGCACGGGCTCCAGCGCCGGCTTCCACAGCGTGCGCAGGCTGCCGTGGGACGGGAGCGTGCTGCCGCCGGACAGCCGGTACGCGGGCACGGGATCACCGCCGCGAACCACCCCGAACAGCGCCGACGCGACCGCGAGCCGCTGGTAGGCGCGTTGTTTCTCGGCCTTCTTCAGGCTCGGGAAGTCCAGGTTGTCGTAGAGGACACCGGTGTAGCGCAGCAGCGCGGGCGTCGTCCCGGACGTGCGCAGCGTCGCGTTGCGCTCGACCTCGTCGGCCTGGCGTTCGGAGAGGTCGAGCGCCTTGAGGCTCGCCGGCACGTCCTTCGCGAGGTCGGCCAGCGCGGACACCAGCTTGTCGCGCACGGGGTTGAGCTCCGGGAACGACAGCGCGTCGAGGTCGAGCGGCGCACCCTCGCCGCCGATCGCCTTGGTCTCCGACGGGGGAAGCAGCACCAGCACGACGTGAAGGGTAGCGACCCGTCCGCTACGGGGCCTGCAACGTCAGGTAGGCGAGCCCGAGCGTGCCGCGCCAGCCGCGCAGGCGGTAGGTGCGCTGCGCGTCGGCCTTCGCCCGGACCTCGCCGGCGTGCTCCGAGTCCGGGTTGTCGCGCAGCCAGCGCTCCTGGGCGAGGCCGTGCCCGTTCTCGAACACGTCCCACTCGTCCAGGCTCGCCTGCTCCACCGCGAGCAGCCGGTAGCCGTGCTCGTGCGCCAGGTCCACCAGGTCGGCGACCGTGCCGTACCGGTCACGCGGGATCGGCATCGCGGCGAGCTGCTCGTCCGTCGGCTCGCGTTCCCAGAAACCCTCGCCCAGCAACAACTTCCCGTGCGGGCTCAGCAGCTCCCTGACCGCGGCGAGCGCGTTCGCCGTGTGCTGCAACGGTTCTCCGCCCCACGCCTGGGTGGCACCGTTGACGATCACGACGTCCGCCGGCTGCTCGGGTCGCCACTCCCGCACATCGGCAGCGTGCAGGCCGACCCGTGCCGCGAGTCCTCGCGACGCCGCGTTGGCCCGGGCGTGCGCGATGGCCGTCGCGTCCAGGTCGACACCGGTGCCGGTGGCGGTGGGCGCGACTTCGAGCGTGCGGAGCAGGAACTCCGCCCACCCGCACCCGACGTCGAGCACGTGCTTGCCGTCGAGCGGCTGCAACCCGCGGATCAGCCGAGCGGCCCGTTCGTCGGACAGCGGTCCGTGGAACGCGAGGTCCTCGTGCAGCGGCGCTATCTCAGGTGTGGTCATCGCACGCAGGATGGCGTCGCTTTTGCTGTCCGGGCAACGCGATATTCAGTTGTTGGGCCCATCACCTCCCCGTAGCTTCGATTGCGTGCAACTCGTGTGGCGCTCGCTCACAACGGCGGACATCCCCGCCGTGACAGCGCTGTACACGACGGCCGAGGCCGTCGACGACACCGGCGAACTCCTGTCCGAAGAGGACTTCGCCGAACAGTTCGCCGAGACCGACCTGCCCGGCGGGTCGCTGGCCGTGTTCGCGGACGGCGTGCTCTGCGCCTACGGCCTCGTGGCGCTGCGCGACAATCCCGTTGGCACACACCGCGTTCGGCTCGACGGCGCGGTGCACCCCTCGTACCGCCGCAACGGCATCGGACGACAGTTGTTGCCCCGCCTCGTCGCGTTGGCACGAGAGCTGCACACCGCACGTCACCCAGGCCTGCCGCTGGTGGCGAACACCATGGTCGAGAGCCGCTCGGCCGGGCACGTCGCACTGGTCAAGTCGCTCGGCTTCAGCGCCGACCGCCACTTCTACAACCTGGAGGTGGCGCTGGGCGAGTCACTCGCCCAGGTCCCGACCCCGCACGGCTACGAGATCGTGCCGTTCTCCGCGACTCGTGACGAAGAGGTCCGCCAGGTGTGCAACGCGGCGTTCGCCGCACACTGGGGTTCGGTCGAGCGCAGCCCTCAGGAGTGGGCGGCGTCCTTCACCAACAGCAAGCGGTTCGTTCCGGAGACCTCCTTCCTGGCGTTGAAGGACGACGCCGTGGTCGGTTTCGTGCTCGCCCGGCACTACCCGGTCGTCGAGGAGACGACCGGCGTCCGCGAACTGTGGATCGGGGACGTCGGCACCCTCGCCGAGCACCGCGGGCGCGGGGTGGCCGCCGCGCTGCTGAGCCGGACGCTGGTTCGGGGCAGGGCGCAGGGTTACCGGCGTGCCGGGCTGTCAGTGGACACGGCCAACTCGACCCGTGCGCTGAGTGTGTACGAGCGCGCTGGGTTCGGGGTGGCGCGGACCTGGGTCGACTACGGGTTGCCGGTGGAGCTTTAACGGCTCCTCGCCCGCCCGGCCCTGGCTTGAGCCGCACGCTGACTCAGGCCAAAGCACAGGGCTAGCGGTGCACCGGACCGCCCGTGGACACGGCCAACCCGGCCCGCCCGCTCGGCGTGCACGAACGCGCTGGGTTCGGGATGGCACGAACCAGGGTCGACCGCGGGCTACCGGCAGAGCTTTCAGGGCCACAGGCACGCCCGACCGACCACGGGACACGACCAACCCGACCCGCGCGCTCGGCGTGCACGAACGCACCGGATGCGAGACGGCGCGAACCTGGATCGGCCACGCCCTACCGGCAGGGCTTCAGAGCTCCTCGCCCGCCTGGCCGACGCAGAACTCGTTGCCGTCCGGGTCGGCCAGCACCGACCAGACGAGGCCGGGAATGCTGTGCACCGCGACCTCGGTGGCGCCGAGCCCGACGAGTCTGGCCACCTCCGCCTTGCGGTCCGGCACGTGCGAGTCGAAGTGGACGCGGTTCTTGCCCGGTGTGGGGTCCGGGACCTGCTGGAGGCCTAATGCCACGCCGTGCTCGGTGGTGGGCGCGAGGACGATGAACTCGCCCCAGTCGCCCTGCACGGTCGTGTTCAGGGCGGCCGTCCAGAACTCCGCGAGCTTGCGCGCGTCGCCGGTGTCGATGGTGATCATGGCAATCGTCAGGGACATGGGGCGGACGCTACCCAGGGGGTCTGACACTTTTGGTTTGCGCAGGTCAGATGCCCGCCGACAGGCACCTTCAACCCAACCAGTAGGCTGCTCCGACAGCCCGTGAACGAGGAGTACCCACCGTGATCACCAGGATGTCGTCGCTGTTCCTGCGCACGCTTCGCGAGGACCCGGCCGACGCCGAAGTGCCCAGCCACAAGCTGCTGGTGCGCGCCGGCTACGTCCGCCGCGTCGCGCCGGGCGGGTACTCCTGGCTGCCGCTGGGGTTGCGGGTGCTGCGCAACATCGAGGCCGTCGTCCGCGAGGAGATGGACGCGTTCGGCGCGCAGGAGATCCAGTTCCCCGCCCTGCTGCCCAAGGAGCCCTACGAGGCGACCAACCGGTGGGAGGAGTACGGGCCCAACATCTTCCGGCTCAAGGACCGCAAGGGCGCCGACTACCTGCTCGGGCCCACCCACGAGGAGCTGTTCACGCTCACCGTGAAGGGCGAGTACAGCTCGTACAAGGACTACCCCGTCACGCTGTACCAGATCCAGACCAAGTACCGCGACGAGGCGCGTCCCCGTGCGGGCATCCTGCGCGGCCGCGAGTTCCTGATGAAGGACTCGTACTCGTTCGACCTGACCGACGAGGGGCTGAGCAAGTCCTACCAGGACCACCGCGACGCCTACATCCGCATCTTCGACCGGCTCGGCCTGGAGTACGTGGTCGTGTCGGCGACGTCCGGTGCGATGGGCGGCAGTGCGTCCGAGGAGTTCCTGGCCGTCGCCGAGACGGGTGAGGACACCTTCGTCCGCAGCACCGAGTCCGGTTACGCGGCGAACGTCGAGGCCGTCACGACGCCCGCGCCGCCCGCGCAGTCGATCGACGACAAGCCCGCCGCGCAGGTGCACCACACGCCGAACACGCCCACCATCGAGTCGCTGGTCGACTTCCTCAACGCCAGCACCGACCGCAAGTTCACCGCGGCCGACACGTTGAAGAACGTCCTGGTGAAGCTCCGGCACCCCGGCAAGGACTGGGAGCTGCTGGCGGTGGCCGTGCCCGGTGACCGCGAGGTGGACTTCAAGCGCCTGGAGGCGGCGCTGGAGCCCGCCGAGGTCGCGATGGTCGACGAGGCGGACTTCGCCAAGAACTCGTTCCTGGTCAAGGGTTACATCGGTCCGGGCGCCCTGCAGGCCAACGGCGTCCGCTACCTCGCCGACCCCCGCGTCGTCACGGGCACCGCGTGGGTGACCGGCGCCGACAAGGCCGACCACCACGTCGTCGACCTCGTGGCGGGCCGCGACTTCACGCCCGACGGCGTCATCGACGTCGCCGAGGTCCGCGAGGGCGACCCCTCGCCGGACGGCAAGGGCGTGCTGGTCGCCGCGCGCGGCATCGAGATCGGCCACATCTTCCAGCTGGGCCGCAAGTACGCCGACGCGTTCTCGCTCGACGCGCTCGGCCCGGACTCGAAGCCCGTCCGCATCACCATGGGCTCGTACGGCATCGGCGTCTCGCGCCTCGTCGCGGCGATCGCCGAGCAGTCGCACGACGAGCGCGGCCTGATCTGGCCCCGCAACGTCGCGCCGGCCGACGTCCACATCGTCGTCGCGGGCAAGGACGAGACGCTCGTCGAGGCCGGCGAGGACTTCGCGAAGCAGCTGAGCGGCAAGGGGCTCAAGGTCCTGCTGGACGACCGCAAGGCGAGCCCCGGCGTGAAGTTCGCCGACGCCGAGCTGGTGGGCATCCCGACGATCCTGGTGATCGGCCGCGGCCTCAAGGACGGCACCGTCGAGGTCAAGGACCGTCGTTCCGGTGACCGCGTCGAGGTCCCGGTCGCCGAGGCCGTCGACCACCTGGTCGGCGTCGTCAAGGGCTGACAAGGAGAAAGGCCGCTTCCCCCGCAGCAAAAAGGGGGGAAGCGGCCTTTTTCACGCCCTGGTCACTTCTCGGCGGCTGCCTTGAAGTCCCACTTGGCCACGTCGCCGGAACACGACGCCGCGGTGACCTTGCCCGAGGCGTCCCGGTAGCACTTGGTGTTGTACTGCATGTCCGAGATGGTCTTGTTCGGGTTGATGGACCACTGCTGGGCCGGACCGCCGTCGCACTTCTTCAGCAGCACCTTGCCCGACGACAGCGTGGTGCACAGCTGGGGCGAGCCCTGCTCCATGAAGGCGCCGTGGAACTTGAACTGCTGCGCGGCGGAACCGTTGCAGGTGGCCGTGGTGAGCTGCGAGCCGGACGCGCCGCCCTGCAGGCACTTGCCGGTCGAGACGTTCTTGTACTCACCGTTGGTGGTCTTGGGCTTCGCACCGCCGTAGCACTCGCCCGTGGACGTGTTGAAGATCGGCGTGGGGTCGACGGTGAGGTTCGACGGCGGGTTGAGGATGGTCTCCTCCATCACGGGCTTGCCGTCGTCGTGGTAGTTCGTCAGGGCGTCTTCGCAGTCGATGGCGTTCATGGCGTTGCCGCCCTTGCCGCCGATCCAGGCGTCGAAGTGCCACAGCTTCGGGCCGCCGTTGGGGCCGTTGCCGTTCCAGTCCTGCTCACAGGAAGAACAGCCGTCCTCCATGATGAAGTACTTCTTCACGCGCGGGAAGTAGATCTTGGTGCCCGGCTTGGCTTCCTTGCTGGAGGTCGCGAACGTGATCGGGTCGGACCAGGTGCCCTTGCCGCCGGCCGTGTCGTGGATCTTCGGGTAGGCGATGTCACCGCCTGGCGGGGTGTTGTCGTACCAGCCGTAGAAGGTCCAGAAGACCTGTTGGGATGCGGCGCTCGCGGGTGATGAAGCGAACAAACCGGACATCATGAGCAGGATGCCTGCCGCCACAGACAGGGCGCGTTTCATGCGTGCCTCCGCAAGAACCGGTGGACTTAGGCGGCGTGCATGCAGAGTCCACCGGCCGAGCGGTTTTTGTAAAGAAACTTATCTAACTATTTGCAGGAGCAATGTCCGCGACCGGGCCGACGACGATGATGGCCGGGGGACGGACTTCCCAGCGCTTCACGTCGGCGCCCAGGGAGTCCAAAGTGGACCGGAAAACGCGCTGGGCCGCCGTGGCGCCCTCCTGGATCACGGCCACGGGCGTGGACCCTGGACGGCCTTCCATGAGAGCAGAAGCGAAGGCACCGGCTCGTTCGACGGCCATCATCAACACGACGGTGCCCTGCAGGCGTGCGATGGCCGGCCAGTCCACGAGAGAGCGCGGGTCATCGGGTGCGACGTGACCGGACACCACCACGACCTCGTGCGCCACGCCTCGGTGCGTCACGGGCACACCTGCCAATGCGGGCACACCGAACGCCGACGTCACGCCCGGCACCACGGTCACGGGGATGCCGGCCTCGGCGCACGCCAGCAGCTCCTCGAAGCCGCGGCCGAAGACGTACGGGTCGCCGCCCTTCAACCGGACGACGAACTTGCCCTCCTTGGCGCGGTCGATCAGCGTCTGGTTGATGAACTCCTGCGTGGCCGCACGGCCGTAGGGGATCTTCGCGGCGTCGACGACCTCGACGTGCGCGGGCAGCTCCTCCAGCAGCTCACGCGGAGCCAGCCGGTCGGCGACGACGACGTCCGCGTGGGCCAGCAAACGCTTGCCCTTCACGGTGATCAGCTCGGCGTCGCCGGGTCCGCCACCCACCAGGGCGACACCGAC
Source organism: Lentzea sp. NPDC004789 (assembly GCF_053601075.1). Classification (NCBI taxonomy): domain Bacteria; kingdom Bacillati; phylum Actinomycetota; class Actinomycetes; order Pseudonocardiales; family Pseudonocardiaceae; genus Lentzea; species Lentzea sp. NPDC004789. The sequence goes on along the minus strand of NZ_JBSGBE010000004.1, from coordinate 482,918 downwards.
CGGTGCCGCGGCCTGGTCCGCGATTCGGCCGTCCCGCAACGCCGCCACGAGCCCGTCGCGAACCGAAGCGGAACGACGGTGCTCGCCACCTGCCAGCACACCGAGCACAAGACCGTCGTGCGTGCCCACGGCCGGTGTGACGGCCGTGCCCTCGACCGCGAGGTCCGCGCGCACGCAGAACACACGGTGCGCAAGCGCCTCTTCGCCGATCTGCGTGTTGACCTCGACGTTGGACGTGCACGCCACCACGTACCACGCGCCCTCGACGTCACCGGGCTGGAAGCGCCGTTGATGCCATGTCAGCTCCCCCGCGTCGACCATGCCCTGCACGGCGGGGGTGACGGACGGCGACACGAGCTCGACGGCGGCGCCGGACGCGATCAGGCGGGGCAGGCGGCGCTGGGCGACCGTGCCTCCGCCGACCACGAGGACGCGCCGGCCCCGCAGATCGAGGCCGGCCAGGTAGTGCTGTTCAAAGGGCATGCGTAGAAGCATCCACACCGGACCCGTCGTGTCCACCCGAAGGGAACATGGTCACACCTGCAGCATCTCGAACGAGGTGGCCAGGCCACCGCCGAACCGCTGCCCCACCGCCTGCGCGGCGCCGCGCAGGAACGCGTCGGGATCCGCCATGTGGCCGCTCAGCGCCGCCAGATACGCCTTGTGCGCACGTAGAGATGCCACCGCAGCGTCGAACGAGTCGCTGATGTCCACGGCGTGCGTCGACAACGGCGAGGATGCCGCCGCCACGTACTTGACGCCGTTCCACGGCTCCAGGCCCAGGTCCTGGAAGATCCACCGATTGGCCGCATCGCGCACGGCGTCCACGGCCGCACGGCCGACCGCGATGTGGTCTGCCTGGTTCCACGCGCCGCCCGGCCACGTGTCGCGGAAGTTGCTGACGATCACGAACTCGGGCCGGTGCCGCCGGATCGCCGCCGCGATGTCACGCCGCAACGGCACCCCGTACTCGATGAGCCCGTCCTGGTGGTCCAGGAACTCGACCTCGGACACGCCCACCGCGGCGCACGACGCGATCTGCTCCTCGACGCGCAACGGTCCGGCGACCGACGGTTCCATCGTGTCGATGCCCGCCTCACCACGGCACGCCAGCACGTACACGACTTTCTTGCCCTGGGCGGTCCACCGCGCGACGGCACCCGCACCGCCGTACTCCATGTCATCCGGATGAGCGACGACGACCAGCGCGTTCGACCAGTCCTCCGGCACCGCTTCGAGATCAGCCATGCCCCGCAGGATGCGCGAGAACGTGCGCACGTTGCAACCGATGCACCCGCCGACGAATCGACGAAGGGCCACCACACCGTGTGCTGAGCATCGGTGTGGTGGCCCGTCAGGCGTCCACTGTGTACTAAGCGCTAGAGCTGGGCGGTGATGACCGAGTAGTACGGCGCGATCCGGCCGTAGACGCCGGGGTAGCCGGCCGCCGCACAGCCCTGGCCCCACGAGGTGTCACCGATGAGCTTGCCACCGAACACCAGCGGGCCACCGGAGTCGCCCTGGCAGGTGTCCACGCCACCCTGGGGGAAGCCGGCGCACACCATCGAGGTGTTGCTGTACTGCGAGTACGCGGACTTGCAGGTCGCGTCCGAGGTCAGCGGCACGTTGGCCTTCAGCAGGTACCGCGAGGCGGAACCGCCCGACGACGTGGTGCCCCAGCCGAGGATGAGCGCGGAGTTGCCCGCCGCGTACAGCGCGGTGTCGGCGGGGGTCGCGAGCGGCAGGGTGGCCGAGCTGATGTTGCGGTCCAGCGTCAGCACGGCGACGTCGTAGCCGGCGGTCGCGGTGGTGTAGCTCGGGTGGATCCAGATCTTGGTCACGTTGGCCGTGGTGCCGGCGGTGCTCTGCTTGTCGTCACGGCCGTGGACGACGCGCGTGCTGGCGGGCGTACGGCCCTTGGCGCAGTGTGCGGCGGTGACGACCTTGTTGGCCTTCACGAGCGTGCCGCCGCAGAACTGGAAATTGGCGGTCGTCGTCAGCATGACGACCCACGGATAGGTCGAGGTGCTGGCCCGCGTGCCACCGACGATCATCGGCGACACGTCGTCGGCGTTGGCTGCGGGTGCGGTGAAGAAGATGCTCGCGAGAGCGGACACCACGACGGACACGATCAGGCGATGCAGGGTTTTCGCCATGTTGCCAGTCCTTCCCGATGACGCTGTGTGTGCAGGGTGTCAAGCGGCGGCACACACAGCGTCACGGGTGGAGATTCGGCGGCATAACCGCCATTAGTCGGGCATGTCCGACTTCACAGTTGACCTAGGCGATGATTTTGCGTGCCTGGAACGCGGCCGCAACCGCGGCGGCATCCGCGTCACCGTAGAGCTTCTTGGCCGTGGCAACGGTCGCGTTCGCGGCCGCCTTGAAGTCGGTCGCCGGCGAGTAGGAGAACTGCGCCTCCAGCACGATCTTCGCGGCCTTCTCCCGGCCGAACGCCTTGTAGATGTCGTACAGGGCGCGCGACCAGATCTCACCGTCGTCGTGCACCTCGCCGGTCTTGTCGGCGATCGTCTTGTTGGTGTCCGTGCGGCGGATGCAGTGCGGCGTCGTGGTCGTGTAGGCCGTCGAGTCCCAGTCCATGACGCACGCCAGCGGGGTCGTGGCCGTGTCCTTCGAGTCGCGGGAGGACATGATCATCGCCCACCAGTCGCCGAAGCCCTCACCGATCGCGCCGCCCTCCTCGGTCGAGCCGAAGCCCGGCACCTGGGCGTCCTGGATCGCGTGGCCGAGCTCGTGCCACACCACCTCGAGGTCCTCGGCGTCGTCCACCCCACCGGTGCCGAACGTGATCTGGTCCTTCGACGGGTCGTAGAACGAGTTGTCGTCGGTCAGGCCGACCGTGGTGATCTTCTGCGACTCGTTGTTGACGTTCTTGAAGCCGAGGCTCTGGATGTACTTCTGGGCCTCCGTCACGCCCCAGTAGGCGTTCGTCTGCTCGAAGTACGGGTTGTGCCTGGTGTACTCGAACTTCCTGGTCTTGCTGTAGGCCAGCTTGCTCTTCGCACCCGTCACCTGGGCGTAGTCGCCCTTGAGGTACCCGGAGCTGTCCAGGTTGGACAGCGTCACCGACTTGTACGCGGTGGACGGCACGGCCGAGTCGGCGTCGTTGTTGTCCTTGAGGTTCTCGTTCTGCAGCGCCACGACGGGGTTCGGGCTGAACACCTTGCCGGTGCCGTCGTAGTGCTTGACCAGGCTCTCCGACTTCACGACGGCGCCGGTCTCCGCGTGCACCAGGGTGCGCTCGGATCCCTTGCCGTTGTCGGAGATCACCTCGTAGACGAGGCCGGTGCCGGGCAGCACCTTGAGGTTCGCGCCTTCCGGCACACCGGCGGACTTGGTCTTGGCGTCCTCGGCGGTGACGGCGGGCGTGACGTCGACCGAACCGACGGCGATGCGACCGTCGTCCACGGTCTTCACGCCGGTCGCCTTGTCGACGTGCTCGACGTAGTAGGCGCCCAGCACGGGCTTTCCGTCGTAGGTCTGCTCGTACCAGGTGTGCGTGGCGGTCAGCGAGTCGCGGACGGCCAGCAGGCGCAGGCCCTCCTTGGGAGCGGCGGCCTGAGCGTTGATCGTCAGCAGGGACAGTGCGACGCCGGCGGTGCAGGCGACAGCGACGAGACGACGGGATCTCATGTCGGTCTCCAGAGCATCGGGCCCGTGGCAGGGATTGGGCCGTGTGCGCGGGGACGCTAATCAAGAAATCTTCGTCAGAGACCCTACGAAAGGAGGAAAACTGTCAGTGTTCCCATACTCCGGGAACAACAATTACGTCGGCTTCGACCGGATTGTCCAACGTTGGCCCGGTTCCGAAAGCGACGAACGCGACCGCCGCACCCAGCGCGGCCAGATCGCACGCGCCCTCGTACCGGATCTCCGTACCGGACCGCAGAATGGGCGAGACCGCGTCGATCGCCTCCGGGGTGCCCACCACGAACGCGGCCCGCCGGATCTCCGCCTCCGCACGCGGGGTGCGTTCCTCCGCGGCGCCCGGTCCCAGTCCGACCAGCGCGAGGCGGCCGCGCGGCAGCACCCGTGCCGCGGCCACGGTCACGTTGTCCCGCTTGAACTTCTCGGCCGCCAGCTCGATCCGGCCGCCGTGCCCGATGCTCCGCGCGCCGAGCAACGCCGCCGCTTCCGCCACGCTCGCGGTGCCCATCGAGTTGCGTACCACCGAGCTCGGGTTCGGCACGCCGATCCCGGCCAGCTGCTCGGTCGGGAACGTCAGCAGCTCGGCCGTGTCGCCGTGCCAGAAACCCCAGTCCTCCACCGCGTCCACGATGCCGGGCTCGTCCGCCTTGGCGTCCGCGGTCGCGAAAGCCTTGATGGCACGCAGGTCCAGGCCGCCCTGCGCGTCCAGTTCGGCCAACGCGGCGCCCACGCTCGTGGCGGACGCACCACGCGTCGAGCCCACGCCGACGACGAGCGTGCGCGGGACGATCCGCAGCACGTTGTCCTTGGTGGCGGCCGCCCGGTCGTCGATGACGATCATCCAGGTCGCGTCCTCGCCCGCGCCCACGACGTTCGGCGGCAGGGCGGGCAGCGGGAAGCCCAGCGGGTTGCGCAGCACGACCTTCTCGCCCGCCTCGATGGCGGCGGCGCAGGCCTCGACGTTGCCGTCGGCGGTGGCGTCGAGCTGCTCGACCAGCTCGTCCAGCACCGAGTCGATCGACGGGCCGCCCGTCACGACGGCCGTGCGGTTGAGCGCGTCGGCGACGTGGCGGGCGAACGCGTCGGCGTCGCCGGCCAGTGCCACGACGAAGTGCGCGTCCACGCACACCACGGCCGGGTCGGATCGCCTGTCCCGCAACAGGGGTGCGATCAACCGGACCGCCGAACCCGCGTCCAGGAACAGCACCACCGCGCCGAGACGCGGCCACAACCGTTGCACGGCAGGCTTGAGCGGACCGTCCGGCACGACCGCGTCCGCGCCCAGCAGGCCGGCGAGGTCGGCCGCGTCACCGCGCTGCGCCGCACCGGCGAACACACCGATCACTTCTTCGTTCCCCACAACACGGTCACCGGAACCGCCGGAGCGAACCCCGAGTCGAGCAGCCGGGAGGCGGTCCAGTGCACGCCTTCCACCTCGTACCCGGCGGCCACCAGCGCGTCCCGCGCGGGCACGATCTCGTCCACCCGTTCCGTCACGACGACCACGCGCCGGGCGCTCACCGCCGCGGACGCCTTGACCTCGGCCAGCCGGCCCCGTCCGACGAACACGGAGTCCGGGCGGGGCAACGACGCCGTGTCCAGCTCCGCTTCCTCGACCCGCACGTCGACGCCGTGCGCGGACGCGTTCGCGATGATCCGCACGCACTGCACGGGATCGGGCTCGACCGCGAGCACCGCGGCACCCAGGCGGGCGCACTCCACGGCCACCGCGCCGGAACCGGCCAGCACGTCCCACACCAGCACGCCGGGCCGCGGGGCGAGCCGTGCCAGCACGAACGCCCTGACCTCCGCGCCGAGGACGTGGCTGCGGCTCGCGAACGCGTCGTCCGGCAGCGCCCAGCCGTCGTTCGACGCGAGGAACTCGTTGTCCGCCAAGCACAACACCGCGTCCGGTGCGGTCCAGCGGCGGGTCACCGCGTCACGCGGGTCCACAGTGGTCAGCTCACCGGAGTCCGACACGATCAGCGTGCGGCGCCAGCCCGCGAGACCGGCGCCGATCTCGGCCGGTCCGATGCCCTCGGCCAGCTCGACGATCACGGCGGAACGGGCGCGGCAGACGTTCAGCGCGGGACGCAGGCCGTCCGCCGCGTCGACGGTCTCGACGGGGCGTCCGGCTGCTTCCCGCAGCTTCTGCAGCGACATCAGTTCGTGGTGCGCTTCGGCTTACGCGCGGCGGGCTTCTTCTTCGGCGTGGCCGTCGAGGCGCGCACCGTCGGCGGCTTCGGCTTCTCCGCCGCGACGACGGTCAGCTTCGGCTTCGGCGCGGGCTCCTCGGCCGGCTTGCGCACCGACTGCTGTATTTCCTCGACCGCGGTCCACGCCGGGTTCGGCTCCGCGACGGGAGCCGGGGCGGCAGCGGGAATCGGCTCGTCGACCCGCGTCGCGATGCGCGTGGCGGCACGGCGCGACCAGCGCGTCGGGCGGGCGGCGCGGATCGGCTCGTCCACCGACGTCGTGGCCGAGGTGGAGACACGCCGCGTGGGCGCCTTCACCGCCGTGCCGACGAGGAACAGCGTCGGGCGGTACAGCTTGTGCTGCTTCACCACCGACTCCAGCTCGCCGACCGTCGTGTGCACGACCAGTTCGTCGGCCTGGCTCACCTTGTACGCGACGACGACCGGCGTCTCGCGCGTGTAGCCGCCCTGCAGCAGCTTCTCGACGAACTGACCGGTGCGCGCACCCGAGACCGTGGCGGCCATCGTGGTCTGCAGCGCGGCGAACTCGGCGACCAGCTCGCTGCTCTCCGGCGAGATCAGCACGGTCGACGACGCCTCGGTCAGCGTGAGCTCACGGCCGATCCTGGCCGCCGCGGCGGCCACGACGGACACACCCGGCACGACCTCGACCTCAAGGCCGAGACGCACGCACAGGTCGTACTGCTCCTGCACACCACCGCCGGTCGCGGCGTCGCCCGTGTGCAGACGGACGACCGTCTGCCGTGAGGCGGCCGCACGGCGGTACAGGTCCGTGATCTCCTCCGGCGTGACGCGCGAGAAGTCGACCAGGTCGGCGTCGGCGCGGGCGTGCTCGCGCACGCACTCGGCGTCGACCGCGCTGGGGGCCCAGATGACGACGTCGGCTTCCGCGATGCGGCGCGCGCCTCGGAGAGTGATGAGGTCGGCGGCGCCGGGACCGGCACCGACGAAGGAGACCCGACCGGTCGTCGTCACGACAGCTCCACAGGGGTTCGGACTTTGGCTTAGGCGAAGACCGTACCGCCTGCCGCTCCGGCCACGAACGGGTGGCAGGCCCGCACGAACCGGGCTACGGCTTCCGGATCACCTGCCGGGTGCGTGTGGAGGTACGACGCGTGCACTCCGCCCGCCACGAAACCCTCCGCGACCGGCCGGGAGTCGACGCCGCGCCAGTGCCACGCGGGCGGCGCCGAGTGCGGTGTGGACAGCTGGGTCCGGTGGAACTCGTGGCCGGTCACGCGGCTGCCCGCCGGGTGCAGCGGTGAGCCCGCGGACGCGACGGCGTCCCGGTAGCCCAAGGTCAGCTTCGGGGTCATGAACCCGTCGGCGTCGAGCACGCCGCACATCGGGTGCCCGTCGAGCGATCTCGCCAGGTACAGCAACCCGCCGCACTCGGCGTGCACCGGCGCACCCGATCGAGCGAACCGGGCGACCGCGTCGCGCAACTTCACGTTGGCCGACAAGGCTTCCGCGTGCTGCTCGGGAAATCCACCGGGCAGCACGAGCCCCGCGGTGCCCTCCGGCAGGTCGTCGTCGTGCAGCGGGTCGACGACGGCCACGGCCGCCCCCGCCGCCTTGAGGATCTCGACGTGTTCCGCGTAGCCGAACGTGAACGCCGCTCCGCCCGCGACCGCGACCACCGGTTCGCCGGTCACCGGTTCGATCCGGGGCTCCCACGCGGCGACCGCCATCGCCGGCACCGACGCCAGCGCGCGCACCGCCTCTAGATCGACGTGCTTGGCCACAGCGGCGGCGATCGCGTCGACCGCCTGCACCGCCTCCGAGCCGTGCTCCGCCGCCGTGACGAGGCCCAGATGCCTTGAGGGCAGGGAGAACTGCGGGTCCCGGGGCAGCACGCCGAGCACGTCGAGGCCGACCTCGTCGCAGGCCGACCTGAGCACCTGCTCGTGCCGTTCCGACCCGACCTGGTTGAGGATCACGCCGCCGAGCCGGACCGTCGGGTCGTAGCCGCGGAAACCGTGCAGCAGGGCCGCGAGCGACCGGCTCTGGCCGCGCGCGTCCACGACGAACAGCACCGGCGCGTTGATCAGCTTGGCCACGTGCGCGGTCGAGCCGACGCCCGCGGTGTCGACACGGCCGTCGAACAGGCCCATCACACCCTCGACGACCGCGATGTCGCAGCCCCTGGCGCCGTGCGCGAACAGGCCGGGGATGCGGTGCTCGCCGACGAGCACCGGATCCAGGTTGCGGCCGGGACGCCCGGTGGCGAGCGAGTGGTAGCCGGGGTCGATGTAGTCGGGGCCGACCTTGAACGGCGCGACCCGCGACCCGGTGCGGCGCAGCGCGGCCATGAGGCCGGTCGCGACGGTGGTCTTGCCGCTGCCCGAGGCGGGGGCGGCGACGACCAGTCTGTTCACCACCTGGTCCTCACCACTCGATCCCCCGCTGGCCCTTCTGACCGGCGTCCATCGGGTGCTTGACCTTGGTCATCTCCACCACGAGGTCGGCGGCCTCGACGAGCTTCTCGGGCGCGTACCGGCCGGTGATCACGACGTGCTGGTGACCAGGCCGGTTGACCAGCGCCTCGACGACCTCGTCGACGTCGATCCAGCCCCAGTGCAGCGGGTAGGTGAACTCGTCGAGCACGTAGAAGCCGTGGCGTTCGGCCTGCAGCCTGCGCGAGATCTCCTGCCAGCCTTCGAGCGCGGCGGCGGCGTGGTCTTCCTCGGTGCCCTGCTTGCGGGACCACGACCAGCCCTCGCCCATCTTGTGCCACTCGACCGCGCCGCCCTCGCCGGTCTCGTCGTGCAGCCGGCCGAGCGCCTTGAACGCGGACTCCTCGCCGACCTTCCACTTGGCGGACTTCACGAACTGGAACACACCGATGTCCCAGCCCTGGTTCCAGCCGCGCAACGCCATGCCGAACGCGGACGTCGACTTCCCCTTCATCTCACCGGTGTGCAGCATGAGCAACGGCCGGTTGCGGCGCTGGCGCGTCGTCAGGCCGTCCTTCGGCACCTCGGTGGGCTGTCCCTGTGGCACTGCGGTTTCTCCTTATGCGGCGCGGACGACGCCGGCGAGGTGGTCGGCGCTGAGGTGGTCGAGACGGACGCAGGTGCCGTGCAACGCCTCGGCGATCTTCTGGGCGAGGCCGAGCCGGATGTGGCCCTGTTCGCAGTCGACGACCACGACGGCGGTCTGTTCGAGCAGGCCCGCGGCCTTCAGCGCGTCCTTGGTCGGGTCGCCGCCGAGTCCGGACGACGTGGCGCGGCCGTCGGTGAGCAGGACGACCAGCGGGCGCTTGCGCGGGTCCCGCAGCCGTTCGATCTCCAGGATCCGGTGGGCCTTGAGGATGCCGTCCGCGAGGGGCGTGCGGCCGCCGGTGCGCATCTTCTTGAGCCTGGTCGCGGCCGCGTCGACGGAGGTGGTCGGGGGCAGGGCCACCTCGGCGGTCCGGCCGCGGAACGTGACCACGCCGACCTTGTCCCGGCGCTGGTAGGCGTCGCGCAGCAGGGAGACGACCGCGCCGCTGACGGCGGACATCCGCTGGCGCGCGGCCATCGAGCCGGACGCGTCGACGACGAACAGGATGAGGTTGGACTCCTTGCCCTCGCGCACGGCCCTGCGGAGGTCGGCCCCTTCGAGCTTCAGGCCGGGTCCGCTGCGGCCGCGGGCCTGCTGGTGCGGTGCCGCGTTCGCCAGGGTGTCGACCAGGTGCAGGCCACTTCCGTCCACTTTGGACGAACGGACGATCCGGCCGGTGCGGGCGCGGGCCCTGGAACGCTTGCCCGGCGCGCCCTCGCCGACCCCGGGGACCTCCAGCAGCCGAGTCTTGAACGCCGGCGCGGGTTCCGGCGCCGGACGATCTTGAGGCGCGTTGCCGTTGCCCGCCGGGCCTTCCTGCGGTTCGGGCAGCTCGCCGCCACCGGGACCGTCGTCGTCCGGGCCGTCGGGCTCGTCCGCGTGCTCGGCCGCCTGACGCATCGCGTCTTCGAGCTGCTGCTCCTCGATGCCGGGCTCGTCGAACGGGTCGCGGCGGCGCCGGTGCGGCAGCGCGAGCCGGACGGCGGTCTCGATGTCGGCCTCCTCGACCTCCTTCGCACCGCGCCAGGCCGCATGGGCGGTGGCGGCACGGGCGACGACGAGGTCCGCGCGCATGCCGTCGACCTCGAAAGCCGCGCACACGGCCGCGATCCTGCGCAGCTCACCGTCCGGAAGGGACACTCGCGGGAGGTTCGCGCGCGCTTCGGTGATCCGCTGCTTGAGCCCGGCGTCCTCGTCCGCCCACTTCGCGGCGAACGTCACCGGGTCGGCCTCGTAGGCGAGCCGGCGCCGGATCACCTCGGTGCGCACACCGACGTCCCGCGCCGCCTTCACCGCCACGGTCAGCCCGAACCGGTCGAGCAGCTGCGGCCGCAGCTCCCCCTCCTCCGGGTTCATCGTGCCGACCAGCAGGAACTGCGACGGGTGCGACACCGAGACGCCTTCGCGTTCCACGTGGGCCCGCCCCATCGCCGCGGCGTCGAGCAGCAGGTCGACCAGGTGGTCGTGCAGCAGGTTGACCTCGTCGACGTAGAGCACGCCCCGGTGCGCCGCGGCCAGCAACCCGGGCTGGAACGCCCGCACGCCCTCGGTCAGCGCCTTCTCCAGGTCGAGCGACCCGACCAGCCGGTCCTCGGTCGCGCCGACCGGCAGCTCGACGAGCCTGGCCGGCCTGCGCTCGCTGCCGTCGTGCGGCGCGTCCGGGCAGTCCGCCGTGCCCGGCACGCAGCCGAACCGGCAGTTCCTGGAGACGTCCAGCTCGGGCAGCAGCGCGGCCAGGGCCCGCACGATCGTCGACTTCGCGGTCCCCTTCTCGCCGCGCACGAGAACACCGCCGATGCCGGGGTGCACGGCGTTGAGCAGCAGGGCCAGCCGGAGGTCGTCATGTCCGACGACAGCCGAAAACGGGAACATGCTCGGTGAAGTCCTTCCTCGGGTGTCCACGCCCGTGGCCGGTGGTCGAAAGAGGGGGACGAGTTCCTGACTCCCGGTCTTCTCCTCGAGAACCGGTCACAGTCGCGGGACGGCGCCGGATTCGCACCGGCTTCCTCGCACTCCCCTCACAGCCCCGGCATCGTCGCATTTCGGCCCTGCCGGTCCAACAGCCAGGTGAGCGACATCGCCTCAGAGCAGGCTCTGGAACGCAGCCCACGCCTCCCGCACCTCGTCGCCCGTCCACTCCAGCGCGGGCTCCGCCACCGTGACCTCGGTCTTGGCCATCCGCCCGTCACGCCAGAACCGCCCGAGGAACTTCCCGCTCGCCTCGGTCAGCCGGGCCGGATCACCGGGCAGGTGCAGCGCGAACTGGTGGGTGTGCGGTTCCGGCAGGCCCATCGCCTCGGCGACCACCTTGGCGTGCGCTACATAGGTGCCCAGGCGGGGCAGCACGGTGTCGAGGCCGTGCAGGGCCGACAGCGCCGCGGGCCACTGCTGGAACAGCATGCCGCCGTAGCGGTGCCGCCAGACGCGCGCCTGGTCGACGAAGTCCTGGGTGCCGGCGAGGGCCGCGCCGGAGATGCCCTCCAGCGACTTGTAGAACGAGACGTAGATCGAGTCGAAGAGGCCCGCGATCTCCTCCAGCGGCTTGCCGAGGCCGTGCGTGCTCTCCCACAACCGCGCTCCGTCGAGGTGCACCACGGCGTCGCGGTCGCGGGCGGCGTCGACCACGGACACCAGCTCGTCCCAGGTGGGCAGGACGAAGCCGGCCTCGCGGTCGGGCACCTCCACCAGCAGCGTGCCGAACGGTTCCGGGCAGGCGGCGACGTCGGCGTTGGCGACCCTGATCGGGCGGAGGCCGGACAGGACGGTCAGCGCGTCGTCCTCGTGGTGCAGGGGGTGGGCCAGCGGGTGCATCGCCACGATCGGGTTGTGGGTGCGGTCGGCCCAGCAGCGCAGGGCGATCTGCTGCGCCATGGTGCCGGTCGGCACGAACAGCGCCGCCTCGGTGCCGAGCAGTTGCGCGACCCGCGTTTCCAGGGCGCCCACCGGGCCACCTTCGCCGTAGCGGTCCGGGTCGACGTCCGGCACCGGGCCGAGCATCTCCAGCAGCGACTTCTTGCGAACTCCCGAGAGCTGGCGGTTCATCACCCCGGCATCAAACCTCAGCGGCCAGCGTGTTCGCGAGCGAGATCACGCCCGCACGGATGTCGTAGGCGGTCATGCCCTGGTCGAGCAGGAACGCGATGTGCTCGCCGCGCAGCACGGCCAGCAGCGTGTGGGCTTTGAAGGTCGAGCCGACGAGCCTGGTCAGGCGGTCGACGGTGAGCTGGAAGTTGCCCTCGCACGAGCGGGTCGTGGTCCGCTCGACCGCGATCACGAGCGGCAGCGACGCCAGCACGTGGTCGAACAACGTCCCGGCGAACTCGGCGGCGGTGCGGCACTCCAGCGAGGCGACCTTGATCCACGACGCGGCCGTCTCGTCGACCACGGCCTGGACGAGGCCCGCCTTGTCACCGAACCTGCGGAACACCGTTCCCTTGCCGACGCCCGCCGCCGCGGCCACGTCCTCCATCGACACGGCCTCGACGCCGCGTTCGCAGATCAGGTCGGTGGCGGCCGCGAGCAACGCGGTCCGGTTGCGCGCGGCATCGGCTCGCATCGGCACTCCTTGACATAAGCGGACTGACGGTCCGTATAGTAGCAACCGGACCGGCGGTCCGCTTACTGGGAGGCTGAAGATGAAGGCAGTGCGGTTCCACGAGTTCGGCGGGCCCGAGGTCCTGGTCACCGAGGAGGTCGCGGACCCGGTCGGCGAGACCCTGGTCGACGTCACCGCGATCGGCCTCAACTACGGCGAGACGGTCATCCGCCGCGGCAAGGGTCGCGAGCTGTTCCCGTGGTATCCGGGTCCGGCGCTGCCCGCGGTCCTCGGCTCAGAGGTCGTCGGCATCACCGAGGACGGACGCCGCGTCATCGGCGTACCGCGAGACGGCGCGTACGCCACGAAGGCCGTCGTCGAAGACCCGGTCGAGCTGCCCGACGACGTGAGCGACCACGAGGCACTCGCCCTGTTCCTGCAGGGCACCACCGCGGTCGCCGCGACGAACGCGGCGCGCATCCGGCCGGGCGACCGAGTGCTGGTCGAAGCGGCGAACGGCGGCGTCGGCACCCTGCTCGTGCAGCTCGCGGAACGGGCGGGCGCGACCGTGCTCAAGGCGTCCAGCAGGGGCGGCATCGGCTACGACTGGGACGGTCTGGAGCCCGTGGACGTCGTGTTCGAGTCGATCGGCGGCCGGATCGGCCGCAACGCGTTCGAGCTGCTCAAGGACGGCAGCGGACGGATGGTCGTCTTCGGGTACGCGAGCGGTGAGCCGCTGGACGTCACGGCGAGCGACATCTTCCGCAAGGGCGTCGCGGTGATGGGCCTGCCGCGCGACGTCACGCTCGACGACGTCTTCGCGCACAAGCTCAAGCCGGTGCTCGGCGACGTCTACGAGCTCGACGAGATCGCCGAGGCACATCGGGCACTGGAGGCCCGCACGACGACCGGCAAGCTCATCGCGCGACCGTGACCGACTTGGGCGCGCGGAACGACAGCAGGTTCAGCCACTCCGGCGACGGCCCGACCAGGTGCAACGACGGTTCGTGCGCCGCCACGGTCTGCAGCACCACGGCGGCCTCCAACCGGGCCAGACCGGCGCCGAGGCAGAAGTGGCGGCCGTACCCGAACGCCAGGTGCCGCGGGTCGTTCTCCTTGCCGCTCAACAACAACACGAGCTCGGCACCGGCAGGGACGCGCACCCCGGACAGCACCACCTCGCGGGCGGTCAGCCGGCGCCAGGTCACCACGGGCGTCTCGGTCCGCAGCACGTCCTCGACGAACGACTCGGCGACCTCGCGCTCGGCCAGCCGCGCCCACAGCGCACGGTCCTGCAACGCCCGGCGCAACGCCGTGGACAGCAGCTGGGTCGTCGTCTCCTGCCCGGCGATCAGCAGGAAGTAGCAGAGGCCGGCGGAGTCCTCGGCGGAGACGCCGGCGTCGGCGAGCGCGCAGAACAGCTCGCCGTCACGCGCGTGGTAGCGCTTGACCAGCCACTGGTGGAAGTCGCCGACGTCGTCGACCAGCTCCAGCTGGCGTTCGCGGGAGATGTCGCCCCAGAAGAACTCCAGCGAGCCGGAGCTCCACCGCTTCAACGTCGGGATGTCGACGTTCTCCAGGCCGAGGAGTTCCATCAGCACGATGGCGGGCAGGTCCCACGCGAGCGAGCGCACGAGATCTGAGCCACCAAGCCGTTCCAGAACGAGCGAGCGGATGCGAGGCTCAGCCGCCGCGACCCGCGAGGGCGTGAAGAACGACGCCACCAGGCGGCGAAGGCCCGCGTGCGACGCAGACCCGTTGTTCGCGAGCGTCGGCGGCAACGAGAACCGGGCCCTCACCAGGGCGCGCAGCGCCGCGGGTGCCACCGGCGTGACGGCGGTCAGCGCGTTGTCGGGCAGGTAGGTGACAGGATCTGCCAGCACCGCGCGCACGTCGTCGTAGTCGGACACCACCCAGCGGCCGTCGCAGAACTGCACCGGCGAGGTGAGTTCGGCACGCGTGAAGGTGAACAGGTCCACGAGCGGCACGCTAGTCGGCGGATGGGAGACTCAGGCGGTGACCGTGAGCACAACTGAGGCGATTTCCAGTGGTGGTGAGTCGACGTTCGACTGGATCGACGTCCGCTCCGAAGCGCGCGCCAAGGCGGGCCTGACCCGCCGCGTCCGGCCGCGCACGGCGGACTCGACCGATCTCGACCTCGCCGGCAACGACTACCTCGGGCTCGCCAAGGACAAGCGCGTCGCCGGTGCCGCGGCCGCCGCCACGCTCAAGTGGGGCGCGGGCTCGACGGGATCGCGCCTGGTCACGGGGTCGACGGAGCTGCACGCCGAGCTGGAGTACGAGCTCGCGAACTTCTGCGGCGCGCAGTCCGCGCTGGTCTTCAGCAGCGGCTACGCGGCGAACCTGGGCGCGGTCACGGCGCTCACCGGGCCGGGCACCGCGATCGTGGCCGACCAGCACATCCACGCGTCGCTGATCGACGGCACGCGACTGTCCAAGGCGGACGTCGTCGTCACCGGCCACTGCGACGTCGGCAAGGTCCGGCACGCGCTGGAGACCCGCGGCAAGCGCCGCGCGATCGTCGTCACGGACTCGGTGTTCTCCGTCGACGGCGACATCGCGCCGCTGAACGAACTGCACGAGGCCTGCCGCGCCACCGGTGCCGCGCTCGTGGTCGACGACGCGCACGGACTCGGCGTCGTCGGACCGGGTGGACGCGGCGCGGTCGCCGAGGCGGGCCTCATCAAGGCACCGGACGTGATCACCACGCTGACGCTGAGCAAGTCGCTCGGCGCGCAGGGCGGCGCGGTCCTCGGCCCGAGCCGGGTGATCAAGCACCTGATCGACACCGCGCGCACGTTCATCTTCGACACCGGTCTCGCGCCGTCGAGTGCGGCGGCCGCGCTCGCGGCGATCAAGATCCTGCGCGAGGAGCCGGACCGTCCCGAACGCGTGCTGACCGTGGCGCACGACCTGAGCAACCGCCTGAAGGAGGCCGGTTTCCAGGTCAGCACGCCCTCGGCGGCCGTGGTGAGCGTCCGCGCGCCCAGCCCGGAGCAGGCGTTCCGGTGGGCCGAGAGCTGCCGCGCCAACGGCGTGGTCGTCGGCTGCTTCCGGCCGCCGTCGGTGCCGGACCAGATCAGCAGGCTGCGGCTCACCGCGCGCGCCGATCTGACCGAGGCCGACATCGAGCGCGCGGTGCGCGTGATCACGGAGTGCGCGGCGGCCGCCGGAGTCGAGACGCGCCGTCGCTGAACTCCGCGCCCGCAGCACACGCGGGGAGCTTTCGTACTCTCCTGCAGTACGGGAGGGCCCCGCGTGCGGCCGGCCGAGCGAGCAGGGCGGGGGTCAGGGGGTGCGCTGCATCCGCAGGTGTGGGATTCCGTCCTCGATGAACTCGGCACCTTCCGCCACGAAACCGAACGACGCGTAGAAGTCCGTGACGTACGTCTGCGCGTCGAGCACGCACGGCGTGTTGCCGACGTCCACCAGCGCCGCCTGCATCAGGCGGCGGCTGAACCCGCGGCCGCGTGCCATGCGCGCGGTGGCGACCCGTCCGATGCGGAACGTCCCGTCCGGTTCCTCCAGCAGCCGCAGGTAGGCGAGCGGGTCGTGGGAACCGTCGGTTTCCAGCCAGAAGTGCCGCGTGCCCGGCTCCAGGTCACGGCCGTCCACGTCGCAGTACACGCTGTTCTGCTCGACGACGAAGACGTCCTGACGCAGCCGCAGGATCGCGTACAGCTGAGCGGGACTCAGGTCGAGTCCCCACTGCCGCCGCAGGGTGGCGGGAAACGGTGTGGTTCGCACCGCACCTTGGATATCAGAAGCCCAGCATCGACCGGTAGTGAGCCAGCCGGGTGTAGACACCAGGTTCGTTCGCCCGCGCGCAACCGCGGCCGAACGACACCACACCGGCCAGCCTGCCGCGGACCACCAGCGGCCCGCCCGAGTCGCCCGTGCACGCGTCGCGGTCGCCACGTCCCGCGCACAACATCGCGCCGGGCCGGAAGTCCGGCTCCTTCAGCACGCACTCCTGGTCCGACAGGATCGGCACGGTCGCCTTGCGCAGCGTCAACGAGGGCGGGGTGTTCTCGGCGGTGCGGCCCCAGCCGAGCACCACGCCGTCGTCGCCGACCTCGCCGAGCGCGATCGTCCGGTACGGCAGCGCGCGGGCCAGCGTCAGGATCGCGACGTCGTCGCCCTGGGTGACCTCGCGGTAGTCGGGGTGCCGCCACACGTCCGCGACGGCGGCCTCGATGCCGTCGGTCTTCACCCGCAGGTCCGTGCGGCCGGCGACCACGCGCAGCTGCTCGGCGGGGCGCTGGTTCTTGCCGAGCACGCCCTTGATCGTCGCGCAGTGCGCGGCCGTCATGACCTTGTCCGGCGCGACCAGCGCGCCGCCGCACATGAGCTGGCCGTCGGAGGTGGTGATCGCCACAACCCACGGGGTGTCCGACACCCGCGCGGGTGTCCCCCCGACGATCGCATCGGCCGTCGATCCACCGCTGACCAGCGCGATCACCGTCGCGAGCACGGCCAACCGCTTACCCCTCACGGACCACTCCTCGTTGCGCCAGGTGGACGATCGGTCACCAACGGTAGCGATCGCGCTAGGACGGCGTCAAAACCGGAGATTCTCGTGTTAGTGTCCCGTTAGACCGAAGATTTTGCGGTCAGTGGTGTAGCTCACGGGGGTATGTGCGGTGTTGTTCGACTTCGGCCAGGTTCCGGCCTTCCTGCTCGCGTGCGCGGTCGTCATCGTGACCCCCGGTGTCGACGCGTTCCTGCTGCTGCGCACGTCACTGCGGTCGGGCACCCGCTCGGGACTGCTCGCGCTGGCGGGCATCCACTCGGCCGCCGCGGTCCAGGTGACGGTGGTGATCTCGGGGCTCGGCGTGGTGCTCGCGCGGTACCCGATGGTGCTCACGGCGTTGCGCTGGATCGGCGCCGCCTACCTGCTCCACCTCGCGGTTTCCATCGCGCGAGGACTCCTCAAGCGCTCGCAGGCGCAGCCGGAGGAGGTCGTGAGCGACCGGCCGTTCCGCCAGGGCTTCCTGACCAACATCACGAATCCGAAGATGATCCTGTTCTCGCTCGCCTTCCTGCCGCAGTTCATCGGATCGGGTGAACCGGCACCGCAGCTCGCGATGCTGGCCGCGGTGTTCCTCGGGCTCGCCGCGATCTGGGAGCTGATGATCGTGCTGGCGGCCTCGCGCATGGCCGGGAAGCTCAAGCGGCGCGGCGTGACGACCGCGCTGGACGCGGTCTGCGCGGCGGTCTTCCTCACCATGTCCGTGGGCCTCGTGGTCTAGGTTCGGGGAGGTGGCGGATCGACTGCGGGCGCTGCGCGACGCGCTGGCCGCGCACCCCGGTGAACCCGTGCCGTTCGACCGGCTGGTCGCCGAGGTCTGGCAGGACGACCCGCCGCGGCATCCACGAGCAGCGCTGCGCACGTTGGTCCAACGGCTCCGCGCCACCGAGCGGGTGATCACCGAACCGTCGGGCTACCGGCTCGTCCCCCGCCCGCCCGCGCCCAGCCAGCTCCCCGCGGACCTGCCGGACTTCGTCGGCCGCGAGGAGGAGATCGCTCGGCTGCACCTGCTGAGGGCACCGGTGCGGGCGATCACGGGGTTGCCGGGAGTCGGCAAGACCGTGCTCGCCGTGCGGGAGGCGCACCGGTTGCGCGAGCAGTTCCCGGACGGCCAGCTGTACGCCGACCTGCGCGGCCACTCCACCGCCCCGTCGATGACCGTGGAGCAGGCGCTCGCCCGGTTCGTGAAGGCGCTCGGCGGCGGCCCGGACGACGACTACCGCGAACTGCTGCGCCACCGGCGGGTGCTGGTGGTGCTCGACAACGCGACCGAGGACGTGATCGCCCCGCTGCTCCCGGACACGCCCGGCTGTGCCGCACTGATCACCAGCCGCGCGGACCTGCCGATGTTCGCGCAGGTCAAACTGGGTGTGCTGGCGGAGCTGGAGGCACGCGAACTCCTCCGCGGCATGCGCGTCGACGGCGACACGAGCGAGCTGGTCGAGCTGTGCGGACGGCTGCCGCTGGCGTTGCGCATCGCCGGGGCGAACCTCGCCGGCCGCCACCTGCCGGACTACGTCGCGGAGCTGCGCGAGCACCGGCTGGCGGCGCTGGAGATCGAGGAGGACGACACCGCCGTGCAGGCGACGTTCGACCTCTCCTACCGGAAGCTGTCGGAGCGGGCGCGGCGGACGTTCGACTTCCTGGGCGCGGTGCCCGGCCCGGACGTCCCGCGCGGGCTCGCCGGCGCCGCCGTCGACGAACTCGTCGCGGCGAACCTGGTGCAGCCCAGCGGAACCGACCGCTACCAGCTGCACGACCTGCTGCGCCTGTACGCCCATTCCCGGGCGACACCGGAGGACCGGCGCGCGGTCTTCGACTGGTACCTGGCGCGGGTGGACGGTGCCGACGCCGCGCTCAACGCGGGGTTCACCCGCCTGCTGCCGCCCGTGCCGGACCCCGTGGCGTTCGCCTCCGAGGACGAGGCGCAGACGTGGTTCGAGACCGAGCGGCCCAACCTCGTCGCGCTGGCCCAGGACCAGCCGGACGCCGCGCTGGTGGTGGGCCTGCGCGCACACCTGTCGCTCACCGGGCACTTCGCCGATCTGCGCACGATCGCCCGTGCCGCGCTCGCCGTGGAGACCGGGCAACGGGCGGCGGCGATGCGCGTGTGCCTCGGGTACCTGGACTACCGCTTCGGCGACCACCAGTCCGCGATCGCGCACTGCGAGCGGGCGATCGCCGAGTTCCGGACCGCGGGCCGGCAGGCGGAGGAGTCCGTGGCGCTCAACATGCTCGCGGGCGCCTACCACAGCCTCGGCGAGCTCGACCTCGCGCGCAGGCACCTCGGCGCGGCGATCGAGCTGTACGTGGCGAACGACCTGAAGCCGCACCTGATCGGTGGTCTCGGCAACCTCGGGCTGCTGGAGATGGAGCTCGGCAGCCTCGACGCCAGCGAGGCCACGCACCGCCGTTCGGTCGCGCTGGCGCGCGAGGTCGACGTCGCGAGCCAGCTCGCGAACCAGCTCGGCAACCTCGGCACCGTGCTGACCGTGCGGCAGAAGTTCGCCGAGGCCGAGGAGGCCTTCCACGAGTCGCTGGAACTGGCCGCGCGGCACGGCCTGCGTCCGGTCGAGATGTTCGTGCTGGTCGAGTACGCCGAGCTGCTGGCGGCCACCGGCAGGCCGGACGCGGCCGCGGAGCACGCCCGGCGCGCACTCGAACTGGCCGGGCAGGACAACCCGTTCGTCGAGGTCAACGCCAATCTGGTGCTCGCGGAGCTGCACCGTTCGACCACCGAGTACGACGAGGTGCACAGACGCGCGGCCGACGCCGGGTTCCGGGTCCTGGAGGTCCTCGCGCTCGCGGGCAAAGCCCGGTTGTTGCGGGACGACGGCGGCGACGCGGAAGGCGCGAACGCGTTGTGCCACCAGGCGATCGAGCGCGCCGAGGCGGCCGGGCTGCGCTACCGCGCCGATCTGGTGCGCGCTCAGCTCAAGTAGGTCGTGACGCGCGTGTAGACGCCGGGAGCACCGGGGCGGGCGCAGCCGATGCCCCACGAGACGATCCCGGCGAGTCGGCCGTCGACCACGAACGGACCGCCGGAGTCGTCGATGCACGCGTCGACCCCGCCCTCCGGATAGCCCGCGCAGAACATCGCCTCGGCGTCATAACGCGCGTACGCCGCCGCGCACTGATCGTCCGCCATGATCGGGATGGAGGCCTTGTGCAGCAACGGACTCTTGTTCGTGTCGGCCTCCGCCTGCCGTCCCCAGCCGTACACGACACCGACGTTGCGCGCCGCGTACACGTCGGTCGTGCCGGCCACCGGCAGCACCCGGTACGGCATGGGCTCGGCGAGCGTCAGCAGCGCGATGTCCTTGCCGCGCGAGGGAGTCGAGTAGCCCTCGGCGATCTGGTACTCGGTCACGACCGACCGCGACCCGCCGTCGGTGCGCAGGTCGAGCCGGCCACCGATGACGTTGATGCTCCTGGGCGTCCTCCCGTAGACGCAGTGCGCCGCCGTGACGACCAGTCCGGGCGCCACCAGGGCACCACCGCAGAACTGGTAGTCCGACGACGTCGTCAGGGCGACCGTCCACGGCGCCTCGTCGGCGTTGTCCACCACCACCCCGCCGACGACTCTGGACTCGGCCTGAGCGGGACTCGCCGTGAGCACGACCAGGGCCAGGACCGCTGTCAGCAGACGCATGGCCCTCACCCAACCCAGAGGCCTAGGGGGCGACAACTCCAGGCGGCGAAGCATCCACGACCGGGTGAAGATCCTTCGCATACCGGGAGATCCGGACGTAGACACCGGGCTTGCCCTTGCGCGCACAGCCCTCGCCCCACGACGTGACGCCGACGAGCTTGCCGTTCGCGACGATCGGGCCGCCGGAGTCGCCCTGACATGTGTCGATCTTGCCGCCCTCGTAGCCCGCACAGAACATGTCCGTCTTCACGAACTGCGGGTAGGCCTCGGCGCAGTAGTCGTCCGCCAGCACCGGCAGCACCGCCTGCAGGAGGAACCGCGACGTCTTGCCGTTCTCGCTGACCCGGCCCCAGCCGAGCGCGCGCAGCGGCGTGCCGGGCTGGTAGAGCACCCGATCGGTCAGTTCGGCGATGGGCAACGGGGTGTACGGCAGCGGCTTCGGCAGCGTCAGCACCGCCACGTCCTCGCCCTCGTCGGCCGAGACGTAGCCCTTGTGGATCCAGACGTCCGCGGGCGTCACCGACACGCCGGCGCCGCGGTCCAGCTTGTCCTCGCGACCCGCGACCACGCGCAGCTCGTCGGGTGCGCGGCCGAAGGCGCAGTGCGCCGCGGTGAGCACCTTCGTCGGTGCGACGACGGTGCCACCGCAGAACTGCGCTCCGCCCGGATCGGTCAGGTAGACGGCCCACGGGTTGGCCTCGATGGAGGCGCGCTCGCCGCCGACGACCTGCTCACCGGCGGCGGCCGTGCCCGTGGACACCAGCATTGCCGAAAGGACCAGCACCAGGAGTCGTCTCATGACTCCAGATGGTAGCTACTCGGCTGCGCCGTTCGGAGCAACCTTGCTCCACATCCTGCCCGCCGCGCCCATGACGGTCTCGCCGATGTCGTTGATGGTCTTGATCAACGGGTCGGCGGAGTTGCTCATCGACTCCTTGTACGAACGCGCGGCGCTCTTGATGTCGTCGCTGAGGTTGTTCGCCGGCCGGTCGTCCTCGCGGCGCGCGTACGCGCCGGTCAGGATCTCGCGGTACTCCTCGGTCGCCGACCAGCGCTGCAGCTCGGCGGCCCGCACCACGACCAGCGGGTGCGACCGGTGCTCGGTGTGCAGGAGCTTGAGGATGCTGTCGCGGATGTCCTCGACCTCCTCGTACTCCTTGGCCTGGGCGAGGAACGACGCGATGTCGACCTGACCGCCGAGGTCACCGGCCAGCGCGAGGTGCGAGCGCAACGCGGCCTGCGGGTCCTGGCAGGCCAGCAGGCCGGCCCGGTCGCAGGACAGCTCGGTCTTGCGCTGCCACTCGCGCAGTGCCGCGATGACCGCCCGCATGGCGATGGCACCCGCGGGCACCCACGCGAACGACGTGGTGAGGTCGATGAGCCGGCGCAACAGCGTGTTGTAGAGCGCGTGGCCCGACATCACGTGACCCATCTCGTGCCCGATGACGAACCGCTGCGAGTCGTGGTCGAGCAGGTCGACGACGCCGGTGCTGATCACGATGAACGGCCTGTCGATGCCGGCGGTGAAGGCGTAGGCCTGCGCGTTGCGCTCGACGTAGAGCTCGGGCACCTCGTCGAGGTCGAACGTCGCCGCCACCTCGTTGCGGATGCGGTCGAGGTGCGGGTACTGCTTCGGGCCGACCCGCACGGAGGAAGCCACCTGCAGCAGGCGCTCACCCCGTTCGGTGAAGGCTCCGGCGACCGCCTTGAGGACCGGTGCCACGGCGGGCACCGCCCTCAGCACCGCGAGGGCGCCTCGGTCGGCAGGGTGTTCATAGGCGCGCGGGCTGATCCCGGGAAAGCGCACCCTCGATGACTGCTCAATATCCCCCGTCACGTCCCCCAGGTTAGACACGATCCGGACAAGGGTGCACGGAATCGGCGCCGGATGGTTGCAAACTGACGCGGTGAGCGACGACGACACCACCGTTCTTCCGCTGCGCGGCGGAGCGTCCGCGACCCTGGTCCGCCGCCGTGCGGCGGCCAACGACCGCGGGGCGATCCTGTACGTGCACGGGTTCGCCGACTACTTCTTCCAGGAGCACGTGGCCGAGCACTTCACGGCCCAGGGCTACGACTTCTACGCGGTCGACCTGCGCGGTTACGGCCGTTCGCTGCGCGACGGCGAGCCGCCGAACTACACGACCGACATGGCGGTGTACTTCGAGGAGATCGACGCCGCCGTCGCGAAGATCCGCGAAGAGCACTCGCGCGTGGTGCTGATGGGGCACTCGACCGGTGGCCTCACGACGTCGTTGTGGGCGCATGAACGACGCTCCAGCGACCTCATCGACGCGTTGGTGCTCAACAGCCCGTGGCTGGACGTCGTCGAACCGCCGTTCATGCGCCAGTTGGTTCGCCTCATCGGACAGGTCGCCCCGAAGGTGAAGATCCGCGCGAACCTCGGCGACGCCTACGGGTCGACGATCCACAGCTCGCGCCACGGCGAGTGGGACTTCGACCTGAAGTGGAAGCCGCTCGCGGGGTTCCCCGTGCTCGCCGGGTGGATCCGGGCGGTCCTGATCGCGCAGGAGAAGGTCCACAACGGACTCGACGTCCGCGTGCCGGTACTGGTGCTGCACTCCGACAAGAGCATGCTGAACGCGAAGGAGTGGAGCGAGGACGTCGCGAAGGCCGACGCGGTGCTCGACGTCGAGGGCATGAAGAGGTGGGGACCGAAGATCGGATCATCGGTCCAGGTGGTCGAGATCAAGGCGGGCCTGCACGACCTGTTCCTGTCGCCGGAGCCGGTCCGCGCGGCGGCGCTCGCGGCCGTGGACGAGTTCCTCAAAACCGCTTGACCTCGTCATAGGTCGAAGTTCGAGACTTGCGGTCATGAACATCGACTTCAACGCCTGGTACGCGCTCGAAAGCGCGATGCAGGACGAGAAAAGCCGTCGCGTCAGCCGGGCGACGTTGAAGCGTGTCGCCCGGTTCGCCCGCCCGCAGCGGCGGGCCGTGTACGCGTTGCTCGCCACCAGCTCGGTCGCGGCGGTGCTCGCCGTGGCCTCGCCGGTGCTGGCCGGACGCGTGGTCGACCAGATCGTCGGTGGCCGCGACCTGGGGCTCGTGGTGTGGCTGGCGCTCGCGATCGCCGGGGTGGCGGTGCTGGAGGCCGGGTTCTCGCTGGCCGAGCGCTGGCAGTCGGCGCGGGTCGGCGAGGACCTGATCCTGCGGCTGCGGCAGGCCGTCTTCGACCACGTGCAGCGGATGCCGATCGCGTTCTTCACCCGCACGCGAACCGGCGCGCTGGTGTCGCGCCTGAACAACGACGTGATCGCGGCGCAGCGGGCGTTCTCCGAGACGATCTCCGGGGTCGTCACGAACGTCATCGCGCTGATCCTGACCCTGGCCGTGATGCTGACGCTGTCGTGGCAGGTCACCGTGCTCGCGATGGTGTTGCTGCCGATCTTCCTGATCCCCGCGCGGCGGATGGGCAGGCGCCTGGCGTCCATGCACCGCGAGGCGGCGAACCTGGACTCGGCGATGACGACCCAGATGACCGAGCGGTTCTCCGCACCGGGCGCGACGTTGATCAAGCTGTTCGGGCGGCCCGCCCTGGAGAGCGCGGAGTTCGGAGCGCGCGCACGCCGCGTGCGCGACATCGGCGTGCGGACGGCCGTGGCGCAGTGGTTGTTCCTCGTGGCGTTGACGCTGGTGTCGTCGCTGGCGTTGGCACTGGTCTACGGACTCGGCGGCTACTTCGCGATCGCCGGGCAGATGGCGCCGGGCACGATCGTGACGCTGGCACTGCTGCTGACCCGCCTGTACGCGCCGTTGACCGCGTTGGCCGGCGCACGGGTCGACGTGATGACCGCGCTGGTGTCGTTCGAGCGCGTCTTCGAGGTGCTGGACCTGCCGCCGTTGATCAAGGAGAAGCCCGATCCGGTCTCGGTCCCCGACGGACCGGTCTCGGTGGAGTTCTCGGACGTGCGGTTCGCCTACCCGGCCGCGGACAAGGTGTCGCTGGCGTCCCTGGAGGAGGTCGCGGCGCTCGACACCCGCGGTGGCGAGGAGATCCTGGGCGGGGTGTCGTTCGAGGCCGCGCCGGGCTCGCTGATCGCACTGGTGGGCGCCTCGGGTGCGGGCAAGTCGACGATCGCGTCCCTGGTGCCCCGCCTGTACGACGCCGACTCCGGCACGGTGCGACTGTCCGGTGTGGACGTTCGCGACCTGTCGTTCGACTCGATCCGCGAGACCGTGGGCATGGTGACGCAGGACGGGCACCTGTTCCACGAGTCGATCGGCGCGAACCTGCGGCTGGCCGCCCCGTCGGCCACGGACGAGGAGATCTGGGACGCGCTGCGCCGGGCCCGGCTCGCGGACCTGGTGTCGTCACTGCCGGATCAGCTGGACACCGTGGTGGGCGAACGGGGCTACCGTCTGTCCGGCGGTGAACGGCAACGACTGACGATCGCCCGGCTGCTGCTGGCCAAGCCGCGCGTGGTGATCCTGGACGAGGCGACCGCGCACCTCGACTCGCGCTCGGAGGCCGCCGTGCAGGAGGCCCTGGTCGAGGCGCTGGCCGGACGGACGTCGCTGGTGATCGCGCACCGGCTGTCCACGATCCGGGCGGCGGACCAGATCCTCGTCGTGGACCGCGGGCAGATCGTCGAGCGTGGTAGGCATGAAGACCTGCTGGCTCTCGACGGCCACTACGCCAAGTTGTACCGCACGCAGTTCAGCGAGGAACCGATCGGAGCACCGTGATCCCTTCACCGGACAACCTCTACCCGTTGCCCGACATCGCTCGCACGGTGCTGCTCAAGCCGTTGGTGAAGAACCCGCAGATCGAGATCGGCGAGTACACCTACTACGACGACCCGCACCACGCTTTGCAGTTCGAGCAACGGAACGTGCTCTACAACTTCGGCGCGGAGAAGCTGGTCATCGGCCGCTACTGCGCCCTGGCCGAAGGCGTCCGGTTCATCATGTCCGGCGGCAACCACCGGACGGACGGCGTGTCGACGTTCCCGTTCACGATCTTCGGCGGCCTGTGGGGCGAGAAGACGCTCGACATCGCCCTCGGCGCACCTTCGCGCGGGGACACCGTGGTGGGCAACGACGTCTGGATCGGCTACCAGGCGCTGATCATGCCGGGCGTGCGGATCGGCAACGGGGCGATCATCGCCGCCGGGTCGGTGGTGGTGTCGGACGTGCCGGCGTACGGCGTGGTCGGCGGGAACCCCGCGCGGTTGCTGAAGAAGCGGTACAGCGACGAGGAGATCGAGCTGCTGGAACGGATCGCGTGGTGGGACTGGCCGGTGGAGAAGGTCACCGAACACGTCCGCGTGATCATGGCGGGGACGCCGGCCGAACTGGCAGAGGTCGCTTGACACCTCGTCGTCCGCTTGCTCACTGGACCAGGCGCACGGTCGCGCTGTCTCCGCGCTGAACAGATCCGGACAGGAGGCGATGACTGCCGCCGGCCAGCCGCACGCCCTTGCCGCCGACCACGACCCGTGCTCCTTCGTTCCCGCCGACCCCGATCTCACAGTCCAGGAACTCCGCGCCGGTCGAGTCGGTGACCACCACCGGCTCCCGGCCGCCGACGAACCGGCACCGCTCGTAGCGGCCGCCGGCACCTCGGACGACCAGGCCGCGCTGGGTGGTGTTGATCGTGCATTCGCGGAACGCCGGCCTCGCGCCGTTGGCGATCTCCACAGTGGCAGTGTCATTGGTGGTGAACTCGCAGCGCTCGATCAGAGGGGCGTTGCCCTCCTTCCGCACGATCAACGCCGGGACGTGGCTCGTTCGTATCCTGAGGTCGCGCAACGTTGCCGCCGCACTCAGCACGACCGGGCGGCTGACGGCCAGCCGCACCGTGCCGGGGCCGTCGGCGGCACGCACCTCCACTTCCCGCCGGATGCGCAGGCCGTCGATGCGGCGGTAGCTGCCGGGAGCGATCTCGATGACGTCCCCGGCGACCGCCTTCTCCAGCGCCTGCTTCAACGCCTGGACATCGCCCACCCGCACCAGCCGGCCGGGATTCCGCTTCGCGGCACTGATTCCGTCCGGGATCCCGTTACCGGTCGAGTCGCACTCGACGGCCGTTGCCTGCGCTCCCGCGAAGAACTCGAAGCCCTGCTCCTGGTTGTCCTCGGCCAGGCACCTGGTCAGCCGCGCGGTGCCCTCGACGATCGTGAAACCCGCGAAGTGACTACCGACGACCTGGCACTGCTCGAAGGTCGTCACGCCGCCGCTGACCACGACACCCGCGGTCCCGGCACCGGTGATCGCACAGGAGGTGAAGGCACTCATGCCTCCGTACACCTCGATCCCGCGGAAGCCGGTGTCGGCGATGGTGAGGCCGCTGGCCGCGACAGTGCCGTTGTACAGCGCCAGACCGGTCTGTGCGCGGGTCACCCGCACGTCCGTGATCACGACGCGACCGTCGGCGATGTCGATCGCCGTGCCCGTGGCCCCGTCGAAAACGCAGTCGCGGAGGTCGGCGACGCACTCCTTGCGCGTGACCTCCACACCGGACCCGGTCACGGTGCAGCCGGCCATGGTCAGGGCGCCGCTCACGGCCAGAGCCGCGCGCAGCCGGCATTCCCGCAGGGTGACGGCGCTGCCGTGACCGCTCGTGACGCGGCCTTCGGAGATCTCGCATCGCTCGAAGACCGCCACGACGTCGTCGTCGACCCAGATCGAGCCGGAGAGGGCGATGCCGCGCACGGTCACGTCGGCACGCAGTCTCAGCACGTCATCTCGTCCGGACGTCAACCGGACGCTGCCCGGTTTCCCCGCCGCGCGGAGCTCCACCGGCTTGTCCAGCCCGAGTGCCTCTTCATACTCGCCCGGCTCGATCTCGATGACGTCCCCGGCGACCGAGTCGTTGATGGCCGCACCGACAGTGCGGTATCCGTTGAGGCCGACTCTGCGCACCGCCGGTCCGGGACGCGGCGGAGCAACCGGTTCGACCGGGCGCCGGCCGACCGGGCGCTGGCCGACGTCGTCGGGCTGGCCGTTGCCGAACGAGCTGCACTCGGTGAGCGTCGCCTCAGTGAGCAACGAGAAGCCCTGGCCGGCATTGTTGTGCGCCACGCACCGCACGAACTCGGCGGCTCCGGCCACGACCAGGAAGCCGGCCCGATCCGCGTCGATCGCCTCGCAGTCCTCGAACCGGGCCCGGCCACCCGTCATCCAGACAGCCGGTCCGTGCGTCCCGGTGAACCGGCACGCCGTGAACCAGCCGTCACCACCGCTGACGAGGACGCCTTCCGATCCGGTGCCCGCGACCCTGATCCGGTCGGCGTGCACCACCCCATCGTCGTCCACCTCCAGCGCGGGCCCACCGCCGTCGTGGAACGCCGATTCCGCGATCTCGATCCGCCCGCCGCCACCCGCGCGGACCGCCGCGACCGGACCACCTTCAAAGTTGTTGCGGTGCAAGGAAAGCACGGTCTCCCGGTCGACCGCGACGGCCGCATGCCCGCCCTGACGCACGAACCGGCTGTCCGTGACGCGTGCTTCGGCCCCGGCGGTCGCGATCACCGATTCCAGCGCGGTGCCGGTGAACTCGCACCTCCGGTACTCACCCGCGGCGGACTCGACCCTCAGCCCGTGCAGAGCCGGACCGATCCGGCAGGACGAGACCTCCGGCCGCGCCCCGGAACGGACCCGGATTCCGGTGTGACCGGGAGCGCGGACCTCGCAGTCCAGGATCCGCGGCGCCACCGGTCCGGAGATCTCGACAGCCGCGGCACCCCAGGCGCGGCCGACGACGGTCAGGTCGCGAACGGTCGCATCGGCCAGGAGCATCAGCGTGTTCCCGGTGCCCGCGGAGAGCGTGACGGTGCCGGGCCCCTTCTGCGGCCGCAGCTCGATCGGCACGTCCACCACGACTTCCCCGTCGTACTCGCCGGGCGCGAGCTCGATCACGTCACCGGGCAGAGCCGACCGCAGTGCCGCGGCCACGTCGGCGAAACCGCGCTTGCCGACCAGCAGCACCTCAGGATTTCTTCGCACGAACGAGAAGCTACCGGTGCGGCGTTCGGTGCCGACCGGACCTCGGGAACTTCCGAAACCAACGAGTGGACCTCGGTTGGACGGCGTCCGAGTGAACTTTTGCGACAGACGAAGCAGATCGCGCGACCATGAGCACATGGAGTACGACCGCTACTGCGACCTGACCATGCGCGGAGGCACGACCAGCGGTGTCGTGTATCCCCTGGCTGTCGTGTCGCTCGCCCGCCACTACGAGTTCAAGCAGATCGGTGGCGCGTCCGCGGGAGCGATCGCCGCGGCGTTCACGGCGGCGGCCGAACGCGGCCGCGCGTCCGGCGGGTTCGAGAAGCTGGCCGGGCTGATCGACTGGTTCACGTCCGGCTCGGGCGCGGAACGGTGGCGGCTCGCGCAGTTGTTCCAGCCCAACGAGAAGACCCGCGCGCTGTACCGGATCGTCGTGGCGACCATGCAGAAGCGCGAGACCACCGGGCGCAGTGCGATCTCGTGCCTGTTCTTCGCGTTGCTGGGTGCCGTGGGCCTGCGGGCGAAGGCCGTGCTGGCGCTGATGGCGTTGCTGTGGCTGGGCGGGCCCCTGCTGTCGGTACGGCTCGCGCCGACGACGTATCCGGGCTGGCTCGCCGCGCTCGTCGTGGTGCTCGCGCTGGCCTGCGTGGTGCTGGCGCTGTGGCCGCTGCGGTCGAGTCTGCCCTGGCCCGCCTGGCTCTTCGTGCTCGTGCCGCTCGTGCTCGGGCTGGCGTTCTCGCGGCACTACGCGACGGCGGCGGTCGTGCTGCTGGTGTGGCTGGTGCTCACGCTCGCGGCGGTCAGCGCGTTGACCGTCACCTACGGCCATGCGATGCAGCGGTACCTCAAGGACAACGCGCGGTCCATCCACTTCGGACTCGTGCCGGGCACCGGTGACTTCACGCCGTCGTGGCTCGACCGGCTGGCGGGCCTGCCCAAGCCGACCGGCGTGCCACCGCTGTCCGACTGGATCGCCGACCAGCTGGACGCGCTGGCCGGGACCGAGCACGCGCTGACGTTCGGCGACCTCGGGGACGTCAACCTCGTGCTGATGACGACGGACCTGTCCGAGGGACGGCCGTACCGGTTGCCGTTCAAGGAGAGCTGGCAGTACTGCGAGGAATGCCTCGGGTACGTGCTGCCCGGCCGGGTCGTCGAGCAGCTGAACGGGCCCGAGACTGGCTCGAAGTGCCCCGAGCACGGGCACATGCCGTTGCGGGAGCTGCCGGCCACGGCGAACCTGCCGGTGGTGCTGGCCGTGCGGATGTCGCTGTCGTTCCCCGGGCTGATCGCCGCCGTGCCGCTGTGCCGGGACGGGCGGGTGCACTGGTTCTCCGACGGCGGCATCACCAGCAACTTCCCCATCCACTTCTTCGACGCGCTGCTGCCGCGCTGGCCCACGTTCGGCCTGAGCCTGCAGCCCTACCCGCCGGGCGACACGAACGAGGTGTGGCTGCCCGAGCAGGACGCGTCGACCTCGGGCACGCACTACGCGTCGCTCACGTCGATGCCGGGGTTCCTGCTGTCCATTTTGGACACGTTCCTGGACTGGCGGGACACCATGCAGTCGGCGTTGCCCGGTTATCGCGGCCGGATCGCGCACGTGCGGCAGGCCGAGGACGAGGGCGGCGCGAACCTGTTCATGCCGCCGGCCACGATCCGGCGCCTGGCGTTGCGCGGCCGGCTGGCCGGCGACCTGCTGCGCGAACGGTTCCAGCAGCAGCAGAACACCGACCGCTACCGGTGGATCCGGCTGCGCATGGCCGTGCGGGAGTACCAGGAGCTGGGGGTGCAGGCCGCGGATCGCGACGCGTTGTACGAGGAGCTGCTAGCGCGGTTCCAGATCCCCGAGGCGTTGCACGAGTGGTTCCGCACTCCCCCGGCCGACGGCGACCCGTTCCGGGCCGGGATCGACCTCGCGCTCGACCACGTCGGGCGGTTGAAGGACGACGGGCCGTTCGACGGCGTGCCGCCGGTCGATCCGGATTTGCGGCTGACGCCACCCGAGTAGGCGCGCTAACCTGGGTTCATGACGCGATTTAGCCACCCCCGACCTGCGGCGGTGGCGCGCGCCTAGAACCTTCCCGTCGGTCGGGGGACTCCGCATCCGCAGAACCCAGACCAGAGACGGGAAGTCCCATGTACCGCACCGATGAACTCGTGCACGCCCTGAACGTCCGCGACCTCAGCGACCCCGCGCAGGGCCCGCACGCGATGCAGCTGCTGGTCGCCGACCTCAAGGCCGCGCTCGACCACCCCGTGGAAGTCCGCCACCACCCGCTCGTCCCGGTGGAGCACAACTACGAGCACCTCGGCTATCCGGCGGACGCGATCACCCGCGAGACCCGTTACACCAGGTACGTCAGCGAGACGTGCATGCTGCGCAGCCACACCACGGCGATGATCCCGCCGTCGCTGCGCACGGCCACGCCGGACGTGACGCTGGTCTGCCCGGGCCTCGTCTACCGCCGCGACACGGTCGACCGCCTGCACACCGGCACACCGCACCAGCTCGACGTCTGGCGGATCAGCGAACGCCAGGAGCGGCTCGAAGAGCTCGTCGACACCGTCGTCACGACGTTGTTGCCCGGCAAGCGCTACCGCATGGTCGACGCGCAACACCCGTACACCACGCACGGCAAGCAGATCGACGTCGAGCACAACGGCGAGTGGGTGGAGATCGGCGAAGGCGGAAGGGCCGCGCGGCACGTGCTCAAGGACCACCCGCACGGCCTCGCGACGGGATGGGGACTGGACCGGATCCTCATGCTGCGCAAGGGCATCCCGGACATCCGGCTGCTGCGCAACCCCGACCCGCGCATCGCGGCGCAGATGCACGACCTGGCGCCCTACCGCCCGATCTCCCGGCATCCCGCCGCGATCAGGGACATCTCGATCACGGCTCACCACACCGACGACGTCGAGACCCTCGGCGACCGGATCCGCGCGCTCGTCCCGGAGGACGTGATCGAGGAGATCACGATCCTCAGCGAGACGCCCGCCGAGGAGCTGCCGGAGCACGTCCGTCGACGGCTGAACGCCGGGCCGGGGCAGAAGAACGTGCTCCTGCGCGTGGTGATGAGGGCACCGGAACGCACCCTCACCGACCACGAGACGAACGAGATCAGGGACCGCCTGCTTCAGGGCTTGCGGGCCACCGCGCCGTAGATGCCCGTGTGGTCCTCGAAGGAGTCCGGGCGCCACTCGTCCACCGTGACGACGCCCGGCTCCAGCAGCTCCAGCCCGTCGAAGAACCGGCTCACCTCGGCGTGCGTGCGGATGGCGAGCCTGTTGTCCGAGTTGCTGTAGATCTGGGCGACCTTGCGGGCCTCCTGCGACTCCTCCTCGGTGAGGCTGTCCCAGGTGGCGTGCGTGATCGCCAGGTACGAGCCGGACGGCAGGCCCGCCATGTACTCGGCCACGGCGGCGTAGGGGTCGTCGGCGTCCGGGACGAAGTGCAGCGCCGCGATGATCAGCACGCCGATCGGGCGGGAGAAGTCGAGGGTCTCGCGGGCGCCGGCCAGCACGGTGGAGGTCGCGCGGAGGTCGGCGAGGATGGCCGAGGCGTTGGGGTTGTCCGCGAGCAGGGCGTTGCTGTGCGACACGGCGACCGGCTCGTAGTCGACGTAGACCACGCGGGCGGACGGGTCGTCCTGCTGGGCGATCTCGTGGACGTTGCCCACGGTGGGGATGCCGGAGCCCAGGTCGAGGAACTGGTCGACGCCCGCGGCGACGAGGTGGCGGACGACCCTGCGCAGGAACGAACGGTTGGCCTGCGCGCTCTGGGCGATGCCGGGGAAGATCTGCTCCACCTGCTTGGCGGCGGCGCGGTCGGCTTCGAAGTTGTGCGAACCGCCCAGGTAGTAGTCGTACATCCGCGCCACGCTCGGGCGAGTGACGTCGACCGTGGAGGGGACCCACTTCAGCTCTTCCATCACGCGCGCATCCTCACCCGGTGTGCACACGAGTGTCCACCGACGTCACCCGTTGTGCGGCGCTCGCTGACAGCGAACACCCGAGGGGAACACCACCCCGCTGAAGTTGGTTGAGCGGTACAGACTCAACTTTGGAGGGTGATGTGATGGGCGAGACGTTGGCCCTGCCGGTGCTGCCGCTGGACGACGTTGTGGTGCTGCCCGGCATGGTGGTGCCGATCCGCATCTCCGGTGCGGACGCCAGCGCCGAGGCCCGCGCGGCCGTCGACGCCGCGACGACGGCCGCGAATCATCAAGTGCTGCTCGTTCCACGTCTGGACGGGAAGTACGCCTCGGTCGGCACGTTGGCCGAGATCGAGCAGGTGGGCCGCCTGCCAGGTGGCGAACGGGCCGCCGTCGTGCGCGGCACCAAGCGCGTGCGGATCGGCACGGGCACCACGGGGCCGGGCGCGGCGCTGTGGGTCGAGGCGACGGTCGCGGACGAGCCGGCGATCACCGAGCGGACCCGCGAGCTGGCCAAGGAGTACCGGGCCCTCGTCACGAACATCCTGCAGACGCGCGGTGCGTGGCAGATGGTCGACTCGGTGCAGCAGATCAAGGACCCGTCGGCGCTGGCCGACCTCGCGGGCTACGCCTCGTACCTCGACGAGAAGCAGAAGATCTGGCTGCTGGAGACGAGCGACGTCACCACGCGGCTGGAGCGGCTGCTGGAGTGGGGCAAGGCGCACCTGACCGAGCTGGACGTCAACGAGACGATCGCGAAGGACGTCAAGGAAGGCGTCGAGAAGCAGCAGCGGGAGTTCCTGCTGCGCCAGCAGATGGCCGCGATCCGCAAGGAGCTCGCCGAGCTCGACGGCAAGCCGGCGACCGAGCAGGAGGACTACCGGGCGCGCGTCGAGGCGGCGAACCTGCCGGAGAAGGTCGAGAAGGCCGCGCTGGCCGAGGTCGACAAGCTGGAGCGCACCTCCGAGCAGTCGCCTGAGGTCGGCTGGATCCGGACGTGGCTCGACACCGTCCTGGAGATGCCGTGGAACGAGCGGACCGAGGACGCCTACGACATCAAGGCCGCGCGTGAGGTGCTCGACGCGGATCACGCCGGTCTGGACGACGTGAAGCAGCGCATCACCGAGTACCTGGCCGTGCGCAAGCGCCGAGCCGACCGCGGCCTGGGCGTCGTCGGCGGCCGTCGTTCCGGCGCCGTGCTGGCCCTGGTCGGGCCTCCCGGTGTCGGCAAGACGTCGCTCGGCGAGTCCGTGGCACGGGCGATGGGCCGCAAGTTCGTGCGGGTGGCGTTGGGCGGCGTGCGCGACGAGGCCGAGATCCGCGGGCACCGCCGCACGTACGTCGGCGCGCTGCCGGGCCGGATCGTCCGCGCGATCAGCGAGGCCGGGTCGATGAACCCGGTCGTGCTGCTCGACGAGATCGACAAGGTCGGCTCCGACTACCGCGGCGACCCCACGGCGGCGTTGCTGGAGGTGCTGGACCCGGCGCAGAACCACACGTTCCGCGACCACTACCTGGAGGTCGAGCTCGACCTCTCGGACGTGGTGTTCCTCGCGACCGCGAACGTGCTGGAGTCGATCCCGGCGCCGTTGCTCGACCGCATGGAACTGGTGCAGCTCGACGGCTACACCGAGGACGAGAAGGTCACGATCGCGAGCGACCACCTGCTGCCGCGCCA
The DNA here is from genome assembly GCF_053601075.1 of Lentzea sp. NPDC004789. Classification (NCBI taxonomy): domain Bacteria; kingdom Bacillati; phylum Actinomycetota; class Actinomycetes; order Pseudonocardiales; family Pseudonocardiaceae; genus Lentzea; species Lentzea sp. NPDC004789. The sequence goes on along the minus strand of NZ_JBSGBE010000004.1, from coordinate 448,659 downwards.
GATCGAGCGCGCCGGCCTCGCGCCGGAGGACGTCACGTTCGACCGGCCGGCACTGCACCAGCTGGCGAGCGAGTACACCCGCGAAGCCGGTGTGCGGCAACTGGAACGGGCCCTCGCGCGGATCCTGCGCAAGGTGACCGCGAAGGTGGCGCTGGGCGACGCCGAGCTGCCGGTCGCGGTCGACCAGCCGTCGCTGAAGTCGTACCTCGGCAGCCCGAAGAACACGCCGGAGTCGGCCGAGCGCACCTCGGTTCCCGGTGTGGCAACGGGTCTGGCCGTCACGGGCGTCGGCGGTGACGTGCTGTTCATCGAGGCCTCGCTGGCACCCAAGGACACCGGTGCCTCGGGCGTGACGCTGACCGGCCAGCTGGGCGACGTGATGAAGGAGTCCGCGCAGATCGCGTTGTCGTACCTGCGTGCGCACGACGACAAGGCCGCGGCGCTGGACGGCCGGGGAGTGCACATCCACGTCCCGGCGGGCGCGGTGCCGAAGGACGGTCCGTCGGCGGGCGTCACGATGACGACGGCGCTGGCGTCGCTGCTGTCGGGCCGCCCGGTGCGGTCGGACGTGGCGATGACGGGCGAGATCTCGTTGACCGGCCGGGTGTTGCCGATCGGTGGCGTGAAGCAGAAGCTGCTCGCCGCGCACCGCGCCGGCATCACGACGGTGCTGCTGCCCCAGCGCAACGAGCCGGACCTGGACGACGTGCCGGAGTCGGTGCGCGAGCAGCTGACCGTGCACTTCGTCTCGGACGTGTCCGAGGTGCTGGAGCACGCGTTGTCGAAGGAATCCACCGCAACCGTTGCGGCGTAACGGTTCACGGGTAGACCCCTCGTGGGGGCAGCAGCGGCGACTGCTGCCCCCGCGAGGCTTTTCGCGTCAGTACTGCCCGATGTCGATGACGAGCCGGTACGGGCTCGTGAGCGTGAACACCCGGTGCCAGGCGTTGGGGTCGTTGTAGCCGACGGCGATCCCGAGCACACCCTCGAAGTCGCACGTCAGGGCGACCCGGCGGACGTTGACGAGATCGGGCGTCGCGAAGTTCTGCGACCCGGTGTAGGTCGGGTTGCCGTTCTCGTCGTGCGCGGCGGCACCGATCACGTTGACCGCGAGGATCTCGTTGCTGCCGGGCATGGCGACGGGCGCGCCCGAACCGCAGCTCGCGACGCCGGTGACCTCCCTGACCCGGTAGTCCGGGGTCGCTCCGGACAGGTCCAGCACCACCCGGTCGTACCCGGCGTTGCGGCCGGTCCGGATGTTCGACAGCGTCGGCGTGCTCTGCGCCGACGCCATCGGGACGAACGTGAAGACCGTCAGCACTGCCAGCAGCACCGCGGCCAAGCGTCTGTTCCTCATCATTGGCCCCCTCTCAGGGCTACTCGATGAAAGAACAGACGCGTGACCCGCGTCACAGTTGCGTCAGGGCTTCTGATCGATGTCGACGACGTAGCGGAGAGGACCGGTCAGGAAGCCCGCGCGGTAGGCCGGGCTGTGGTGGTCGACCCCGATCGCGATCGCCAGGTCGGCTTCGTAGTCGCAGGTGAACGCGATGCTCTGCGCGGTCGGCAGCCCGGTCGTGAAGTTGCGCGACCCGCGGTAGAGGTTGCCGTCGGCCGGCTGCAGCCGCACCTGGAGGAACTCCACGCCCGTCGCGTTGACGGGCTTGCCGGAGGCGCAGTTCTCCAGCGAACCCACCGATTCCAGGCTGACGTTCGGCTGGCCGCCGGTCAGGTCGAACACCACGCGGTCGAACGTCGCGTAGTGCTCCGTGTGAACGCCGGTCAGCTGCGCATAGCCCGCCGCCGACGCACTCGGAACGAACGTCACCGCCATGGCAGCGGCGACGAGCACAGCGAAGAACTTCTTCATGCAAATCCCCAGTTCACGATCAACTACCCCAGGAAGTCCTCCAGCGGTACTGGAGTGAGTCCATCTTGCTTGGCGCGGTTCAGGAATGCGGTGAAATCCTCGACAAAAGTCGTGCGGAAGTGCATCAGCACGATGTCACCCGGCTTGAGCCTGTCGCCCATCTGGAACTGCACGTGCCCGTCGTTGACCGCGGCCGTCCAGTTGACCAGCGCCTTGAACCCGCAGCTCGCCGCGGCCTTGCGGGTGTTCGTGTCGTAGTTGCCGAACGGCGGCCGGAACAGCGTCGGGCGCTTGCCGTAGTCGCCGGTGAGGAAGTCCGCGTTGTCGCAGATCTCCTTGCGCTGGAACTCGTACGGCTTGCCCTGGAGGTTCGGGTGGTCGGTCGTGTGGCTCTGGACCGTGACCGGCAGTTCCTTGAAGTAGGCCTTGTGCCCCTCGGCGTACTTGGTGTTGAGGAACACCGACGGCCAGACCCCGGCGTTGATCATCAGCTCGCGGGCCTTCGGGTGCTGCACCGCACCGTCGTCGATCGTGATGAACACGTACGGCTTGTCGGTCGCGATGTGCGTGACGACCGGAACCATGCCGTCGACGGTCGCGGGCGCGTGAGCCTGCGTCTTGCCGAACGTGTACGGCGGCTCGAACATCCGCTTGAGCCGCTCGGGTGTCGCGGTGGTGGTCGTTGTCGCCGGCGCCGGTGAGGACGTCGTGAGAACCGGACCACCGGATTGTTCACCGGGCGTGTCTCCACATGCGACCAATCCGGCGACCAACGCAAATGCAGCAACAAGCCGCAACCTGGACATCGTATTTCCCCCTCCACGCGGAGGACGCCGCGCAGGCCCTCATGGTTGCACGGGGATAGGCTCGAACTGATCACAAAAAGGAGGAGTTCAGATGAGCCTCGAGCGCCCAGTCGCTCCCGACCCCTACGCCTTGCTCCCTTCGGTCGGCACCTTCGACGTCACTTCGGCGGACGTGCGCGACGGCGAGCAGCTCCCCGAGGCCCAGGTCTTCGAGGGCGGCAACACCTCACCCCAGCTCTCGTGGTCCGGTTTCCCCGCCGAGACCCGCAGCTTCGTGGTCACCTGCTTCGACCCCGACGCGCCGACCCCGTCCGGCTTCTGGCACTGGGTGGCCGTGAACATCCCCGTCACCACCACGTCGCTGGACACCGGTGCGGGCAGCTCCGACGCCACGCTGCCGGGTGACGCCTTTCACGTGCGGTCCGACTACGGCACGAAGGCGTTCGGCGGCGCCGCCCCGCCCAAGGGCGACCACCCGCACCGCTACTACTTCGTGGTGCACGCGGTCGACGTCGACAAGCTCGACGTCGACGGCGACGCCTCGCCCGCGGTCGTGAGCTTCAACCTCGCGTTCCACACGCTGGCGCGCGCGATCATCACGCCGACCTACCAGCACTGACCGCCCGGCCGGCTCGCTGGGCCGTGCCCAGCGAGTTGGCCAGGCTCGCGCCGCAGATCAGCACGATCCCGGCGATCTGCAGCGGGTGGATCCTGGTGCCGTACACCGTCATGTCGACGACGATCGCGACCGCCGGGTAGATGAACGACAGCACGGCGATCAACGACGTCGGCAGCTTCTGGTAGCTCGCGTACAGCAGGATGTACATGACGCAGGTGTGGATCACGCCGATGCCGGCGAGCCACGCCCAGCCTGCGCCGATCGACGCCGTGCCGGAGAAGTCGACGAACGGCAGCAGCAGGGCGATTCCGGCGGCCACCTGGGTGAGCGCGATCAGGTGCGGGCGGATTCCGTTGAGCCGCTTGGCGATGATGGTCGCGAACGCGTAGAGCAACGCCGCCAGCAGCGCCTCACCGATGCCGAGCAGGTAGTCCCCGCTGACCGTGACGCTGGTGATGTCGGTGACCAGCACGACGCCGATGAACGCGACGGCGATCCAGCCGAGCTTGACGGCCGTCAGTTTTTCCTTGAACACCAACGCACCCAGCAGCACGACGTAGAACGGTTGCGTGTGGTAGACGACGGTGGCGAGCGAGATCGACGTCTTCGCGTAGGCGGAGAACAGGAAAGCCCAGTTGTAGACGAGGAAGACGCCGCCCGCCAACGCGAGCAGGAACGTCGCGCGGGTGAAACCGGTGTCGCGGAAGAAGCCCCGGATCCAGCAGTGGAGACCCAGGGCGATCGCACCGAACACGCACCGCCAGAACGCCACGGTGAACGGCTGCGCGCCGGACTCGAAGACGAACACGCCGATGGTGCCGGACAGCACCATGGCGATCGTCAGCTCGACGACGCCCTTTTTCTGCAGGTCACCTGCTTGACTGGTCATGGCGCCAAGTTAGCGATAGCTCAGATACTGCCAACAGTGGCAGCGGTGACACCGTTCGCTAAGATCCTGCCATGCTGCGGAGCGTTGCGGTCGTGCTGATCGACGGGGTGGCGCCGTTCGAGTTCGGCGTCGTGTGCGAGGTGTTCGGCATCGACCGCACCGAGGACGGCGTGCCGTCGTTCGAGTTCAGGGTGTGCGGGGAACGGCCGGGCGAACCCGTCGGCGCGAACGTGGGCGTGCGGCTGATCCCCGAGTTCGGGCTGGACGCCCTCGTCGGCGCCGATCTCGTCGCGGTGCCCGCGGCGAGGTTGCGCGAGCACTACCCGCCGGCGGTTCTGCGGGCGTTGCGCGAAGCGCACGCGAACGGCTCGACGCTGCTCTCGGTGTGCAGCGGCGCGTTCCTGCTCGGCGAGGCCGGGCTGCTCGACGACCGGCCGTGCACGGTGCACTGGCACCACGCCGCCGCGTTCACCGAACGGTTCCCGAAGGCACAGGTCGACCCGAACGTGCTCTACGTCGACGACGGCGACATCGTCACCAGCGCGGGTACCGCGGCGGGCATCGACGCCTGCCTGCACCTGGTGCGCCGCGAGCTCGGCACCGGACCGGCGACCGCGATCGCGCGGCGGATGGTGGTGCCGCCGCAACGCGAGGGCGGGCAGCGGCAGTTCATCGACATGCCGGTGCCGGTGAACGCGGCGATGAGCCTGCAACCGGTGCTCGACGCGATGCTGGAGTCGATCGCCACCGAGCACTCGGTCGCCGATCTCGCCCGCCGCGCCCGGCTGTCCGAGCGCACCTTCGCCCGGCGGTTCGTCGCGGAGACCGGCACCACGCCGGTCCGCTGGCTGACCGCGCAACGCGTGCTGCACGCCCGCAAGCTGCTGGAGGAGACCTCGCTCTCCGTCGAGGAGATCGCGCACCTGAGCGGGTTCAGCACGGCCGCCCTGCTGCGGCACCACTTCCACAAGGACGTCGGGGTCTCGCCCAACGCCTACCGCCGCACGTTCGCCGCGGAGGCGCTGCCCGTAAGGCCCGCGTAACACCGCATCGGGGAACACCGCCGCGCCGGAGGTGGTTGGATCGACATGTGAGGCACTTCGACCTGGTCATCATCGGTACCGGCTCCGGCAACTCCATCCCGAACGAGGCGATGGCGGGCTGGGACATCGCCATCCTCGAGAAGGGGACCTTCGGCGGCACCTGCCTGAACGTGGGCTGCATCCCCACCAAGATGTTCGTCCACACCGCCGACCAGGCCGCGGCGCCGGCCAACGCGAAGAAGCTCGGCGTGGACGCCCACCTCGACGCGGTGCACTGGCCGCAGATCCGCGACCGCATCTTCGGCCGCATCGACCCGATCGCCGAGGGCGGCCGCAACTGGCGCGCGAACGAGAACGCGAACGTCACCGTCTACGAGGGCACCGCGAAGTTCGTCGACGCGCACACCATCGACACCGGGACCGGCGAGACCATCACCGCCGACCGGATCGTCGTGGCGGCGGGCAGCAGGCCGACGGTCCCGGAGATCGCCGACATCGACACCACCGGCTTCCACACCAGCGACTCGATCATGCGGCTCGACGAGCTGCCGAAGAGCCTGGTCATCCTGGGCAGCGGGTTCATCGCGTCCGAGTTCGCGCACGTGTTCAGCAGCTTCGGCGTCGAGGTCACCGTGATCGCGCGCTCGAACCTGTTGCTGCGCCACGAGGACCTGGAGATCGCGCAGCGGTTCACCGACGTGGCGAAGACGAAGTGGGACGTCCGCCTGCAGCGCAAGACGATCCGCGCGGAGAAGACCGCGACCGGTGTGCGCCTGCACCTGGAGGGCCCGGACGGCGCGGAAACCGTTGAGGCGGAGCAGCTTCTCGTCGCGACCGGCCGGCAGCCCAACACCGACCTGCTCGACGTGGCCAAGGCGGGCGTCGAGCTGCACGACGACGGCCGCATCAAGGTCGACGAGTTCCAGCGCACCAGCCAGCCGCACATCCTGGCGTTGGGCGACATCAGCTCCGACTACCAGCTCAAGCACGTCGCGAACCACGAAGCCCGTGTGGTGCAGCACAACCTGCTGAACCCGGACGAGCCGATGGCGAGCGACCACCGGTTCGTGCCGGCCGCGGTGTTCTCCAGCCCGCAGATCGCGAGCGTCGGTCTCACCGAGGAACAGGCCAAGGCGCGGGGAATCCGGTACGTCACCTCGTCTCAGGCCTACGCGTCCATCGCGTACGGCTGGGCGATGGAGGACACGACCGGTTTCGCGAAGCTGCTCGCCGACCCCGCCACCGGGCAGCTGCTCGGCGCGCACATCATCGGGCCGCAGGCGTCGACCGTGATCCAGCCGCTCATCCAGGCGATGAGCTTCGGGCTGGACGCGAAGTCCATGGCACGTGGGCAGTACTGGATCCATCCGGCGATGCCGGAACTGGTCGAGAACGCGCTGCTGAACCTGCCGTTGGACTGAAGGCCTCAAGCGACAGGGACTTCCGCCGCTGCCGTTGGCCCCCTTCGCCAACAACGATGCAGCGATGACTGACAGAGTCCTCGTCGCGTACACCTCGAAAATCGCCGCCACCGACGAGATCGCCCAGATCATCGGCACCGAGCTCGCGGGCTGCGGGCTGAGAGTCACCGTGCTCTCGGTCGCCGCCGCCGACACGCTGCACGGGTTCGGTGCCGTGATCATGGGCGACGCCGCGACCCGCGATGCGCATCGGTTCGTGCGGCGGCACAAGGTTTCCCTCAAACACACGCCCATGTGGTTGTTCCACCGCGGCACACCACCCTTACCGACCGATGTCACGCGCATGGTGCGCAAGCTGGGGACCAGCCGGCCCGTCAGCTTCGGCGGGCAGGCACCGGACTGGGACCGGGCGAAGGCATGGGCCCGCTACCTCGCCGACCAGCTCACGGTGCTGCACCGCGGTTTCGTCTCAAATTAGGCCTGGATGATGCGGACGTTGTTGCCGGCCGGGTCGCGGAACACGCAGTCGCGCGCACCCCACGGCTGGTCGGTCGGCTCCTGCACGACGTCCGCGCCGTTCGCCTGCAGCTTGTCGAAGACGCCTTCGAGATCGGGCGTGGACAGCTGGATGTACCCGTACGAGCCGCCCTCGATCATCTCGGCGATGGCGGTCCGCTGCGCGTCGGTGAGTCCCTCGGCCATGGCCGGCGGTTCGAGCACGACGGCGGACGACGAACCGGCCGGGGCGACCGTGATCCAGCGCATCGCGCCCTGGCCGACGTCGGCGCGGACCTCCCAGCCGAGCAGGTCCCGGTAGAACGCCAGCGAGGCGTCGGGGTCGGTGTGCGGGAGGAACGTGGCGTGAATGTTGATGTCCATGACGGCAACGCTACGACCGGCACGAACGCCGGGGCTTCTCGATTCCTGACCGTTCTAGACGTAGCGGGGACGGCCCGCGATCATGCCCAGTCCGGTCAGCGCGGCCAGCAGCACCAGCTGCAGCACGAGCGAGGTCGCCCAGGAGCCGGTGGCGTCCCGCAGCACGCCGAACGCGAACGGCCCGGTGGCCGCGATCAGGTAGCCGAGGCTCTGCGCCATCGCCGAGAGCCGCGCGGTGTCCGAAGTGGACTTCGTGCGCAGCGACATGACCAGCAGCGCCAGCGGGAACATGCCCATGCCGAACCCGATCAGCACGACCCACAGGCCGGGCGCGGCGGCGGGCGCCACGAGCATGCCGAGGATGCCCGCGAACGACAGCAGGCCGAGCACCAGCACCATCGGCGCCTGGCTGGAGAACCGGGCGGCGATCGGCGGCACGAAGAGGCTGACCGGGACGCCGAGCAGCATCGTGATGGCGAGCAGCAGGCCCGCGGTGTTCCGGTCGACGCCGGCGTCGATGAGCATCGCGGGCAGCCAGCCCATGACGGTGTAGGCGAACAGCGACTGCAGGCCGAAGAACACCGTGATGACCCACGCCAGCGGGCTGCGCAGCAACGACCGCTTCTCGACCGGCGTGGCCGAGCGCACGACCGAGGCCTCCGAACCGTGGCGGGCGCCGGCGAACCACACGATCACCGCACCGGCCGACAGCAGCGCCCACGAGCCGACGGCCAGGCGCCACGAGCCGAGGAGGTCCTCCAGCCGGGGCGTGAGGGCGGCGGCCAGCGCGGCACCCGCGGCCAGCGTTCCCGTGTAGACACCGGTGATCAGACCGACGCGCGTGGGGAAGGAAGCCTTCACCACCACGGGGATCAGCACGTTGGACACCGCGATGCCCGCGCAGGCGATGAAGGTGCCGCCCAGCACGACCCACGGACCGTCGATCACGCGCAGCACCAGGCCGAGCGTGAGCACCCCCAGTGACAGTCCGATCGCACGGGCCATGCCGAGGCGGCGACCCAGCCAGGGGGCCGCGAACGCCGCGAAGCCGAAGCAGAGCGCCGGAACGGCCGTCAACGCACTGGTCCAAGCGGCGGAAACGCCGAGGGCGGCGCGGACATCGCCGAGCACCGAGGCCAGACTGGTGACCGCAGGGCGGAGATTCGCCGCCGCGAGGGCGACCCCGATCGCGAGCAGCGTGGACCCGACCAGCGGAACGTGACGATTCTTGACGACCGTCACCCTGCTACCTGGATCGGTGGCAGTCTGTGCGGCAATGGTCGTCTGCTGAATCATCACGCGCACCACTATCGCAGACATGGGATGTTCGGATGAAAGGATGACGCTGTGCCGTTGGCCACTACCCGACGGGCAGGCCTCGTCGACCAGGTGATCGAGCAGATGCGCGGCGCGATCACCAGCGGCGAATGGCCCGTTGGGCAGCGCATCCCGCCCGAGCCCGAGCTGGTCACCGCGCTCGGGGTGGGCAGGAACACGGTTCGTGAAGCCGTGCGCGCGCTTTCACACGCCGGCCTGCTGGAGGTGCGGCAGGGCGACGGCACGTTCGTCCGCGCGACCAGCGAGATCTCCGGCGCGGTCCGCCGCATGTGCGGAACGGAGCTGAAGGAGGTGCTCCAGGTCCGCCGCACGCTGGAGGTGGAAGGCGCACGCCTGGCGGCCAAGCACCGCACCGAGGCCGAACTGGCCCGTCTCACCGACCTGCTGCACCGCCGCGACGCGGCGATGGAGGCCGAGCAGTGGGCCGAGGTGATCGAGCACGACACCGCGTTCCACGTGCTGCTCGTGCAGTGCTCGCACAACACGCTTCTGGCAGAGCTCTACCAGGGCTTGACCGAGGCCGTCAAAGCTTCGGTGGCCGCGTCTGTCGACACCACCCAGCCCGGAGGGGACCAGGTGTCGCACACCGGGCTGCTGCACGCGGTCCGCGACGGAGACCAGGAGAAGGCGGCGATCGAGGCGGGCGGGTTCTTCGAGGAGCTGATCGAGAAGTTCTGTTAGGGATTGCGGACCGATCCTGTCCGCATGAGCTCATAGCGTGGGGGCCATGGAGATCACGCCGTTCCGCATCGAGGTCCCGCAGGCCGAGGTCGACGACCTCCGCTCCCGGCTGGCCGGCACCCGCTGGCCGGAGGAGGATCTGCCGGGCGTCGGCTGGTCCTACGGCATCCCGCTGAGCTACCTGCGCCCGCTCGCGCAGTACTGGGCCGACGGGTTCGACTGGCGTGCCCAGGAGGCGCGGCTCAACTCCCACCCGCAGTTCACCACCGAGATCGGCGGGCAGCGCGTCCACTTCCTGCACGTCCGCTCCCGCAAGCCGGACGCGCTGCCGTTGCTGCTGATCCACGGCTGGCCCGGCTCGTTCGTCGAGTTCCTGAACGTGATCGAGCCGCTGTCGCAGGACTTCCACCTGGTCATCCCGTCGATTCCCGGCTTCGGCTTCTCCGGGCCCGTGCGGAAACCCGGCTGGAACGTGCTGCGCGTCGCGTGGGCGTTCGCGAAGCTCATGGAGGGCCTGGGCTACGAGCGCTACGGCACGCAGGGCGGCGACTGGGGTTCCGGCATCGCGCAGGAGATCGGCCGGGTGTTCCCCGAGCAGGTGGTCGGCGTGCACGTGAACATGCTGCAGACGTTCCGGCCGTCCGGGGTCAACGACCTGTCGCCGGAGGAGCTGCGGGCGCTGGAGTCGTTGGACCACTACCAGAAGGAGCTGTCCGGCTACATGCACGTCCAGCGCACCCGGCCCCGGACGCTGGGGTACGGCCTGACCGACTCGCCGGTCGGGCAGCTGGCGTGGATCGCGGAGAAGTTCCACGACTGGACGGACAACGAGGGCGTGCCCGAGGACGCGGTGGACCGCGACCACATGCTGACCAACGTGTCCGTGTACTGGTTCACCGCCACCGCGGGCTCGTCGGCGGCGCTGTACAAGGAGCAGGCCGCGTCGTGGGGTCAGCAGAAGCCGACCACGGCGCCCACGGGCGTGGCGGTCTTCCCGCACGACATCAGCGCGCCCGTGCGGTCGCTGGCGGAGAAGATGATCCCCACGATCGTGCACTGGACGGAGTTCGACCGCGGCGGCCACTTCGCCGCGATGGAGGAGCCGGACCTGCTGGTCCAGGACATCAGGAAGTTCTTCGGATCACTGTGACCACCACACTTTCCCATCGCACGCTCAACCGGACGCTGCTGGCGCGGCAGCTGCTCCTGGAGCGGACGAACCTGCCCGTCGTGGACGCCGTCGAGCACCTCGGCGGCCTCCAGGCCCAGGCGCCGGTGCCGCCTTACCTCGCGCTCTGGACGCGGCTTCAGCCGTTCGAGTTCGACGCGCTGAGCGAGCTGATCATCGACCGCTCGCTGGTGCGGATGACGCTGTGGCGCGGCACGTTGCACCTGATCTCGGCGAACGACGTGTACCTGATGCGCACGGCGTTGCAGCCGGAGCTCGACAAGTGGGCGCGGACCGTGGTGCCGCCGGCCACGCGGGTCGAGATCGACCTGGACAAGCTCGCGCGGCTCACACGGGAGTTCATCGACACCGAGCCGCGCACGGTCGCGGAGATCGGCGCGTTCCTGGCGGAGCGGTTCCCCGGGTGCACGGCGCGGGAGCTGTCGACGCAGGCGCAGATGCTGGTGCCGATGATCCAGGTGCCGCCGCGCGGGATCTGGGGCGTGGGCGGCGTTCCGCAGAACGTCGCCATGGCCACGTGGCTCGGCCGCGAGCTGCCGTCGCAGGCCGCGGTGCCGGAGCTGATCACGCGGTACCTGCGGGCGTTCGGACCGGCCACGCTCGCGGACGTGCAGGCGTGGTCGCGGCTGACCGGGTTGAAGGCGCACGCGGCCGAGCTGGATCTGGTGGAGTACCGGAACGAAGCGGGCAAGGTGCTGCTGGACGTGCCGGACGGGGTGATCGTGCCCGAGGACGCGCCCGCACCCGCACGGCTGCTGCCGTCGTTCGACAACGTGCTGCTGGGGCACGCCGACCGGACCCGGATCATGAGCGAGGAAGCGCGGTCGCGGTGGGGCGCGGTGCGCAACGGGGTCTTCCCGCCGACGTTCCTGGTGGACGGGTTCCTGCGCGGCACGTGGAACGTCGTGGAGACCAAGGACACCGCGACGCTCACGATCGAGCCCTACTTCAGGACCGCGAAGAAGGACCTGGCGGGCGTGATCCGCGAGGCCAGGGCGGTGCTGAAGGTCATGGCGCCCAAGAAGGCGCACGTGATCGTTGCCCCTTAGGGCGGTTTTCGCTGCCCTCGCGTGTGTCTGGCCGTCGTGTTCCCGCTCGCGCGGCCAGGTCACGCTCGTGCCATGGTCGCCGCACGCCGGTCAGCCGAAGAGAAGGTCACGGGCGCCCTCACGGACGGCAAACGCAAGGCGGGTCCCGGCCTGCACGCCCTGCTCGCGCTGCAACGCGACGCGGGCAACGCGGCCGTGGGCGCGCTGATGGCGGCCAAGCTGAAGCAGCCGGGCGAGGCCGCGATCGAAGCCGCGTTGAAGGAGACCCGTCGCGGCGAGCCCGACCTCGACACCGTCGAGAAGGGGCTCAAGGCGGCGCAGGCGGCCGGTGTGCCGGTGACGCTGGAGGGACCGAAACCGCCCGCGTCCGCGCTGGCCGTGACGACGACCGGGTTCGGGCCGAACGCCGTGGCGCCCAAGAAGCCCGCGCCACCGCCGAAACCGGTGCCCGCGAAGTCCCCGCTGGGCAAGGCGGGTGCGAAACCGGGCCGGCACGGCGGCGGCAAGAACCCGAAACCCGCCGCGGCGCCGGCGGTTCCGGCCGTGGCCGCGGCGGATCCGGCGTTCGCCCAGGTGACCGCGAAGGTGAAGGGGTTCGCGGCGGCCAAGAAGGCGCACCCACCGGCTGCGGCGAAGGCCAAGGAGGCGCAGGACGCCGCGCAGGCACCGGCCGACGACCTGGCCGGGCAGGCGAAGGCCGCGAAGGTCGACTCGATGGACGCGCAGCAGGCCGGGTCGTTCGACAAGCAGGCGTTCATCGCGGCCGTGAAGAGCGCGATCGAGGCGAAGTCGCCGAAGACGCTGCAGGAGGCGACGGCACCGCAGGGCAAGGCCGACGGGGTCGCCGCCGAGGTGAAGGGCATGGTCTCCCAGGGCAAGGAGGGGCAGGCCAAGGACATCGCGGCGGCCACCGACGCACCGCCGGACCAGTCCAAGGCCGTGCCGAAGCCCGTCACACCGATGACGCAGGAGAACCCCGGTGCCACCGCGTCGATCCCGGCCGCCGGTGCCGCACCGAAACCCGCGCCGCCCGCCCAGACCGACCTGAGCGCGGGCAAGCAGCAGGTGGCGCAGGAACAGGGCGACGTCACCGACGAGCAGCTCCGGCACTCGAACGAACCGCAGTTCCAGCAGGCGCTGGACGCCAAGCAGGCCGCCGCGACGCACGCCGACACCGCACCCGGCCAGTTCCGCGCACAGGAACAGCAGGTGCTGGGCCAGGCCAAGGCGAACGCGGCCGCAGAGACCGCCGCGGGCGTGGCCGGCATGCAGGGCGCGAAGGGCGCCGCCCTCGCGGGTCTGGTGGCGGACAAGGGAAAGACGAAGACGAAGGACGAGGCCAAGCGCGCCGAGGTGACCACGCGCGTGCAGGGCATCTTCGCGGCCACCGAGGCCGAGGTGAAGAAGATCCTCGACGGCATCGACCCGAAGGTCGACGCGGCGTTCACCAAGGGCGAGGCGGACGCGCGGCAGGCGTTCGAGAGGTTCGTGGCGGCCAAGGTCGACGCCTACAAGCAGGACCGGTACTCCGGCTGGCTCGGCGGTTACCGGTGGGCCAAGGACAAGCTGCTCGGCATGCCGGACAAGGTGAACGAGTTCTACACCGCCGGCCGCGAGCTCTACCTCAAGCAGATGGACGGCGTGATCTCCCGCGTCGCCGACATCGTGGGCAGCGACCTCTCCCTCGCCAAGCAACGGATCGCGTCCGGCAAGGCGGAGATCGCCGCCTACGTGAAGACGCTGTCGCCGGACCTGCAGAAGGTCGGCGCCGACGCGTCCGCGGAGATCAACGACCGGTTCGAGCAGCTCGAAAGCGAGGTCACCGACAAGCAGAACGCCGTCGTGGACTCGTTGGCCAGCAAGTACGTCGAGGCGCGCCAAGGACTGGACGAGCGCATCGAGGCGTTGCAGGCGGAGAACAAGGGACTGGTCGACGCCGCGATCGACGCCGTCAAGGGCGTGGTCAACACGATCCGCGAACTGGCCGCGATGCTGCGCGACGTGCTCTCACGCGCCGCCGGAGTGGTCGGCGACATCATCAAGAAACCGGTGGAGTTCCTCGGCAACCTGATCGCCGGCGTGAAGGGCGGCATCCTCAAGTTCAAGGACAACATCCTCGACCACCTGCGCAAGGGCCTGATGGGCTGGCTGTTCGGCGCGCTGGCCGAGGCGGGCATCGAGCTGCCGGAGAAGTTCGACCTGCGCGGCATCGTCAAGCTGCTGGCGTCGATCTTCGGCCTCACCTGGACCAACATCCGCAACCGCCTGGTCCGCCAGATCGGCGAGAAGGCGATGGCCGCGGCCGAGAAGGGCGTCGAGATCTTCCAGGTCCTGACCACCCAGGGCGTCTCCGGCCTGTGGCAGATGCTGCTGGAGAAGCTCGGCGACATCAAGACGATGATCCTGGAGCAGGTGAAGGACTTCGTGATCACGAAGATCATCACCGCGGGCATCACGTGGCTGATCGGCCTCCTGAACCCCGCTGCCGCGTTCATCAAGGCCTGCAAGCTCATCTACGACGTCGTGATGTTCTTCGTCAACAACGGCAGCCGCATCCTGAAGTTCGTCAACACCGTGATCGACTCGGTGGCCGACATCGTGCGCGGCAACGTGGGCGGCGTGGTCGACAAGATCAACGACGTGCTCGGCCAGATGGTCCCGATCATCATCGGCTTCCTCGCCAGCGCGATCGGGCTGGGCGGCATCGGCGCGAAGATCCGCTCGATCATCGAGACCCTGCAGAAGCCGGTGAACAAGGCGCTGGACTGGGTGATCAAGAAGGGGCTGACGCTGGCCGGGCCGATCATCAAGGCGGCCAAGGGGATCAGCGGCAAGGTGAAGGCGAAGGTGGCCGCGGGCAAGGCGTGGGTGAAGGGCAAGGTCGAGGCGGGCAAGAAGTGGGTCAGGGGCAAGGCGGCCGCGGCCAGGGAGAAGCTCACCGGCAAGCCGGCCGACCCGAAGCAGGCGGCGATCCTGGACGCAGCGAAGGCGTTGCGCGCCAGCAAGTCGCACGCTGACGCCGAACGACGAGTCGCGAGCATCCGCGGCCGGTACAACGTGCCGCTCAACCTCGTCGTGGAGCGCAAGGACGCGAAGTCCGAGCACGTGCACGTGCAGACCATGCAGACGGACAGCTTCGACATCCCCGCCGAGCACGAGGACGACACAGCGGCCGCCGCCTCGCTGTTCGAGACCGTCGCGGGCGAGACGATGAACGACTACCTGAACAACTTCGCCAACTGGCGCAGACCGCGACGTGGTCAGGAGACCGGCCAGACCAGGGCGGTGCCGGTCCGCCTGGCCGCGCACGCCGTGGAGCTCAACCGCAAGGCCGTCGCGAACTTCGCGGGCAAGAGCCCGGCCACCGCAGCCGCCAAGGCAGCCACCATCGCGGCGGCCAACGGGCAGATCAGCAGAGCGGCGGCGTCCCAGGAGGAGGCCTCGGTCTACCGGTACCTGCGGGCGGCGGCATCCAGCGTCCAGGACCTCTACGGTGGCCGCGACGCGTTCGCGCTGGACGTCGAGCACCTCACCGAAGTGGCCCAGCACCCCGGTGTCTTCGTCCGCACCAAGATCAGCCGCAAGTACGCGCAGATCGTCGAGCGCATCCGCACCGGCAAGGCGCAGCCGGGGACCAAGGAGCGCGAGATCGCCGACATGCACGTGCCGATGGACCGCAAGCGCGAAATCGCCCGTCTGTACGCCGAATCCGTCGTCGAGGAACTGCTCGGCGACGTCGGTACCACCACCGACCACCACGAGCCGGTCGAGATCGAGCTGCTCATCATCACCAAAGCCGCGCACGCCGCGGCGACCGCACGCCGTGCCCGCGAACGTGCCGCCGGGAACGACGACGAGGAGTGATCAGACGACCTGCCTGATCACGTCCAGCGCCACCCTGATCGCGGGCCGCCGCGACGCCTGCGTCCGCCACACCGCGTACAACCGCCGCGTCGGCGTCGGCCGCAACGGCACGATCCGGACGCTGTCCGGCACCTCTCCCCTGCCCAGCCGCGGGATCAGCGCCACCCCGATCCCCTTGGCCAGCAAGGCGATCTGCGTCCGGTACTCGCTGATCCGGTACGCCACCACCGGTTCGATGCCCGCGCCGTGGAACGTCCGCTCCAGCCAGTCGAAGCAGATCGACCCCTCGGTCTGGCAGATCCACCGCTCGCCGGCGAGATCGGTGGGTTCGAGAGACTCCTTGCGCGACAACGGGTTGGCGGCGGGGATCAGCACCTCGGCCACGTCGTCGCCGATGAACGCGCGGGACAGCGACTCCGGCACCGGCAGTGGCGTGTTGGCCCAGTCGTGCACGATCGCCAGGTCGAGCTCGCCGCGGGCGACGGCCTCGGTGGCGTAGGGCGGGTCGATCTCCGTGAGCCGGACGTCGAGGGCCGGGTGCTGCTCGCCCAGACTCACCAGCACGTCCGGGAGGAGGCCGCGGGCGGCCGTGGCGAACGCGCCGACGCACAGGCGGCCGATCGCGGCACCGCGCTGTTCCTCCAGGGTGACCTCGGCCTCCTCCACGAGCTTGAGGACCTGGCCCGCGGTCTCGGCCAGCAGGATCGCGGCGTCGGTGAGGCGGACGCCGCGGCCCTGGCGTTCCAGCAGCGTGGTGCGGGTTTCGCGTTCGAGCTTCGCGATCTGCTGCGAGACCGCGGACGGGGTGTAGCCCAGCACCTCGGCGGCGGCACCGACCGTGCCGTGCACGGCGACGGCGTGCAGCGCCTTCAGTCTTCCCAGGTCGAGCATGTAGCGATGCTAAACCCATACCCTAAGCAAGCGGAACTGGTGCTAAACAGTCGGCGGCCGCAAGCTCGGAGTCATGAGTCCGCGCCACGTCCTGCTCGCCACCCTCGTCGCCGCCATCTGGGGCTTCAACTTCGTCGTGCTCAAGGTCGGCCTGGACGAGTTCCCGCCGATCCTGTTCTCCGCCCTGCGCTTCCTCGCCGCGGCCGTGCCCGCGGTCTTCTTCGTCGGACGACCGTCGGTGGCGTGGAAGTGGGTCGTCTCGGTCGGGCTGGCGCTGGGCGTCGCGAAGTTCAGCTTCCTGTTCATCGGGCTGAAGGCGGGCATGCCGGCCGGGCTGTCGAGCCTGGTGCTGCAGAGCCAGGTGATCTTCACGGCCGTGTTCGCCGCCGTCGTGCTGCGGGAACGGCCGAAGCCGGTGCAGATCACCGGCATCGCGCTCGCGGTCGCCGGGATCGGGCTGATCGCCTGGGACTACGGGCTGTCGTCGCCGCTGCTCGGGTTCGTGCTGGTGATCGCCGCGGCGGTGTGCTGGGGCGTGTCGAACGTGCTGATGCGGTACGCGCGGCCCGCCGACACGTTGCGGTTCATGGTGTGGGTGAGCGCGGTGGCGGTGCTGCCGCTGTTCGCGCTGTCGCTGCTGACCGAGGACGTGTCCGCGCTCGGCCGCCTGAACTGGGCCGGCGTGGGCGCGATCGGGTACGTCTCGTGGATCTCGACGTTGCTCGGGTTCGGGGTGTGGGGATTCCTGCTGCGCAGGTACGAGTCGTCGGTGGTTGCGCCGTTCTCGTTGCTGGTGCCCGTGTTCGGGATGTTCTCCGCGTGGGCGTTCCTCGGCGAGCACCTGAGCGGGCTGCAGGCGGCGGCCGGCGGTCTGGTGCTCGCCGGGCTGGCTATCCCGCAGCTGGTGGGGCGCCGGGCGGCACGAACGGAAGTCCGGCCGGAGCCCCTCGTTCCAGCAGGTCGATGACGGCCTTGGTGTCGAGGTGGTCCGCGACCAGGTCGCCCAGCAGGTCCAGCTGAGCCTCGCGGGCGGCGGAGAAGCTCACCTCACCGGGCACGAAGTCGCGGCCCGCGCGTTCGGCGGCCCAGACGAGGAACCTGCGGCGGAACGCGTCGTTCTCCAGCAGCCCGTGCCAGTGCGTGCCGAGCACGCGGTCGGTCTGCGCACCCTCCTCGCAGATCAACGGCCGCTCGGTGCTGCGGACCACCTGACCGTGGTGGATCTCGTAGCCGGTGACGGGCTCGTCCCACGCCGTACCCGCCGGCGTGGCGAGGGTCTTCTCGGCCTGGAAGCGGATGTCGACGTCGAGCAGGCCGAGCCCTTCGGTGACACCGTTCCTGGACTCGACGTCGTCCTCGATCCGCTTCGACAGCATCTGGAAACCGCCGCAGATGCCCAGGACCGGACCGTCGAACCGCCGGATCGCCGCCGCCAGGCCGGTCTCGCGCAGCCAGGCCAGGTCCGACACGGTGGCCTTGGAACCGGGCAGCACGACCAGATCCGCGTCCGCCAGCCGTGACGGCTCGGTCACGAACCGCACGGAAACGCCTGGCTCGCAAGCCAATGCCTCGACGTCGGTGGCGTTGGAGATGCGCGGCAACCGGATCACGGCGACCCGCAGCCAGTCCTTCACCGGCGGCCGCGGCCGGCCGACCACGCCGTCGGCGTTGTAGGACAACGAGTCCTCGGCGTCGAGCCACAGCTCCTCGCGCCACGGCAGCACGCCCAGCACGTCCCGGCCGGTGAGCGCCTTGAGCTGGTGCAGCCCCGGTTCGAGCAGCCGCTGGTCACCGCGGAACTTGTTGATGACGAAGCCGGACACCAGCGCCTGGTCGGCCGCGTCCAGCACCGCCACCGTGCCGAAGAGGTGTGCGAACACCCCACCGCGGTCGATGTCGCCGATGACCAGGACGGGCAGGTTCGCCCGCGTCGCCAGCCCCATGTTCGCGATGTCGTTCGCCCGCAGGTTGATCTCGGCAGGCGATCCGGCGCCCTCGCAGATCACGACCTCGTGCTCAGCCCGCAGTCCATCCAAAGTGGACAGAACGGTGTCGAGCAGCTGCTGCTTGCGCCCGCGGTAGCTCAGCGCCGACACCTCGCCGACCGCCTTGCCGAGCACCACGACCTGTGACGTGCGGTCACTGCCCGGCTTCAGCAGCACGGGGTTGAACCGCACGCTCGGCTCTTTGCACGCCGCCCGCGCCTGCAGCGCCTGCGCCCGCCCGATCTCCCCGCCGTCAAGTGTGACGAAGGAGTTGTTGGACATGTTCTGCGCCTTGAACGGCACGACGTCCACGCCCTGGCGTGCCAGAAAGCGGCACAGCCCGGCGACCAGAACGCTCTTGCCCGCGTCCGAGGTCGTCCCACAGATCAACATCGCGCCCCGCATGGACGCCAATGCTGCCATCATCACCCACATGGTCACCGTCGTCCTCATGCACAGCCCGTTCCTCGGCCCGTCGAGCATGCGCCCGCTCGCCGACGAACTGGCCTCCGACGGCGTGACCGTGCTGCTGGTCGACCTGCAGATGACCGTCAACGAGGCCCCGGTGCACCAGCGGCTGATCGGCGCGTTCGCCGACGCCCTGGAGGACTCGGGCGTCACCGGCCCGCTGGTCCTGGTCGGCCACAGCGGCGCCGGACCGCTGCTGCCGGCCTTCGCCGACGCCCTCGAACTGGACGTGGCCGGACTGGTGTTCCTCGACTCCGACCTGCCGACGCCGGGCCGCGCGTGGCGCGAGACCGTGGACCCCGGCCTGGTCAGCCAGGTGAAGGCGTCGGTGCGCGACGGCAGGCTGCCGCGCTGGGACCGGTGGTTCGACGAGGACCCGTTGCGGCTCGTGCCCGCGGAGCTGCGCGAGGAGATGCGGGACGAGGCACCCGAGGTGCCGTGGGAGTTCCTGAAGGAGCAGCGCCCGGTCGTCGAGTGGTCCGGGGCGTGCGGGTACGTGCTGTTGTCGTCGGCCTACGACGACGCGGCGGACCAGGCCGAGGCGCTGGGCTGGCCGGTCGAGCGCGTCGAGTCGCACCACCTGGCGGCCGCGACGTCGCCCTCGGCGGTCGCGGCCGCGCTCAAGGCAGTGATCAGCAGACTGTGAGGATCTCCGCGCCCGTGTCGGTCACGACGATGGTGTGCTCGAACTGCGCGGTCCAGCTCTTGTCCTTCGTGGTGACGGTCCAGCCGTCGTCCCACATGTCGTGCTCGTAGTCGCCGAGCGTGATCATCGGCTCGATCGTGAACGTCATGCCCGGTTCGAGCACGGTCTTCATCGACGGCTCGTCGTAGTGCAGCACCACGAGGCCGCTGTGGAACGAGCGGCCGATGCCGTGGCCGGTGAAGTCGCGGACCACGCCGTAGCCGAAGCGCTTGGCGTAGGCCTCGATCACGCGGCCGATGACGTTGATCTCGCGGCCTGGCTTGACGGCCTTGATCGCGCGCATGGTCGCCTCGTGCGTGCGCTCGACCAGCAGCCGGTTCTCCTCGGCGACGTTGCCCGCGAGGAACGTGGCGTTCGTGTCGCCGTGCACGCCGCCGATGAACGCCGTCACGTCGATGTTCACGATGTCGCCGTCCTCGACGACCGTGGAGTCCGGGATGCCGTGGCAGATCACCTCGTTGAGCGAGGTGCAGCACGACTTCGGGAAGCCGCGGTAGCCCAGCGTCGACGGGTACGCGCCGTTGTCGCACAGGAACTCGTGCGCCACCGCGTCGATCTCGTCGGTGGTCACGCCGGGGACGACGACCTTGCCGGCCTCCTGCAGCGCCTGGGCCGCGAGACGGCCGGCGATCCGCATGGCCTCGATGATCTCCGGCGTCTGCACCCACGGGTCGGTGCCGCGCTGCGGTGCGGGCTTGTCCACGTACTCGGGACGCACGATGCGCGAGGGCACCTGACGCCGCGGAGACTGGACACCGGGTTGCAGCGGAGCACGAACAGCCATGTGCCCCAGCCTACTTGGCGGCGACGGAACCGCCTCGGACCTGGTCCTCGCCCCGCATCCACGGCAGCTCCGCGGGAGCGTCCTGCTCGACCGACTCGCGCGGAGCCGGGAGCAGGACACCCGCGCGGAGCAGGCGCTCCCGCAACGTGTGCAGGTCTGGTCGAGTCATCACGGCACCGCCTTCAGGAACCTCGCCGCCACCTCCACGGCTGGAGTAGAAGTCTCACCGCTCAGGACCAGCGTCGCGAACGCGAGATCGCCTCGATAGCCCATGAACCACCCGTGTGAGTGCACGCCGTCACCGAACTGCGCGGTACCAGTCTTGCCGCGAACATCCCCGTACGGCTTGAGTTGCGGTGCAGTGCCGTACTCGACGACCTCGCGCATCATCTGCCGCACCGGGTCGAGCGCGGCCACCGGTGGCGCGGTGGGCTGTTTGTCCGCTTTGGTCTCCTTGCCGCGCACCAGCTGCGGCACCGGCATCGAGCCCTTCTGGATGGACGCCGCCACCAGCGCCATGCCGAACGGCGACGCCAGCACCTTGCCCTGCCCGAACGCGTCCTCCGCCCGTTCGACCACGTCGGTCGCGGGCGGCACGGAACCGGTGATCGTGGTCAGGCCGGCGACGTCGAAGTCGACGCCGAGCCCGAGCGACAGGGCGGCGTTCGGCAGCTGGTCGGGGGCCATGTCGACGGCGAGCTGGGCGAACGTCGTGTTGCAGGAGAACGCGAACGCGGACCGCAGCGGGATCGTGCCCTTGTCGAACTCGTTGGAGTTCGGCACGATCCGCCGCCCGTCGATGGTGGTCTTGCCGGGGCACGGCAGCGGCGTGTCGGCGTTGACCTTGCCGGAGGAGATCGCGGCGAGCGCGGTCACGGCCTTCTGCGTGGAGCCCGGCGGGAAGCGGCCGGTCAGCGAGATGGCGCCCTGCGCGTCGGCCGGGTCGTTCTGCGCGACCGCCAGGATGTCGCCGGTGGACGGCTGGATGGCGACCAGCACGGTCGGTTGCTGCAGCGGTTCGACGGCGTCCTCCGCGGCGGCCTGGATCGCCCGGGACAGCGCGATGTTCACGGCCTTGGCGGGCTCGGGAGCCTTCGAGAACAGCTCGTCGACCTCGTTGCCCTGCGCGTCGACCGTGGCGATCCGGAACCCGGCGTTGCCCGCGATGTCCTTCTCGACCAGCTTGCGCACGGCGGGCAGCACCTGGGAACCGAAGTTGCGGCTCGGCGCGAGCAACGACGTCTGCGAGCTGAACCGCACGCCCGGCAGGTCGTAGATCTTCGGCTTCACCGACTGGTAGTCCGGGTCGCGCAGTGCCGCCACCTGGTACGCCTGGCCGTCGGGGGTCTTGCCGACGCCCTCGGTGATCGACTGCTGGGTGATCGCCTTGTCGAGCGGGTTCAGCGCGTCCGCGAGGGCCTTGGCGACGTTGCCGACGTCACCGGCCTCCTTCGCGACGAGCAGGACCGACACGACGCGTTCAGGCGCCAGCAACGGCGTGCCCTCGCGGTCGAGCACCGGCGCCGGGTCGGGCTTGAGCTCGGTGACCCTGATCGTCTGCTGCGGCGCGAGCTTCGGGTGCGCCACCGACGACTGCCAGTGCACCTTCCAGAAGTCGCCCTCCTGCCGCACGTCGAACTTGGTCGAGTACGTCCAGTGCCGGTTGTTGTCGAGGTCCCAGTCGAGCGTGACGCTCGCCTCCGACGCCGTCTCGCCGTTCTTGCGGATCTGGTCGACCTTGCTGGTGAGACCCTTCGGCTTCAAGGCGCCCCGGAACTTCTCCAGCGTCTCCTTGGCGTCGTTCGGGTTGTCGGTCAGCCCGGCGGCACCCTGCACGTCACCGGACGCGAGCTTCGCCAGGAAGTCGTTGGTGATCTCCGGTGCCCCCGGAACGGAGCTGAACAGGCCGCAGCCGCTCAGCGTCAGGGTCAGCACCGTGATCGTCGCGAGAAGGCGCACCCGCGCGAGTATGCCCGGTCAGAACAGGACAGTCGCGTATTGGCCCACCTGTTCGAAGCCGATTCGGCGGTAGACGGCCTGCGCGACGTGGTTGTAGCCGTTGACGTACAGGCTGGCCGTGCGGTTGAGGACACGCGTGAGCCGGTCGGCCACCGCTGCCGTGCCGGCGGTGCCGAGGCCCTCGCCCCGGCGGTCCGGGCGCACCCAGACGCCCTGGATCTGGCCCACCCGCGACGACATGGCGCCGATCTCGGCCTTGAAGACGACCTCGCCTTGTTCGAACCGCGCGAACGCCCGGCCCGCGGCGATGAGCTCGCTGACCCTCGCGCGGTAGCCCGCACCGCCGTCCTCGGCGCACGGGTCGATGCCGACCTCTTCGATGAACATCGAGATCGCCGCCGGGAGGTACCGGCTCAGCTCGCTCGGGCGGACCTGACGGACCAGCGGGTCCGGGGTGATCTTGGGAGCGGTGGAGATCGCCATCAGCGGCTGGTCACCACGCACCTCGCGGGCCGGTCCCCAGTCGGGCTGGAGCTCGTCCCACAGGGTTAAGACCTGCTCGGCGGGGCCGACGAGCGACGAGCACATGCGGCCGCGGCGCCGCGCGCGGTCCGCGAACATGCGCATCGCCGAGGCGCTGCCCTTGAGCGGGATGAGGTTCGGGCCGGAGAAGCACAGGCCGTCGACCCTGCCCCGGATCGGGCGGGTGTCCGAGCCCCACATCTCACCGCCCAGACGCCACGGGTCGAGACCGGCCACCTCGACCCTCGCGGCGACCATGCACGCGGCCACGGGGTCGTTGTCGAAGACCCCGCGTACGTCGATCAGGTCGCGTTCGTCCAGCACGCGCGCTCCGGCCAGCCTCAGCACGTCACCTAGCGTGCCAGATCAGACGTGTGTGTGGCATCAGCCAACAGTGCGTGAGGGGCGCCTCACTGCTCAGACGCCCCTTCAACAGCACTAACCGACGGTGACGGCCGGCGAGCCGCCCTCGACCGGTTCCATCTCCTCGGCGATGCGCATCGCCTCTTCGATGAGGGTCTCGACGATCGCGTGCTCCGGCACGGTCTTGATGACCTTGCCCTTGACGAAGATCTGGCCCTTGCCGTTGCCGGAGGCGACGCCCAGGTCGGCCTCGCGGGCCTCGCCGGGGCCGTTCACGACGCAGCCCATGACGGCGACGCGCAACGGCACCTCCATGCCCTCCAGACCCGCGGTGACCTGCTCGGCGAGCGTGTACACGTCGACCTGGGCGCGGCCGCAGGACGGGCAGGACACGATCTCCAGCTTGCGCGGGCGGAGGTTCAACGACTGCAGGATCTGGTGGCCGACCTTGATCTCCTCGACCGGCGGGGCGCTCAACGACACCCGGATGGTGTCGCCGATGCCCTGGCGCAGCAGGGCGCCGAACGCCACGGCGGACTTGATCGTGCCCTGGAACGCCGGGCCCGCCTCCGTGACGCCGAGGTGCAGCGGGTAGTCGCACTGTTCCGCGAGGAGCTCGTAGGCGCGGATCATGACCACCGGGTCGTTGTGCTTGACCGAGATCTTGATGTCGTGGAAGTCGTGCTCCGCGAAGAGCGAGGCCTCCCACATCGCGCTCTCGGCCAGGGCCTCCGGGGTGGCCTTGCCGTACTTCTGCAGCAGGCGCGGGTCCAGGGAGCCCGCGTTCACCCCGATGCGGATCGGGGTGCCGTGGTCGCGGGCGGCGGCCGCGATCTCCTTCACCTGGTCGTCGAACTTGCGGATGTTGCCGGGGTTCACCCGGACCGCCGCGCACCCCGCCTCGATGGCCGCGAAGACGTACTTCGGCTGGAAGTGGATGTCCGCGATCACCGGGATCTGGGACTTCTTGGCGATCGCGGGCAGCGCGTCGGCGTCGTCCTGGGACGGGCAGGCGACCCGGACGATGTCGCAGCCTGCCGCGGTGAGCTCCGCGATCTGCTGCAGCGTCGCGTTGACGTCCGACGTCAGGGTCGTCGTCATCGACTGGACGGAGACGGGGAACTCGCTGCCGACACCGACGTTGCCCACCATCAGCTGCCTGGTCTTGCGGCGTTCCGACAGCACCGGCGGCGGCAGTGCCGGCATTCCGAGCATCACGCCGTCACTCATGGGTTTTGCACCTTTCGTAAATCACTGCAACCTGATCGGGTTGACGATGTCGGCGGTCACGGTCAGCAGCGTGATGGC
This sequence comes from Lentzea sp. NPDC004789, assembly GCF_053601075.1. Classification (NCBI taxonomy): domain Bacteria; kingdom Bacillati; phylum Actinomycetota; class Actinomycetes; order Pseudonocardiales; family Pseudonocardiaceae; genus Lentzea; species Lentzea sp. NPDC004789. The sequence goes on along the minus strand of NZ_JBSGBE010000004.1, from coordinate 424,025 downwards.
GCCGCCGATGAAGATGACCACGTAGGTGAGCGGCAACAGGCGCATGTAGTTGACCGGGGCGCCGGCGGGCATCCCGCGCAGCTTCCTCAACCAGTCTCGCACCCGTTCGTAGAGGTTGACGGCGATGTGACCACCGTCAAGCGGCAGCAGCGGCAGGAGGTTGAACACACCGACGAAGAAGTTCAGGCCCGCGAGCATCAGGATGAAGAACGCCCAGAGGCCCCGTTCCGCCGCATCGCCGCCGAGGCGGGAGGCGCCGACGACCGAGATCGGGGTGTCGAGGTCGCGCTCGCCGCCGCCGATGGCCTTGACCACGGCCGGGATGCGCTCCGGGAAGCGCATGAGGCCCTTCCAGGTGTTCACGAACATGTCGCCGGTGAACGACACGGCGGCCGGGATCGCGTCGATCGGGCCGTAGGTGAAGGCCTGCTGGACGATCACGCCGATGGCGCCGACCTGCTTGACCTCCACGCCGCCCTTGCCGTCGGAGATCTGGCGGGTGACCTTGGGCACGTCGACGGTGAGCGCGATCTCCTTGCCGTCGCGCAGCACCTTGAACTCGTTCGGGCCGCTGAGGTCGCGGGTGACCTTCTGCATGTCCGACCACGTCGCGATCGGCTTGCCCGCGATCGAGACGATCTGGTCGCCGGGCTTGAGGCCCGCGCTCTTCGCGGGCGACGGCGCACCGGCGGGGCACGGCGCGTCGAACGGGACGGTGTAGTCCTGGACGCAGTCGGAGACCTGCGCGAGCACCGGCAGGTCCTTGTTGTTCGGCAGGCCCAGCGACATCGCGAGGATCAGCAGGATGATGAAGCCGAGCAGGAAGTGCGTGATCGACCCGGCGGACAGCACGACGACGCGCTTCCACACCTTCTGCTTGTAGAACGCGCGCGGCCGGTCGTCCGGGTGGACCTCCTCCAGCGCGGTCATGCCGGTGATCTCGCAGAAGCCGCCGGCCGGGATCGCCTTCAGGCCGTACTCGGTCTCGCCCTTGCGGAACGAGAACAGCTTCGGGCCGAAGCCGATGAAGTACCGGGTGACCTTCATGCCGAAGGCCTTCGCGGTCAGCAGGTGCCCGAACTCGTGCAGCGCGATGGACACCGCGATGCCGAACGCGAACAACAGCACACCGAGGACGTTGATGATCGAGTTCACGAGGTCAGTTCCTTCCAACCAGCTCGCGGGCACGTGCGCGTGCCCAGTCCTCGGCGGCCAGGACCTCCGCGACGTCCGCGGGGTCGGTCTGCCAGTCTTTCGCCTCGCCGAGAACCTGGCCGATGGTGTCCACGATCGACAGGAACGACGTCTTGCCCGCGACGAAGGCGGCCAGGGCCTCTTCGTTCGCGGCGTTGTAGATCGCGGGGAGACAGCCACCGCCACTGCCCGCCTGCCGCGCGAGCTCGACCGCGGGGAACGTGACGCTGTCCACCGGTTCGAACGTCCACGAGGTGGCGGTGTCAAAGGTACAGGCGGCCGCGGCACCCGCGACGCGCTCGGGCCACCCGAGACCGAGTGAGATGGGCAGCCGCATGTCCGGCGGCGACGCCTGCGCGAGCGTCGAGCCGTCGGTGAAGGTCACCATCGAGTGAATGATGGACTGCGGGTGCACCACGACGTCGATGCGGTCGTACGGCACCCCGAACAGCAGGTGCGCCTCGATCAGCTCAAGGCCCTTGTTCACCAGGTTCGCGGAGTTGATCGTGACGACCTGGCCCATGGACCACGTCGGGTGCGCCATGGCCTGCTGCACGGTGATGTCGGCCAGCTCGGCGCGGCTCCTGCCGCGGAACGGCCCGCCGGACGCCGTCAGCACCAGCTTGTGCACCTCGTGCGGCGCACCGCCGCGCAGGCACTGCGCGAGCGCCGAGTGCTCCGAGTCGACCGGCACGATCTGGTCGGGCTTGGCGGCCTTCAGCACGAGCGCCCCGCCCGCGATGAGCGACTCCTTGTTGGCGAGCGCCAGCGTGGCGCCGGTCTCCAGCGCCTTCAGCGACGGCTCCAGGCCGCGCGACCCGTCCATGCCGTTGAGCACGACGTCCGCGGGGCAGGCCTCGATCAGGTCGACCATGCTGGTCAGCGTCTTGACGCCGGGGACCTCGGCACCGTTCGCGACGGCGACGGTGGTGACGCCGAACTCGGCGGCCTGCTGCTTCAGCAGGTCGAGCTGACGCCCGCCCGCGCCGAGCCCGACGACCTGGAAGCGGTCGCGGTTGCGCCGGATGACGTCGAGCGCCTGGGTCCCGATGGAGCCGGTCGAGCCCAGGATCAGGACAGTGCGTGGAGTACTCATCGCCCCTCATTGTTCCGGAGAGTGCCTGAGAGCCCGGCACAGCCCGTTACTTTGATAACGGAGTGGTTTTGGAGGCGTGAAGTCGCCAGTTCGTGGGCATTCCATCCCCGACAAGCGGATGGAAGGAGACTCTCCGTGGGCATCCTGGGATGGATTGTGCTCGGTCTGCTGGCCGGCGCCATCGCCAAGGCCATCATGCCTGGTAACGACCCCGGCGGCTTCATCATCACGATGCTGCTCGGCATCGTGGGCGCGATTCTCGGTGGCTTCATCGGATCCGCGCTCTTCGGGACCGACCTGGGCTCGTTCTTCGAGATCAGGACCTGGTTGCTGGCGATCGTCGGATCGCTCATCCTGCTCGGCATCTACCGCCTGGTAACCGGCAGGCGAAGTCACGTATAGGCACTGAGACGTTCGAGGCCGTTCGGGTGACCCCCGAACGGCCTCTCGTCATCCCAGCTCCTTGCGGAGGAACGACTCGACCGCTTGCCGCCCGGTGTCGTCCAACGGGCCCTGGATCTCCAGCCTGCGGTCGCCGTCCTCGACGATCACCTTGCACTTGCCGCGGTCGACGAACGCCGCCAGCACCCGGCCGAGCTGGATGAGCACGGGCGAGCCGCTGACCGCGACGATGATCGTGCTGAGCGTCTGCGGATCGATGCCCTTGGCGCCCTCGGGGGCGGACGGACCTGGCGCGAAGTCAACATCGACGTCGAGGCCTCGGACATCGTCGCGAAGCAGGCGGATCTGCCGGTCCAGCACCTCGGGGTCGTCGTGCTGCAACGTTACGGTAATCGTCGTCACGGGCCGAACGATAGCGTCGGTGTGGCGGCCAATCGACGCATCGCACTGCTCATCGCGACGGACACCTACGACGACGATGAGTTCGTCGACCTGCGCACACCGTGCACAGACGCGACCGCGCTGGCCGACCTGCTCGCCCATCCCCAGATCGGTGCTTTCGAAGTCACCACCTTGGTGAACCGACCGGCCCAGGAAATCCGCCAGGCGCTCGATGAAACCTTCACCGACGCCAGCCGCAACGACCTCGTCCTGTTGCACGTTTCCGGCCACGGCATCAAGGACGAGGGCGGCAAGCTCCACCTCGTCATGTCCGACACCCGCCGCCGCCACCTGCGCGCGTCGGCGATCGCCGCCGGTTGGGTACGCGAACTGATCGACCACAGCGCCGCCCGGCGCGTCGTGGTCTGGCTCGACTGCTGCTACAGCGGCGCGTTCCCGCCGGGCTTCACCCCGAAGGGCACCGAAACCGTCGACGCCATCGACCAACTGGCAGGCGACTCAGCCGGGCGTGGCTGCGCAGTGATGACGGCGTCCACGAAGATCCAACACGCGTTCGAGCGCGACGAGATGTCGCTCTTCACGCAAGCCATCGTCGAAGGGCTTCGCACCGGCGAGGCCGACCTCAACGAGGACGGCCGGATCGACGCGGGCGAGCTGTACACGTTCGTGTACGACTGGGTCCGCGGACGCACGCCCGACCAGACTCCGACCCGCAACGACATGCTGACCGGCGACATCTACGTCGCACACAGCGGACGAGGCGCTCGGCTGCCGCTCAACCTGCCGCCGGAGATCCGCCAGTTGTTGCGCAGCCAGGACGAGCGGTACCGCCTCATGGGGCTGAAGGAGTTGAAGAACCTCGCCGCCTCCGGTGACGATGTCGCCTGGGCGGCGTTGTCCGCACTCGCCGACGAACCTCCGGCATCGAACCGGGTTCGGCTGGTCATCGACGCTGGGCCACATCCGCTACCTCGCTTCGAACACGCGCATTCCTTCCGCGCCATGAACAGGCGAGGACTGGTCGAGCACCACAGCACTGCCGTGACATGCATGGCGTTCAACCCATCCAGACCTGGCCTCGTCTGCGTGGGAACCACGAACACAGTGGAGTTCATCAACGCGTACAAACCGGCGGCTCGTTGCAGAACGATCCACATGGTTCGACACGACCGAGTCCGGGCCCTGGCGTTCAGCCCAAACGGGCGGTGGCTGTTGACAGCGACCGAACACGAGATGTGCGCGTGGCACCCCGACGACCAGACAGCGCCCATCTGGAAGAAGCGGGGGGCGTTGGCAACCGCCTTCAGTCAGGACGGCAAGACGCTGGCCAGCGCCAGAGGCTCCAACATCACTCTGTGGGGCACCTCGACACCGAGGCCGCTGGGAGACCCGCTCACCGGACACAAGTACTCGGTCACAGGACTCGCGTTCAACCCGGATGGCAATCTGCTTGCGAGCGCTAGCTTCGACGGGACAATTCGTCTGTGGCATCCAAGAACGCGGTCGCCGGTCGGCGTTCCGCTGACGGACCACGAGGGCTCAGGACAGTCGGTGGCATTCAGTCCGGACGGCAGGCTCCTCGCCACCACCGCGCGTGACACGGTTCGCCTGTGGGACCCGTTGTCAGGGCTGCAGTTCGGCGCATCGATGGAGCACAACGGCTCCGTTTTGGCCATCGCGTTCAGTCTCGACGGCCACGCACTCATCAGTGCGACCCTCGACGGCGAGGTTCGAGTGTGGGATCCGTACGCCGGCAAGCTGATCCAGACGCTCGAAGGTCACAAAATGCCAGTGGTCGCCGTCGACTTCAGTCCGGACGGCCAGCACCTGGGAAGCGTGGATGCAGGCGGAGAGTTCATCCTCTGGGAACGGACGCGCTAGCTGGCGATGCCCGCGTCGCGCGCCAGCAACGCCGCCTGCACCCGGTTCGTCAGCCCCAGCTTCGCGAGCAACCGCGACACGTACGTCTTCACCGTCGCCTCGGACATGTGCAGCTTCGCCCCGATGTCGGCGTTGGACATGCCCTGCCCGAGCAACGCCAGCACCTCGACCTCGCGCTCGGTGAGCCCGGCGACGGCCTTCTGCGCCTCCTGCCGCTTCGGCTGGCCTGAAGTCGCCACCATGCCGACCACCCGCGAGGTGACCATCGGCGACAGATAAGCCTCACCGTTGTGCACCGCGCGCACGGCCCGTAGCAGCTCCTCAGGCGCCGAATCCTTCAACAGGAACCCCGCAGCGCCGTCGGACAGGGCCCGCACGATGTTCTCGTCCTCACCGAACGTCGTCAGCATCACGACCCGCACGGACGGCGCGACGACCTTCAGCTCGCGGGCGCACGCCAGGCCGTCCATCCGCGGCATGCGGATGTCCAGCACCGCCACGTCGACGCGGCGCTCGCGCACGGTCTGCAGTGCCTCGCGGCCGTCACCGGCCTCCGCCACCAGCTCGATGTCGTCCGCCGTGCCGAGGATGGCCTTGATGCCGGCGCGCATCAGCGGTTCGTCGTCGGCGATGAGCACGCGGATCATGGCTTGTCCTTCTGCACGTGGATCTTCTTTTCGACCAGCTTGCCGTCACGGAAGCAGAAGCGCACCACTCGGGTGCCCTTGTCGAGGTAGGACTGCTCGTCGGTGAGGTGGTAGAGGCAGTGCGCGCCCGGTGGTTCCGGGGAGGCCTGCGAGCTGCGTTCGCCGCCCGCCAGCAACGGATCGTCGCCGTGCGGCAGCAGCGCCATCACGTCGGCTTCCGACTGGCCCTCCTGGATCCTGGCGAGGTCGTCGGCCGACACGACCTTGGTGATCGGCTGGGTGCCGAGGTAGGTGAAGCCGCCGATGATGACCGCCAGCACGATGGACGCGCCGGCGATCGAGCCGACGCCTGCCCACTTGCGGATCTGGTGCGTCGGCTGCTCCTCGTCCTGCGCGTCCTCCTCCGGCTCTTCCGGCAGTCCCGTGTCCTCGTACGGCAGCACCGCGGCGATCCGGAAGCCTCCCGACGGCAGCGCGCCCACGTGCAGGATGCCGCCCGCCACGCGCACGCGTTCGCTCAGGCCGATGAGTCCGACGCCCGGTTCCCTGGCCGCGGAACCGCCGCGCGACGGGTTGTTCCGCACCTCCACGACCAGCGCGTCGGGCTCGTACTTCACGGTGACCTGCACGGCGGCACCCGGCGCGTGCTTGGCCGCGTTGGTCAGGCCTTCCTGCGCCACGCGATACGCCGCGTGCGACACCCGTGACGGCAACGGGTGCGCCTGCCCGCCACGGACCAACGACACCAGGACGCCGGCCTTGCGCGCGTCGCCCACCAACGAGTCGATGGACTCCACGGTCCGTGTCGCGGGATCGTCGTCGGGACCGTCCTCGGCCCGCAGCACGCCGATGATCGCCCGCAGTTCCTCCATGCCGGTCAACGCCGCCGAGCGCAACACCCCGATCGCCTCGCGCTGCTTGTCGCCCAGCGACGGGTCCAGCGCCAGCGCGCCCGCGTGCACGGAGATCAACGACAGCCGGTGGCCGAGGCTGTCGTGCATGTCCTGGGCGATGCGGCTGCGTTCGCGCAGGCGCACCTGCCGCGACAGCATCCTGTGCTCGACCCGCATCCGCGCCTCGCGGTCCTGCATCGCCTGCACGAGCGCCTCGCGTTGCGCGAGATAGCGGCCCACGAGGAACGGCAGTGCCACCCCCACGCCGAAGATCGTGATCAGGATCAGCATCCCGTAGACGGGACCGATGTCGATCGGCCCGCGGTCCCAGGAGAACATGACGACGACGAACGTGATCGAGGTCGCCGCGACGGCCTTGACCCACGACTCGATCCGCCGCCCCGCCGTGTAGCTCAGCACGACCATCAGCGCGGGCCCGAGGAACGGTATCGCCGCGGCCACGATCATGGTCGTCGCGGGCAACAGGTGCCGCGCCAGCAGCAGCGCCACGTAACAGGCGATGAAGGCGACGATCAGCCAGCCGGACGACTTCGCCGGCTCCTGCGCCCACGGTCCCGGCCACAGGTCGAGCAGGATCGCGGCGACCATCACGATCACGTCGCCGGCGACGCGCACCGGGGTCAGTGCTTTGAGCCGGGCCAGCGTGTCGGCGCGGAACGCCTCCGCCCTGGCCCGCACAGCGGTAATCACGCTCCCAAGCTACGAGACGTCCGATGTTCGCGCGGCACGCTGGAGTATCGAATCCGCGCGACGAAAGTTGACGGCCCGTCCAGGTCGCGTGGAAGCGCTTCGACGAGATTCGAAGGACGCCCCGGGCGAGACCGGGCCTCGGCAGACTCCCTCCTGCACATCGATCTCTCAGGGGGAAACATGAGAAAAGCGCTTTGTGTGCTGTTCGCCGCCGCTTTGGCACTGGTGTCGTTGCTGGGGACGGCATCGGCGGCTCCCGGCACGCAGACCAAGTCCGGTGTGACCATCACCGCGCCGGCGACGAACGACGTCTCGGCCCAGGCCCTGTCGTGTCCTTCCGGTGACTTCTGCGCGTGGCCGGTCAGCGACGGCAGCAGCAGCCGGTGCGCCTGGGCCGTCGCCGACCCCGACTGGCAGGCCGGGTCGATCAGGTGCTCCTGGTCGTCGTCGCGCGCCGTGCAGGCCGTCTTCGACAACGGGAACAGCTCGACCTACGCCGGGGTGTGCATGTACCCGGCGGCGAACTACGGGGGCGACATCGCCTACTACGTGGACCGCGGCCAGCGAGCACCTGGGTTCCCCGGCGTGAAGATCCGTTCCCACAAGTGGGTCAGGACCGTCGCGGGTTGTTGGTGACGACGGGTTGAGGGTGCTCATCGCCCGGCGGCGAGCACCCTCAGTCCCAGCGGTGTGATCAGGTGCCGCGCGAAGTTCTCCTCGCGCTGAGTGGTGATGAGGCCGGCTTCGCGCAGCACCGCGGTGTGATGACTGACCGTGGCGGGAGCGACACCCACGAGCTTCGCGAGCTTGGAGGTGGTGCTCCCGCCGACCGCCGACCGCAGGATGGAGGCCCTGGTGGAGCCCAGCAGAGCGGTCAGGTGGTCACCCCGGCCGCCGTTCCTCGACCGGGACTCGGTGCGGATCGGGCAGGCCAGCACCGGGCCGGGAGCCAGCTGGTGGCGCAGGGCGAAGTAGCACGGGACCAGCACGATCCCCTGCCCGTCGAGGTGCAGGTCCCCGTGGTGCGGGGAGTCGACGGACAGCACGGGCCGATCCCACCGGGTGGCGGGCCCGAGCACGTCCAGCAGGCCTTCCGGGCCGCGCCGCAGGTACTGCTGGATCCCCGCCGACACCTCGGCGCACAGCGCGTCCTCGATCGCCGGCAGGTGCGGCTCGATGACGGACCTGAAGTAGACGCGCAGGGCCTCGGCTTCGGCGTGCAGGCGCTGCGGCCGGGTCGACAGGACCGTGTGCAGCGCCGTCCGCAGGTCCGCGTCACGAGCGGCGAGCTCACGCACGCGTCTGCGCCACGGGTCGAAGGCCCGGTCGTCTTCCCGGTGCCGCAGTACCTGGGCACTGCCGACGATCTCCCGCATCAGATCGGGTTCCAGCTTCAACCGCGTGCGCGCGATGTCCCGATCGGTGAAGTGAATGCGCAACTTCGGCACGTCTCCCCCAAGAACTTGCCGGTGTCACCAGAGAAGTCGCGCGGGCGCGGGACCAGATACAGCCCCGCGGTGAAGTCAGACCAGCTGCGCGGTGGCCCCGGCCCTGCGGGCCCGCCACGACGCGACCACCACACCGATGACCAGCAACAGCGCGGTCGCCGTCACCATCAACGTCGACAGCGCCACGATCTCCGGCGAAATGCCGCGTTTCGAGGCCTGCGCGTAGACGAACACCGGCAGCGTCGTGGACCCGACGCCCGTGAGGTACGACGAGATCACCACGTCGTCGAACGACAGCAGGAACGCGAACGCCCCGCCGGCCACCACCGCGGGCGCCACCAACGGCAGCGTCACGGTCCGGAACGCCGTCCACGGCGAAGCCCCGAGATCGGCCGCCGCCTCCTCCAGTCGAACGTCCATTCCGGACACCCGCGACCGCACCACGACGACCACGAAGCTCAGCGAGAACGCCACGTGCGCGAACAGCAGCGCCCCGAACCCGAGCGGGATCCCGGCGAGCTTCACGAAGAACCCCAGCAGCGCCACGCCCATCACGACCTCGGGCACCACCAGCGGCAGCGACAGCAGCACGGTCCACAGCCCGCGGCCGGGAAACGCCCGCCGCAACCCGAACGCCGCCAGCGTCCCGATCACCGTCGAGATCACCGCGGACGCCAGCGCGAGCTGCAGGGTCAGCTCCAACGACGCCAGCACGCGCGTGTCGTCGAACAGCTCGGCGTACCACCGCGTCGACAACCCGCTGATCCTGCTCAGCGACCGCGACGAGTTGAACGACGCCAGCGCCAGCCACACGATCGGCGCGTACAGGAACAGGAAGACGAAGGCGACGACGAGCGCGAGTGCCCACGGCCGGCGGTTCACAGCACGTCCTCCCCACGCCGCCCTCGCAGCAACAGCACGAGGACCACCAGCACGAGCAACAGCACCGCCATCGCCGAGCCCAGCGGCCAGTTGTTGCCGCCGCGGAACTGGTCGTCGATCACCGACCCGAACGTCGACTGGTCGACGCCGCCGAGCAGCTTCGGCGTCACGAAGTCACCGGCCGAGGGCACCAGCACCAGCAGCGACCCGGCCAGCACCCCGGTGAACACCCCCGGCAACACCACCCGGAAGAACGTCGACGTGCGTCCGTGGCCGAGGTCGTAGGAGGCCTCCACCAGCCGGAAGTCGAACCGCTCGCACGCCACGTACAGCGGCAGCACCATGAACGGCAGGAACCCGTACGTGAGCCCGAGGACCACCGCGCCGTGCGTGAGCAGGAACCCGCCGTCGCGCCCCAGCCCCACCCACCCGAGCACGGTGTTGACCAGCCCCTCACCGTCCAGCAGCGCCTTCCACGCGTAGATCCGCGCGAGATAGCTCGACCAGAACGGGATGAGCACCGCCGCGAGCAGCGAGGTCCGGTACCGGCCGCCGTGGCGGGCGATGAACCACGCCAGCGGGAAGCCCAGCAGCAGGCAGATCAGCGTCGTCGCCACCGCGTAGACCAGGGTCCGGCCGAAGATCGGCAGGAACGCCGGGTCGAGCGCCGTCAGGTAGGCCTGCGTCGTCCACGGCAGCACCGCGCGGGCCACCCCGGTGTCCCGCGTGGCGAAGCTGAACTCGACGACGATCACCAACGGCGCGATCAGGAAGATCCCCAGCCACAGCCCGGTGGGCGTGAGCAGGGCGTTGGCCTTCAGCCAGCGTCGCGACACGGAACCAGATCATGCCATGCCGTTGAGGGACCCGACGGCGTCACTCGGTGACGTCGCGAAGGCGGCCGGTGTCGGCAGAACCACACCCCACCAGCGCTTTCCCACGCGATCGGGGTTGATCCACGCGATCGAGCAGCTCGTCAAGAGACCATGCGCGACGACGAACGGCTCAGCATGCGCCGCGCCACCATGGACCAGCCCGTCATCCACCTGATCTCCTGGCTGCAGGGCGGGCGGTTGCGTGGCGACCCGCTCCGCGTGCTGGATCACTCCAGGGCTCGTGCTCACGACGTCCCACGCGGTGTGCAACAAGATCCTGCGGGACCGCCGGTTCGGCGTGCGGTTCCTGGACAGCTCGCTGCCCGCGATGACGTCACTGGGCCTGCAGCCGACCTCGTTCCTGGAGGCGGACCCGCCGGACCACACCCGGCTGCGCAGGCTGGCCGCGCCCGCGTTCAGCCCGAAGCTGATCGACTCCTACCGGCCGCGGGTCGAGAAGATCGCGGAGTCGTTGCTGGACAACGACTCCATGGACCTGATCCAGGACTTCGCCACGCCGTTGCCGGTGATGGTGATCAGCGACCTGCTCGGCATCGAGGAGTCCGACACCAGGTCGTTCGCCGAGTTCGGGATGCGCGCGGCGAGCGGCAGCCCGCTCGGCGGGACGTACGAGCGGATCATGGCGTTGTTCGAGCGGCTGATCCACGAACGCCGGAGGCGGCCGGGCGACGACGGGATCAGCTCGCTGGTCGCGGCCGAGGGCGAGCGGAAGCTCACCTCGGACGAGTTGCTGGGCATGTTGTTGCTGCTGCTCCTGGCCGGGTTCGAGACGACGGTGAACCTGATCGGCAACGGCGCCATGGCGTTCCTGGACCACCCGGACCAGTGGGAGCTGCTGAAGAACGACCCGGGCCTGGCGCCCGCGGCGGTCGAGGAGGTGCTGCGGTGGGCGCCGCCCGTCCACTACACCGGCCGCGTGGCGCACGAGGCCGTGCCGGACCTGCACCGGCGGATGCGGCGCGACGACGGGATCTTCCTGATCCTGGCCGCGGCCAACCGCGACCCGGAGGTCTACCCGGAGCCGGACCGCTTCGACATCACCCGCGCTCGGCAGCCGGAGCACCTGGCGTTCGGCAGCGGCATCCACTACTGCCTCGGCGCGTCGCTCGCCAGGATGGAAGGAGACGTCGTCTTCCGGGCGCTCGCCAGGAAGTGGCCGCGGATCACCCAGACCGCGGCGGCCACGTTCCGCGAGTCGACGACCATCAGGGGGTTCGCGACCTTTCCCGTCAGCCGGTCTTGACCTTCGTCCAGGCGTCGGCGTACCGCGCTTCGGCCTCACCGCCGAGGTCCTTGGTGAACGGCAGCTTCTTCAGCTGCTCCTCCGGCGGGTAGACCACCGGGTCGTTCAGCAGGTCCTTGTCGATCAACGGTTTGGCGGCGGCGTTGGGGCTGCCGTAGCGGACCGCGTTGGACAGCGCCGCACCCGCTTCCGCACCGAGGACGTAGTCGATGAACCGGTGCGCGTTCCCGGCGTGCGGCGCGTCCTTCGGGATGACCAGGAGGTCCACGTAGGACAGTCCGCCCTCGGCGGGGATGGCGTAGCCGATGTCGTCGTTGGCCGCCTTCGCCTGGAACGCGTCACCGGAGTACGACTGCGCCAGCCGCACCTGGCCGGAGGTCAGCGGTTCGATCACGTCGGAGGTGATCTGGCCGAGTTTCTTCTTCAACGACAGCAGGAAGTTCGCCGCGTCGTCGATCTGCTCCGCGTCGGTGGTGTTCGGGTCGTGGCCGAGCTTGAGCAGGCCGAGCGCCAGGCCGTCGCGGGCCTCGTCGAGGATCGAGCTGCGGCCCTGCGCGTTCGGCAGGTCGTAGGCGTCGAACCCGGTGACCTCGCCGCCGATCTGCGACTTCGAGTACGCGAGGCCCGTGGTGCCCCAGGCCCACGGCACGGAGAACTGGTTGCCGGGGTCGTAGTCGGCCTCGACGAACCGCTGTTCCAGGTTCACGAGGTTCGGGATCGCGTCGTGGTCCAGCGGTTGCAGCAGGCCGGACCGCAGGAACCTGCGCAGGAAGTTGTCGCTCGGCACGACCAGGTCGTAACCCGCCTGACCGGACGCGATCTTGGCTTCCATCTCGTCGTTGGTCGAGAAGTTGTCGTACGTGACCTCGATGCCGGAGATCTTCTGGAAGCCCGGCAGCGTCTCCGGCGCGATGTAGTCGGTCCAGTTGTAGAAGTTGAGCTTCGGCTCGTCCTTGAGGTTCGCGGCCCTGGCGGCGCTCGTGCCGCCGCTGCTGGTCGGCGCCGGACCGACGGCGCAGGCCGCGAGGGCGAAGTATGCCATCGAGCCGAGCATCGCGCGCCGGGTCACGCGCGGGCTGTGCACGTCCCACAGCCGGGCGATCCGGAGCTGCTCAGCCATCGGAGGCGTCCAGCAGCACGGTGAACTCGGGGTCCCACGCCATCCGCACCGGCTGGCCCGGCGCGCCCGCGTCGTCGATGCGCTGGGCGTTCTGCACGAACGCCACGAGCTCGCCGCCGGGCGTGTCCACGACGAACTGGGTCGACACGCCGGTGTACACGACGTCCTGGACGACGCCTTGCAGGACGCACCAGCCGGTGGGCGGCTCGCTGGTGGTGTCGAACAGATGCACCTTCTCCGGTCGCACGGTCGCGGCGACCTTCTGGCCGTGGCTCACGCCGCCGGAGAACTTCGCGCGCAGGTTCGTCGCGCCCGCCGCGGTGAGCGCGGCGAACTCACCGTCCACACCGGACACCTCGGCGTCGAGGATGTTGGACGTGCCGATGAAGCCGGCGACGAACCGGGTCGCGGGGCGTTCGTAGACGTCCTCGGGGTAGCCGACCTGCTCGATGCGACCCGCGTTCATCACGGCGATGCGGTGCGAGAGGACAAGTGCCTCTTCCTGGTCGTGCGTGACGTAGAGGAACGTCGTGCCGACCTCGCGCTGGATGCGCATCAGCTCGATCTGCAGCTCCTTGCGGAGCTTGGCGTCGAGCGCGCCGAGCGGCTCGTCCAGCAGGAGCAGCCGCGGTCCGGCGGCGAGCGCACGGGCGATGGCGACGCGCTGCTGCTGACCACCGGAGAGCTGGGTGGGCCTGCGCTTGGCGAACTGGGACAACCGCACGAGTTCGAGGTGCTCACCGACGCGCTTCTTCAGCTCCGCACCGCGGATCTTCTTGCGCTTCAGGCCGTAGGCGACGTTGTCCCACACCGACATGTGCGGGAACAGCGCGTAGGACTGGAAGACCGTGTTGACGTCCCGGCGGTACGGAGGGACGCCGACCATGTCGGTGCCGTCGAGCTCGATGCGGCCCTCGTCGGGGTCGACGAAGCCCGCGATCATGCGCAGGACCGTCGTCTTGCCGCAGCCCGACGGGCCGAGAACCGAGAAGAACTCGCCTTCGTGGACGTTCAGCGAGATGCCGTCGACCGCCACCTGGTCGGAGAACCGCTTGCGCACCCCGTGCAGGCCGATCTCGACGGGAGCGAACGTGTCCGGGGTGGAGGCCTCGGCGGGAGAGAAGCCGGTCAAGTCGAGGCGCCTTCAGAGATCGGATGAGTGGGCCGCGTCGAGCGTAGACGGCGTACGACTTCACCGGTAAGTCGTACGCGCGCGACCTCACACATCCGTGCTCACCCACATGTGCGACGATGACCGGGTAATCCGGATGAGCAGTGGAGGAAACCGTGGCTTCGTCCTCGGAACTGGACAAGCGTCCTGCCGTCGACCCTCACGAGGAGCCGTCGCACGAGTGGGGCTGGCACGGCACGCTGCCCGGCGCCGTGCGCTGGGGCGGAATCCTCTCCGCGATCTTCCTGTTCCTGATGCTGGTGTTCCGCAACCACCACGGCAACACCGAGAACATCTACCTGATCGTCACGATCGTGGTCATCGTCGCGGGCCTGGTGTGGGACGCCGCGCGCAAGCGCACGTCCTGGCGCCGCTAGGCGACCGTCAGCACGATCTTGCCCTGGGTGCGGCCGGTCTCGCCCAGGGCATGTGCTTTTCCGGCGTCTTCCAGCGGAAACGCGGCGTCGACGTGCACCCTGAGCGCGCCGCGGCCGACCAGTGCGGTGATCGCCTCCAGCCCCGCGCGGTCCGGTTCGACCAGGATCGGGCTGATCCTGATGTCGTCGCGCCGCACGCCGTCCACACCGGACGGCACGCCGACGAACAGCCCGCCGCCGCGCACCGGCTCCGGTGACGCGCCGCCGACGAGGTCCACGAACACGTCGATGTCGTTCCGGTCGTAGTCGGCCCGCGTGTAGTCGATCACCTCGTCCGCACCGAGGTCCTTCAGGAACGCGTGCTTGGGCGCACGCGCGGTGCCGACGACGTGCGCACCACGTGCCTTCGCGATCTGGACCGCCAGGTGCCCCACCCCGCCCGCCGCGGCCGTGACCAGCACCTTCTGCCCCGGCTGCACGTCAGCGGTGTCGACGAGGATCTGCCACGCGGTGAGCGCGGCCAGCGGCAACGCACCCGCCTCGACGTGGGTCAGCCCCTCCGGCTTCTTCGCGAAGTGCCGGGACGGCGCGGTGACGTACTCGGCGTAGGCGCCCGCGGCGTGCGGGAAGCGCGGCATGCCGTAGACCTCGTCACCGGGCTTGAGCGTCGTCACCCCGAAGCCCACCTCCTCGACGACACCCGAGACGTCCCACCCGAGGACCAGCGGAAACGTCTGCAGGCCGGCCATGCCACCGCCCGCACGGGTCTTCCAGTCGACCGGGTTGACCCCGGCCGCGTGCACCCTGACCAGCACCTCCGTCGGCAGCGGGGTCGGCTTGGGCAGGTCGGTGAGGGTCAGAGGGCCGCCGAACTCGTTCTGGATGATCGCTCGCATGCACACCAGCTTCGGAGATCTGGTCTCTGCTGGCAATTAGGCACTATGTGGTGCACTAGGTACCTGGTAGAAACTATGGCGTGATCAGGGACGTTTATCTCAAGATGTGCCCGTGCCGCGACCTGCTCGACATGGTCGCGTCGAAGTGGACGGCACTGGCGATCGGAGCTCTGGAGGACGGGCCCAAGCGGTTCGGCGAGCTGAAGCGCCGGTTGGACGGCATCAGCCAGAAGATGCTCACGCAGACGTTGCGCACGTTGGAACGCGACGGGCTCGTCACGCGCACGGTGTACCCCTCGGTGCCGTTGCGCGTCGAGTACGAGCTGACCGCGCTCGGGCGCAGCGTCACCGAACCGCTGGCCGCGCTGCGGTCGTGGGCGCAGCAGAACTACGAGTCGGTCGCCGAAGCCCGCGAGACCTTCGACGCCGCCGAACCACTCGGCCTCGAACCCGCTACGGCCCGCTGAGCACCCACCCGAGCTGCCCGTCGACGTGCCCCTTCTCGCACGTGCTGTCGAGCGCGTCGAAGTGCCTGGTGCCGTTGTCCCAGCTGCAGCGGTAGAGCGCGACGACGTGCCCGTCCGCGGGCGGGTTGACGAAGATGTACCCGAGCACGCCGAGCTTCTCGTGCTTGTCGCAGGAGAAGTCGACCGAGGTCATGTAGTCGCCGGCGTCGCCGACCTTGCAGGCGTAGAGCTCGCGGGTGCCCGGCTCCTGGCTCGCGGCGACCCAACCGGCCGGGCCGTCCAGCGCGTTGAACTGCGGGGGCTTGGCGAAGCCCTCCGAGGTCGTGAAGTAGAACCGGCCGTCGTTCCATCGGCTGAGCGCCTTCGTCCTGCGCTTCGGCGGCGGGACCGGGTTCGGCTGGGCCTGCGCCCAGGTTGACCTTGGCGTGCTCGACGACGTCTGGGACGGTGGCGCGCTGCTGCTCGGCGTCGTGCTGGGCGGTGTCGTGGTCGTCGTTGTAGCTGCGGTCGTCGTGGGGTTCTGCTGGGCGACGAGGGTGGCCGGCTGGTCACCCGGCCGCACCACGAGGAACGTGACCAGCGCGATCACCGCGACACCCGCGACCGCCGCGCCCGCGATCAGGCCGGTGCGCCGCTTCCGGGGCTCCTCGAACGCCTCGCGCGTCGGCTGCGGCGTCACGAAGGTCGTGACGGGCTCGATCACGACGGTCCGTTCGGAAGGCGACCCGAGCCGGGCCCTGGTCTGCGCGGCGGTGAGGCGCTGAGCCGGGTTCTGGTGCAGCAGCCCCGTGATCACGTCTGCCAGCGGCCCACGCGCACGCCGGATGACCGGTTCCTCGTACATGATCGCGTGCATGGTGGCCGCGGTCGTGTCCCTTTGGAAGGGTGAGTGCCCCTCGATCGCGTGAAACATGGTGGCGCCCAACGCCCACAGGTCACTCGCGGGCGACGGCCGCTGCCCCGCGAACAGCTCCGGCGCCATGTAGCCGGGCGAGCCCATGATGCCGCCGGCGGCCGTGAGACCGGGATCGTCCATCGCACGGGCGATGCCGAAGTCGGCCAGCTTCACCGTGCCGTCCGACGCGACCATGATGTTGCTGGGCTTGACGTCCCGATGCACGATCCCCGCCGCATGCGCCGCCTCAAGCGCGCTGAGCGTCTGCAGGGCGATGCCCGCGACCTCGTCCTCGGAGAACGTCCTGCGCGCCATCAGGTCCGTCAACGTCGGCGCCTCGACCAGCTCCATCACGATGTACGTGGCACCGCCGTCGGCGATGACGTCGTGGATGGCGACGACGTTGGGGCTGTTCAGGCGACCTGCCGTGCGCACCTCGCTGAGCACCCGCTCGGTCTCGGTCGTGCGCAGCTCCTTGAGCGCGACACGACGTCCGATGACCTGGTCCTCAGCCAGCCAGACGACCCCCATGCCGCCCCGGCCGAGCTCTCTGATCGTCGCGTACCTGCCCGCGACCAGCCTCGTCGGTTCCCCCACGAGGCGGCATGCTATCCGACCGATGTCCTAGTGGCCGTCAGACGCAAACCCGGCAGTAGAGCCGTTCACCGTTCCCCACCGCCGCTGCCGCAAAAGCCTTGAGCCGCACCCAGTCCACCCACGACCTGCGCCCTCAGGTGTGCACGCGATGCACGTCGCAGTAGACCACGTGCAGCCACTTCCAGTGCTGGCGATCCTCGGTGATCTCCGCACAGCAGTGCGTGCCAGGGCTCTCGTGCATGTGCCGAGGACAGTCCTCGACCAGCTCCCGCAACGCCTGTCCCCCGACCTGGAACGCCACCCTGCTGCCCACGACGAACACGGTGTCGGCCACGATCGCGCCCCGCAGCACGTCCCGGTTCTCCCGGAACCGCAACCGCTCGTAGTCCGGCTCCTCAGAAAACCCTTGGCACACAACGGTGTGCGGCCGGCCACCCCGCAGCCTGGCACGCAGGTCCTTCCACTGCGACGTCCGAAACCCGAGGCTGTGGTGCACCAGCACCAGATCCAGCAACGGTCCCTCACTCCAGCGGCACGGCGAATCGCTTCGCCGCAACGGCAGGTACACCAGCGTGCGCGGCGACCGCATCGCGAACGCCCAAGCCATGGCGAGATCGCGTGCGGACGCCTTGTCCACACACGTTTCCACGCCCAGGTATCCCTCGTACAACGGCGCGTGCGACAACGGCAGGGCCGGTTGCACCACTCGGTACTCGTCACGGCCCAGCCGCACGGTGCTGACGAGCGTGCGCCAGCGTTCGCCTTCGAGCTTCATCGCGGCGAACGCTAGAGACCGGAAGGCGGTTCAGCGACCGATTTCAGAACGGCAGAACGTCTTACAACTGATCGGCGTCGCCCCACGGGTTCAGCAAGGTGATACCGGTGTCCATGAAATCCTTGGTGTTGCGAGTCGCCAAGCAAGCCGCGAAGCGGCGGCAGATCGCGGCAATCTGTGCATCCGCCATGCTGATCGGGAAGCCTTGTTCCTCGCGTGCCGCCACGATTTCGCCGTAGTACACGGCCGCAGCACCGTCGAACGGCAGGATCTGTCCCTGGAAGTCCTCGTTGAGAAGCTCGGAGACCTTGACCGCGAGCGTGCTCTTGCGTTGACCGTCGGGCATCCGCTCGATCCCGTAGGCGAGCTCGGCCGCCGTCACAGCCGTGATGAAGACTTCATCGGCCGGGTACCGATCGACCCAGCGAACCACCTCGTCGTTCGGAGCCTGCCTCATGAGCTCGGAGACGACGTTGGTGTCGAGAACGATCACTCGGGAAACTCCGCCGCTCGCGCCGGCTCGGTGCGAGCAGGCAGTTCGAACGAGACTTCTTCGACTTCAGCGAAGCGCTGCCGGATCCTGGTGCCCATCCCAGGCCCCGAGTCGGACTTGGTCAACACCGCGGCGAGGATCGCACGTACCTCGGCCTCCATCGAACGGCCGTGTTCCGCCGCACGAATCCTGAGCTTGGCTTTCAAACTCTCGTCGAAGTCGCGGATCGTCAGGACCGCCATGATCCACCTCCGATGCTGTCATTGCAGTCAATGCTAGCACCAGTAACGATCAGCCCTCAGCGGCGAGCTGACCGCAGGCCGCCGCGATCTCCTGCCCACGCGTGTCCCGCACGGTGCACTCCACACCCTGCTCCCGCACCCGCCGCACGAACTCCCGCTCCACCGGCTTGGGTGACGCGTCCCACTTCGACCCCGGCGTCGGGTTCAACGGGATCAGGTTCACGTGCACCAGCTGCCCGAGGTGCTTGCGCAGCTTCTTGCCCAGCAGATCCGCCCGCCACCCCTGGTCGTTGATGTCGCGGATCAACGCGTACTCGATCGACACCCGCCGCCCGGTCTGGTCCGCGTACGCCCGCGCCGCCTCCAGCACCTCCGAGACCTTCCACCGCGTGTTGACCGGCACCAGCGTGTCGCGCAACTCGTCGTCCGGCGTGTGCAACGACACCGCCAGCCGCACCTGCAGCTTCTCCTCGGTCAGCTTCCGGATCGCCGGCACCAGGCCGACCGTCGAGACCGTGACCGTGCGCTGCGAGATGCCCAGACCGTCCGGCGCCGGAGCGGTGATGCGGTGCACGGCCTCGATCACGCGCTTGTAGTTCGCGAGCGGCTCGCCCATGCCCATGAAGACGATGTTCGACAGGCGGCCGGGGCCGCCGGGCAGTTCGCCGTCGCGCATGGCCGCGGCACCCAGCCGCACCTGGTCGACGATCTCCGCGGTCGACAGGTTGCGCTGCAGGCCGCCCTGGCCGGTCGCGCAGAACGGGCACGCCATGCCGCAGCCCGCCTGCGACGAGATGCAGAGCGTCGCGCGGTCCGGGTAGCGCATGAGCACCGACTCGATGAGCGTGCCGTCGTGCGCCCGCAGCAGGGTCTTCGAGGTGGTCCCCTCGTCACACGTGACCTTGCGCACGACCGTGAAAAGCGGCGGCATCAGGTCGGCGACGAGCTTGTCGCGCGAGGCGGCCGGGATGTCGGTCATCTCGGCGGGGTCGACGGTCAGGCGGCCGAAGTAGTGGTTCGACAGCTGCTTGGCGCGGAACGGCTTCTCACCAAGGGCCGCAACGGCTTCCGCGCGCTGGGCGGGTGAGAGGTCGACCAGGTGGCGCGGCGGGAGGCCGCGCTTGGGCGCGTCGAAGACAAGGGGAAGCGAGGTCATAGCACATCCAGTGTCCCACGAACTCCGGGGCAACAAGACCGTTGCATCGCGATATGTTCCGATATATCGTTAGCGACATGATGATGAGACCACACCACAGAGAGCACCACCACAGGCATCGCCACGGGCCCTTCGGGGGCGGTGGCAGGGGCGGCCGCCAGAGGCGCGGCAACGTCCGGGCGGCGGTTCTGTCCTTGCTGGCAGAACGGCCGATGCACGGCTACGAGATCATCCAGGAGATCGCCAAGCGCACCGGCGGCGGCTGGAGCCCGAGCCCCGGCTCGGTCTACCCGACGCTGCAGATGCTCGCCGACGAAGGCCTCATCTCCGCGGCGGAAGAAGGAGGCAAGAAGCTGTTCACGCTCACCGACCACGGCAGGACGGAGCACACGGCCCCGCCCTGGCGCGACATCGACATCCAGCTCGACCCGGTCGACGGCGAGCTGCGCACGGCGATCCGGCTGCTCGGCAGCGCGATGGAGCAGGTCTCCCACGCGGGCACGCCGGAGCAGAAGGCCCGCGCCGTGGAGCTCTACAACGAGCTGCGCCGCAAGCTGTACGCCATCCTCGCCGAGGAGTGACCTACCACCGGTCGTGCACGTGCGGCCGGATCAGCTCGTCGTACACCGCCGCGACGGCCTTCCCGTCGACCGGCTGCAGATCGGCCGCCTGCGAGTTCGCCCGCGCCTGCGCCACGTTGCGCGCACCGGGGATGACGACCGTGACACCGGGCTGGTCGACGATCCACCGCAGCGCGAACTGGGCCATCGTGGCGCCTTCGGGAACGAGCGGCCGCAGGCGTTCCACCGCCTCCAGGCCGACCTCGTACGGCACCCCGGAGAAGGTCTCGCCGACGTCGAACGCCTCACCGTTGCGGTTGTAGTTGCGGTGATCGTCGGCGGCGAAAGTCGTTGCCCTGTCGTACTTCCCGGTCAGCAACCCGGAGGCGAGCGGCACGCGCGCGATGATCGCGACACCGGCCTGGTGTGCCGCGGGCAGCACCTCTTCGAGAGGCTTGAGCCGGAACGCGTTCAGGATGATCTGCACGCTGGCCACGTGCGGACGCCGGATCGCCTCCAGCGCCTCCTCGACCTTCTCCACCGACACGCCGTAGGCGGCAATTCGCTGCTGCTCGACCATTTCGTCCAAGGTGTCGTACACCTCGTCCCGGCTGTACACCGGCGTGGGCGGACAGTGCAGCTGCACGAGGTCCAACGTGTCGACACCCAGATTGCGGCGGCTCCGGTCGTTCCACGCGAGGAAGTTCTCCCGGTTGTACCCCTCCGTGGTCTGCGCCGGCAGCCGCCGCCCCATCTTGGTGGCGACGAAGACACCGTCGTCCTTGCGCTCCTTGAGGAACCGCCCGACGAGCGTCTCGCTGCGGCCGTCGCCGTACACGTCCGCGGTGTCGAAGAAGTCGACACCCGTGTCGGCGGCGGCGTGCAGCAGCGCGAGCGCCTCGCTCTCGTCCACCTCACCCCAGTCGGCGCCGAGTTGCCAGCAACCCAGCCCCACGACGCCGACCTGGCGGTTCAACCTGCCTGCGTTTCGCTTCTCCACGAACCGGAGCCTAGTCGGCACCGGACCACAGCACCGACCGCAGCCTCATGAGCGCGACCCTAGAAGTACTGCCGGACGCTCCAGTGGCTGCACAGGGCCTGGGCGTCGTCGAACGGCTGGTAACCGCCCCGCTCCAGTCCCGCCTGGATCTCGAACGCGTTGTCCTTCCACGGGGTCAACGTGCGGGACAGCGAGTGCAGGGACTCCCAGCCGTACGCGGTCAGGAACGCCGCGAACCCCCAGACGGGCGGGAACCCGCCCTCCTGCATGGAGTGGATGGCCTCGTGCCGCAGCAGGTCCTGGCCGACCGCGTTCACCGCGCCGGCACCGCTCCTGCGGTACAACACCGCGTTCTGGTACGCCTCGCAGCGCAGGCGCTTGAGGAAGTCCGCCTTGTCACCCGCGTAGAAGAGGAAGTTGCCGATGGTCGACGGCTGGTCCCCGGTCACCGTCCGGTTGAAGCACACCCTCTGGCGGACGGTGTTCGCGCACTCCGCCGCGAACGACAGGATCGCGGCAGAACTGTCCGCGCCGTTGACGGAGTTGAACCCGTACGTCGGTGGCGAACCATAGGGCAGCCACGGCAACGAGACCTGGGTGACCGCCTCACTTGCCGAGTCGCCGGCCATGTTCCGCGCGATCACCCGGAAGGCCCAGATGATGCCGTACACCGGCGGTTCGTACAGCCAGCTGGTCTGCCGGGTGGACCCCAACGGGTACCACTCACCTTGCTGACTGTAGTTGCTCACCTCCACCGAGTAGCTCACGCCGGGCACCGGGTTCGCGTTCCAGCTCAACGTGATCCGTGAGCTGTTCGGGTCGGCAGGTGCACTGAGCCCTGTCGGTTTGGCCGGCACCGGTGGCATCGGTTTGACCGTCACCTCGAACGTCGGCGGGCTCTGACCTGTCTGGTTCGCCGCCGTCACGCGGAACGAGTAGTTGAAGCCGTTCAGCAGGTTCGTTGCCACGAACGAGGTTCCGCTCGCCGAGAACTGGAAGTAGAACCAGTCGCTCTGCCCCTGCGGCTTGAAGTAGACCCAGTAGAACACCGGTGCGGACGGACTCGGGTCCCACGTGAGCGTCGCCTGGCCGTCGCCAGCGGTGACCCGCAGGTTCGACGGCGCGGCGGGCAGCGGCAGGAACGGGCGCGCGCTGACCACGTTGGACGGTGGCGACTGGCCGCCCAGGTTGGCCGCCGTCACCTTGAACTCGTAGGTGAACCCGTTCAGCAGACCCGTTGCCACGAACGAGGTTCCGCTCGCCGGGTACTGGAAGTAGTACCAGTCGCGCTGTCCCTGCGGCCGGAAGTACACCCAGTAGTACACCGGACCGGACGGGCTCGCGTTCCACGACAGCGACACCTTGCCGTTGCCCGCCACCGCACGCAGGTTGGACGGCGCGGCGGGAGGCGGTGGCACCGGTGTGGCGCGCACGGTGTTCGACGGGCCGCTCTCCCCCGCCACGTTGCCGGAGATCACGCGGAACTCGTACTCGTGACCGTTGGCCAGCGGCCTGACCGTCAGAGCCCAGTTCGAAACGGGCAGCGGCAACCGCTGGAAACCGCCCTGACCTGCGGTGATGTCGCGATACTCGACCCAGAAGTAAGTCGCTTGGTCGACGGCGTTCCACCCGAGGCCGACCTCACCGTTGCCCGCGATGGCGGTCAACGACGCCGCGGCGGGCACCGGCGGCAACGGCCGTGCGCTGACCACCGGGGTCGTGCGGCTGTCGCCGGCCCAGTTCGTCGCAGCGACCTTGAACTCGTAGGTGTGACCGTTGGTCAACGGCTCCAGGGTCGCGGTCGGCGAACCGAACGGCACCTCCAGCTTGCGGAAGTTCTCCCCGGCGGACGCATCGCGGTAGTAGACCCAGTAGAGGACGTCGGGCGTGCTGCTGGCCGTCCACGTGATCACGACGCGACCGTTGCCGGGCGAGGCCGTGAGGCCGGTCGGCGGCTGCGGCAGCCCGCCGAGCGACTTGACCGAGACCGTGTTCGACGCAGGTCCGAGCCCACCCGCGTTCTCCGCGCGGACGTAGAACTCGTAGACGTGCGCGTTCTGCAGCTGCTCCCACGACAGGCTGGTCTTGTCGGACGGGAACGCCGCCCGCGTGAACCCGGTCTCGCCCGCCGTCACGTCCCGCCGGTACACCCAGTAGAAGAGGTTCGGCCCGGCGGAGTCCCAGACCAGGTCGACACTTCCGTCACCGGCAGCGCTGCCCCGCAGGTTGCCCGGCGCCGACGGCACGGCGAACTGCGCGGTCGCGCTCACCACGTCCGACGCCGGCCCGTCACCCGCGAGGTTGGTCGCGGCGATCTTGAACTCGTAGACGTGCCCGTGGGTCAGGCCGCCCGCGGTGAACGCGGCGTCGGAGGCGGGGAACGGCAGCTTGGTGAACTGCTGCCCGGCGATCACGTCGCGTTGGTAGATCCAGTAGTAGACGCTCGGCTGAGCGTTCCACGACAGCTTGATCTCGCCGGAGGCCTGTGGCGTCGAGGAAAGCCCGGTCACCTTGGCGGGCAACGGCGGCATCGGTTTCGCGGACACCGCGGCGCTCGCGACACCCTCACCCCCGGCCGTGATCGCGGAGACCTTGAACTCGTAGGTGTGCCCGTTGGCGAGCAACCCGGCGGTGAACGAGGTCCCGTCGGTGATCGGGTACTCGAGCTTCGTGAAGTTCGTGTCGCCCGCGGTGACGTCCCGCTGGTAGATCCAGTACCAGGCACCGGAGGCGGGCGCCGTCCAGTTCAGCGCGACGGTTCCGTCGCCGGGCGCCGCGGTGAGGTTCGTCGGTGCGGCCGGTGCGTCGTACCGAGCGGTCGCCTGGACCTCGGCCGACAACGGGCCGTCGCCACCGGCGTTGATTGCGCTCACCTTGAACGCGTAGACGTGGTCCTTGAGCAGCAGTCCCGCGGTGAACGTCGTCCCGTCCGTGACGGGGTAGTCGAGCTTGGTGAACTCGGTCTCGCCCGCGGTCACGTCCCGCTGGTGGATCCAGTACCAGTGGTTGTCGCCGGTGGAGCTCCAGGTGAGCTTGACGCTGCCGTCGGACTGAGCTGTCGCCGTGAGGTTCGCGGGCGCGGCGGGCTTGTCCCACCTGGCCGTCACGCTGACCGCGGCCGACTTGGCCGACTCCAGGTTGAACCTGTTGACCGAACTGACCGCGAACTCGTACACGTGCCCGTTGGTCAGCAGTCCCGGCTGGGCCGAGGTGCCGTTGGTGACGGGGTATTCCAGGCGCTGGAACGCCGCTCCCGCGGTGACGTCGCGCTGGTAGATCCAGTACCAGAGCCCGTCACCCGCGGAGTTCCAGCTCAGCTTGGCGCTGCCGTCGTTCTGCGCCACGGCGGTCAGGCCCGCCGGTACCGGCGGCGGCGCGGAGATCGCGGTGACGCTCACGACGTTCGACGGCGGGCTTTCGCCACCACCGTTGCGGGCGATGACGCGGAACTCGTAGACGTGGTTGTGCAGCAGGTCCGTGACGGTGTGGGTGGTGTTGGCCGGGCTGGGGAACCAGACGTCGGTGAAGTCGGCGTCGCCGACCGTCACATCGCGCTTCTGCACCGCGTACAGCACGTTGCTGCCCGGCACCGCGTCCCACGCGAGCGCGACGTCGACGTTGGTGCCGGGGGTCGCGCGCAGGTTCGCCGGCGCAGTCGGCGGGATGACGTGCGCGGTGCCGGAAACCGTTGCGGAGAAAGCACTTTCGCCGACGCTGTTCACCGCGGTGACCTTGAACTCGTAGGTGTGCCCGTCCTTGAGGCCGCCGAGTTGCTGCGACTTGGCCGTGACGCTGTTGGGGCCGTGCGAGAAGTGCGTCTGACCGGCGGTGACATCCCTTTGGTAGAGCCAGAAGCTGAGGCCGTCCGGCGCGTTCCAGGTGACCGTGC
The DNA here is from genome assembly GCF_053601075.1 of Lentzea sp. NPDC004789. Lineage (NCBI taxonomy): Bacteria > Bacillati > Actinomycetota > Actinomycetes > Pseudonocardiales > Pseudonocardiaceae > Lentzea > Lentzea sp. NPDC004789. The sequence continues at coordinate 398,692 of NZ_JBSGBE010000004.1, read as the reverse complement.
CGCCGCCGTCGGTGCCCAGCGACAGGCTGACGTTCGCCGGCGCCGCGGGCACACCGGGTCCGGGGCTCGGGCGCGGCCAGGTGATGTCGACGAAACGCGGCCGGTAGATCCGGGCGTCGGCGTAGTTGTCGTCGTTCTGCAGGCTGTTGAGGTTGTACGACATGAGCAGCGTGCCGGCGGCCGCCTGCTCCTGGTGCAGCTGCGCGTCGTAGGCGAACTGCCACGGGTTCTGCCCCGGCTCGGGCGCTTTGTGCAGGTAGACGGGCCCGGTGAACGGGCCTGTCGGCGCGGAGGCCGTGTACGCGACGAACCACGGGCTGAAGCCGACGTTGCCGTCGTGCGTGACGACGACGATCTGCCCGTCCTTGCGGATCACGGAGAACCCGGTGCCACCGCCGGAGAACAGCCGCTTCGACTGGGTCTCGTCGCTGCCCCACGCCGTGCCGTTCCAGAACTGCCACGCGGCACCGATGTTGCCCGACGGCACCCGTGCGACGTGCGCGAACTTGAAGCCGTCGGCGTCCTCGGTGCCGTAGACGTAGTCGTAGCCGCCGTCGGAGAGGATCGCCGAACCCCAGCCGATCTTGTTCTGCAGCGACAGGTCGGTGACGCTCGCGACCGTCAGCGCGGGCAGGGTGAACGTGACGAGCGTGGTGCCGACCCGCTGGAAGGCGAGCGGTCCCGAACCGGCGTTCTTGTACCGCCCGTACAACGCCTTGACCGCGTTGCCCTCCACCTTCGCGGCCCCGATCCAGTGGAACTCGTCGGGGTTGGTGCCGGTCACGAGCGTGGCCGGGTTCTGCGGGGTGCCGCCGTGCAGGGTCTGCACGAGCTGGCCGCCCTGCTGCACCACCACCGAGTTGCGGATGAACGGCGCCGTCTTCGGACGGCTGAAGTCGGCGTTGACGGTGCCGAGGAACGTGTCCGAGAAGAACCAGGCCGTCCGGCCGTCCGGCAGCTGCACCGAGACCGTGCTGTCACCGCCGGTCCAGTGCCCGCCCTGGTTTCCGTAGGCGGTGAACATCGCGCTCAGGTCGGCCGACGGTGGCGCCGCGTACGAGGCCGGCGGGACGACCAGCACCCCGAGCAACATCAACAAGGTCAGCAGGAACCGGCGTCTCATCACGTACCCCCAGTAGTACGTCGCAGCGACGAAGCTGAGGGACTGTACACATGCGACGAGCTCGCACGACAGCAGCCGAACGGTCTATCCCGCGCGCAGCGTCACACGATCAACCCCTGGGGCTTGCGGCGGACGTGCAGCCGGTAGCCCACCGGGAAGCTCAGACCGTCGACGGACGCGATCGCGCGTTCGGCGACCTTGGCCGAGAACTCGATGCGCAGCACGGACTCCAGGTCCTCCCGCGTTTCGAAGCGCCATTGCGCGGTGACCCGTCGAAGCGAGAAACCGTTGTCCGCGAAGAACTTCTCGACGGCCGCCGGGTCGTAGCGCGGTTCGTCGGCACGCAGCCACGGCCCGTACGGATCAGCCAGGCCGTCCAGGTCCACGATCGCCAGCGCACCACCCGGTCGCAGCACGCGATCGGCCTCGCGCAGGCCCGGCTCGCAGCCCGGTCCGAAGAAGTAGGCCGTGCGGGCGTGCACGAGATCAGCGCAGCCGTCGTCCAGCGGCAGCCGTTGCGCGGGCCCTGCGACCACGCGGACGTTCGGCAGTCCGGCCGTGCGGTGCTTGGCGCGCACGACGAGCGGCGGGTGCGGTTCGACGCCGACGACCGAACGCGCGGACGAGGCGAACAGCGGCAGGTGGAAGCCGTCGCCGCAGCCGATGTCGACGACGTCACGCCCGTCGAACGGGCATTCCTCGCCCAACGCCGACCAGATCGCGCCGTGGACGTCCTGCGCGCGGTTCTCGACCTCGTAGACGTCCGGCCAGTGCCAGATGTTCGGGCTCGGCACGACCTCCACCGGACGCACCGCGTTCAGCGCCGCCCGCACGAATCCCCTCACGAAGACACTGTAGGGCCTCGATTTGCCGGTGACAGTTCGAATTCGTCCAATTACGGCGTAGCGTGGCCGCATCTCTTCCCTGCAGGAGGCGGCAGTGTCGATCGCGCCCAACACGCCCCAGCTCGCGCCGTTGCTCGGGGGAAGCCCGTGCTGGGTCGAGAGAACCGTCGACGACCTCAAGGCCGCGATCGAGTTCTACACCGGCCTGTTCGGCTGGCACTACGCCGACGACGCCGGCTACACCGTGGCGATGGTCGACGGCATCCCCGTCGCCGGACTGCCGCGGGGCGAGCCGGAACCGTGGCTGTTGTACCTGGTCACACCGCATGCGCGGGCCACCGCGGAGAAGGCGTTCCACCTCGGCGGATCGGTGCTGCGCAACCCGGAGGACGCCGCCGACCACACCCAGAGCACCGTGATCGGCGATCCGACCGGCGCGGTCGTCGGGTTCCGGCACGTGCCGCCGGACTGGCGGTTCGGCACGGGCGGGCACGGCGCCTACGCGTGGGCCGAGCTCAACACCCGCGACGGCGCGGCGGCCGACGAGTTCTTCGGCGAGCTGTGCCACTACGACATCACGCAGATCGGTGACGGGCACCGGCTGGACTACGCGACGTGGTCCATCGAGGGCACCGAGGTCTTCGGCAGGCAGAAGATGGGGCGCGAGTTCCCGTACGGGGAGCGGTCGCACTGGATGGTGTACTTCAACGCCGCGCCCGAGATCGGCACCGACTCGGTGGCCTACCGGGTGCTGGAGCTCGGCGGCCGGGTGACGGTCGAGCCCTACGACACCCCGTACGGGCGCATCACCGTCGTCGAGGACCACGCGGGCATGGCGTTCTCGGTGATCGACCAGTCCCGCGTGATCGAGGCCGAGCCGCGCATCGAGGCGGACGACCCGTACGACGACTAGTGGATGAACAGGTGCAACAGCAGCCAGGACGCGACGGCGGACGGCAGCAGCGAGTCCATCCGGTCCATCAGGCCGCCGTGGCCGGGCAGCAACGTGCCCATGTCCTTGATCTTCAGGTCGCGCTTGATCAGCGACTCGACCAGGTCGCCCGCCGTGGCCGTGACGACGAGGGCGGCACCGAACAGCGCTCCGTGCCACCACTGGCCGTCGAGCAGCGTGGTGACCGTGATCGCGCCACCGACCACGCCCGCGACCAGTGACCCGCCGAAGCCCTCCCAGGACTTCTTCGGGCTGATCGACGGCGCCATCGAGTGCTTGCCGAGGAAGACACCGGCCGCGTAGCCGCCGACGTCGGACAGCACGACACCGATGAGGAACGCGAACACCCGGCCCTTGCCGTCCTCCGGGACGACGAGCATGGCCGCGAACGACGCGAACAGCGGCACGTACGCGACGGTGAAGACGGACGCGCTGAGATCGCGCAGATAGCCGTCCGAACCGCCGCGGAACCGCCAGATCATGCACGCCAGGACGGTGACCACGAACGCGGTCATCATGCCGGCGCGTTCCAGCGGCCAGGAGAGCCAGATCATCGCCTGGCCGCCGATGAGCGCGGGCCACAGCGCGACGTTGATGCCGCCCTTGCGGAACGCGTTCGCCAGCTCCCACGTCGACACCGCCGCGGCGGCCGCGACGATGCCGATGAAGGTCTGCCGCACGGTCAGCAGCGACACGATGATCACGGCACCGAGCCCGACGCCGACCAGGATCGCCGCTCGCAGGTCTCGTCCCGCGCGCGACGGCTTCGACGCGGGCACATCCGCGGGACTGCCTGCCACCTGTGCTCCCATCACGACCTCCGCCCGGCCAGAGCTACTACGCGCCTGCGCCGACTCGGCCGGGCGAAACGTACAGGAACATCAGACTTCGAGAAGCTCGGCTTCCTTGTGCTTCACGAGCTCGTCGACCTGCGCGGTGTACTTGTGGGTCAGAGCGTCGAGCTCCTTCTCACCACGCGCGCCGTCGTCCTCGCCGATCTCGCCGTCCTTGACGAGCTTGTCGATCTCTTCCTTCGCCTTGCGGCGGACACCGCGGACGGAGACGCGCGCGTCCTCGCCCTTCTGCTTCGCGACCTTGACCATGTCCCGGCGGCGCTCCTCGGAGAGCTGCGGGATGACCACGCGGATCACGGTGCCGTCGTTGCCGGGGTTGACGCCCAGGTCGGAGTCCCGGATGGCCTTCTCGATCGCGTTCAGCTGGCTCGCGTCGTACGGCTTCACGACGGCCATGCGGGCCTCGGGAACCGTGATGCTCGCCATCTGGTTCAACGGCGTCGGCGACCCGTAGTAGTCGACGTGGATGCGATTGAACATCGAGGGAGTCGCACGACCGGTCCGAACGGAGGCGAGGTTCTCCTTCGCCACCGAGACCGCCTTTTCCATTTTCTCCTCGGCGTCGAGGAGGGTCTCGTCGATCACGACTGCTCCTTGCTCTGCGTGTGCTTCTTCCCGGTTCCTGATCAGATCCCAGCAGGTCTAGAAGGCCGGACGGCCACCGGGGGTGCTGACCAGGGTGCCGATCTTCTCACCACGCACCGCGCGCGCGATGTTCCCCTCGGTGAGGAGGTTGAAGACGAGGATCGGCATGTTGTTGTCCATGCAGAGGCTGAAGGCCGTGGCATCGGCGACGTTGAGGCCGCGTTCCAGCACTTCGCGGTGGGTGATGTTGTCGAACATCAACGCATCGGGGTCGATCTTGGGGTCGGCGGTGTAGACGCCGTCGACGGCCTTGGCCATCAGGACGATCTCGCAGCCGATCTCCAGCGCGCGCTGGGCGGCGGTCGTGTCCGTGGAGAAGTACGGCAGACCCGCGCCGCCACCGAAGATCACGACGCGGCCCTTGTCGAGGTGGCGCATCGCGCGGCGGGGGATGTAGGACTCGGCGACCTGCGTCATCTGGATGGAGGTCTGCACGCGGGTGTCGATGCCGTGCTCGCGCTCCAGGAAGTCCTGCAGCGCCAGGCAGTTCATGACCGTGCCGAGCATGCCCATGTAATCGGCGCGCGACCGGTCCATGCCGCGTTGCTGGAGCTCGGCCCCGCGGAAGAAGTTGCCACCACCGATCACGACGGCGACCTGCACGCCGGACCCGACGACGGCCGCGATCTGCCGGGCGACCGTCTGGACGACGTCGGGATCAACGCCGACGCCACCGCCGCCGAACATCTCGCCACCGAGCTTGAGCATCACCCGGTTGTAGCCGTGGCTACCTTCTTCGCTCACAGGTCCTCTCCTTGCGCCGTCGGAAGTGTGGCCCTTGGGGCAGCGGCTTGGTTCGCGCTTTCCGCGAACACGTCTATAGAGCTTCGGACACGCCAAGGGCGGGGTCGCTGGTGCACCGCAACCCCGCCCTCATGCGAATCAGCTCTGGCCGACCTCGAACCGAGCGAAACGGGTCACCGTCACGCCGGCCTCGTCCAGAAGAGCCTTGACCGTCTTCTTGCTGTCGGTCACGGAAGCCTGCTCCAGGAGCACGACGTCCTTGAAGAAGCCGTTGACGCGCCCCTCGACGATCTTGGGCAGCGCGCCTTCCGGCTTGCCCTCCTCGCGAGCGGTCTCCTCGGCGATGCGGCGCTCGTTGGCCACGAGCTCCTCGGGAACCTCGTCACGGGTGACGAACTTCGGACGCATCGCGGCGATCTGCATCGCGGCACCCTTGGCGGCCTCGGCGTCGCCACCGGTGTACTCGACCAGCACGCCGACGGCCGGCGGCAGGTCAGCGGCACGCTTGTGCAGGTAGGTGGCGACGGTGCCGTCGAAGTCGACGGCCTTGGCCAGCTCGAGCTTCTCGCCGATCTTGGCGGAGAACTCCTGGACCAGCGCGTCGACCGACTTGCCGTCGACCTCGACGGCCTTGAGGGCCTCGACGTCGGCGACCTTGTTGGCCTTGGCGATCGCGACGATCTCGTCCGCGAGGGCGATGAAGTCGGCGTTCTTGGCCACGAAGTCGGTCTCGCAGCGCAGCTCGACCATCGCGCCGTCCTTGACGGCGACGAGGCCGTTGGACGTGGTGCGCTCGGCGCGCTTGCCGACGTCCTTGGCGCCCTTGATGCGCAGGATCTCGACGGCCTTCTCGAAGTCGCCGTCAGCCTCGTCCAGCGCCTTCTTGCAGTCCATCATGCCGGCGGCGGTCAGCTCGCGGAGCTTCTTGACGTCCGCGGTGGTGTAGTTCGCCATCGTTTTCCTTCTGCGATGTACGCGCTTGTGTCACGCGGCGCCCGAGGTGATCGGGCGCCGCGTGGGGGAAATCAGGACTGGACGGGCTGCTCGGCCGGGGCCTCGGCCGAGTTGGTGAGGAGCTCCTGCTCCCACTCCGCCAGCGGCTCGTCGCTCGCGACCTCGGGCTTGTCCTGACCGTCCGCAGCGTCGCGGCGGGCGCCGGAGCGGGCCATGAGACCGGCGGCGGCGGCCTCGGCGACGACCTTGGTCAGCAGGGCGGCCGACCGGATGGCGTCGTCGTTGCCCGGGATCGGGTAGTCGACCTCGTCCGGGTCGCAGTTGGTGTCGAGCACCGCGACGATCGGGATGTTCAGCTTGCGAGCCTCACCGACCGCGATGTGCTCCTTCTTGGTGTCCACGATCCACACGGCGCTGGGCACCTTGGACATGTCGCGGATACCGCCGAGCGTGCGCTCCAGCTTGTCCTTCTCGCGGTTCATCATCAGGATTTCCTTCTTGGTGAAACCCTGGAAGCCGCCGGTCTGCTCCATCGACTCCAGCTCCTTGAGCCGCTGAAGCCTCTTGTGGACCGTCGAGAAGTTGGTGAGCATGCCGCCCAGCCAGCGCTGGTTCACGTAGGGCATGCCGACGCGGAGCGCCTCGTTGGCGATGGCCTCCTGCGCCTGCTTCTTGGTGCCGATGAACAGGATCGACCCGCCGTGCGCGACCGTCTCCTTGACGAACTCGAAAGCCCGGTCGATGTAGGTCAGCGTCTGCTGCAGGTCGATGATGTAGATGCCGTTGCGCTCGGTGAGGATGTAGCGCTTCATCTTCGGGTTCCAGCGCCGGGTCTGGTGCCCGAAGTGCACGCCGCTGTCGAGCAGCTGCTTCATGGTTACGACGGCCATGGCCGGTTCGCACCTCGTCTGTCGGACGCGCTCGGTCTCGCCTCGCGCATCGGTTCGGTTGACGCTCCGAGCCGGGTGGTCCGGAGCCCTGGTGCCAATGCCGCCGCCCGCACCCGCGGTGGAGTTCCTCCATCGTCAGGACCGTCGGACGTCGTGACTCGATCCGGCTGGGACCAGCTGGTCAGAATCTGCGTTGGCACGCGAAGTCGTCCCGCGCACACACGGGACGCGCCCAACAGTCTACGCCCCACCCCCGACAAACTTCGAATCGCCCCCTGCCCCACCGGCGACTTGTCCACAACCGGCGAGTTGTCCACAGCCCCCCGATACCCGCTGGTCCCCAAGGTGCCCCACACCCCACCGTTGACCCATGCCCCTCCTCCCCACCGCCCTGCTGCTCACGACGCTGCTGTCCCCGGCCCCCGCCCGCTTCTCCTGGCCACTACCGCCCCCGCACCCGGTGGTGCGCACGTTCCAGTCCCCCGCCACACCGTTCGGCCCAGGCCACCGCGGCGCGGACCTCTCCGCCCCGGCCGGCACAGCCGTCCTGGCCGCCGGCGACGGCGTGGTCGTTTACGCGGGAGCCGTCGCAGCCAGAACCCTGGTCTCCGTACAACACCGCGGCGGCCTCCGAACGACCTACGAGCCGGTCACACCGACCGTCACAGCAGGCCACCCAGTGCGCAGAGGCGACGTCATCGGACACCTGCAGGAGGGCCACTGCCCCTCCCCGTGCCTGCACTGGGGCGCCCGCCGAGGCGACGAGTACCTGGACCCGCTGCGCCTCGTGACGTGGGGCCGAGTCCGCCTGCTGCCCCTGAACCCCGCAACACCACCCCGAGGCGGCTAACCCCTCACGCCGCGCGGCCCCGCATCCCCGTCCCGCGCGGCGATCCGATCGGGGGCCTCCCGCCGCTTCCCCCGGCGGTCGACGCCGGCGCGCCCCCGTCGCGCCGCAGGCACCCGACAGGTGCCGGGAGGCGGCACCCCGGCTGCCCTCCCGCCGCCTCCCGGCACACCTGTTCACCCGGCCAAGGGCCCCGACCACCCGTCCGACGTGCCCACAACGGCCCGACCAAACCCCGGTACGTCCACCAACCGGGCGCCTCGCACGTTTCCCTCGGCCTACGCCGATGAGCCGCTGCGGCACGCCGCGAACGCTCGACAAGCACCGGCCCGGCGATGCACCCGCCCACCATCAGCGCACCGTCGCCACGCAACCCCACCAGCACAGCCGCACCTCAAGATCAGGCACCACGCACCGCCCCGCGACTGACGACACCGCGTCCCCACACCGTCGCCACGCGACCCTCAGCACGCCCGCGCGGCCACCACACCAGGCATCTCGCACGGCTACCGGCGACTAACGACACCGCGTCCCCACACCGTCGCCACGCGACCCTCAGCACACCCGCGCGGCCACCACACCAGGCATCTCGCACGGCTACCGGCGACTAACGACACCGCGTCCCCACACCGTCGCCACGCGACCCTCAGCACGCCCGCGCGGCCACCACACCAGGCATCTCGCACGGCTACCGGCGACTGACGACCCCGCGTCCCCACACCGTCGCCACGCGACCCTCAGCACGCCCGCGCGGCCACCACACCAGGCATCTCGCACGGCTACCGGCGACTAACGACCCCGCGTCCCGCTCTACCACCACCAACCCCACCAGCACAGCCGCGCGGCGGTCCGTTCCGTCGCCAGGTCCCTCACTGCACACCACAGGTGCCGCGAGGCGGCTGCGGTCCTCAGGTACACGGCGTGCTTGGAGCTACTCCAAGAGCCACCCGTTCGAGTGAATTAGCCCTGGCAACGGGCGGAAAGAGGTTTGAAGCCATGTTCGTCCGGCTCGTACGGCTCCTGAACGCGCCCGCGCGGAGCGATCCCGACCTGCGGCGACGTGACGGTGCGGCCGTCCGGCAGCCCGGCGCCTGCCGGGTTGCGGGTGAGGAAGGAGGTGCGGTCAGGCCTCGGACTGCTCGTTGAGCTTGGTGCGCAGGCGCAGGACGGCACGGGTGTGCAGCTGGCAGACCCTGGACTCGGTGACACCGAGCACCTTGCCGATCTCGGCGAGGGTCAGGTTCTCGAAGTAGTACAGGGTCACGACCACGCGATCGCGTTCGGCGAGCTGGGCGATCGCGTCGGCCAGCTGGCGGCGGCTGTCCTGGTCGACGAGCGAGGCGACCGGGTCTTCGGCGGCGTCGTCGGGCAGCGACTCGGCCAGGGAGGAGCCGCCCTTGTTCGGGGCGATCAGCTCGTCCAGGGCCACGACGCTGGTGAGCTGGAGCTGGCCGTACAGCTCGCGCAGTTCGGCCAGGCCGATCTTGAGCTCCGCGGCGAGCTCGCGGTCGGTGGGCGTGCGCTGCAGCTTGGCGCCGAGGCGTTCCAGGGCGCGTTCGACGTCGCGGGCCCGGCTGCGGACCGAGCGCGGCACCCAGTCCTGCGAGCGGAGGTCGTCGAGGATCGCACCGCGGATGCGCTGCATGGCGTAGGTCTCGAACTTGAGGCCGCGTTCCGGCTCGAACTTCTCGATCGCGTCGACCAGGCCGAAGATGCCCGACTGGATCAGGTCGGCCACGTCCACGTGGGCGGGCAGACCGGTGCCGACCCGGCCGGCGACGTACTTGACCAGCGGCGCGTAGTGCAGCACGAGGCGGTCGCGCTGGTTCTGGTCGCGGGACTCGCCGTAGCTGCGCCACAACGCGACGATGCCGGCCTCGACGTCGTCACCGGACCTCGCGTCCGCGCGCGTCACCGCAGTCGGAACGGCAGCGGGCGTGCCGTTGACGTGCGTGTCGGCACCGGGCTCCCCGGTGCTCGCCTCGGCGCGCGGCGCGCCGTTCTGACGGTGCCCGTTGCTCGCCTGCTTCGAAGCTGGTGCGGGCAGCACGGGTTCAGGGGGCACGGTCGCCGTACGCGATCCTCCCCCTGCGGCGTCAGGAACGGGGGTGGGTTCGGTCATGGATCGCCTTCAGCCGTTCGACAGTGACGTGTGTGTAAAGCTGAGTCGTTGCGAGCGTAGCGTGACCAAGCAGTTCTTGGACGGTGCGCAGGTCCGCTCCTCCTTCCAGCAAATGGGTCGCAGCGGAGTGGCGCAACCCGTGCGGCCCGATGTCCGGAGCATCCGGTACCACGGCGACGACGTCGTGCACCAGAGAGCGAACGGCGCGCTGGTTCAGCCGGCCACCGCGGGCACCGAGGAACAGCGCCGGTGGCGAATCCGGTGCTACCAGGGCGTTCCGCCCCTCGTCGACCCACCGCCGCAGCGCACGCTCGGCCGGCACGCCGAACGGCGTGCTGCGCTCGCGTCCACCCTTGCCCAGAACCCGAATCACCCTTAGGGAGTAGTCCACGTCGTCGAGATCAAGACCACAGAGTTCGGCCACGCGGATACCTGTGGCGTACAGCAACTCCACCACGGCCTGATCACGCAGCGCAACCGGATCGCCTTCGGAAGCGCCAGAGGATACGGCGGTCATCGCGTCCTTCGCCTGATCCGCGCGCAACACGGACGGCAACGTCCGGTGCGGCCGAGGAGCGGCAAGTCGCAGCCCCGGATCTGCGGCCAAATGGCCCACGCGATGCGCCCAAGCGGTGAACGTGCGCGCAGCAGCCGCACGCCGGGCAAGCGTCGTGCGACTGGCACCTGCCGTTCGTTGTGCGGCCAGCCATGACCGCAAACTCGCCAGGTCAATGCGGCCGACGTCGGCGTTTTCGGGCTTATTCCCCGCGACATGTCCAAGAAGCGCCACTGCGTCCCCGATGTACGCGCGCACGGTGTGCGGCGACAGATCTCGCTCCAAGGTCAGGTGCCGTTCGTACTGCCGCACCACGTCGGCAACGGACGCCGGCAGTTTTTCGCGCAGGCGAACCAGATCGACACGGCGTGTCCGACCATGCGGCGGCGGGGACATAGGCCAAGACGCTGCGCCAGTCGGGGCGATTGGTCAAGTATCGCCACACCCTCGCGCCATTTGAGAGCGCTCTCATGATCGCCAACGCGATAACGTTTCAACTCCCTGTGACGACCAGGGGTTTGGTGGCACGCACAGATCACCTTTCGGAGTAGCGATGGTACCCAGCACCACCGTCCGAACAGCCGACGAGCTCGCCCGCCGGGTCGTGCGGAAGATCGCTCCCGAGGAGCTTCCTTCCTTCGACATCGTCGCCGCGCCCTACCTGGAGAGCCCCGAGCGGGCCGAACGCAGGCTGCGCCAGGCCCACGACGACCCACTGGGCTTCGGCCTCGGAGACATCGTGGCGATGGCGACGCCCGTGATCGCCCTCGTTTCCGGCAGCGTGGTCACCGCGGTGTCCGACAGCGTCGGCAAAGCCGTGCGCGACGGCACCACCAACGTCGTGCGCAAGGCGTGGCGCAAGGTCCGCGGCAAGCCGGAGAAGCCGCTGGAACTGCCGTCCACGCCGCTCACCACCACCCAGTTGGCCGAAGTGCGTCAAATCGCCCTTCAACGCGCCCTCTCACTAGGCATGAAGCGGCAGAAGGCCGAGGCGCTCGCCGACGCCGTCATCGCCGCGCTCGTGCTGCGCGACAACGACCAGGAGGACCCGGGACACGAGTCCGGTGAAGCCTCCAGATGACAGAAGCGAAGCCGCAGGTCAACCCGAGGGCCTTCCCGTCAGAAATGGTCCTCCTGCTGCTCCTCCTCGCGGCAACGGTGCTGCTCAACGTCATCTTCGTCGCGAACTGGCTGTCCGGCATCGAACGCGGCGGCGGTGCCGGCGTCTTCCTGCAGAAGCTGCAGATGCTCCTGACGCCCGGCCTCGCGGTCTACGGCTTCTACACGGTGGTCCGCATCCGCCGCTCGACCCCACTCGGCGCTACAGGTCTCGACGAGGCCAACAAGGCCGTCAACGACCTCGTCCTGCAGGTCAACCCTCCGCGCCGCGTGGACATCCGCCTCGGCAAGCACCTGGGCAGCCGCGCCTACGTCACCGGTGCGCCACGCAAGCCGATCATCGTGCTCGGCCCGGAACTCCTGGCGCTGCACTCGATGCCAGGCGAACGCAAAGCCGTGTTCGACGCCGTGGTGCGCCACGAGCTCGCGCACGTGCACGCAGGCGACCTGTGGTGGTACCAGCTGGCCACCGTGCTGCGGTTCGCGAACCTCTCGACGGGCTTCTTCGCCCTGCTGGCGCTGTGGCTGGGCGTCCTGACGGATCAGGACGACGTCACCTCCTTCCTGCTGAGCGCATTCCGCGTTGCCGCACTGATCCTGCTGACCGAGTTGATCGCCCGTGCGTTTCTGCGCGCTCGCGAACACTCCGCCGACCTGCACGCCGCCCAGTACGGCGTGGAAGGCCTCCTGACCGCGGTCCGAACACGCGAGACCGCGCAGACGCGCTCCATCGTCCGCACCTGGCTGCGCCGCCACCCCGGTGCCGACGAACGCTCCCAGGCCCTGACGAACCCGATGCGCCTGCTGACCTCACCGGTCGGCCAGGCCTTCCTCGGCGCCACGACGGCAGGCGCGGCGTTGGTGACGTTGCAGGACCTCCTTCTCAGCGGTAGCAGTGAGCACCAGTCGACTCCGGTGATCACCGGGGTGGTGATCGGTGTCCCGCTGACCCTGTTCGCCGCGTTCGATCTCTGGCGCGGCGCGTGGCAGGAGGATCGCAACCGGTTGCGCCCTCTCCTGACCGCGGCCGCCCTGCTGTCGGGGCTGGTGATCGGCAGCCACCTGGCGCTCTACACCCGAGTCTCCGGCCTGGCTCCGGTCGGCATCCCGATCGCTCCGTCCGTCCTCCTTCCGCTGGTTGTAGGCGTTCTCGGTCTGTGCTGGTGGCTCGACGCCCTCAGCACGGCTTGGCGTCAATCCGATCCGGGCGCTGCTCGAGTACCCGTGTTCCTCAGGTTCGCCGTCCCGTCGGCCTGTGTGGCCGGCGGTTGGTTGTTCGCGGTCCTGTGGACGTGGTCGGCCCGCCTGCGCGGCGTCTACCTCGCCTGCCCGACCGAGGAAGCCAAGGCCGTGGCGATCTGTCGGTCCTCCACGCCGCAGACCGACATCGCCCTCAAGGTGGCCAGGGACTTCGGCTTCACCTTCTGGTCGATCCTGACGGTCCTGGTGGTCGCGGCCACCCTCGTGGTCCCGCACTACCTCCGCGCCCGAACGCTCCGGCCGGTGGCGTTCGCCGCAGTGGCGGTGCTGGTGGCGCTGGCCGCGTTGTGGACGACCCGTTCGGCCGCACCACTGGACCGCGCACGTGCCGAGTTCCGCGTGGTCCTGGACACCTCCTCTCCTGAAACACTGGGCATCGCGGCACGCGAGCGCCAGAGCACGAACCGTTCCGTGCAAACCGAGGCCTTGTCCGCCCTCGACTGCGCGGAGCCTGACCCGTTGCGCGGCAAGGCGGACCCGGCTCTGCCTCTGGTGATCTGCGCCGCCGACGCGAGCGAGAAGTTCGTGCTGGCACCGGCTGCTTTGTCCACTGTGGACATCGAGGACGCCGAGGCCGAGCAGACCGCGTCGGGCTACGCCGTCCGCCTGCGGTTCACCGCCGAGGGCCGGCAACACTGGCAAGAGCTCACGAGCACGAACGTCGGCAAGCGCATCGCCTTCCTCGTCAACGACGAACTGCTCTCCGCGCCGAAGATCTCCCAGCCGCTGACCGGCAACTCGGCCGAGCTGCCGGGCCCGTTCACGAGCCTCGACCAGGCCAAGAAGTTCGCGGACGCCATCCGCGGCAGCTGATCACCGCACCTCCAGCTTCTGCCAGCCGCCGTCGGCCCGCAGCGCCAGCCCAGCGAGCTCCAACTCGGGCAACAGGGCCCGAACCCGCTCCAACGGCACCCCGGACTCGACCGACACGACCTCGGCGCTGACGCCGCACCGCTTGCCCATGGCCTCGTACACCCGCATGGCCTCGCCTTGCGGCGCCCCGAGCTCGCTCTCCTTCTCCGCGGGCTCGGTGGCGAGGTCGTCGCCGAACCGCCCGACCGACTCCACGATCTCGGCCACCGAACCGACCGGCACCGCCTGCCCGTCCCGCAACAACTCGTGACACCCGACCGAGCTGGCCGACGTGACCGGCCCGGGCACCACCATCAACGGCCGCCCCAACGCCAACGTGATCGCAGCGGTGTTCTTGGCCCCACTGCGCCGCCCGGCCTCCACGACGACCGTGCCGCCGCCCAACGCCGCAATGAGCCGGTTGCGCGTGAGAAACCGATGCCGCGCCGGCGTGACCCCAGGCGGGTACTCGCTCACGATCAACCCTTCCCGCGCGATCTTCCCGAGCAACCCTTGATGCCCAGCGGGATAAGCGACGTCCACCCCGCACGCCAACACCGCGACCGTCAGCCCGCCACCCCCGAGCGCACCTCGGTGAGCCGCGCCGTCAATCCCGTACGCCGCACCCGACACCACGGTCACGCCCGCCTGCGCCAGCCCGTACGCGAACTCCGCGGCCACGTGCTCGCCATATCCGCTGGCGGCCCGCGACCCGACGATCGCCACGGCCTTGTCCGTTGCCTCCGCGAGGTCGTGCGGCCCGCGCACCCACAGCGCCAGCGGCTCCCCGCCACACCGCTGCGCCGCCACACCACCAAGCGCCACGAACGGCCATCGCGGCCACTCGTCGTCTTCCGGCACGAGGAGCCGCCCGCCCTTCCTGGCGATGAGCTCAAGGTCTTCGTGGGCACGTTCCTCAGCCCGGCGGGCCGAAGTCTGGCTGGCGACGGACGGCGTCACCTCTCCCGCGCGCACCAGCTCGGCGGCCTCCACCGGGCCCACCTGAGCGACGAATGCTGCCAGCGCAGCCGGGTAGGGCTCCGCGACGCGCGACAGGTAGGCCCTCGCCAGGCGGACGGCATCGGTCGGTGGCCTGGTCATCGGAACCACCACCAGGGCAGCCAGCGGTGCCACGGGTCGGGGCGCCAGGGGTTCGGTGGGCTGGCGCCGGATGTTCGCCTGCGGACTGTGCAGGGCAGTTGGAGGAGCGCTGGTGTGGCGGATGCTGTGGTGTGGATGGCTGGGGCGAGGAGTGGGGTCATGGTCGGGCTCCTGTTCTGGGTTGGGGGTGAGCGGGGCGCCCGCTGGGGATGGGGCGGGCGACCCGCTCGGAACCGGGCGCGAGCCGGTGCTCGAAGGCTCTGCGCCCGGTGGCTTTCGAGGTGGGGATGGGACACAGGGATGGGGCTAGCTCGGGCCAGCTAGCTCGGGATGGGGCGGTCCGGGCTGGGAGCAGTTGGGGGCTGGGAGCGGTTGGCGAGCTGGGAGCAGTTGCAGGCTGGGAGCAGTTGGCGAGCTGAGAGCGGTTGGGGCTAGGAGCCGGTTCGGGTTGGAATCGATTCGGGCTAGGGAGCGGTTCGGGTTGAGCGGTTCGGGCGGGGCTGGGGAGCAGGCGGAGCTGGGAAGCGGGCGGAGCTGGGAAGCGGCTGGGTGAGGCCGGTTAGGACCGCGGGTGGGCCGTAGCCGGGGGTCGGGCGGGTGCCGGGTCGGAGTGGGAGTTCACGCCTCGGCGGGCTTGGGCGGGTAGCTGGCTTTCGGGCGCTGCGGAGCGGACGCGGTAGGCACTGGTCAACTGGCGGGATGAGCGGGGCGCCCGCTGGGGGTGTGCGGCGGCCCGCTCGGTGGGACCGGTCGTGGCGTTGGGGCTCGCGACCGGCTGCTTAGTGGCCGGCTGATGGGTGGGCCGGCCGGGAGTGGGACGGCCGGGGT
>NZ_JBSGBE010000004.1:9519-382903 GCF_053601075.1 Lentzea sp. NPDC004789 | reverse complement strand
GGTCGGGCAGCCAGGGTCGGGCAGCCAGGGTCGGGCAGCCAGGGTCGGGCAGCCAGGGTCGGGCAGCCAGGGTCGGGCAGCCAGGGTCGGGCAGCCAGGGTCGGGCAGCCGGTGGGTGGGGCGGCCAGCGGGTAGGGCGGCCAGCGGGTAGCGCGGCCAGCAGGGTGGGGGCGGCCAGCGGGTAGCGCGGCCAGCGGGGTGGGTGGGTGGGTGGGTGGGATGGCCGGAGTTAGGTTGAGCGGCGTTCTCGGAAGCTCAGGGCTGCGGCTACGTGGTCGGGGGTTGGGCGGTCGGCTTCGGCGAGGTCGGCGAGGGTCCAGGCGACTCGTAGGCAGCGGTCGGCTCCTCGGCCTGTCAGGGCGCCGATGGCGAGGGCTCGGTCCAGCAGGGCCGTGGTTTGGCGGGGTAGGGCGAACTCTCGGCGCAGGGCCGGGCCTGGGACTTGGGCGTTTGTCGGCCAGTTGTGGCCGTGGGCGGACCAGCGGGTGGCGGCTCGGGATCTGGCTTTCAGGACTCGGGCTTTGACGGTTGCGGTGGGTTCTGGTGGGGCGGCGTCGACGTTGGTCATGGCTGTGGTGGCTCGCATTTGGACTCGGAGGTCCACGCGGTCCAGGAGCGGGCCGGAGAGGCGGGCCTGGTAGCGGCGGCGGACCGTGGCGGTGCAGATGCAGTCGATTTCCTTCGGCGGGGCGCACGGGCACGGGTTCGTGGCGAGGATCAGCTGGAAGCGGGCCGGGTAGCGGGCTATGCCGTCGCGGCGCGGGATGCGGACCTCGCCGGATTCCAGGGCCGTGCGGAGGGAGTCGATGGACTTCTGGCCGAACTCGCAGGCCTCGTCCAGGAACAGGACGCCCTTGTGGGCCCGGGAGGCGGCGCCCGGTTTGGCCATGCCGCTGCCGCCGCCTATCAGGGCCGCTATCGAGGTCGTGTGGTGGACGTCGACGAACGGTGGGTTGGAGACCAGCGGGGAGTCGGACGACAGCGTGCCCGCGACCGAGTGGACGGCGGTGACCGCCAGGGCGTCCTCGCGGGTCAGGGGTGGGAGCAGGCCCGGCAGGCGTTCGGCGAGCATCGTCTTGCCGGTGCCGGGCGGGCCCGTCAGGAGCAGGTGGTGGGCGCCTGCGGCGGCGACCTCCAGGGCCCAGCGGGCTTCTGGCTGGCCCACCACGTCGGCCAGGTCGGGGATCTCCTGCGAAGGCGGATCGGACGCCTCCTGGGGAGCCTGCAGCGTCACGTCCTCCGCGCGCAGCCACGAGAGGACTTCGGACAGGGTCAGGGCGCCGTGGACTTCCACGCCGTCCACCAGGGCCGCTTCCGGCAGGGCGGCCACCGGGACGATCGCGCTGCGCAGCCCCGCCCGACGAGCGGCCAGCAGGGCCGGGAGAACGCCGCGGACCGGGCGCACCCGGCCGTCCAGCGCCAGTTCGCCGAGCAGGACCGTGGTGGCCAGGCGGTCGGCGGGCAGCGAGCCGGCGGCGGCCAGGGTGGCGCAGGCGATGGCCAGGTCGTAGCTGCTGCCGCCCTTGGGCAGGTTGGCCGGGGACAGGCCGAGCACGATGCGCTGCTTGGGCCACTCCTCCGCGCTGTTGCGGACGGCGGCTTTGACGCGTTCCTTCGACTCGTGCAACGACGCGTCGGGAAGGCCCAGGAGATGGGTGCGGGGCTGGCCCACGCCCACGTCGGCCTCGATCTCCACCGCGAGACCGTCGACGCCGTAGAGGGCGACGGACCACGCCTGCGCCAAGCCCATGTCAGGCTCCCCGCAGGTGTTGCAGGTGCGGTTCGCCGCCTGGCGGCCAGGTGACCGAGATCAGGTCGACCCGGACCTGACACCACCCCACGCCGTGAGCGGCGAGCCAGCGCAGGGCCGTCCGGCGCAGGCGGGAGAGCTTGCCCGCGTCCACGGCCTCGTCCGGGCGGCCCCAGACGGGGCCGGACCGGGTCTTGACCTCGCAGACGACCAGGCGGTCGCCCTCCACCGCCACGACGTCGAGCTCGCCGTCGCGGCACGTCCAGTTGCGGGACAGGACCACGAGGCCCTGCCCCTCCAGGTACGTGCACGCCAGGTCCTCGCCCTGACGGCCCAGCTCCTGCTTCCTGGTCTCGACCAGTGCCTGTGCCACCACTGTCCTCGCCTCCCTGCGGGTCGTTGGGTACGACCTTGCAGGGTGGGGAGGGGTGGGCGACCGGGCTGAGGGGAATCTGTGGACAACTCGGCGGCTGTGGACAAGTCAGCCGTTGTCGATCTTGAAACGGCGGAATTGTCGGTGGGGTGTGCTATGTGGGGAACGGCCCGCTTTCCGGCAGGCGCAGGTCCGGCTTGTCCAGCTCCTCCACGTTCACGTCCTTGAACGTGATGACACGAACGTTCTTGACGAACCGAGCGGGGCGGTACATGTCCCACACCCACGCGTCCGACATGCGCACCTCGAAGTACACCTCGCCGTCGGCGTTGCGCACCTGCACGTCCACCGAGTTGGCCAGGTAGAAACGCCGTTCGGTCTCCACGACGAACGAGAACTGGCTGACGATGTCGCGGTACTCCTTGTACAGCGACAACTCCATCTCGGTCTCGTACTTCTCGAGATCCTCTGCACTCATTACGCCTCCGCGCGGGTCATCTGCTCCGCGCCCTCCCTCGTCGCGAGCTCCCCGGCGTCAACCGGGGCTGCATCATTCTGGACCACGGCGGTCGCGGTCGTGCCGCGCGCCACCCTGTGCGGCGCGGCGAGACCGTGCTTCGCAGCCGCCGCTGCCACATTTACATACGACCAGCGATGCTCCGCACACGGGCCGTGCTCCATCAACGCCGCCGTGTGGTCCGGCGTGCAGTAGCCCTTGTGCTCGTTGAAGCCGTACTGGGGATAACGCTCGTGCAGATCGGCCATGATCCGGTCCCGCGTGACCTTGGCCAGCACGGATGCCGCCGCCACGCACGCCGCCGCCTGGTCGCCCTTGATCACCGCGACACTCGGCGCGGGCATCCCGGGGACCTTGAAACCGTCCGTCAGCACGTACCCAGGATGCGTCGCCATCTGCGCAACGGCGCGCCGCATGCCCTCCAGGTTCATGACGTGGATGCCCAGCCAGTCGATCTCGGCGGGCGACACGACGACCACGGAGTGATCCACGGCACGCTTCAGCACCAGGTCGTACATCCGGTCGCGAGCCGAAGCCGTCATCAGCTTCGAGTCGTTCAGGCCCTCGAACCGCGCCGCGTCACCCGGCCGCAGCACGCACGCCGCGATCACCAACGGCCCGGCGCACGGCCCTCGTCCGGCCTCGTCCACACCGGCGACCGGACCGAGCCCGCGCCGCTCCAGCGTGCCCTGCAACGCCCAGTTCCCCGACGAGCCCCGCACGACCGCACGGGGCGGCAACAGCATGGTCATCGGCGGAATCGGTCTCGCACTCGACGTCCGAGCAGCAGAAGCGGCCACGCTGCGACGATACCCAGACCCATCGGGACGCTCTCCTGCCATCCCGGTGCACCCATCGAGACCACCTGCGGGTTGTGGTCCGTGACCCCGCCCCACCTCGACGGCGGCAGCACGATCACACGCGCCTTGCCGATCACGTCGTTCACCGGCACGAGCCCGTTGAGGCCGCCCTGGCCCTGGCAGCGCGAGTCGCACGAGTGGTTGCGGTTGTCGCCGAGCACGAACAGCATCCCGTCCGGGATCTTGATCTCCTCGAACGACTCCTGCTCGGCCGGCGTGCCCTCGTCGAAGTGCTTGTACGGCTCGTCCAGCGGCTTGCCGTTCACCGTCACGCGGTTCTGCTCGTCGCAGCACTTCACGGTCTGCCCGCCGACGGCGATCACGCGCTTGACGAAGTCCTCCTCGTTCGCCGAGGGCAGGCCGATCAGCGACCCGAGCCACGACAGCCCCTGCGAGATCGGGTTGCCCGGCTCGTTGGTGACGAAGTCGTTCTGCCAGGCGGGCGGCCCGCGGAAGACGATCACGTCGCCGGGCGACGGCTCGGTGAAGCGGTAGGTGACCTTGTCCACGAGCACGCGGTCGCCGTAGCAGTCGGTGCACCCGTGCAGAGTCGTCTCCATCGACTCCGACGGAATCATGTAGACCCGGCCGAGGAAGATCTGGATACCGATCGCGAGGCCGAACGCGACCAGGATGAGGACCGGCAGTTCCTTCCAGAAGTTGCCCTTTTTCTTCTTCTTCGCTGCTTTCTCCGAAGCGTCCGAAGTCGGCTCGTCGCTGGACGGGGTCTGCTCTGGATCGACGTCAACCACGAGATCAGCCTAGGGGCTGCGGGTTGTGATCCGACACAACACTCCACCGATCTTTCGGGAAAACGATGTACCTGGCCTTCCCGATGACGTTCTCGATCGGGATCGTGCCCGCTACGCCCCCGCCGCCCTGTTTGCGAGAATCCGTGGAGTTCATCCGGTTGTCCCCCATCACGAACAACCGCCCCTCCGGCACGAGCACAGGAGCGAACGGCTCGTGGTTCGCCGGCGTCGTGCCCGGCTGCCAGTAGAGGTACGGCTCGTCGAGCGATTTGCCGTTCACGACGAGACGGTGCTGCTCGTCGCAGCACATCACCGTCTGGCCGGGCAACGCGATGACGCGCTTGACGAAGTCACGCTCGCTCGCGGGCGCGATGCCCAGCAGCGAACCGATGTTCTGCACCGTGCGCGCAACCGGGTTCGTCGACGGCGTGGCGCGGAAGTCGTTCGTCGTCCACGCCTCGGGGCCGCGGAACACGATCACCTCGCCCGGTTCGACGTCGCTGAACCGGTAGATGAGCTTGTCGACCAGCACCCGGTCGTTCTCGCAGCCGTTGCACCCGTGCAGCGTGCGCTCCATCGACGCCGAGGGGATCACGTAGACCCGCACCACGAACGCCTGGATCAGCACCGTCAGCACGACGGCCGTCACGACGACGTAGAGGACCTGCCTCCAGACAGGAGTACGCCCCCGCTCCGGTTCGTCCGGTGCGGAGGCGTCGTCCGAGTCTTCTGGGCTCGAAGCCACCGATCAGGAGACCGGCTTGGCCTCGCGCTTCTCCTTGATCTTCGCAGCCTTGCCGCGCAGGTCGCGCAGGTAGTACAGCTTGGCGCGACGCACGTCACCGCGGGTGACGACCTCGATCTCGGAGATGTTCGGCGAGTGCACCGGGAAGGTGCGCTCGACACCGACACCGAAGGAGACCTTGCGGACGGTGAAGGTCTCGCGGATGCCGCCGCCCTGGCGACGGATCACGACGCCCTGGAACACCTGGACGCGCTCGCGCGAGCCCTCGATGACGCGGACGTGGACCTTCAGCGTGTCACCCGCGCGGAAGCTCGGGATGTCGGAGCGCAGCGACTGGGCGTCAAGTGCGTCCAGGATGTTCATCGGTGGTCCTCACGTGTGTCTGTGAACTCCCCAGAGCATGTTCCATGGCTGTGCACGACATGATGGGGGTCGGCTTGGAGCGCACGCCGGTATGACAACCGGCTGCGGCAACTGTTCCAGTGTGCCAGACCAGGCACTCCGGAATGAAATCGGGCTACTCCCCGCCCTCGCGCAGGCGCGCGAGCAGGGCTCGGTCGTGCTTGTCGAACGCTTCCGGAGGCAACGCTTCCAGCAGGTCAGGACGCCTTTCGAAGGTCCTGACGAGCGATTGGTCACGACGCCAGCGGTTGATCAGCTTGTGGTTGCCGGAACGCAGCACGTCCGGCACGGCGAGCTCACGCCACACCTCCGGCCGCGTGTAGCTCGGGCCTTCGAGCAGGCCGTCCTGGAACGAGTCCTCGGCGTGCGACTTCGGGTTGCCGAGCACTCCGGGCAGCAGCCGTGCGACCGCTTCGACGATCGCGAGCACGGCCACCTCGCCACCGACCAGCACGTAGTCGCCAATGGACACCTCGTCGACGCGCACGCGCCGTGCGGCGTCATCGACCACACGCTGGTCAATGCCCTCGTAGCGGCCGCACGCGAACACGAGATGCGATTCGCCCGCGTACTCGTGGGCGAGAGCCTGCGTGAACGGCCGTCCGGCCGGCGTCGGCACGACGAGACGCGTCGAGTCCGTGCACACGTCGTCGAGCGCCTGGCCCCAGATGTCCGGCTTCATGACCATGCCGGGACCACCGCCGTACGGGCTGTCGTCCACGGCCTTGTGCACGTCCTGGGTCCAGTCGCGCAGGTCGTGGACACCGACGCTGATCAGGCCCTTGTCGATCGCCTTCCCGAGCAACGCGGCACGCAGCGGCGCCAGGTACTCGGGGAAGATCGTGACGACGTCAATCTGCATCGAGCAGGCCCTCTGGCGGGTCGACCACGACCCGGCCGCCGCGAACGTCCACAGTGGGCACGATCTCGCGCACGAACGGCACCAGCGCCTCGCCGCGATCACGGATGATCACGAGCAGCTCGCCGCCGGGGCCGTGGACGATCTCCTTGACCGTGCCGATCTTCGTGCCGTCGACGAGTTCGGCCGTGAGCCCTTCGAGCTCGTGGTCGTAGAACTCGTCGGGGTCGTCGTTCGGCGGCAGGTCGTCGGTGCTGCCCAGCAGCAACGTGCCGCGCAACGCCTCCGCCACGTCGCGCGTACCGACTTCCTCGAAACGCACGAGCAGCCGCCCGGCATGAGGCCGGGCGGCTGACACGGTGAGGCTTCGAGACGTGCCGTCGCGCAGCTTGGCCTGCATCTTCGCCCCGATCGCGAAACGCATCTCGGGAGAGTCAGTGCGCACGTCAACGGCCAGTTCGCCGGTGATCCCGTGCGCCTTGGCCACACGGCCGACAACTACGTCCATTTGCCCTGAAAGCTCGTTCTCAGCGGTCGGTGTCGACGACGTCGACCCGCACACCACGACCGCCGATGCCGGCCATCACGGTGCGCAGAGCCGTCGCGGTGCGACCGCCACGACCGATCACCTTGCCGAGGTCGTCCGGGTGGACGTGGACCTCGAGGGTGCGGCCGCGGCGGGTCGTGACGAGGTTCACCCGGACGTCGTCCGGGTGGTCGACGATGCCGCGAACGAGGTGTTCGAGGGCGTCAGCCAACAAACTCACGCCTCGTCCTTGGTGGCCTCGTCAGCCTTGGGGGCCTCGTCGGCCTTCTTGGCCTTCTTCGCCTTGGGGGTGGTGGCCTCGGTCATCGGCTCCTCGTTCGCGGCGGCGAGCGCGGCGGCGAACAGGTCGGCCTTCGACGGCTTCGGCTCCTTGACCTTCAGCGTGCCCTCGGTGCCCGGCAGGCCCTTGAACTTCTGCCAGTCACCGGTGATCTCCAGCAGACGCTGCACCGACTCGGTCGGCTGCGCGCCGACACCCAGCCAGTACTGCGCGCGCTCGGAGTCGACCGCGATGAACGACGGCTCTTCCTTCGGGTGGTACTTGCCGATCGTCTCGATCGCCTTGCCGTCGCGACGGGTGCGCGCGTCGGCGACCACGATGCGGTAGTACGGCTGACGGATCTTGCCGAGACGCTGAAGCTTGATCTTGACGGCCACGGGCCTGGTACTCCTCAGAACTCTGTGTTGGTGGTTCGCACAGCCGCGGCCCGGGCAGAGGGGCCGACCGCGGCGGACAACCGGCAATTCTGCCAGATGGGGGCTGGTGGATCCGAATCGGGTCTCTACGCGAACGCCTTGACCGTCTTCAGCGCCTCTTTCACCGCTCGCGCGTGCTCGACCGCGCCGGGGGTGTCGCCGTGCACGCACAACGACTCCGCGCTCGTTTTGATGATCGTGCCGTCGACCGCGACGATCTCGCCGTGCTGGAGGCTCCGCGCGCGCTCGATGATCTGCGCGGTGCTCGTGAGCAGGGCATTCGGCTCGCTGCGCGGCACCAGGGTGCCCTGCGGGGTGTAACCCCGGTCGGCGAACGCCTCCTGGACCGGTCTGAGGCCCTTCTCGCTCGCCTTCTTGAGCAGCTGGGAACCCGGCAGGCCGAGAACCGGCAGGTCCTTGAAGGCCTTCGTGCCGTTGACCACGGCTTCGGCCTGCTTCTCGTGGTGCACGGTGGCGTTGTAGAGCGCGCCGTGCGGCTTCACGTAGACGACCTCGGTGCCTGCTGCTCGTGCGCACGCGTCGAGCGCACCGATCTGGTAGAGCACCTCGTCGGCGAGCTCGATCGGGTCGGCGTCGATGAACCTCCTGCCGAACCCCGCGAGGTCCCGGTAGGACACCTGGGCGCCGATCCTGACGCCGTTCCTGGCGGCCTCCTCGCACACCTTCCGCATCGTCGACGGATCGCCGGCGTGGAAGCCGCACGCGACGTTCGCGCTGGTGATGATGCTCAGGAGCGCGTTGTCGTCGCCGAGCTTCCAGATGCCGAAGCCCTCGCCGAGGTCGCTGTTCAGGTCCATCAGATGACACCGGCCGAGAGGAGGAGCAGGGACAGTCCTGGCAGGAAGTTGTTCATCACGTGCGCCACCATGCTCGCCCCGAGCCTGCGGGTGATCAGGCGGGCGACGCCGATGGGGATCGCGATCACCAGCAGCAGCCAGGTGCGCTGCGGTTCGAGGTGGCTGACCGCGAAGATCACCGTGGTCAGCACGAACGCGGCCCACCGGCTCCAGCCCTGCCGTTCGACCGCACCCCAGAGCAACCCGCGGAAGATGATCTCCTCGCAGATCGGCCCGATGAAGCTCATGTACACGAACATCGTGATGGCCGCGGCGAGGGGCAGGTTCGCGTGGCTGAAGAGCTCGCCGACGGCACTCGTGGCGTTCTCCTTGCCGACGATCTTTGCCCACACGGTCGCGGCCGCATAGGTGAAGACCAGACCCACGACCCCGATCTTGAGGCCGATGACGACGTCCGCCTTGGTGATGCTGAGCCGGAGGTCGACGACGGGCCCGTTGCCGCGGATCCAGGTGATCCCGACGGCGAGCGCGGCCGCGAGCATGATCGGCACCAGCGACCCGATCAGCACCAGCGCGGTCGAGCTCTCCAGCGTCGCGCCGTAGCTGTTGCCCACCGCCGTGATGAACACGGCACTCAGGATGAAAACGGCTTCCACCAGCAGGAACGCGCCGAATCCCCAGCGCTGGCCGACCCGCTCGGGCTCCGGGTTGCGACTGATGTCCCGCACGCTCTCGATGAAGCCGCGCTTGGGCTCCAGGGACTCCGGCTCACTCACGCTCTGCAATCTAGTCACGCCGCGGCTGCCTGCGGACGAACAGCGGACTGCGACACCTTCATGATCAGGTCACCTCGCGATCGACGGCTTCTGAAGCACCGATGCACTGTCGGTGCCTCGCGATACGCTTGGAGTGGGGACCGCGATCCCCCTTGGGGGAACCTTGCCGCCCCCGAATCCGAGGTTACTGTGCGGCACCGACGGAAACCGGGCCAAGCATCTGGCCAAAAGATGGTCAGATCGGGTCCCTGCCGGGTGTCCCTTCTCCTGGTGGACGGATCGGCGAACAAACGCTGCTACTAAACCTCAGTGAGCTGGTTGCCGGAAGGGGCCAGGGCGGTGGTGGAGCAGGGTCGCGCCGTTGCGCGGGGTGGTGGCGGGGCCAGTTCCGCGGTGTGACGGCAAAGCGGAAACAGACCGGTTCGGGACTGCGGCCTGGGCGGTGACGGCCGCGGGTCCACGAACCGATCGGGCCGACGTTGCACTGAGCTGCACCCCCAGGCAACCCGGCAGCGCAGGCGGCCTCAGCGGCGCAGCGTCGTCACCCGTCCCATGTGCGTCAGCTTCTCGGGGTTGCGCACCGCGTAGAGCCCGCTGATCATCCCGTCGTCGATCCGCACCGCGATCACCGTGTCCAGCTCGCCCTCGAACGTGAACACCAACGCCGGGTAGCCGTTGACCTGCGTCGGCTCCATCGCCCAGCCGGCCACCCTGGTCAGGCCGCCGAGCAGCATGCGCGCCACCTTCGTCGCGCCGACGACCGGGCGCGGCACGGCCTGTTTCACGCCGCCGCCGTCGCCGAGGAACACGACGTCCGGCGCGAGGAGGTCGAGCAACGCCTGCAGGTCGCCGGTTTCGGTGGCCCGCTGGAAGGCGGCGAGGGCTTCGCGGGACTCGGCCTGCGTCACCACCTCGCGCGGGCGGCGGGCGGCGACGTGGGAGCGGGCGCGGTGGGCGATCTGGCGAACGGCCGCGGGGGTTTTGTCCACTGCCGCGGCGATTTCGTCGTAGTCGAGGCCGAAGACTTCGCGCAGGACGAACACGGCGCGTTCGGTCGGGGTGAGGGTTTCCAGGACGAGCATCACGGCCATCGAGACGCTGTCCGCGAGTTCGACGTCCTCCGCGACGTCGGGGGCGGTGAGCAGCGGCTCGGGGAGCCACGAGCCGACGTAGGACTCCTTGCGGCGACCCAGGGTGCGCAGGCGGCCCAGGGACTGACGGGTCACGATGCGGACCAGGTAGGCGCGGTGGTTCTCGACGTCCGCGTGGTCCACGCCGGACCACTTCAGCCACGTCTCCTGCAGCACGTCCTCGGCGTCGGCGGCGGAGCCGAGCATCTCGTAGGCGATCGTGAAGAGCAGGTTGCGGTGGCTGACGAACGTGTCGGTAGCGGCGTCCATGGCCACAAGACACCAGTTCGCCGCGATCTGTGACAGTGGGCTGAGTCACAGTCACAAAGCCGGAAGCAGCGGCATCTCGTGGTCGTTCGAGTCAAACCACGAGGGAGAACGCCATGCGCATCGACCTGTTCGCCACCCAGACCGGCAACAAGCTCGCGAAGCGGTTCGCGGGGCTCAACACCGTGCTCCACCAGTCGCCGTTGCCGAAGACCGTCATCGAACTGGTCAGCCTGCGGGCCAGCCAGCTCAACGGGTGCGGGTTCTGCCTCGACATGCACGTCAAGGAGGCCGTCGCGGCCGGTGAGGACCCGATGCGGCTGCACCTGGTGGCCGGGTGGCGCGAGACCACCGTGTTCACCGAGGCCGAGCAGGCCGCGCTCGCGTTCGCCGAGGAGGGCACCCAGAGCGTCAGCGTCAGCGACGACACCTGGGAGAACCTGCGCAAGCACTTCGACGACGAGGAGACCGCCGCGCTGGTGTGCCTGGTCGGGCTCATCAACGCGGCCAACCGGATGGCCGTGATCACGCACCAGAAGGGCGGCTCGTACCAGGTCGGCGCGATGGCCGACTTCGAGGGCTAGTGGATCCGGCCCCTGAGCATGATCATGCGCGGCGACCGCAGGACGTCGAGGTCGAGGCGGGGGTCCTCGTCGTAGACCACGATGTCCGCGGCCGCGCCTTCCACCAGCGACGGGAAGCCGAGCCACGAACGGGCGTGCCACGACGCGGCGCCGATGGCGTCGGCCGCGCTCATGCCCACGCGGTACAGGGAGACGATCTCGTCGACGATGCGGCCGTGCCTGATGCCGCCGCCCGCGTCCGTGCCCGCGTAGACCGGTACGCCCGCCTCGATCGCCGACGCCACCGTGGTCGAGACGCGGGCGTGCAGGTCGCGCATGTGGTCGGCGTACACGGGGTACTTGCCGGCCCTGTCCGCGATGCCGGGGAACGTCTCGATGTTGATCAGCGTCGGCACCAGCGCGGTGCCCCGCTCGGCCATCAGCGCGATCGTGTCGTCGGTCAGGCCGGTGCCGTGCTCGATGCAGTCGATGCCCGCGTTGATCAGGCCGGGCAACGCGTCCTCGCCGAACACGTGGGCCGTCACGCGGGCGCCGGCGTCGTGGGCGACCTTGATCGCGGCGGCCAGCTCCTCGTCCGTCCACAGTGGAGCGAGATCGCCCACGCCGCGGTCGATCCAGTCGCCGACGAGCTTCACCCAGCCGTCGCCGTACGCGGCCTGCTCGGCCACCGCCGAGGCGAGGTCCGACTCGATCTCGACGCCGAGGTGCGGGAGGTAGCGCTTGGGCCGGGCGATGTGCCGGCCCGCGCGGATGATCCGCGGCAGGTCGAGACGTTCCTGCAACGGCGTGGTGTCGATCGGTGAACCGCAGTCGCGGATCAGCAACGTGCCCGTGTCGCGGTCGGTGATCGCCTGGTCGACGGCTTCCGGCAGCTCGACGGCGCCGTGCTCGCCCAGGCCGACGTGGCAGTGCGCGTCGACCAGGCCCGGTACCAGGAACCCGCCGTCGACGACGGTCGTGGCGCCCGGCACCGGCTGGGTGCGGACGCGGCCGTTGACGACCCACAGGTCTCGCGGTTCACCGTCCGGCAGGACGACACCGCGCAGGTGCATGGTCACTTGTCGAACTTGAACTTCGTCGGGTCGAAGCCGGGCGGCAGGTCGTTCAGGCCGCCGCCGTCGAGACCGGGAGGCAGCTGACCGGCGCCGGGCGGCAGGCCGGGCATGCCACCGGGGAACATGCCGGGGAAGCCGCCCTTGATCTTCGGCGGCGTCGGGCCGCGTCCGCCCTTGCCCTTCTTCCCCTTCTTGCCCTTGCGGTTCTTGCTGCCGCCACCGCCGCCGAAGCCCATCCGGCCGGCCATCGACGCCATCATCTTGCGGGCCTCGAAGAAGCGGTTGACCAGGTCGTTGACGTCGCTGACCTTGACGCCCGAACCGTTCGCGATGCGCAACCGGCGGGAGGCGTTGATGATCTTGGGGTCGTCGCGCTCCGCCGGGGTCATGCCGCGGATGATCGCCTGGATGCGGTCGAGGTGCTTCTCGTCCAGCATCGCGAGCTGGTCCTTCATCTGCCCGGCGCCGGGCAGCATGCCGAGCAGGTTCGCGATCGGGCCCATCTTGCGGATGGCGAGCATCTGCTCCAGGAAGTCCTCGAGCGTCAACTGGCCGGAGTGCAGCTTCTGCGCGGCCTTCTCGGCCTGCTGCTGGTCGAAGTGCTGCTCGGCCTGCTCGATCAGCGTGAGGACGTCACCCATGCCGAGGATGCGCGAGGCCATCCGGTCGGGGTGGAAGACGTCGAAGTCCTCGAGCTTCTCGCCGTTGGACGCGAAGAGGATCGGCTGGCCGGTGACCTCGCGGACCGACAGCGCGGCACCACCGCGGGCGTCGCCGTCGAGCTTGGTCAGCACCACGCCGGTGAAGCCGACGCCGTCGCGGAACGCCGTGGCCGTGTTGACCGCGTCCTGACCGACCATCGCGTCGACCACGAACAGGACCTCGTCCGGGTTGACCGCGGCCCGGATGTCGACGGCCTGCTTCATCATCTCCTCGTCGACGCCCAGCCGGCCGGCCGTGTCGACGAGGACGATGTCGTGCTGCTTCGCCTTGGCTTCCTCGACACCGCGGCGCGACACCGCGACCGGGTCGCCGACGCCGTTGCCGGGCTCGGGAGCGAACACGGGCACGCCCGCGCGCTCACCGACGACCTGGAGCTGCGTCACCGCGTTGGGGCGCTGCAGGTCGGCCGCGACGAGCAACGGCGTGTGCCCCTGCCCCTTCAGCCACTTGGCGAGCTTGCCCGCGAGCGTCGTCTTACCGGCACCCTGCAGACCCGCCAGCATGATCACCGACGGCGGGTTCTTCGCCAGGTTGAGCCGGCGCGTCTCGCCGCCGAGGACGTTGACGAGCTCCTCGTTGACGATCTTCACGACCTGCTGCGCCGGGTTCAGCGCCTGGTGGACCTCGGCGCCCTTGGCGCGTTCCTTCACCTTGGCGATGAAGCCGCGCACAACGGGCAGCGCGACGTCGGCCTCGAGCAGGGCGACCCTGATCTCGCGCGCGGTGGCGTCGATGTCGGCGTCGCTGAGCCGCCCCTTGCCGCGAAGGCCCTGGAGAACCGTGGTCAGCCGGTCGGAAAGCGTGGAGAACACGCCTCCCAGACTAGCCAACCGCGCCGTCAGCCGATCCCGTGGCTCGCCAGGGCCTCCAGCAGCACCGGCCCACGACGTCCCACCGGGGCCGTCGAGATCTGCGCGAACCTCAGCCCGGCCCTGACCGCGGCACCGTCGGCGACCGGGTCGTCGCCGACGTGGAGGCACTCGTCCGGCGCGATGTCGAGCCGCACGCAGGCCGCCTCGAACGCGCGGGCGGACGGCTTCGACACCCCGATCTCGAACGACAGCGCGAAGGCGTCCACCGCCAGGGACTCGCGCGCGAAGACGCCGCGGATGTCCCACGAGATGTTGCTGAGCACCCCGACCTTCAACGGCCGCGCGACCGACAGGGCCGCGGCCGTGTCGGGGTAGGGCAGCCAGAACGCCGGGTTGTGCAGGCGCTGGAACACCTCGTCGGTCATCGTCAGCCCCGCCAGCCGGAACAGCGTCCAGTAGGCCGACCGGTTCGCGAGCGCCGTCAGGTCCCGCGCCTCCCACACCGCGCGCTCGGCGGCGTTCATGCGGGCGATGTACGGAGCGGGAGCGCGCAGCACCGAGAGGTGCTGCGGGGACAGCCACGGGTAGGTGGGGCGCCCGAACAGGGTGCCCGCGAAGTCGAAGAGGACGGCCTTGATCACGACACCATGATGCGCAGACCACCCGACGTTCCCGCACGGGTGAGCAGCGTCACGCCGCCGAAGCCGAAGGGCACCCAGCCCGCCTCGAAGCGGGAACGCATCGAGGAACCCCGCCGGACGTGGCGTTCGAACGCGTGCACGCGGACCACGCGGCGGCGGGCTATCTGGCCGTCGAGGGCCTGGGCGGCCGAGGCGTCCAGCCACAGGAAGTGACGGGGACGCCTCGCCAGCAGTCCCGCGACCAGGAGCATGAACCGGGTGCCGGGACGGGTGGACGGCTCGTGCACGACCAGCAGGCCCCGGCTGAACAGCGCGGCCCAGAACACGCGGAGCCGATGGGCGAGGTGCACGAAGACCCGCCAGTACCGGTACGGCAGCCGCACGCGCGGCTCCAGCCACAGGCGCACCTGGTCCGAGTCGAGCATGGTGACCGGCTCGTCCGCGGCCAGGCGGCCCAGCAGCGTCGTCTTGCCCGCACCGGGGATCCCGGCGAGGACGACGAGCGAGCGTGGCCGCACTCGGACGACAGCGGTCTGCGTGTTCAACACGGCGGTCATGTCCTAGAAGACGTGTTGACCTTCCCTCTCGTTCAGTTTGGTCCGATTTATGACGAAATGCACAGCTCAGTACCGGACGACCGACGGGGGTAGAACGCCGGCCGGAGCAGCTGGTGGCGCGATTGCACGGTGCCTCCCCCGACGCCGCGAACTTCTCACCACCAGCCTGCTCCGGCCGGGTCCACCCGTCCGGAAAGTGCTCCACCCCTCGAGGACGCTTTCCGGACACCCACAAGACTGCAGGGTTCCGAATCCCGAGAGGAGCGTGAGCACCCGGAGAGGTTGTGCGTAGTGCTACTCAACCGCTACCTGGCCGCCTCCAGCACGGCCCGTTCGATCCGCTTCCGGTCCAGTTCGGTCGCGGTGAAGCTGAACGAGTCGACGACCGTGGCGCCCAACGTGGACACGCGTGCCCACCGCACGTCGACACCGCACTGCTCCAACGCGCCGGCCACCCGGTGCAGCAGCCCGATGCGGTCGGCCGCGCGCAGCTCCAGCACCACGGCACCGGTCGCCTCGTCGTCGAACCACAGCACCTTCGCGGGCGGCGGGTCCTGCGGCGGGCCGCCGTAGTCGCGTTCCTTCGCGGCGAGCTTCTCGGCCAGCGGCAACGAGCCCTCGATCGCCCTGGACAGCTGTTCGCGCAGCAGCGCCGCGTCCGGCAGCGAACCGAACCGCGGTGACACGGTGAACGCGTCCACCGTCGCGCCACCGTGCGAGCGCAACGTCGCCGCGTGGACCTCCAGCGAGTTCAACGCGAGCACACCCGCGGCCCTGGACAACAGGCCGGGCAGGTCCGGCGCGAGCACCGTCACGAT
This sequence comes from Lentzea sp. NPDC004789, assembly GCF_053601075.1. Lineage (NCBI taxonomy): Bacteria > Bacillati > Actinomycetota > Actinomycetes > Pseudonocardiales > Pseudonocardiaceae > Lentzea > Lentzea sp. NPDC004789. The sequence goes on along the minus strand of NZ_JBSGBE010000004.1, from coordinate 367,221 downwards.
CGCCGCGTGGTCCTGCTTCTCCAGCAGCACCTCCGGTTTCCCGGACGCCGCAACGCGTTCCGCCATCGCCACGTGCGCCGGGTCGAGCGGTTCCGGTTTGGGCAACGCGTCCCCGGCCATCGCGGTGCGGCAGCGGGCGACCAGATCGGCCAGCAGCGAGGCCTTCCAGTCCGTCCACACGCCCGGCCCGGTCGCGAGGGAGTCCGCCTCGGCCAGCGCGTACAGCAGCTCCAGCAGGACCGCGTCGCCGCCGAGCGTCTCCACCACCCGGTGCACGGTCGCGGGGTCCTCGACGTCACGCCGGGTCGCGGTGTGCGGCAACAGGAGGTGGTGCCGGACCATCATGTACAACGTCTCGACGTCCTGCGGCCACAACCCGATCCGCTCGCCGATCTGGGTCGCGAGCGCGGCACCGACCTCGGAGTGGTCCTGCAGCCGGCCCTTTCCGATGTCGTGGACCAACGCGCCCAGCAGCAACAGATCGGGCCGCGACACCGTGGTCGCGAGCCGTGCGGCGTGCGCGACCGTCTGCACCAGATGCCGGTCGACCGTCCACATGTGCGCGGCGTCGCGCGGCGGGAGATCGCGCACAGCTCCCCACTCGGGGAACAGCCGGCCCCACAACCCCGTGCGGTCCAACGCTTCCACGACGTCCACGAGCCCGCTTCCGCTGCCCAGCAACGCGAGCAGCTCCTCGCGGGCCTCGCGCGGCCACGGCTGGCGCAGCTCCGGCGCCGAGTCCGCGAGCCGGGTCAGCGTGCCCGACGCGATCGGATGCTTGCTGCGAGCCGCCGCCGTGGCCACGCGCAACAACAACGCGGGATCACGGCTGGGAATCGCGTCACGGGCCAGAGAGACCTCAGACCCGTGCAGCACAACGCCTTCGTCCAACGGCCGGCGCGGCGGCTGCCCGCGCAGGAACGCCCCGAGCCCGCGTTTCGGCGCGGCCGCACGAGCCGCGCGCACCGCCACGTCGAACGCGTAGACGACCGTCCGTGCGGCAGAGGAGAGCGAGCGGGCCAACGCGAACCGGTCCGCCAGCCCCAGTGCGGAGGCGACCTCGTCACCGTCCTGCGCCCGCAGCACGTCACGCGGTTTGCGCGCGACACGGCGAAGTTCGGTGCGCACGTCGAGCAGCAGCTTGCGGGCCTCGTGGACATCCGCGGAAGGTCTGTCCACGAGCTGCGCCAGCGACAGCGCGTCCAGGATCGTGAGGTCGCGCAGGCCGCCGCGACCGTGCTTCAGGTCGGGTTCGACGCGGTGGGCGATCTCGCCGCTGCGGGCCCAGCGCTTCTGCGACGACTCGGAGATCTCGTCCAGGCGGTTGCGCACGTTGCCGCGCCACGCCTGCTTCGCGCCTTCCGCGAGCTTCTGGGTGACCTCCTGGTCGCCCGCGATGTGCCGGATGTCCAGCAGTCCCAGCGCCGTCCGCAGGTCACCGGCGGCCACCCGGAGCGCCTCACCGACCGTGCGGACCGAGTGGTCGAGCCCGATGCCGGAGTTCCACAGCGGGTACCAGAGCTTCTCGGCGATCTCGTCGATGTTCTTGAGGCCGTTGTGCACCAGCACCAGATCGAGGTCGGAGTAGGGCACGAGCTCACGCCGCCCCAGCCCGCCGACCGCCACGAGCGCGATACCCGATCCGGATATCCCCGCTCCCCCCGCGTGTTTGGTCAACCAGAACTCGTGCAGGTCCACGAGTGCTTCGCGCAGAGGTTCGGCGGTCAAGCGACGACGACCTGGCGCGAGCAGCCGTTCGCGCGCTCGCACCAGGTCGTCAGCCGTGACGACGGCCGTTTCGTTGTTCTCCACGGACCGTCTCCTCAGTTTTTACAGGGCATCCGATCCGCGTTCGCCCGTGCGCACCCGCACGACCGCGTCGACCGGGGTGACCCAGACCTTGCCGTCGCCGATCTTGCCGGTGCGGGCGGCCTCGACGACCGCTTCCAGCACCTTCTCGACGGCGGTGTCGTCCACGACGACCTCGACCTTGATCTTGGGCACGAAGTCCACGGAGTACTCGGCACCGCGGTAGACCTCGGTGTGGCCCTTCTGGCGGCCGTAGCCCTGCACCTCGCTGACGGTCATGCCCAGCACCCCGAGCTGTTCCAGGGCGCCCTTCACGTCGTCGAGCGTGAACGGCTTGATGATCGCGGTGACCAGCTTCATGACTTGTTGCTCCCCTCGAGAACCGCGGTCGCACCCGCGGTCACACTGCCCTTGTTCGCACCGCGAGCGCTGGAGAACGCGCCGAACTCGTAGGCCGACTCGGCGTGCTCCGCCTCGTCGATACCGGCGACCTCAGCTTCTTCGGTGGCGCGGAAGCCGACCGTCTTGTTCACCACGAACGCGATGATGAACGTGAGGACGAACGAGAACCCGAGCACCGCGAAGGCCGCGACCGCCTGCTTGCCGAGCTGGCTGAACCCGCCGCCGTAGAACAGGCCGTCCGCGCCGGCCGAGTTGACGCTGGTGGTGCCGAAGAAGCCGATCAGGAGCGTACCGACGAGACCACCGACGAGGTGGACACCGACGACGTCGAGCGAGTCGTCGAAGCCGAAGCGGAACTTGAGGCCGACGGCGAGGCTGCACAGCGCACCGGCGATGACGCCGATCGCGATGGCACCGAGCGGGCTGACGAACGCACAGGCCGGGGTGATGGCGACGAGACCGGCGACGGCACCGGACGCGGCACCCAGGGTGGTGGGCTTGCCGTCGCGGAACTGCTCGACGAGCAGCCAGCCGAGGACGGCGGCGGCGGTGGCGACGGTGGTCGTGGTGAACGCGACAGCGGCGGTCTCGTTGGCGGCCAGCGCCGAACCGGCGTTGAAGCCGTACCAGCCGAACCACAGCAGAGCGGCACCGAGCAGCACGAACGGCAGGTTGTGCGGCCGCATCGGCTCCTTCGGCCAGCCCTTGCGCTTGCCGAGCACGAGCGCGACGGCGAGACCCGCGGCACCGGCGTTGATGTGGACCGCGGTACCACCGGCGAAGTCGAGCGCCTTGAGGTTGTTGGCGATCCAGCCACCGACCGTCGAGCCGTCCGCGCTGGAGAACGCGAACACCCAGTGCGCCACCGGGAAGTAGACGATCGTGACCCAGAGGCCGATGAACAGCGTCCAGCCCCAGAACTTCGCGCGGTCGGCGATCGCGCCGGAGATCAGGGCGGGCGTGATGATCGCGAACATCAGCTGGAACATCACGAACGCGAGCACCGGGGTCTGGTGGCCTTCGGGGCCGGTGAGCTGCCCGATCACGCCCTTCAGCCCGATGTTGCCGAATCCGCCCAGCAGGCCGGCACCGATGTCGTTGCCGAACGCCAGGCTGTAGCCGTACAGCACCCAGAGGACGCTGACCACGGCCAGGGAAATGAAGCTCATCATGAGCATGTTCAGGACGCTCTTGGAACGGACCATGCCCCCGTAGAAGAAGGCCAGGCCCGGCGTCATGAGCATGACCAGCGCCGCGCTGATCAGCACCCAGGCCGTGTCACCTGTGTTCACGTCGACCTCCACTGCACGTCGGTTGCAGGGAGCATCGAGAGGTCCTGTTTCCCCCACTTACGTGGAACGTTTCGCGGAGGTGAACTGTCGACCAGAGCTTGTTACGTCCACGTTTCGCGTGGTTCACGGGCGCCTTTCGGCCACCTCACCGCGTCCACGTGGTGACACCGAGTAGTACGAAATCTCACCCTTCCGGGTTCATGAACGGACTACACCCCCGGCAGATGCACCGGGGGTGTAGTCATCGAGCGAAAGCGCTCAGAACGGACCGGCCGGCACGTTCGGCTTGGCCGACAGCACCCCGGCCTCCTGCACCGACGGCTCGACCGGGGCGCACGTGGTGCCGCTGCGCGGCAGCTTGAGCGACACCAGGTACTCGTTGTTGATCTTCAGCGTGCACTCGCTGCGGTCGTAGACACCGTGGCCCCAGCCTTCGTAGGTGACGAAGACGGTGGTGTCACGCGTCTGCCGATGGGCGTTGACCGCCCACTCGTAGACCGTCGCCGTGTCGTGCGCGGAGTTGGTCATGAGGATCTTCGGCGCGTGCTTGATGTTCAGCGGCCGCTGCGGGTTCGTGGCCTTCGGGAACCCGATGCAACCCATCATCGCGCCGTGGCCGATCGACGAGCCGAGAGTGTCCGGCGCGACGTGGTTCTCCATGGCGTTCAACGCCTGGTACTCGCCCCACGAGCTGACGCGCAGGTTGTAGTCGCTGCAGAAGATGCCCGGGAACGGGTTCTCGAACGTCTCACCCGGCGCGAACGCGCGCGCGGCCACCGGGGCACCCTCGCTCAGGTCCTTGACCCGCTGGGCGAACGGCGCGAACGCGGGCCCGTAGCCCATGCCGACCACCATCGAGCCGAGGTCCTCCGGCGTCATCTTGGAGCCGTCGGGGTAGGTCAGCTCACCGCGGGCCGCCTTGGCGAGCAGGTCCTTCCAGATCTTGCGCACGTCCTTGCCGTGCAGCGGGGAGGCCGGCGTGCGGTCGTTCCACTTGACCCACTCGTTGAACATGTCCTGCGCACCGCGCGCCTCGGTCTCGAGGAACTTCCAGGTGCCGAGGCTGTGGTCCATGTTCGAGTCGATGATCATGGCGCGGATGTTCTTGCCGTACTGCGCCGCGTAGTGCTGGCCCATGATCGTGCCGTACGAGACGCCGTAGTAGTTGATCTTCTTCTCGCCCAGGGCCCGGCGGATCGAGTCGATGTCGTTCGCGACGTCGTAGGTCGAGGCGTGGTCGAAGATCGCGCCGGACTGCTGGCGGCAGTCCGCGCGCAGCTCCTTGTTGAACGCGACCAGCTGGTCGTACTCGGCGACCGTCTTCGGGTACGTCGAGGGCTGCTTCTGCAGCAGGTCGGCCGAGCACTTGATCGGCTGGCTGCGCGCGACACCGCGCGGGTCGAAGCCGATGACGTCGAACTTGTCGACGATCTCCTTGCTGAAGTAGCGGTCGGCGCCGAACGAGAAGTCGACGCCGGAACCACCAGGGCCACCGGGGTTGATGACCATGGCGCCGATCCGGTTCGCCTGGTCGTTCGCCTTGCGGCGCGAGACGGCCAGCTGGAACTTCTCCCCGTTCGGCTTGGCGTAGTCGATCGGCAGCGTCAAGAAGCCGCAGTCGACCGTCGGCATCTCGGCACACGGCTTCCAGTCGATCGCGCCGACCTTGAACTCCGCCTGCTCGTCCGGAGCCGCGGTCGCGACCTGGCTGACACCCAAGATCAATGCAGAACTCGCGAGCGCGGCCCCGAAGGCGCGCACCATCGGTTGCATGGATTTCCTCCCTAGATCCCCGATCTTGCAGGAGGGAACGCTTCCACCGATCGTGTGACGCAGACAACCAACCGAGGTAGGGAGAAGAATCAGCCTGTAGTCGTACAACCACGATCAGTTGCTACCTTTGGCCCACAACGACCGAAGGGTCACTCGGTGGGCTCGACCGCGGCACACGTGGTGCCGTCGCGCGGCAGCTTGAGCGAGACCAGGTAGTCGTCGTTGATCCTCGTCGTGCAGTCGCTGCGGCGGTAGACACCGTGGCCCCAGCCCTCGTAGGTGACGAGCACGGTGGCGCCACGAGCCTGCCGGTGCACGTTGGCCGCCCACTCGTGGACCGTCGCCGGGTCGTACTTCGCGTTGGTCACCAGGATCTTCGGCGCGTGCCTGATGTTCAGCGGGTGTCGCGGGGTCGTGGCCTTCGGCAGCCCGGCGCAGCCCATCACGGTGCTGTGCCCGAAGAGCGAGCCGACGGTGTCCGGCGCGACGCGGTTCTCCATGTCGTTCAAGGCCCGGGACTCGGCGAACGAGCTGATCCGCTGGTCGTAGTCGTTGCAGACGAGGCCCTGGAACGGGTACTCGATCGTGTCGTCCTCGGCGAACGAGGCGACGGACGCCGGCACGCCCTGGACGAGCGTCGCCACGTAGTCGGCGAGCGCCCGCCACGCCGGGATGTGGCTCAGGTTCACGACGCGGGTGCCGAGGCGCTTGGCGGGAATCACGGAACCGGTCCGCGGGTCCTTCAGCTCACCCCTGGCCGCCCTGGCGAGCAGGTCCCGCCAGATCGCGCGCAGATCCTTGCCGTGCAACGGCGAGGAGGGCGTGCGGTCGTTCCACTTGATCCACTCGCCGAACACCTCCTCCGCACCGCGCGCCTCGGTCTCCATCAACCGCCACGCATCGAGGCCGGGGTCCATGTTCGAGTCGATGACCATGGCGCGGAGGTTGCGGCCGTACCGTTCGGCGTACCGCTGACCCATGATCGTCCCGTACGAGACGCCGTAGAAGTTGATCTTCTGCTCGCCCAGCGCGCGGCGGATCGAGTCGATGTCGTCCGCGGCCTCCACCGACGAGGCGTGGTCGAAGATCGACCCGGAGTGCTTGCGGCAGTCCTCGTTCAGCGCCCTGTTGTAGGCGACCATCTCGTCGTACTCGGCCACGTTCGCCGGGGTGTCCGTGTGCGAACCCACCACCGCCCCGGCCGAGCACTTGATCGGCTGACTGCGCGCGACGCCGCGCGGGTCGAACCCGATGACGTCGAACCTGTCGACGATCTCCTCGCTGAAGTACTGGTCCGCCTCGAACGAGAAGTCGACGCCCGAAGTACCCGGTCCGCCGGGGTTGACCACCAGTGCGCCGACGCGCCGGGACGGGTCGTTCGCCTTGCGGCGCGACACGGCCAGCTGGAACTTCTCACCGTCCGGCTTCGAGTAATCGATCGGCAACGTCAAGAAGCCGCAATCGACCGTCGGCGCTTCGGCACACGGCTTCCAGCCGATCGAGTGCCCCGCAGCCGCGAACGCGAGCGGCGCGGCGCCCAGGATCAAGGCGGAACTCGTCAGCGCGGCTCCGAGGGCACGCGTCATCGGTCGCATGCGGGAACGCTCCCACGACCGTGTGAGGCCGACAACGGCCGGAGATATGAGAAGAATCCAGCCGTTGTCGTGCAACCGAAATCAGCTCGTGGTGTTCTCCCAGGTCGTCCGCAGGTGCGCGAAGCCATCACCCGTGGGAGTCCCGATCACGCGGAGTCTCGCCATGCCGCCGTCGGGGTAGATGTCGAGCCGAACCTGTGTCGCCTCGACGGCGTCCACGACGAACCGGTGCCGTGTGTCGGGCTGCAGCCTGGTGCGCGGGAGCACGTCGAACCACGCGTCCGGATCCGTGCGCTCGTCGCAGCCGCGCACCGACGCCCAGCCCGGCGCGTTGCCCTTGAAGTGACTGGTGTCGAGCTCGACCAGCCTCACCTCACCGGGCGCGGCGAGCCGGACGGACACCCAGTCGTTGCCGTCGTCACGCCGGCGCGCGGTCTCCCAGCCCTCACCCATGACCGTGGCCTGACCAGGGGCGATGAGGTTGTTGGGCGAGCTGTAGAACATGTTGCTGCACCCGGTCACGACCGCGCCGTTCTCCAGCGCGGCCAGGTCGATGCCGGAAACGAGCAACCGCGGGTCGGCCACCGGTTCGCCGTGCACGCGCAACCGGGCGACGCCGCCGTCCGGGTCGATGGTGAGCCTGACGTGCGTGACGCGGCGCCCCTCGCGCACGTCGAAGAAGTGCTTGTCGTCGCCCTTCAGCGCCGAACGTTCGACCAGCGGGAACCACTCGGTGATCTCGCCGGCGTCCGGGTAGCCGTCGACGTGGGCGCCCTCGACCCAGCAGAACGGCGGGTAGTTGCCCTTGAAGAACGCCGTGTCGACGACGATCCCGCGCACCACACCGGGCAGGCCGAGCCGGATCACCGCCTGGTCCACGCCTGCCTCACGACGGCGCCTGGTCTCCCAGCCGTCGTAGATCTGTCCTTTGTGGCCGAAGGTGTAGGTCTGGTAGACCGGCTCGGCGGGCTTGATCAGGTTCTCCCGCTCGGCGAACAGCTCGTCGTTCGCCCACACCACACCGCCACCGACCGCGCGTGAGGCGAGATCGGGCAGCCGGGTCCACTCCGTCATGCTTCTCCTCTGCGTAGCAACTTGCCCTGCGTCTGACCGATCTCCTTGCCGCGCAACCACGTCTGCCGCACGACGCCGTGCAGCGTCCGTCCGTGGTACGGCGTGACCGGGTTGCGGTGGTGGAGTGCGTTCTTGTCCACCACGAACGTCTCGTCCGGCGCGAACACGACGAGGTCCGCGTCCTTGCCGGCCTCGATGGCGCCCTTGGTCTCCAGCCCGACCTGACGCGCCGGGTGCGCGGCCATCCAGCGGACGACGTCGGTGAGGTGGAAGCCGCGTTCCCGCGCCCCCGTCCACACCGCGGGCAGCCCGAGCTGCAACGACGCGATGCCGCCCCACGCCGTGGCGAAGTCGCCCGCCTTCAGCTCGGCCGTGCTCGGCGAGTGGTCGCTGACGACGAGGTCGATGACGCCCTCGCGCAGGCCCTGCCACAGCGCCTCGCGGTTCTCCGCCTCGCGGATCGGCGGGCAGCACTTGAACTCCGTCTGCCCGTCGTGGATCTCCTCGGCGGTGAACGTGAGGTAGTGCGGGCAGGTCTCCGCGCTGATCGGCAGGCTCTCCCGCTTGGCCGCCTCCAGGATCGACAGCGCGTCCGACGACGACAGGTGCAGGATGTGCGTGCGGGCACCGGTCCTGCGGGTCAGCTCGACGACGTCGCTGATCGCCCGGTTCTCGGCCTCGCGCGGACGGGAGGCCAGGAACCCCGCGTAGTCCGGTTCCGACTCGCGGACGGTGTGCGCGTCCTCGGCGTGCACGATCGTCAACGCGTCGAGCGTCGCCAACTCTCGTAGTGCCGCTTCGAGCTCGGCCTTCGTCACGGCCGGGAACTCGTCGACGCCCGAGTGCAGCAGGAAGCACTTGAAGCCGAAGACCCCGGCCTCGTGCAGCGGCTTCAGGTCCTCCAGGTTGCCGGGCACGATGCCGCCCCAGAACCCGACGTCCACCGACACGTTCGCGGCCGCCTTGCGCTTGATCTCCAGCGCGCCCGGCTCGACCGTCGGCGGGATGCTGTTCAACGGCATGTCGATGATCGTCGTGACGCCACCGGCGGCGGCCGCGCGGGTCGCCGTCTCGAAGCCCTCCCACTCGCTGCGGCCGGGGTCGTTGACGTGCACGTGCGTGTCGACCAGGCCGGGCAGCAGCACCTCGTCGTCCGCGAGGTGCACGACGTTCGGCGAGTCGATGAACGGCTCGACGGCGACGATCCGGCCGTCGACGACACCGACGTCACACGCGATCTCGCCCTGCGGGGTGATCACTCTGCGGGCGCGGAAGACCAGGTCCATGCCGCTCACTCTGACATCCAGTCGCGGGCGATGCGACCGCCGAGTTCGGTGAGGAGCGACTCAGCCCGCGCCATGCACCTCGTGACGTCCGGTTCGACGTCCAGCAGCGCGTAGACGGCCTTGAGCCCGAGATCGCCGGGAGCGACCGAGCACTGACCGGCCACCGCGACCACCGGCACGTCCCCGGAGGCCCTGACCACGCCGAACGGCGCCTTGCCGTGCCGGGTCTGCGCGTCCAGCGACCCTTCGCCGGTGATCACCAACGCCGCGTCCGCCACGGCCTCGGCGAACCCGGCCAGCTCCAGCACCACCTCGATGCCCGGCCGGAACCGCGCACCCAGCACCGCGAGCGCGGCGAACCCGATCCCGCCCGCCGCACCCGCTCCCGGCCGTCCCGCGTGCTGCGGGCCCACCCGTGCGGCGAAGGCCTCCAGCCGGGCTTCGAGGATCTCGACCTCCTCCGGTGAGGCGCCCTTCTGCGGCCCGTAGACCGCGGCCGCGCCCGTGGGCCCGAGCAGCGGGTTGTCCACGTCGGAGGCCAGCACCAGGTCGACGCCGTCGAACGACGTCCCGTTCAGCGCTTCGAGCATGCCCGCGCCGCCGTCCGTGCACGCGCTGCCGCCCAGCCCGAGCACGATCGTGGTGCAGCCGACGTCCAGCGCGGCCTTCAGCAGCTCGCCGACGCCGTGGCTGGTCGCGTCGAGCGGCGCGGGCGTGTCGAGCAACGTCAGCCCGGCCGCCGACGCCACCTCGACCACGGCGGTCGTGCCGCGGACGGCGAACGACGCGGGCACCGGCCTGCCGACCGGTCCGGTGACCCAGCGCCCCACCTTCACGAACCCGGCGGCGACGGCGGCGTCGACCGTGCCGTCACCGCCGTCGGCCACCGGGAGGAGGCGCACGTCCACGTCCGGGGCCGCCTCCCGCAGGCCGCGCGCGACGGCGGCAGCGACCTGCGGGGCGGTCAGCGACCCCTTGAACTTGTCCGGCGCGATGAGTACGCGGGGAGCTTTCGTACTCTCCTGGAGGACGGAGGGTCCCCGCGTGCCGTCAGACAGCGTCACGGGACCGGCTCGAATTCCCGCATGGCGGCGATGGAGGTGCCGTTCGCGGTGTTGCCCTCGCGCTCGATCATGATCTCCACGAGCACCGGGCGTTGCGTGCGGTCGGCTTCCTTGCGGGCCCATTCGAGAGAGGTGCGGATCTCGCCGGGATCGACCACGCGGATGCCCGAGCAGCCGTAGGCCTCCATGATCTTGACGTTGTCCGAGCCCGTGGTGTCGTAGTGGATGTCGACCTCGTACTTCATGTCGTAGCCACCGTGGTCCTCGGCCATCCGGATCAGGCCCAGGTACTCGTTGTTCAGCATGATCAGCACGAACGGCACGTCGTACTGGGCGCCGACCGCGAGCTCCTCCACCAGGAACTGGAACGAGTAGTCGCCGACGATGCCGACCACCTCGGCGTCCGCCTGCGACTTCTTCAGCGCCTTCTTGACCCCGATGGCCGCCGGGATCTCCCAGCCGAGCGGACCGGCCTGGCCGCACACCTGGTAGTGGCGCGGCTTGTGCGCCTTCTGGTGCTGCCCGGACCAGATCTGGTAGAGCCCGATGGCCGTGACGAAGTAGGTGTCCGGGCCGTAGAACTCGTTGATCTCCTTGAACACCCGCGGCGCCTTGACCGGCACGGTGTCGAAGTCCTCGCGCCGCAACAGCGTCCGCTTGAGCTCCTGGCACCGTTCGACCCAGCCGCCCTTCTCCCGAGGCCCGTGCTGCTTCGCCTTGTCCAGCAGGGCCTTCAGGAAGAGCTTGGTGTCCGCGACGATCCCGAGGTCCGGCCCGAACACCTTGCCGATCTGGGTCGGCTCGACGTCGACGTGGATGAACCTGCGCGAGCCGCGGTAGGTGGCGAGGTCACCGGTGTGCCGGTCGCCGAACCGCGCGCCCAGCGCCAGCACCAGGTCCGACTCCAGGAACGACGCGTTGCCGTACCGCTGCGAGGTCTGGATGCCGGTCATGCCCGCGTACAACGGGTGGTCCTCGTCGATCGCGCCCTTGCCCATCAACGTGGCCTGGATCGGGATCTGCAGGAACTCGGCCAGCTCCAGCAGCTCGGCGGACGCCTCACCGAGGATGACACCGCCACCGGCCAGCAGCAGCGGGCGTTCGGCGGCCAGCAGCATCTCCAGCGCGCGTTCGACACGGGCGTCGGAAGGCGCGTTCTTCAGCACCGGCAGCGGTTCGTCGATGCTCGAATCCCACTCGATCTCCTGCTTCTGCACGTCGATCGGCAGGTCGATCAGCACCGGTCCCGGCCGGCCGGAGCGGGCGATCCGGAACGCCTCGCGGAAGATCCACGGCATCTGCGCGGCTTCCTTGACCTGCACCGCCCACTTCGTGACGGGCGCGGCGATCGAGACGATGTCGACGGCCTGGAACGCCTCCTGGTGCAGCTTCGACACCGCGGCCTGGCCGGTGATGCACAGGATCGGCACCGAGTCGGCCTGCGCGGTGTACAGACCGGTGATCATGTTCGTGCCGGCCGGACCCGAGGTGCCGATCGCGACACCGACGTTGCCGGTCGTGCGCGACCAGCCGTCGGCCATGTGCGTGGCCCCCTCCTCGTGCCGCACGATGAGGTGCTCGATGGTGCCGTCCTGCTCCATCGCCTTGTACAGCGGCAGGATCGCGGCGCCCGGACAGCCGAACACGGTGTCGATGCCCTCGGACTTCAGCACCTCGACGACCGCCTGCATGACGGGGATCTTCGGCATGTGTCAGGCCCTTCCCGCGAAGTTCTCGATGACCTTGAGCAGCGCGGAGTGGTCGAGCGACCCGTAACCCTGCGCGCGTGCCGCCGCGACCAGCGCGGCGATCTGGTTGGTGACCGGCAGCGCGACGTCGGCGGCCCGCGCCGCGTCGAGTGCGATGCCCATGTCCTTGTGGTGCAGGTCGATCCGGAAACCGGGCTGGAACTCGCGCGCGATCATCGTCTCGCGCTTCAGGTCCAGGATCCGGTTGGCCGCGAGACCCCCGGCGAGCACGTCCAGGCCCGCCTTGGGGTCGACGCCGGACGCCTCCAGCAGCACGATCGACTCGGCGACCAGGGCGTAGATGCCGCCGACCATCAGCTGGTTCGCGGCCTTCACGACCTGACCGGCGCCGTGCGGTCCGACGTGGACGATCGTCTTGCCGACGACCCCCAGGAACGGCCGCGCGGCCGCGAAGTCGGCCTCCTCGCCGCCGACCATGATGCTCAGCGACGCCTGGACCGCACCGGTCTGCCCGCCGGACACGGGCGCGTCGAGCACCCGGACGTTCGTCAGCTTCCGCGCGATCTCGATCGACGTGGACGGCCGGATCGTGCTCATGTCGATCAGCAGGGTGGCGTCGTCGAACGTCACCTCGTCGACGACCGCCTCGACCTGCGGGTGGTCCGGCAGCATCGTGATGACGACCTCGGCGCCGCTCACCGCCTCCTGTGCGCTCGCAGCGGCCTTGCCACCGTCGGCGACGAGCTTCTCCAGTGAAGCGGAGCTGAGGTCGAAGCCCATCACGTCGTGCCCGGCGGCTACGAGGTGGGCCGCCATCGGGCTGCCCATGATGCCGAGTCCGATGAATCCGATGCGGGTCATGCGTGATCCCTCCAAGCGAAGGAGTGGGTGACGGGCTTGTACTCGGCGCCCACGAAGCCCGAGTAGCCGTTGGCGCGGAGCTTCGCGAGGTGCCCGAAGAGGTCGAGCTCGCCGGTGCCCGGCTCACCGCGTCCGGGAGCGTCGGCGATCTGCACGTGACCGATGCGGTCGGCGTGGTCGGCGAGGGTGCCGAGGTCGTCGCCGTTCGTGGCGAGGTGGTAGAGGTCCGCGAGCAGCTTCACGTTGCCGCGGTCGATCTCGTCGATGAGCTCGAACGCCTGGTGGGCGGTCCTGATCGGGTACTTCGGCGCGCCGCTCAGCGGTTCGATCACGATCTGCGCGCCGATCTCCGCCGCGACGTCGGCGGCGAAGCGGTAGTTGGCGACGGTCTGCGCGGTCGTCTCGAAGTTGCCGTGCAACGCGTTGAGCGTGCGGCAGCCGAGCCGTGCCGCGATGGCGACGGTGACCTCGACGTTCGCCCGGAACTCCGCCTCGCGGCCAGGCCAGCTCGCCAGGCCGCGGTCGCCCGCCGGCATGTCACCCGCGTAGAGGTTGAGGCCGACCAGGCGCACCTGCGCGTCCACGACCGCACGTTCGAACGCCTCGATCTCCCGCGTCTGGGGTACGGCATCGGTGAACGGCCACCAGATCTCGACCGCGTCGAACCCGGCGGCCCGCGCGGCGGCCGGGCGTTCCAGCAACGGCAGCTCGGTGAAGAGCATGGACAGGTTTGCGTCGAACATCGTACGGCTACCTTCCACCCGAAATTTCATATTGCGGAAGTTCAATTTCGCTCTACGGAGACACTAGACATCTCACTTGGATGCGGTCAAGAATGTGGAAGTTAGTTTCCGCGATACAGAAACTTGGAGAGCCGTGGACAGCTTCAACAGCGCCCCGGAGGACGAACTCCGACCTCTGCTCACCGAGTGCCTCGCGGTACCCCGCTGGGTCGACGCGATGGTGGCAGGCAGGCCCTACGCGTCGATGGATGCACTCCTCGCGGCTTCTTCCGTTGCCGCACAAGGACTTTCCGACGAGGAGGTGCTCGGCGCCATCGCCGGGCACCCGCGCATCGGTGAACGACAGAAGACAGGTGGGGTGTCGGCGAAGTGGTCGCGGTCCGAACAGTCCGGTGTGGACAGCAGTCAGGCTGATCGCCTGGCGGCTGCGAACGCCGCGTACGAGGATCGGTTCGGGCACATCTACCTGGTGTGCGCGACCGGCCTGAGCGGTGCGGAGATGCTCGACAACCTGTCCAGTCGCATGGACAACCCGCCGGACGTCGAGCTCCGCGTCGTGAACGACGAACTCGCGAAGATCGCCGCCTTGCGGCTGCAGAAGCTGATCGGGAGCTGAACAACATGGCCATCGTCCTGGGCCCGAACCAGTACGGGAAGGCGGAGAACCGCCTCGTCACGGTGTCGCGCAACGGTTCCGTGCACACGATCAAGGACCTCACGGTCAGCACGTCGCTGCGCGGAGATCTCGCCGACACGCACCTCACCGGTGACAACGCGAAGGTGCTCGCCACCGACACGCAGAAGAACACCGTCTACGCGTTCGCCAAACAAGCGCCGGTCGGGGAGATCGAGGACTTCGCGCTGCGGCTGGGCCGGCACTTCGTCTCCTCGCAGGAGGCGATCACGGGTGCGCGCATCCTGATCGACGAGCACTCGTGGAACCGCATCGACGGCCACGACCACTCGTTCGTGCAAGGTTCGAACGAGAAGCGCACGACAGCCGTGACGATCGAGGGCTCGCAGGCGTGGGTCGTCTCCGGCGTGCGCGACCTCGTGGTGCTGAAGTCCACCGGGTCGGAGTTCCACGGCTACCCCAAGGACCCGTACACGACGTTGAAGGAGACGAACGACCGCATTCTCGCGACGTCGGTGACGGCCCGCTGGCGCTACGTCGGCACGGACGTGGACTGGGCGAAGTCGTTCGCCGAGATCCGGTCGATCATGCTGAAGACGTTCGCGGACAAGCACTCCCTGTCGTTGCAGCAGACGCTGTACGCGATGGGCGAGGCCGTGCTGCAGTCCCGGCAGGAGGTCGCCGAGGTACGGCTCTCCATGCCGAACAAGCACCACTTCCTGGTGGACCTGAGCGCGTTCGGCCTGGAGAACGACAACGAGGTGTTCTACGCGGCGGACCGCCCGTACGGCCTCATCGAGGGTTCGATCCTGCGCGACGACGCCCCGGACGCCGGCCTTGCCTGGAGTACTTTGCCAGCCTTCTGAACACGACCGGGTTCATGAGCGCGGCAGGCGAGTCCACCAGGTGCACGACGCGCAGGAACCGCCGGAAGACGTCCTGGTCGTGCACCAGGGCCGCCTGCCACTTCTTCAGGTACCAGCCGAAAACACGCTCGACCGGGCTGGGCGCGTGGTGCCCCTCCGCCCAGCCCTGGTCGGCACCGCTGGACAGCGCCCACGCGCCCTTCGCCGTCTTCGCGACCTTGCGCTGGAACTCCCGGCACCCCTTGGCGCTGAAGTCTCCGTGCCGCCGGAACAACAGCGCGGCCATCGCGGCGACCGTCATGCCCTGCCCGTACACGGGGTTGAACACGCAGACCGCGTCACCGACCGCGACCAGCCCGGCCGGCCACCCCGGCGTCCGCTCGAACGCGTTGCGGCGGCTGGCCGTCCGCGCGAACAGGTACACGGGCGTGACGGGTTCGGCGTCGGCGAGCATCTCGGCGATGGGCCCGCGCAACGAGTCCAGGAACCGCCCGAACCCCTCGGGGTCCCGCGGCGGATGATCACCACCGGCTCCCTGGGCCGTGACCATCATCCGGTCGCCTTCGACGCGCATCACGATGCCCCCGCGCGGGGTGTGCGGCGCGGCCAGCGACTCGGCGACCACGACCGGAACCTCCGGCGGCGCCGTGTAGAGCCTGGTCGCGTAGCCCGTCCGCGAGTCGACGACGGCCGGCTCCGGCACCGTGATCCCCGCCTCCGCCAGCCAGGCGGGCAGCTTCGACGAACGGCCCGACGCGTCCACCACCAGATCGGCGTCGACCCGGCCGTCCCGCGTCCGCACTCCGTCCACAGTGGACCCCCGGAACGACAGTCCGGTGACGTGCACGCCGTCCACGATCTTCGCGGTCACGCGGCGCCGGAGATGCGTCTCCAGCAACGGCCTGCTCGCCACCAGCAGCGGCAGACCGGTCCGCGTCGAGGCCACCCACCCGAGCGGGTTGAGGATACGCATCTCGCCCGCGTCCATCAGGTGCGCTCCGGCCTGCACGAGCTCGTCGTACAAACCCGGGAACAATCCCTCCATGATCTCGCCGCCGCGCACGAGCAACCCGTGCACGTGCCTGCCCTGCGGCACCCCTGCCCGAGGTTCGGGCCGGTCCGACAGCCTGTCCCGTTCCAGGACCACCACGTCGTCGCACGTCTCGGTCAGCACCCGAGCGGCGAGCAAGCCGGCGATTCCCCCACCGATCACCACGGCCTTCATGAGGCCATTGAACCAGCCGTCAGCTGAGAGTCAGCGGTTTTCGCCGGTGCGCAGGGACATCTGCTGGTCGCGCCACGAGTGGAAGAGATCGGCCTCGCAGTACCAGTCCACGCCGGTCGGGCGTTCACCGGTCGTCATGAACTCGATCAGCAGCTGCCGGTACAGGTCGAGCGGCACGCCGACGCCGGGCGGGAAGTCGGTGTACTTCTCGTTGACGTACGGCGCTTCCGGCGAACCCTTCGGCCAGCCCATGAAGGTGTTGTCGACGTAGTACATGTAGCCCCACCCGCCCCGCACGGCGAGCACGACGTTGTGGTCCGGATCGCCCTCGGCGGTCAGCGGCCTGCCGAAGTGGTCGAGCGATCCGTCGTTGCACTCGGGCCTGCCCAGCAGGCCGATCAACGTGTCCACATCCGCCTCGCACGCGACGACCTGGTACTTGTGCTCCGCCGCGTCGAGGTCCGGTAGCCCGGTCCAGAGACCAGCACGCATGCTCATGCGAGCCACCCTGCACCCATTGCCGGGAACATTCGACACCCATTGACAGAACCACACGAACGGGTGATGACCCGGTCAGCCTGAACGGGTTGCGAGGCTCCTCAGTGCTGACTCGTCGAGACCTGTCGCGACCTGCACTTCCACCGGATCGAGCGCACCGCAGTCCACCGCTCGGAGGAAGAAGGACGACAACGCCTGGGCGGTCGCCGGTTCGTCCAGCACACCTCCCGAGACGTTCTGCACATAGGACTTCAACCGTGCCGCGTCCGCGTCCAAACCCTCGCGGTAGAAGGCGTAAACGGCGGCATAACGTGTCACCAGTTGTACCGGGTGCAGATCCCAACCCTGGTGGAAACCGTGTTCCAGTGATCGCCGCACCAACCGGTAGTGCGTGTCCCAGCCGTGCTTCTTCTGATCTCCGACCGGAAGCACGTTGGTGGAGCCGTCGGAGAGCCGCACCCCGGTCCCAGCAGCGCAAACCTGCATCACGTGCCGCGCGAAGTCGCACGCGCCGTGCGCCAGGTGCTGCTGCGCCGCGGACAGCCCGCAGCCCGCCGTGTAGTCGTAGGTGCCGAAGTGCAGACCTGTCACCCGGCCCCTGCCCGCCTCGATCAACCGCGGGATCGCCAGCCGTCCCTCGGGATCCACAATGGACTGGGTGGTCTCGACCTGGATCTCGAACCGCAGCTCTGCCCCGAAGAGGTCCAGCACCTCGCCGAACACCTCGACCTGGTCGACTGATGTCACCTTCGGGAAGGTGATCACCAAACCTGGCGGGATCTCTCCCAGTGCTGTCAGGAAGATGTCCAGGGTGCGCAGCCCGCGCTCGCGCAACGCCCTGGTGTCGAACGACTTGATCCGCAGCCCGAACGACGGCGGCGCGATCCCTTCCTCCAGCCACCTGGACACGAGATGCGCCGTGCTCTCGGCGTCCATGTCCTCGACGTCGTCCTCGGGCGCGCCGTAGCCGTCCTCGAAGTCGATCCTGAGGTCCTCGACCGGTTCCCGGCGGAGCTTGGCCACCACCCGGTCGAGCACGCCCTCCGGCAGCTCGGGCAGCAGGTCCGGTTCGATCGACGCCAGCGCCTCCCGGCCCCAGTCGCCGACGGTCGTCGCGATGACGCGACCGGCGGGCACGTAGCACGTGTGCACGGGCTGACGGCCCACCGGCCAGCTGCGTTCCACAGTGGACAGCCGCGCGGTCACCCGCGCGACGTCCTCGGGTGACAGCGAGGTCCGGTACATCAGATGCGCTCGTACGCCGGAAGCGTCAGGAAGTCCACGAAGTCCTCGGACAACGCGACCTGCTCGAACAGCTCGACGGCGGCCGCGACGTGCGGCCCCTCCAGCTCGGCGCCGACCCGTGCCAGCACCTCGCGCACGGCGTCCGCGGTGACCTGCGTGCCGTCGTCGAGCACGACCTTGTTGTTGATCCACTGCCAGATCTGGCTGCGCGAGATCTCCGCGGTGGCCGCGTCCTCCATGAGGTTGTGGATCGCCGCCGCCCCGTTGCCGCCCAGCCACGACGCGATGTACCGCACGCCGACGTCGACGGCGGACTCCAGCCCGGCCCGCGTGGCCGCGCCACCCGCCGACTTGAAGTCCAGCAGCTGCTCGGCCGTGACGCTGACCTCCGGCCGCTGCTTGTCGATCTGGTTGGGCCGATCCCCGAGCACCCCGTCGAAGATCTCGCGGCAGATCGGCACGAGGTCCGGGTGCGCGACCCACGAGCCGTCGAACCCGTCGTTCGCCTCGCGCGTCTTGTCCTCACGCACCTTGCGCAGCGCGTTCTCCGTGACCTCGGGATCACGCCGGTTGGGGATGAACGCGGCCATGCCACCCATGGCGAACGCCCCGCGCTTGTGGCACGTCTTCACCAAAAGCTCGGTGTACGCGCGCATGAACGGCGCCGTCATCGTCACGCTGTTGCGGTCCGGCAGCACGTAGTCCGCACCGGCGTCCCGGAAGTACTTGATGACGCTGAAGAGGTAGTCCCACCGCCCGGCGTTGAGCCCGGACGCGTGGTCGCGCAGCTCGTAGAGGATCTCCTCCATCTGGAACGCGGCAGGAATCGTCTCGATGAGCACCGTCGCGCGAATGGTCCCGTACGGCACGCCCTTGAGCTTCTGCGCCGTGGTGAAGACGTCGTTCCACAGCCGCGCCTCGAGGTGCGACTCCATCTTCGGCAGGTAGTAGTAGGGCCTGCCCAGCTCGGCGTTGTGGAAGAAGTGCAACCCGAAGTCCACCAGCGCACCGACGGCGGTCCGCCCGTTGAAGGTGAGGTTCCGCTCGTCGAGGTGCCACCCGCGCGGCCGGACCACGATCGTCGGGTACGGCCCGCCCTTGAGCTTGTACTCCTTGCCCTCCGGCGAGGTGTACTCGATCGTCTCGCGCGCCGCCTCGTAGAGGTTGACCTGCCCCTGCACGACGTTGTCCCAGTGCGGCGTGTTCGCGTCCTCCAGATCCGCGAGCCACACCTTGGCCCCCGAGTTGAGCGCGTTGATCGTCATCTTGCGCTCGGTGGGCCCGGTGATCTCGACCCGGCGGTCCCGCAGCGGTTCCGGCGCTTCCGCCACCCGCCACTCCCCATCACGCACGTGCTGGGTCTCGGGCAGGAACCCGAGAGGGCGCCGCTCCTTGCGCAGGGCGAGCAGCTCGTCCCGGCGCGCCGCGTGCGCCTCGTGCAGCTTCGCAACGAACTCAAGAGCCTCTTCGGTGAGGACCTGCACCTGGATCCACCTCTCTCGGTTTTGCTGTGTGGACTATAGTTTTTGCATTGCGGAACTGCAATGAGAGGAGCCGCACGTGTCCACAGGTGGCGTGCAGTCCCTGCAGCGGGCTTTCGACCTGCTGGAACGCCTGGCGGACGCGGGAGGCGAGGCGTCCCTGTCCGAACTTGCCACGGTCTCGGGCCTCCCGCTGCCCACGATCCACCGCCTGATCCGCACCCTGGTCACGCTCGGCTATGTGCGCCAGAACAGCAACCGCCGCTACACCCTCGGCTCCCGCCTGATCCGCCTGGGCGAGACCGCCTCCCGCCAGTACGGCACGTGGGCGCGGCCGTTCCTCTCGCAGCTGGTTGACTCCGTCGAGGAAACGGCAAACCTCGCCGTGATGGACGGCGACGAGGTCGTCTACGTGGCGCAGGTGCCCTCGAAGCACTCCATGCGCATGTTCACCGAGGTGGGCCGCCGCCTGCTGCCGCACGGCACGGGCGTGGGCAAGGCGATGCTCTCGCAGCTGCCGCGCGACGAGGTGCGCCAGCTGCTGGACCGCACCGGCCTGCCGGCCTACACCTCGAACACCATCACGGACGCGTCCGAGCTCCTCGACTCGCTCGACGAGATCGCGGCCCGCGGCTACGCGCTGGACGAGTCCGAACAGGAGCTGGGCGTGCGCTGCATCGCCGTACCCGTCGTCGGCGGCCCGACGCTGGCCGCGGTGTCGGTGTCGGGGCCGGAAGGACGGCTCACCAAGGAAGCCGTGTCGCGCATCCTGCCGGAGGTCATGGCGGTGGCGAAACGGCTGGCGGACCAGGCCGCGACGGCTTAGCCGAGCAGCGCGTCCACGAAGGCACCGGGTTCGAACGGCGCCAGGTGGTCGGCGCCTTCGCCGAGGCCGACCAGCTTCACCGGCACACCGAGTTCCCGCTGCACCTGGAACACGATCCCGCCCTTGGCCGTGCCGTCCAGCTTGGTCAGCACGATCCCGGTGATGTCGACCTGCTCGGCGAAAACCCGGGCCTGGGTGAGTCCGTTCTGCCCGGTGGTCGCGTCCAGCACGAGCAGCACCTCGTCCACGACGGCCTGCTTCTCGACGACCCGCTTCACCTTGCCGAGCTCGTCCATCAGGCCGACCTTGGTGTGCAGGCGCCCGGCGGTGTCGATCAGCACCGTGTCCACGCCCGCGTCCATGCCGCGCTTGACCGCGTCGAACGCCACGGAGGCCGGGTCGCCGCCCTCAGGCCCGCGCACGGTCTCCGCGCCGACGCGCTTGCCCCAGGTCTCCAGCTGGTCGGCAGCAGCGGCGCGGAACGTGTCCGCGGCGCCCAGCAGCACGGTGCGGCCGTCAGCCACGAGCACGCGCGCCAGCTTGCCGGTGGTGGTGGTCTTGCCGACGCCGTTGACGCCCACCACCAACAACACCGCGGGCTTGCCGGAATGCGGCAGCGCCTTCAACGAGCGGTCCATCGACGGGTGCAGCGCCTCCACGAGCACCGACCGCAGGAGGGCCTGCGCCTCGGCCTCGGTGCGCACCGCGGAACCCGCGATCTTCGTGCGCAGCGTGTCGACGATCTCGGTGGTGGTGGCCGCACCGAGGTCGGCGATCAGCAGCGTGTCCTCGACGTCCTGCCACGAGTCCTCGTCCAGGTCGCCGGCGCCCAGCAGGCCCAGCAGCGAGGAGCCGAAAGCGTTGCGCGACTTCGACAGCTTGCCCCGCAGCCGCTCCAGGCGACCCGCGGTCGGTTCGATCTCCTCGACCTCGGACGCCTGCTCCGGCAGGTCGACCTCGACGAACCCGCGCTTCACCGAGTCGCGCGGTTCGGAGGCGTCGTCGCCCACGCCCGGCTGGCCGTCCACCTCAGGACGATCGGCCACCGGGTGCTCGACCGGTTCCGGCAAGGCCTGGGCCAGGGAGATCCCCGACGCGGCCTCGTAGCCGCCGGAGCGCGGTGCCTCCTCCTTCTGGGTCAGGCTGATGCGACGGCGACGCGTCAGCACCACGCCGGTCACCAGCGCGGCGATCAGCACGACCGCCACGACGACGAGGATCAGGACAAGGGACGAAGTCGACACGGGACTCATGGTTTCACAGCCCCGCATGTGACCTGTCAACCATGTATTGCTCAATTAGGCGAAGATTTCACCGAACCACTTGCGCCCGCCCGACGTGTGGAATAGACCACACGTCGTGAGGGTGATCGGACTGATTTCCGGCACGTCGATGGACGGCATCGACGTCGCCGTCGCCGACCTGTCGATCCACGGCGACGTCGTCGAGCTCGTGCCGGTGCAGTGCGCCGAGCACCCGTTCCCGAAGGACCTGCTGTGCAAACCCCGGGACCTCGCTGAAGTGTGCGCCTTCGACACGTCGCTCGGGCAGGCTTTCGGTGAAGTCGCCGCCGGATACCTCCCGGCGGACCTGATCTCCTCGCTCGGCCAGACCGTCCACCACGAGGTCCAGGACGGCGACTGCCTCGGCACGCTGCAACTCGGGCAGCCCGCGTGGATCGCCGAACGCACCGGCGTTCCCGTGATCGCCGACCTCCGGGTCCGCGACGTCGCGGCCGGCGGTCAGGGCGCGCCGCTCGCGAGCACCCTCGACGCGCTGTGGCTCGCCGGTGAGAACACCGCGGTCGCGCTCAACATCGGCGGCATCGCCAACATCACCGTCGTCAGACCGGGCACACCGCCGATCGCCTACGACACAGGGCCCGGCAACGCGCTGATGGACGCCGTCATGGAAGTCATCTCCAACGGCCAAAGACGCCAGGACACCAACGGTGAGTTCGCGCGCAGAGGCACCGTGAGAGAAGACGTCCTCAAGAAGCTGCTCGCCGACCCGTACTACTCCAAGCCCTGGCCCAAGTCGACGGGCAAGGAGCACTTCAACGCCGAGTACCTGCACGGGTTTCCGACGGTCCCGGCCGAGGACATGCTGCGCACGCTCGTGGAGGTGACGGCCCGCACCATCGCGGACGCCTGCCGCGCGCACGACGCGAGCACCGTCGTCGCGTCCGGAGGGGGCATGCGCAACCCGGTGCTGGTCGAGGCGCTCACGAAGGCGCTCGACCCGATCCCGCTGAGGATCAGCGACTCGCTGGGCCTGCCGCGCGACGGCAAGGAGGCCTACCTCGCGGCACTGCTCGGATTCCTGACCTGGCACGGGGTTCCGGGCAACACGCCGTCCGCGACCGGTGCGTCCGGGCCGCGGCTGCTCGGCAGCATCACGCCCGGCAACGGGCCGCTGAGGCTGCCCGAGCCCGTCACCACCGCAGTGACCAAGCTGAAAGTGGGGGAACCGAAGTGGCAGGACTAGATCTCGCGATCATCGCCCTGTTCCTCGTCGGCATGCCGTTGCTCGGCACGTGGATCGGCGGCAGGCAGAAGTCGTCCACCGACTACTTCGTGAGCGAGAGCCGCATCTCGTGGTGGGTCGTCTGCCTGTCGGTCGTGTCCGCGGAGACGTCGACGCTGACCGTGCTGAGCGTGCCGGTGATCGCCTACGTGGCGACTCCCGCGCAGGGCGGCATGACGTACCTGACGCTCGCGCTCGGCTACGTCGTCGGCAGGATCGTCGTGAGCTTCGTGCTGCTGCCGAAGTACGTCGCCGGTGACCTCGTGACGGCGTACGCGTTCCTGGGGCAGCGGTACGGCGACGGCATGCGCGCCACGGCGTCCGTGACGTTCCTCTTCACGCGCCTGCTGGCGGACGGCATCCGGCTCTTCGCCACGGCCATCCCGATCAAGCTCGTGCTCACCCAGTACGGCATCACGGCGTCGTACTGGACGATCATCGTGGCGCTCGGCATCGCGATGGTGTTCTACAGCTTCTTCGGCGGCGTGCGCGCGGTCGTGTGGGTCGACGCCATCCAGATGCTCTGGTACGTCGTCGGTGGCGTCGTGGTGATCTGGTGGCTCGCGGGCAAGCTGCCGGACGGCTGGTTCTCCAAGGCCGTCGACGCGAACAAGTTCCAGCTCTTCGACTTCACCTCGTCGCCGTTGACCGGCGCGTACCCGTTCGTGGCCGCGTTCTTCGGCGGCGCGCTGCTGTCGATGGCCTCGCACGGCGCGGACCAGCTGATCGTGCAGCGGCTGATGGCCACGCGGGACGTGAAGGCCGCGCAGAAGGCGTTGATCGCGTCCGGTGTGGTCGTGTTCCTGCAGTTCGCCTTCTTCTTGTTCATCGGCGTCATGCTGTGGGCGTTCTACAACGGCGTGGACCCGGTGAAGGGCCTGAAGCTCGGCAACAAGGACGAGCTGTTCGGCAACTTCATCGTGAGCGAGCTGCCGTCCGGCCTGTCCGGCTTCGTGATCGCCGGCATCCTCGCGGCCGCGCTGTCGTCGTCGTTGGGCGCCTTGGCCTCCAGCACGGTCACCGACGTCTACGAACGCGTCCGCAAGACCCCGATGACCGACGACGAACGCCTGCGCCACGGCCGGATCTGGACCCTGGTGTGGGCGGGACTGCTGATCGTCTGCGCGGGTCTGTTCGCCTCCTCGAACAAGACCACGGCCGACCCGATCGTGGTGCAGGCGCTCGGCATCGCCGGCTACACCTACGGCGCGCTGCTCGGGGCCTTCCTCCTCGGCCTGATCTTCAAGCGCGTCACGCAGGCGGACGCGATCATCGCGTTCGTGACGACGGTGCTGGTCGTCGGTTTCGTGATCCTCGGGGTCAAGTTCGCCGGCAACACTCCGACGGTGAACTTCGGCAAGGCGACGGCCGAGCTGAAGTCCCTGACGGGCTGGTGGAACACGCCCCTGGGGGTGGCGGTCACCTTGCTGGTGGGCGGGTTGTTGTCATTGCGACACTCAAGCGGTGTGCCGGTACGCGACGAGCTCGATGTGCAGGCGGAAGCCTAGGCGGGCGAACATGTGCTGTGACGACTCGTTGCCCGAGTAGATCGACGCGGCTGCTTGCGGTCGGGCCCCGTGCTCGGCCGCGAGCTTCCACAACAGCTCGGTGACGAGTGCGGCACCCACGCCCTGACCGCGGACATCGGGTTCCACGGCCACGAAGTCGACGTAGTACTCCTCGGGTTGGGCTTTGCCCGCCGCGTACCCGATGACGCGTTCGCCGTCCATCGCGACGACGACCGTGCGGTTCTCCGGTTTGGACTCGACGAGCTGCTTGCCCGACAGGTAGGTCCGCGGGAAACATCGCTCGTGCAGCACGGCCACGGCTTCGTGCACGTGCTTGTCGGTGGGCAGGACGCGCATCTCGCGTTCGCTGGGGCACTTCGCGTCCCGCAGCAACAACGTGCGCAGCTCCCCGTTGTCCAGTATGTGAATGGCGCTCGCCTTGCCGGCGGAGAAGCCGTGGCGTTCGGCGAACGCGGCCAGTCGTCGATGGGCGGTGTGCCCGTACAACTCGAGGTCGGTGATGCCGGCGAGGAGCTCTGCGGCGTGCCGGAACATCGCGTCGGCGGTCTGGTCCCAGATGCGGCTGCCCGCCGGGTGGTTGACCGGTACGTCGACGAACGGTCCGTGCAGCCACGCGCGGCCCAGCTCGGGATCGATCTCCACGCTGAGCATGCCGGTGATGTTGTCGTCGGCGTCGACGGCCACCACCGTGCAGTCGGCCCAGCTGGGCTCGAACTCGGCGAGCTCCGCGCGGAGCTCTTCGACTGTCTCACCGAGGTAGCCGATGTGGTGCGCGTTGTCGGCCTGGAGCCGGACCAGCAGCGCCATCGTGGCGCCCAGGTCGCCAGGTTCGGCGAAACGGATGTCGTACATGGAAGGAATGGTTGCTCCCGCGGCGGTCGGACGCGAGGGAGTTTTCGGACGGGTAAAATGGCGCGGATGTCCTCCGTCCAGGAACTGCAGGACCTCGTGGCCGCCCACGGAGGTGACCTGGCACGAGCGGCGCGTGAGCTCAGGGCCCTCGTCGAGACTCACACCGAGCGAGACGGCGCGGACCACCCCCGCACCCTCGGCGTCCGGCTGAACCTCGCGAGGGTGCTCGGGACGGCCTCGAAGCTCACCAGGGCCATCGCGGTCTGCGAGCCACTGCTGCGCGACCAGGTCCGCGTCCTCGGCCCCGACCACGCCGACACCCTGGAGACCAGGCAGCTGCTGGCCAACCTGCGCTACCGGGCAGGTGACGCCGAAGGTGCGGCCGTGGAGCTGGAGCAGCTGCTCGCGGCGCTGTCGCGCACGCTCATGCCCACCCACGACCGGATCACCAAGCTGAAGCGTGAGATCGCGTTCCTGAGGAGATGACGCTCACACCACCGGTGGACGCCACCCAGATTCGGGCTTGCAGGGCTGGTCAGGGTGGGGGACTCTTCTACGGTGAGTGAGGAAACGATCCAACTCGATCTCAACGAATCCGGGGTGGCCGTCGACCTGCCCTTGCCGACGAACAACCGGGACCAGGTCCAGGGCGTTCCGTACCGGCCGGTCGAATTCCGTGACGATGATCTGCCCACCGCACTCGAGCGCGCGGCCGCCTGGCTGCGCAAGACGCAGGAGTGGCTGGGCGAACCCGTGGACGTCATCGCAGTTCACCTGGACTACGACGACACCAAGGGCAACCCGTACTACGACCTCAAGCTGCTCTGCAACGACGAGGACCTCGCGGGTGTGCCGAGGGTCATCCGAGACAAGGAAGGCGCCGCTACCGGCCAGTAGCTTTTCCGGCTACCGTTCGGAGCATGTCGGATCGCGTATATCCCCCGGTGATCGCCGCAGCGAAGCTCATGTTCAAGGTGCTGGACCTGCGGATCACCGTTGAGGGGGCGCACCACGTCCCGCGCACCGGTGGAGCGGTGCTGGCGTCCAACCACGTCAGCTACCTCGACTTCATCTTCGCGGGCTACGGTGCGCGTCCTTCGGGGCGGCTCACGCGGTTCATGGCGAAGCACGAGATCTTCGCCAACAAGATCGCAGGCCCGCTCATGCGCGGCATGCACCACATCCCCGTCGACCGGAGCGCGGGCCAGGCCTCCTTCCAGCAGGCCCTGTCCGCGCTCCGCACCGGCGAGGTGGTCGGGATCTTCCCCGAGGCCACCATCAGCCGCTCGTTCACGGTCAAGGACATCAAGTCCGGCGCGAACCGCCTGGCGCACGAGGCCGGCGTTCCGCTCATCCCGGTGGCGCTGTGGGGCACCCAGCGCCTGTGGACCAAGGGCCGGCCCAAGAACCTGACCCAGCGGCACGTGCCGATCACCATCCTCATCGGCGAGCCGTTCGAGGCCTCCCCCGGTGACTCCGGCGACGCACTGCTGCGCAAGCGGATGCAGGAGCTGCTGGACACCGCGCAGGCCGGCTACCCCAACGAGCCGGGCGCCTGGTGGGCTCCCGCGCACCTCGGCGGCAGCGCGCCGACGCCGGAAGAGGCAGCGGCGCTGGACGCGCGCCGCGACTGAACAAGGTCCTTGCAACACCCCGCTGACAGACTCCTCGCCCTCGGCCGGCAACTCGACGAGGGGAAGTTCTGTGAGGATCGGACGTCTTGCGGCACTGGCCGCGGTCATCGCGACGATGGTGGGCCTGACGCCCGCCGCGCACGCGGACACGAACTGGGTGATCACGTCCAGGTTCAACAACTACTGCCTGGACTACAACGCCACTGACGGCGTGCACACGCGTCAGTGCAACAACGGCGACTACCAGAAGTGGTCGCCGACCTTCTACAGCGACGGCACCGTCAGGTTCATGAACGTCGCCACCACGATGTGCCTGGACGCCAGTGAGTACGGCGTGCGCGGGTGGGGGTGCAACGACCTGAACTACCAGCGTTGGAGGCGCAACTCGTTCAACGCCGTGGAGTTCGAGCTGGTGCACCTGCGCAGCAACCACTGTCTCGACATGAGCGAGTACGGCGTGCGGACCATCGGCTGCAACCAGAAGTTCTACCAGCGGTGGGTCAGGGTGAACTGACAAACCACCGTTGACCTGCGATCCAAGGTTTTTACAAGACCGCTGGGGCAGAGTTCTCCCTGCGCGCCTGAAGTGGTGAGGTTGAACTGGGGGACTTCACCCCTTCAGGCGCCGGGTTGCGTCTGCGAGGTGGACACGGGGGACCTCCCTCCCCTGAGAGGAAGGTCACCGAGCACGGCGCAGCCGAGGTAGAGGCCGCGGTCGGGGTTGGTCTTAGCCCCCCAGGCACCGCTCCGACCGCCCTCTCAGGCCTCGACCGTCTCCTGCTCGGTCTCCGCGGGTTCCTCCGCCACCTTCGCCGGCTCGTCACCGCGGGTGCGCAGCCGCTGCGAGATCACCTGCGAGATGCCGTCACCGCGCATCGAGACGCCGTACAGGGCGTCCGCGATCTCCATGGTCGGCTTCTGGTGCGTGATGATCAGCAGCTGCGACCGGTCCCGCAACTGCTGGAACAGGCCGATCAGCCGGTGCAGGTTCGTGTCGTCCAGCGCCGCCTCGACCTCGTCCATCACGTAGAACGGTGACGGGCGGGCGCGGAAGATCGCGACCAGCATCGCGACGGCGGCCAGCGACTTCTCGCCACCGGAGAGCAGCGACAGGCGCTTGACCTTCTTGCCGGGCGGACGGGCCTCCAGCTCGATGCCGGTGGTCAGCATGTCCTCGGGCTCGGTCAACACCAGCCGGCCCTCGCCGCCGGGGAACAGGACCTTGAAGACGATCTCGAACTCGCGCGCCACGTCCTCGTAGGCCGACGTGAAGACCTCGAGGATCTTGTCGTCGACCTCCTTCACGACCGTGAGCAGGTCGCGGCGGGTGTCCTTGATGTCCTCCAGCTGGGTGGAGAGGAACTTGTAGCGCTCCTCCAGCGCCGCGAACTCCTCCAGCGCCAGCGGGTTGACCTTGCCCAGCAACGACAGGTCGCGCTCGGCCCGCTTGGCGCGCCGCGCCTGCGTGTCCCGGTCGTACGGCATGGGCTGCGGCTCGGAGACCTGCTCGCCGCGTTCCTTGGCGGCCTGGTACTCCGCCATCTCCCCGGCCGACGGCGGCACGGGCTGGTCGGGGCCGTACTCGTTGATCAGGTCGTCGAGACCGATGCCGAAGTCCTCGGCGATCTTCGTTTCGAGCTGCTCGATGCGCAGGCGCTGCTCGGCGCGCAGGACCTCGTCGCGGTGCACGGCGTCGACGAGCTTCTCCAGCTCACCGGACATCTCGCGCACCAGGTTGCGCACCTGGGTCAGCAGCAGCTCGTGCTGCTGCCGGCGTTCCTGGGCCTGGTCGCGCTCACGGGCGGCCCGCGCCAGCGAGATCTCGATGCGTTCCAGCGCCTGCTCACCGCCGCGCACGACGGCCTTCGCGACCTGGGCACCGCGCGCACGGTGAGCCGTCGCACGGGCGTGGCGTTCGCGGGCCTCGCGCTCGGCGCGCGCGGCTCGGCGCAGACCATCCGCCTTGCCCTGCAACGCTCGTGCGCGCTCCTCGGCCGTGCGCTGCACCAGCCGGGCGTCCATCTCGCCCTGACGCGCCTGGGCGAGCTCCGCGGCCAGCTGGTCGCGCTGCTCGGTGTCCGGCTCGTCGTCGAGGGTCTGCTCCTCCTCGGCCATCAGCAGCCGCTCTTCGAGCTCGCCCAGCTTCAGCAGGGCGTCCTCGCGCGACTGCTCGACCTTGGCGCGCTGCTCGGTGATGCGCGCGACCTCGGCCTCCGCGGACCGCACCGCGGCGGCCATCCGGTTCAGCCGCTCGCCGGAGCGGGCCTGGCGGACCTTGGCCTCCTGCATGGCCTCCTTGACCGCGTCGAGCACCTTGCGGCGGGCCTGCTGCTCGGCACGGGCGCCCTCCAGCGCCGCCGACGCGTGCTCCAGCGCGCGTTCGGCCGTGGCGAGGGCTTCCTGCGCCTCGTCGACGGCGGCCTGGACCTCGATGACGCTCTGGCCCTGGGCGCCGGAGCCACCGATCGCCCAGTCCGTGCCGAAGATGTCGCCTTCACGGGTCACGGCCCGGACGTTCAGCCGTGCCGCGGTGTCCAGATCGTCGACCACCACGAGGCGGTCGAGCGCACGGGCCAGTGCCGGGCGCAACGCCTCCGGCGCGTGCACGACGTCGATCGCCCACCGCGCGCCGTGCGGGAGGTGACCCCACTGCGAGGTGTCCACAGTGGACCCGTGGGAGCCGATGAGCACGCCGGCGCGTCCGGCGTCCTTCTCCTTCAACAGCTTCAGGGCGGCCAGCGCACCGTCGCCGGAGGACACCGCGACGGCGTCGGCGATCGGTCCGAGCGCGGCGGCCAGCGCCACCTCGTAGCCCGGCTCGACGGTCAGCAGTGCCGCGACGGAACCCAGCAGGCCGGGCACGTCCGACGCGAGCAGCGCGCCCGCGCCGTCCTTGCGGGTCAGACCGAGCGACAGGGCGTCGACGCGCGCACGCCACGACGCGATGTCGCGTTCCGCGGTGCGTTCGGCCTTCACCAGCTCCTCGACGCGCTGCCGTGCCGCGTCGTGCGCCTGCACGGCCTGCCGGTGGCGTTCGTCGAGGCCGTGGTCGTCCTCGTCCTCGGTGCCGGTGATCTCGCGCGCCTCGGCCAGCTCCATCGACGCGAGCTCGACCCGTTCGGTGGCCTCGGCGAGCGTGCCGGACAGCCGTTCGATCTCCTCGGCGGTGGCGTTCGTCTTGCTGCGCAACGCTTCCACCTGGCCGGAGAGCCGCGCGAGGCCCTCACGACGGTCGGCGATCGCGCGCACGGCGGCGATGTGCGCCTTCTCCGCCTGCGACACCATGCGCTCCAGCTCGGACCGCGTCTCCACGGCCTCCGCGAGCGCGATGCGCGCCTCGGTCACGCCCTCCTGGAGCTCCAGCTCCATCGCGGCGGTCTCCTCGGCCTCGCGTTCGAGATCGTCCGGGTCGCGACCGCGCGAGGGCGCGTCCACGTCGGCGGACAGGTGCCGGGCGCGTTCGGCGGCGAGGCGGACCGTGCCGCGGAGGCGTTCCTCCAAAGCGGACAGCCGGTACCAGGTGTCCTGCGCGGCCTGCAGCTTCGGCGAGTCGGCGGCGACCCGCTCCTCCAGCTCGTTCTGCTGGTACTGCGCGGCCTGCAACGACTTCTCGACCTCGGCGCGGCGCTCGCGGGCCTTCGCCTCGTCGTGCTCCTCCTGCGCGATGGCTTCCCGTTGCGTCACGAGGTCATCGGCGAGCAGGCGGAGCTTCGAGTCCCGCAGCTCGGACTGCACGACCTGCGCCCTGCGGGCGATCTCGGCCTGCTTGCCCAGCGGCTTGAGCTGGCGGCGCAGCTCTGCGGTGAGGTCGGTGAGGCGCGTCAGGTTGGCCTGCATCGCCTCCAGCTTGCGCAGCGCCTTTTCCTTGCGCTTGCGGTGCTTCAGGACACCGGCGGCCTCTTCGACGAACGCGCGCCGTTCCTCCGGTTTGGACTCGAGGATCGCGGCGAGCTGGCCCTGACCGACGATCACGTGCATCTCACGGCCGATGCCGGAGTCCGACAGCAGCTCCTGGATGTCCATCAGGCGGCACGAGTTGCCGTTGATCTCGTACTCGGTGGCGCCCTCGCGGAACATGCGGCGGGTGATCGACACCTCGGTGTACTCGATCGGCAGCACGCCGTCGGAGTTGTCGATCGTCAGCGTCACCTCGGCGCGGCCGAGCGGCGCGCGGCCGGACGTGCCGGCGAAGATGACGTCCTCCATCTTGCCGCCGCGCAGGTCCTTGGCACCCTGCGTGCCCATCACCCAGCGCAGCGCGTCGAGCACGTTGGACTTGCCGGACCCGTTGGGGCCGACCACACAGGTGATGCCGGGCTCGAAGCGCAGCGTGGTAGCCGAGGCGAAGGACTTGAAGCCCTTCAGCGTCAGGCTCTTGAGATGCACGCCGGGCAGAGTACCCAAACGCTTGCGAGGGATGCGTTAGGCAGGCCGTGACCTGCGCGTCTATGGACGGAGAGTAACCAGAAGCCCGCTTTCGTCAGACACTTCCAGGTGATCTATCTGGTCGAGCCGGAACGACGTGGAACCGGGAATCTCCTCGTAGGAGGCGTGCGACGACCCCCACCAGCCGCCGATCTCGCGCCGTCCCTGCCGGTCGAACACCATCACCTTGCACCGGGCACCCGGCTTGACGTTGTCGAACTTGAACCGCATCTCGGTGCCCCACGACCTGGTCACCATCGAGACGCTGGCCTCGACGCCGGTCTTCTCGTCCTGGGCGGCCCACGTCGGCGCGGGCGGGAGCGTCAGGAACAGCACCCCGCCGGCCAGTGCGAGGACGACCAGGACCGCCGCGCACAGGACCAGCACGCGGCGCTGTCGGTTCGGCTTGGGCGGGCACTCGGGGATGGCGTCGAGGTTCTCGACGTCCTCCAGGCTCAGCCGCCCGAGCAGGCCCGGCAGCGGGGCCAGCCGCAGCATCTCGGCCTGGCACGCGGCGCAGTCCGAGAGGTGGCGTTCGAACGCGGACCGCTCCTTGAGGTCGAGCGACCCGAAGAGGTAGGCGCCGACGTCGACGGTGTGCTGGCAGCTCACGCCTCGGTCACCCCTCTTTCCTCCAGTGCGTCGCGCAGCGCCCGCAGTGCGTAGAAGCAGCGCGACTTGACCGTGCCCGGCGGGACGCCGAGCGTTGTGGCGGCCTCCGCGACGGTGCGGCGGCGGTAGTACAGCTCGATGACGACCGTCCGGTGCTCAGGCGTGAGCGCCCGCAGCGCCGACGCGATCTGCCACGTCTGCAGCACGTGTTCGACCTGGTCGCTGACCGGCGGCAGGTCCACCGGTTCGAGCGGCACCTCGGTCGCACGTGCGTTGCGGCGGCGGTAGCCGGAGATCACCAGGTTGCGGGCGACCGTGTAGAGCCACGGTGCCGCGTCGTCCGGGTTGAGCTCGTCGTAGTGCCGCCACGCGCGCAGCAAGGTCTCCTGCACGACGTCCTCCGCCTGCTGGAAGTCGCCGTCGACCAGCCGCAGCACGTAGTGCAGCAACGGGCCTCGCCAGCGGTCGTAGAGCTGGATGAGGACGTCTTCGGCGGAGTCCACGCTCCCTTACTACGCCACTTCGTCCGGAAGGGTTCAGCGCTCCACGAACCCGGTCAGGTCACCCCGCGCGTCCGACCACTGCTCACCGACAGATTCGACGTGACCCGGGGTTTCACCCGAACGGAGAGCCTTCAGCAATTGTTCACACTTTTGGCGGGGTCCCTCGGCCACCACCTCCACCCGTCCGTCCGGCCGGTTGGAAGCACTGCCGACCAGGCCCAGTTCTAGCGCCCTGGCTCTCGTCCACCAGCGAAAACCAACGCCCTGAACCCGTCCTCGCACCCACGCGTTTAGTCGCACGTCCACCCCCGAATGGTTGCGTAGTCACCCAAGGTGATCGAAGACGCACTCGGGGTTTATCACCCATTAGTGGTACCGTGCCGACCCGTGAGTGCCCGCAGCCTCTTAATCGGCCTGCTGATCGGTGCAACCGGCGTCGGCGGCCTCGCCGTCACCGGTAACTCTCCTCTCGGCATCAGCTTCACCACCGCCGCGCAGCAGGAGACCACCGACACGGCGAACCAGTTCGGCACAGGCAACGCGGCCGCACCCAACAGACAGACCTCCGCCCACCACACCGGTGTTGTGGGCACTCCCACGGCGTCGCCGTCCTCGTCCGCTCCCACCACCTCGTCGACGACGACGGCCCCCACTTCCACTTCTTCTTCGTCAGCGGCTCCCACCACCACGACGTCTCCCGAAGCGCCGAAGCCGCCCGCCGACCCGCCGAAGCCGCCCACGGGCCAGACCCCCGAGCAGGCCGTCCTGGAGCTCGTGAACGACCAGCGCGCCGCGAAGGGCTGCAAGGCCCTCGTGATCGACGACCGCATCACGACCGCCGCGCAGGCCCACAGCACGGACATGGCCACCAAGAACTACTTCTCGCACTCGTCGAAGGAAGGCAGGACCTTCGACCAGCGCATGAAGGACGCGGGCTACCCGAAGCCCGGCGGCGAGAACATCGCGATGGGCTACCCGACGGCCGCCGCGGTGATGGACGGCTGGATGAAGTCCCAGGGCCACCGGGAGAACATCCTGAACTGCAGCTTCGTGACCATGGGCGTCGGCCTCGACACCCGCGGGAACTACTGGACCCAAGACTTCGGCTACTGACGGTTGAGCAGGGGAAACTTCGTGTACGAGAGCCCGGAACCGGACTCGCGCAGGCGCTTTCGCGGTGCACCGCAGATGATCCTCGCCGCGTCCGGCGTCGTTCTGGCCACCGTCTTCGCCGCCGTCGCCTCGCTGGCGTCCGGCTCGGACAACGCCTCAGAGACCCCCGCGCCACAGCCACCGCGCAAGGAGGCCGTGCGTGACGCGTTGAGCATCGTGCCGACGTCCTCGCCCACTTCTTCTTCGGCCGAGCTGACCTCGTCGTCCTCTTCTTCGGAGACCACGACGTCGACCACCACGTCGACGAAGAAGAACTCGCGCGTCACCACCATCACGCGCCCTGACGGCACCACGACGACCGTCACGACCGATGACCCGCCGCCGGTCGTCACGTCGTCGACCACGACGTCAACCAGCACCACGACGACCACGACCACGACGACGACCACCACGACGACGAACCCGGCATCAACGAATCCGTCGTCCTAGGGTTACGCCAGTCACCGACAAGTGACGCAGAGCTACACGAAGGTGTGGCGTCGCTGAGGCTTTGGTGCGTTTCCGCCGATAACTCGAACGCAAGTCCATCCGACCGGGTTTCCCACGAGGAGATGGGTGTGTTCGAGGAAGATCATCCGCAGTCACCAACCGACGCCGCGCCGCCGAAGAAGCGCGTGGGCACGGCCGTCATGCTGGCTGCGGGCGGTGTCGTGGTGGCGACCCTGTTCGCGACCGTCGCGTCCATGCTCGCCGCGTCCGGCCACGAGGCCACCCCGGAGCGCACGGCCGCGGACGTCGTGCAGACCATCACCAGCGTCGCGCCGGACGGCAGCACCAGCACGGTCGTGGTGACGGTGTCGTCGAGCGCCACCAAGTCCTCGGCCGCACCGGAGCGCAAACAGGCCGCGCGCCCGAACGAGCAGCCCAAGCCGGGCGCCCCCGAGCAGCCGCCGCAGCTGACGACGAACCCGCCCGCGCCCTCGCAGCCGCAGAGCAACCCGCCGACGTCGTGGACCGAGCCGCCGGCGTCCAGCTCGTCTTCTTCAGCGACCTCGACGACCACGCCGCCGCCGTCGTCCTCGTCGAGCTCGTCCACGCCGCCCCCGAAGCCCTGACGGGCAACGCATCAGGCAGCCAGGTGGAGCTTCCCCGAGCCCACCCGGAAGCCCAGACCGTCAACACCTCAGGCAGCGCGGCCGCGGGTCGACCTGCCCGGCCTCACGGTTCGAACCGGTACCCCATCCCGGGCTCGGTCAGCAGGTGCCGCGGCCGCGCGGGTTCCGGCTCCAGCTTCCGCCGCAACTGCGCCAGGTAGACCCGCAGGTAGTGCGTCTCCTTCTCGTACGCGGGCCCCCACACGTCCCGCAGCAGCTGCTTCTGGGCGACGAGCTTCCCGGCGTTGCGCGCCAGCACCTCCAGCAGGCCCCACTCGGTGGGCGTGAGGTGCACCTCGGTGTCGTCCTTCAGCACCCGCTTGGCCGCCAGGTCCACCGTGAACGACGCCGTCCGCACGACGGGCTCGTCCTCGGGGCCCGCGACGGCCGAGCGGCGGACGGCGGCGCGCAGCCGGGCCAGCAGCTCGTCCATGCCGAACGGTTTCGTCACGTAGTCGTCGGCGCCGGCGTCCAGGGCGTCGACCTTGTCGGCCGAGTCGGTGCGGGCGGACAGGACGATGATCGGCAGCGTGGTCCAGCCGCGCAGGCCCGCGATGACGTCCGTGCCGTCCATGTCCGGCAGGCCCAGGTCGAGGACTACGACGTCCGGCTTGCCGTCGGCGGCCAGGCGCAGGGCGCTGGTGCCGTCGTGGGCCGTGAGCACCTCGTAGCCACGGGCCGAGAGGTTGATCCGCAGCGCGCGCACGATCTGCGGCTCGTCGTCGACCACCAGTACTTTCGTCACGAAACCCTCTCCTCGGCCGGCAGCGAGATCACCACGGTGAGGCCGCCGCCTGGCGTGTCCTCCATGCTGATCGTGCCTCCCATCGCCTCGGTGAAGCCCTTCGCCACGCTCAGACCGAGACCAACGCCACCCGGCGTGCGGTCGCCGAGCCGTTGGAACGGGGCGAAGACCTCCTCCGCGGTGCCGCGCGGCAGCCCGCGGCCGTGGTCCACCACGCGCAGTTCCACGTCGTTGCCGTGCGCGGACGCCCGCAGCGCCACGGCGCCGGCGTAGCGCAGCGCGTTGCCGACGACGTTCGCGATCACCCGTTCGAGAAGCCCGATGTCGGCGCGCACCGGTGGCAGCGACTCGGGGACGTCGACCTCGACGTCCCCGGTCAGGCCGGTCAGCGCGCGGGCCACGGCCTCGTAGTAGCCGACAGCGCGGAACTGCGGTTCCACCGCGCCGGTGGCGAGACGGGACGAGTCGAGCAGGTTGTCGACCAGGCCGGTGAGGCGGTCCGCGGACTCCTCGACGGTCTCCAGCAACTCGGCCGTGTCCTGCGCCGAGAGCGTGAGCTCCGGGTCGCGCAACGCACCCACCGACGCCTTTATCGAGGTCAGCGGCGTGCGGAGGTCATGGCCGACGGCGGAGAGCAACGCCGTGCGCAGCTCGGTCCGCGACGCCTGCCGTTGCGCTTCGAGGGCCTGCTCGGCCATGCGCTGCTGGCGCAGCGCGAGCAGGGCCTGACCGGCGGCCGCCTCCAGGACACGGCGGTCGGAGGCGGGCAGCGAGCGGCCGCGCAACGCCAGGTGCACGTCCGGGGTCACCGCGACGTCGACGTCCGCCTCGTCCGGCTCGTCGCACGGGCTCGCACCGACGCACGCGACGCGCTCCCACTCGCCCTCGACGCGTTCCAGCAGCGCGACGGAGGCCAGGCCGAAGTTCTCCTTCACCTTCTCCAGCAGCCGTGCGAGCGGGAACGGGTTCGTCAGCACGGTGCGCGCGTACGACGCCAGGAGCGTGGCCTCGGTGCGTGCGCGCGCTGCCTGCGTGGCGCGACGGGCGGCGTAGTCCACCACCAACGCCGTGGAGACACCTACGACGATCATCGCGAAGAACGTGAGCACGTTCTGCTGCGCGTCGATCGTGAACGTGTAGAAGGGCTCGGTGAAGAAGAAGTTCAGCAGCAACGCGTTGACCAGCGCCGCCGTGACCGCAGGGCCCAGTCCGCCCACTATCGCGACCACGAGCGTGACCAACAGGTACGAGATGACGTTCGTGGAGAAGTTCAGGCTGCTGCGCATCGACGCGCCGGCCGCCGTCACCAGCGCGGGACCGGCGAACGCGAGGAACCAGCCCCACGCCAGCCTGCTCGGCCTGAGCGGACTGCCCGCGAACCGTGCGCGCCAGCCGCTGCCCGTGGCCGGATGCGTGACCATGTGGACGTCGATGGCACCGGATTCCTGCACGACCGTGGAGCCGATACCGGCGGAGAACACACGCGCGAACCGTGAACGGCGCGATGTGCCGACCACGAGCTGAGTGGCGTTCACACCGCGGGAGAACTCCAGCAGCGCCGTCGGCACGTCATCGCCGACGACCGTGTGGAACGTGGCACCGACGTCTTCGGTGAGCTTGCGGAACTTCGTCAGCGCGTGCGGGTCGGCTCCTGCGAGGCCATCGCCCCTGAGCACGTGCACGACGAGAAGATCGCCACCCGCGCGCGTGGCGATGCGGCGCGCGCGTCGGATGAGCACCTCGCTCTCCTTGCCGCCGGTGATGGCGACGACGACGCGTTCGCGGGCTTCCCACGTGTCGGTGATCTGCTGCTCGGCCCGGTAGCGCAGGAGGGCGACGTCGACCTGGTCGGCGACCCAGAGCAGCGCGAGCTCGCGGAGCGCGGTGAGGTTGCCGACGCGGAAGTAGTTGCCGAGCGCGGCGTCGATCTTGTTCGCGGCGTAGACGTCGCCGTGGGCCAGCCGCCGGCGCAGCGCTTCGGGGGTGAGGTCGACGAGCTGCATCTGGTCGGCTTTGCGCACGACCTCGTCGGGCACGGTTTCCTGCTGCGGTACGCCCGTTATGCGTTGGACGACGTCGTTGAGCGATTCCAGGTGCTGGACGTTGACGGTGGAGAGCACGTCAATCCCGGCTTCGAGGAGTTCCTCGACGTCCTGCCACCTTTTTGCATTACGGGATCCAGGGGCGTTCGTGTGCGCGAGTTCGTCGACGACGGCGACCTCGGGCGCGCGGGCCAGCACGGCGTCGACGTCCATCTCGGTGAGTTCGACGCCGCGGTGCACCGCGTGCCTGCGCGGCACGATTTCCAGACCGTCGACCAGTTCCGCCGTCTTGGCCCGGCCGTGCGTCTCCACAAATCCGATGACCACATCTGTGCCGCGTTCCCGCCGCCGGTGCGCCTCGCCGAGCATCGAGAACGTCTTGCCGACACCGGGAGCGGCTCCGAGGAAGATCCGGAGCTCACCACGCCTGGGTTTCGCACTCACCGGACCAGTCTCCCCCTGGCCCCGCCTGGGCTGTTCGGGGGTATGCACTGCGCCGCCCGGCCACACACGTGCTCCTTCCCACATCTTTGACCAGAGATCTGTCTTGTTGAATCATGCTTCAGCACGGCGCCCGTTCGAGTGAGCCGGGCTGCGCTTTTTACGCCGTTTACCAGCACATTTAAGTGTGCCGGACGCGCGCCGTGACACCCCGCGTCACCACAACGGCCGAATGGGTTATCGGCAGTTGGCGGATAGCGCGCAGAGCGTGAATGAGGGAAAGTTCCAGGGTTCGTGTCCGAATTCGGACAATCACATGCGCGCGGAGAAACGATGCCCACCACCGTCACCAACCACGAGGCTCTTCAACTCGTGGTGGCCGTGCACCGGCTGGTGCGAAGTCTTCGACAGGCCGCTCCGGCCCGTCGTTTGCAACCCACCCAGTTATTGGTGCTGTCAGAACTGAGCGCCCACGGCCCGATGCGGATCGGCGAGATCGCGGTGCGCGCGCTGTGTTCGCAGCCGACCGCGACAACCGTCGTGACCAGCCTCGAGTCCACCGGCCTAGTGCGCAGAGAGCCCGACGCGGCCGACGGCAGAGCCACGATTGTCGTGCTCACCGAGGTCGGCCGCGAGACCGTGCTGTCGATGGCTCACGGCGAGGCCGAACTATTGAGTGAAAGAATGTCCGAACTTTCGCCGGAAGACAGAGACCTCCTGCGTTCGGCCATGCCGGTATTGCGCCACCTGGCGGAGCCGCAGGAAAACAAGTAGGAGCGGGACCCCCGACCGGTCCCGCTCCTGGCATTACTTGCTGGGTGACACAGAAGTAGGTGACACCGAGCTGGAAGGCGTGCTTCCAGAACTCGACGACGACGGCGTGCTCGACGTTGATGACGGAGCGGACATGCTCGGTGTCACCGTGTAACAGGTGCCGTTTTCGTAGTCGATCTTCGGCCGTGGATACCTGTTAGCCGGAATCATCGGTTCGGGGTCGCCCCCACCGCACCCGTAGTACCGCCGCGGTGCGTTGATGGGATTGCCGTGCTCGTCGTACAACAGCACGTTGGTGAGCAACTTGCCGTTCTCGTCGTAGGCGTAGATGTTCTCGTAGCTCTCCGTCGCCGGCGCCGGGTACGACTGCCGTGACGTGTTGTAGGCGAGGTTGTTCGCCGTCGCGTCGACGACCTGGAACAGCAACCCGACCGCCAGCGCGGACGCCGGCAGGCTGAACCACAGCCACCGCCGGTCGACCTTGGCGCGCGGCCCGGCGAACACCGAGATCACGGCGATCGCGGCGACGAACAGGAACCCGAGGATGTCGCGGCCGGCGAGCAACACGGCCCCGAGCCCGAGCAGACCGGCCCGCACCAGCCACCACGCGGGCTGCAGCGACCTGAAGTAGGTCAACGCCCGTTCCGCCGGCGTGCCCACCTCCGGCGTCAGCCACTGCTGGATCCTGCGCGTCTCCGGCAGCGCCATGACCTCCTGCTGCGCCGGCCCCCGGTCGTGCACCAGCGCCAGGCTCAGCACCAGCACCACCCCGGGAAGCAGCAGAATCCCCGGCTCCCGCAGTGCCGCCGCCCCGGCGAGCAACGTGATGCCCGTGGCGATCGCCAGGCCCCACGCCGCCGCCCGAGGCCTGGTCATCAGCTTGCCCTTGGCGGTGACCGGCAGCCGCTCGGTCCGCGGCGGATACCCGGCCGCCTGCCGCAACTCCTGCGCGTACTGCTCCGGCGGCCCGAGCCGCTGCTCCAGCGTCTCGTCCTCCCCGAGCTCGGTCGACAGCTCCGCGACGTGCGCGCTGACGTCCTCCATGATCTCGGCGACCTCGCTGGGCGGCAGGTCGTCGAGGGCCGCACGCATCCCGGCCAGGTAGTACTCGACCCCGAGTGCCTGCGTGTTCATGCTGCGACCTCCCCGAGCAGGCCGTCCAGCGTGCTGGCGAACGACCTCCACGTCTCCCTCGACTCAGCCAGGCGCACCCGCCCGGTCTCGTTGATGCTGTAGTACTTGCGGTGCGGCCCCTCTTCACTCGGCACCACGTACGAGGTCAGCAGCCCCGCGTTGTAGAGCCGGCGCAGCGTGCCGTACACCGACGCATCGCCCACGTCGTTCAGTCCCCCGGCGCGCAGTCTGCGCACCACGTCGTACCCGTACCCGTCGTCCTTGCGCAGAACCGCAAGAACGGCCAGGTCCAGCACCCCTTTGAGCAGCTGACTGGTGTCCATGGCCCCCTCCCTCCCGCTGTTGCGCGGTGAACACTACTACGCACTGCGCAGTACTGTCTAACGCGTTGCTGCACCGAGATCTCAACTGGCATCGCAAGGGGTTCGACTACAGGACGTGCGGGCTCGGGCGCCGGTTGTCAGCTCGCGCAGCCGGATGCGCCGGTCGGCTCGCCGAACTTCACGGCTCCGAGCGTGATCCTGGTCTTCGGGTCCGGCGTGCTGCCGGGAGAGGCGGACTGGCTCACCACGACCCAGTTCCGGTCGACGAGCTGCTGCCGGTGCTTGCCGGTCGCGTCCTCGGAACCGAGCAGGTAGAAGCCCGCGGCCTGCAGCGTGTCCTGCGCTTTTTGCAGGTCCAGGCACACGACGTTCGGCACGGTGCCCTTGACGGGCGGTTCCTGGCCGGCGGACGGGTCGGTCGGCTTGCGCACCTTCAGCACGACCTGCGAGCCGCCGGGTTCCTCGGCGTCGGCCTCCGGCGACTGCGAGACGACCACCCAGTTCGACGGTTCGAGGATCGGCCTCTTCTGGCCGGTCGCGTCCTCCTCCGTCACCCGGTAGCCGCGGGCCGACAGGAGGTTCCGCGCCTCGCTGAGCCGCAGGTCGGCCACCTTCGGCACCTTCGACCCGGGTTGAGTCGACGAAGCGGGGGCCGGGTTGACGCGGTCCGCGGGCTCAACGCCGGTGCAGCCCGCGAGGGCGAGCAGCAGGACGGCGATGAGGATCCTCATTCGGCGCTCAGAGCCGTGGGCGGGGCTGACAGCGCGGGCAGGAGTACGAGGAGCGGTTCATGAACGGCTCCCGGACGATCGTCGCCCCGCACCGCTTGCACGGCCGGTTCTCCTGCCCGTACGCGCTCAACGACCGGTCGAAGTACCCGGACTGCCCGTTGACGTTGACGTACAGCGCGTCGAACGACGTCCCGCCCTGCCCGAGCGCCTCGCGCATCACGTCCGTGGCGTGATCGAGCAGCTCAGCGGCCTTGGGTTTGGTGAGCTTGTCCGTCATCCGGGTGCCGTGCAGCTTCGCGCGCCAGAGGGCCTCGTCGGCGTAGATGTTGCCGATGCCGGAGACCAGCGTCTGGTCCAGCAAAGCGCGTTTGATCTCGGTGTGACGCAGGCGCAACGCGCGCACGGCAGCATCACGGGAGAAGAGAGGGTCCATCGGGTCGCGGGCGATGTGCGCGACCGAGTCGGGGACCAGGGTGCCGTCGACCTCGACCAGCTCGGCGAGAGCCAGGCCGCCGAAGGTTCGTTGGTCGACGAAACGCAGCTCCGGGCCGCCGTCGGCGAACCGGAACCGCACGCGAAGATGTTTCTCGTCCGGCGCGTCTGCCGGCTGGACGAGCATTTGGCCGCTCATGCCCAGGTGGGCCAGCATGG
This sequence comes from Lentzea sp. NPDC004789, assembly GCF_053601075.1. Taxonomy (NCBI): domain Bacteria; kingdom Bacillati; phylum Actinomycetota; class Actinomycetes; order Pseudonocardiales; family Pseudonocardiaceae; genus Lentzea; species Lentzea sp. NPDC004789. The sequence continues at coordinate 325,649 of NZ_JBSGBE010000004.1, read as the reverse complement.
CGGCTTTGTCGGCCAGTTCTACCCAGAGGTACTTGCCGCGGCGCCTGGCTGCAGCCATCGGCTGGCCTGCCAGGCGCGCGCAGAAGTCCGCGGAACCCAGGTCGTGCCGGCGGATGGCGCGTGGGTGCAACACCTCTACCGAGGAGATGACCCGGCCGGCAACGTGGGCTTCGAGGCCGAGGCGAACCACCTCGACCTCTGGGAGTTCGGGCACGTCAGTCTTCGGACTTGCCCTCGTCGACGGGCTGCGCCTCGATCACGGCAGCCTGCGGCTTGGTGGGCTTGAGCACCCACACACCCGCGCGGCTCGTGTCCCTGACCAGCACAAGTCCCTGGATGCCTCCGCTACGGGAGGTGTTCACCGGGCCGCGAGCGGAGCGCGTGCGGCGGTTGGTGCGGTACCTGGTCGCATACATTGCGTTCTCAGTCTTCCTCGGATGGGAGGGTCCCTGGCGTCACCGAGGCGCCGTTCTGTCCGTTTGCGGATCGGGCCGACTCCTGCTCAGCCTTGACCCGCTCCGACAGAACATGATAAGCCGCTTCAGCGGCTTTCTGCTCGGCTTCCTTCTTGGTGCGCCCATCACCCTTGCCGTAGGGCTGGCCACCGACGAGCACCGTGGCGGTGAACTCCTTGCGGTGGTCCGGCCCCTGGTCGTCCACGCGGTACTCCGGGACGCCGAGACTGGCTTGAGCGGTGAGCTCCTGCAGGCTTGTCTTCCAGTCCAGTCCAGCACCCAGAAGCGGAGCTTTGGCCAAGAGTGGATCGAACAGCCGGTGAACGAACGTTCGTGCGGTATCGATACCGAACTGCAGGTACACCGCACCGATGACGGCTTCGAGGCCGTCGGCGAGGATGCTCGCCTTGTCCCTGCCGCCGGTCAGCTCTTCGCCGCGGCCGAGCAGCAGGTGTGCACCGAGCCCGCCTTCTCCCAGGTCACGCGCTACGCCCGCCAGAGCGTGCATGTTCACCACGCTGGCGCGGAGCTTCGCGAGCTGACCCTCTGGAAGATCGGGATGAGTGCGGTAGAGGTGGTCGGTCACGACCAACCCGAGCACGGCGTCTCCCAGGAACTCGAGACGCTCGTTCGGCGGCAGACCGCCGTTCTCGTACGCGTAGGACCGGTGGGTGAGCGCAAGCCCTAGCAGCTCGGCGTCCAACTGGACGCCGAGCGCTTCGGACAAAGTCGCGCGGTCAGCTTGCGGAGCGCGCGGCGGCTTTCCCCCCACTGCGTAACCGAGGAGATCAGGCCGGCTGAGCGACCTGGCGGCCAGCGTACTGACCACAGGCCGGGCAGGCGACGTGCTGCGGCTTCGGCTGACGGCAAGCCTTGTTGGAGCACGCCACCAGGTGCACGGCAGACGTCTTCCACTGGGAACGGCGCGCACGGGTGTTGGCGCGCGACATCTTCCGCTTCGGGACGGCCACGACTACTTCTCCTCGTTGTTGTCTTCGCTGAACCGCTCTTGCAACGCGGCCCAACGAGGGTCAATCGTCTCATGCCCGTGGTCGGGCCCGAGCTCCACCCACCTGCCGCCGCACTCGGAGCAAAGCCCCTTGCAGTCCGGCTCGCAGAGCGGCACCTGCGGCAGCGCGAGGACGATGGCGTCCCGCACCACAGGCTCGAGGTCGATCAGATCGTTTTCGATCCGACTGACCTCGTCTTCATCAGTGGTCTCGTCCGTGGTGCTGTCCGGCCACGCGTACAGCTCCGTGATCCGGACCTCGACCTCGTCGGCGAGCGGCTCGAGACACCTCGAGCACTCACCTTCGACCTTGGCGAACGCGGTCCCCGACACGAGCACGCCCTCCACGACCGACTCGGTCAGGAGATCGAGCTCAACCTCTCCGCCTTCCGGCACCGCGATCACGCCGAGCAACCCCACACCTGCCGCGGGAACCGACCGGACGAAGGGTCGGCTCGACCCGGCGCGACGGCCGAGGTCCCTGGTGTCGATGACCCAGGGCCCTGATGCTGTGGGACGCGTGGACGCGTGACGATGCTCAGTCATGATCAGATTGGTTGCCGGCGGGGACCTACCACGTCCAGCCGGTCCAGGGTACGGGACGACGCCCCCACGCGTGAAATCGGCAGGTGATCGCACCTGCCCGACGTAGCGCGAATCACACTTCCAGCCGCCCGCCGCCCCTGTTCGAGCGCCACGCGGGGCCCCTGCGTCCTCTCCTGGAGTACGAAAGCTCCCCGCGTACTGCTCGCAAACACGAAAGGGTGAAGGGCTAGGCGCCGTAGTCGAAGGGGGCTGCGGCACCGGCGACGGCCGGCCCGCGCAGGTGCGAGCGGCCCTTGCCGACCGACCTGAGCGTGTGTGCGAGGAGGTCCTCGAAGTCCGCGAGCTTGCCGTCCACGTACGCGTCGCACTCCGACCGCAGCCGGATCGACTCGTTCTGCGCGGCGTCGAGGATGCGCGCGGCCTCGGCGTGCGCGGCCCGGACGACCTCCTGCTCGTTGACGAGCCTGGCCTGCTCGGCGCGGCCGTCCTCGGTGGCGCGCTCGTAGTTGGCGCGACCGGCCTGGATCATCCGCTCCGCCTCGGCGTGCGAACGGCCGACCAGCTCGTCGTACTCCTGCCGGCCGGCGGCGACGGTGCGCTCGGCCTGGTCCTCGGCCTCGGCGATCATCCGCTCGGCACGGGCCCGCGCGTCGGACAGCATCGCCTCTGCCTCGGCCTGCGCCTCCGCGAGCATCCGCTCGGCGTCGCTGCGCGCCTTGGACACGCCGGCCTCTGCCTCGTGCTTGGCCTTGCCGACCAGCTCGTCCTTGTGGTCGAGCACGTCCTGCGCGTCGTCGAGCTCCGCGGGGATCGCGTCGCGCACGTCGTCGAGCAGTTCGAGCACATCACCGCGCGGCACGACGCACCCCGAGGTCATCGGAACTCCGCGCGCTTCCTCGACGATCGTGACGAGCTCGTCGAGTGCCTCGAACACCCGGTACACGTCTCACTCCCTACCCTGTGACTCCCACCCACAAGTGTGCCCTGCCGATCTCCCCGAAAGAGGGAGATCGGCAGGGCGTGTCAGGATTTGCCGTGACCATCACGATCCGACGGGCGACCGCGGCCGATGTTGACCCGATCGTGGCGATGCTCGCCGACGACCCGCTGGGCGCCACGCGCGAGACGCCCGGCGATCCCGCCTATCTCAAGGCCTTCGAAGTGATCGACGCCGACCCGCACCAGTTCCTCGCGGTGGCCGATCTCGACGGCGAGGTCGTCGGCACCCTGCAGCTCACGTTCACGTCCGGCCTGTCGCGGCTCGGCCTGACCCGCGCGACCGTGGAGGCCGTGCGCGTGCGTTCCGACCAGCGCGGCGCCGGTCTCGGCGAACGCCTGATGAGGTGGGCGATCGACGAGGCACGCGCCCGCGGTTGCGGTCTGGTGCAGCTGACGACGGACGCGTCCCGCGTGGACGCGCACCGGTTCTACGAGCGGCTCGGGTTCACCGCGTCGCACGTGGGGATGAAGCTGCCGCTCTAGCGGGTCTCGGCGAGGCGCTGCTGCAGCCGCTGCTCGATGGTCGCGGGCAGCAGCGTCGACACGTCGCCGCCGTACGTCGCGACCTCCTTGACCAGCGAGGACGCCAGGAACGAGTACGCGGGCGTGGCCGGCATGAACAGCGTGTCGACCCCGGTGAGCTGGTGGTTCATCTGCGCCATCTGCAGCTCGTAGTCGTAGTCGGTGACCGCGCGCAGGCCCTTCACGATGGCCTTGATGTCGTTCTCGCGGCAGTAGTCGACCAACAGCCCGTGCCACGAGTCCACGCGCACGTTCGGCCACGGCTGCGTGACCTCGCGGAGCATCTCGATCCGCTCTTCGACGGAGAACAGCGTGCGCTTGGTCTTGTTGATGAGCACGGCGACGACGACCTCGTCGAAGAGATGCGCTGCTCTCCCGATGATGTCCAGGTGACCGTTGGTTACCGGGTCGTAGGAGCCGGGCGTCACGGCACGCGTCATGAGGCGGACGTTAGCACCCGATCGGACGCCTCCAGGCGTGTCCGTGGTTCTCGTCACCCATCAGAACGCACCAGGCCCCAATACACCGCCGTGTCGCCATATCGCTTGGCACGCAAGGGTTCTACTCCGTCCGGCCACGCTGGTTCGCCGCTGCGCGAAGCACGTTCGACGATCAGCACCGCGTCAGGGGCCAATCTGTGCCGGAGGCCGTGCAGCACCTTCGCCAGCTCGTCGTCCGTCACCGCGTAGGGCGGATCCGCGAACACGACGTCGAACTTCTCGCCCTCGGTTGTGGCGTACGCCTCAGCCGTGCGGTTCGCGATCATCGTGTTCGCGAAACCGAGCTCCCGCGCGTTCGACTTGAGCACCTCGGCCGCCCGCTTGTCCGACTCCACGAACGTCGCGTGCCCGGCCCCCCGGCTCAACGCCTCGAACCCGAGCGCCCCCGACCCCGCGTACAGATCGAGCACGCGCGCGCCGTCGAGGTCCATCATCGACTCGAGGGAGCTGAACAGCGCCTCCCTGACCCGCTCCGACGTGGGCCTGGTGCCCTTCGGCGGCACCTTGAGCCTGCGACCTCCCGCGGTCCCGGCAACGATTCGTGTCACCGCGTCATCGTCCCAGGTGCATCCTTTGCCCATGACCCGCCACCGCGACTCCGGCGACTGCCTCTGCGCGCTGGCCGCCCACCCCGTCCTGGTGACCTGCCCCGGCTGCTCGGGCCAGGCCGTTGTGACCTCGAAGCGACTGGTCTGCCCCTCGTGTGCGCACACCCGCCCGTACCACCGCACGTTCTGCGGTGAACCCCACCGCGACTTCGTACCTGGGCTCTGGCTGCAAACGCCGTGCGCAGGCCACACGCTGTGGGCGCTGAACGCAGAGCACCTGGACCTGCTCGAGTCCTACGTGACCGCAAAGCTGCGCGAGGACCCTCTCCCCACGTCGGTGCGCCGGATGACCGTCCTCGCCAAGCTGCCCGCCTGGCTGAAGTCGGCCGAACACCGCGACGAGGTGCTCCGCGCCATCCGCAGGCTGCGAGCTACCGTCCCAGGTGCGCCCCGCCGTTCACCGCGAGCACCTGCCCGGTGATGTGCCCGGCCCGCTCCGACGCGAGGAACCCCACGAGCGCCGCCACGTCCTGCGGCGTGCCCGCGCGACCGTTCTTGGTCTGGCCGATGAGCGTGGCCAGCCGCTGCTCGGTCATCGCGTCGCCGAAGAACTCCGTGTCGACGATCAGGCCGGGCGAGACGACGTTCGCGGTGATCCCGCGCGGTCCGAGCTCGCCGGCCAGCTCGGCGGTCCATGCCTCTACGGCGGCCTTGGCGGCGCCGTAGCTGCCACCGCCCCGCCTGCCCGCGATCGAACCGATGGTGATCACGCGGCCGTTGTCGGCGAGCCTCGGCGCGAGGGCCTCGGTGACGAGGACGGCGCTCACGACGTTCGCCTCGTAGTTGGCGAGCCATCGCGTCTTGGTGTCCTCGTGGCCGATGTTGCCGCCCGCGTTGTTGACCAGGACGTCGACCTCGGAAGGCAGCGCTTCCAACGCCTTGCTCACCGCGTTCGGGTCGGTGGCGTCGAAAGCGACGTGCTTCACGCCCGGAACCGCCGCCAGGACTTCCGCGCGACGGCCGGTGATGGTGACCTCCAGGCCCTGCGAGGCGAGCTCGAGAGCGATGGCGCGGCCGATGCCGGTGCCGCCGCCCGTCACAACTGCAGTGCGCATGCTTCCCCCGAAACGAAGTTGTCAGGCGAGAGCCTGCCACCACCCGTCAACCTCGTTCGGGGAGTCCACGTCGACCCGCTCCCCAGGCCGAGGCACCGCCAGCCTCAACCCCCGAGCCTTGGCCTCCCGCCAAACCCGATCCACCGGCTCCGTCCACGGGTGCAACGCGAGGTTGAACGTCGCCCAGTGCACGGGAATCAGCAACCCACCCCCGAGATCCTCGAACGCCTGCACCCCTTCCTCAGGCGTCATGTGGATGTCGGGCCAGGCATCCCCGTAGGCCCCGACCTGCATCAACACCGCGTCAAAGGGCCCGTGCGCGGCCCCGATCGTCCGGTAGCCGGGGAAGTACCCGGTGTCACCGCTGTAGAACACCGACCGCTCCCCACGAGCGATCACCCAAGAAGCCCACAGCGTCACGTTCCGCTGCACCGAACGCCCGGAGAAGTGTTGCGCCGCAGTGCAGGTGAGCGTGAAGCCGTCGACCGAGTACGACTCGTCCCAGTCCAGCTCGACGATCCGAGCAGAGGGCACGTCCCAGCGCCGCAGGTGCGCGCCCAGCCCCAGTGGCACGACGAACACCGCGGACGAGCCCGCGACCAGGGCGTCCACGGTCGCCATGTCCAGGTGGTCGTAGTGGTCGTGCGAGATCACGACGGCGCTCAGGGCGGGCAGGTCCGACAGCTCGTGCGGGACCGGGTGCAGGCGGCGGGGGCCGACGTGGGCGGACGGGGAGACTCGGTCGCTCCACACGGGATCGAGCAGCACTGCGGCGCCGTCGATCTCGATCAGCGCGGACGCGTGGCCGTACCAGGTGATGTGCAGGCCGGTGGTGACCGGTGCGGACGGGCCCACCAAAGGCACCGCGGCCGACGGTTTGCGGTCCTCGCCGCCGAACACGAAGTCGCGCAACGAGAACGAGTCGCGGTCGGGGACCGTGCTGACTTCCTTGTCGTTGTGGAACTTGCCGTCGCGGTAGCGCGGTGAGCGCGACATCTCGACCGGGTCCGGTCTGCCGCCCAGCTGTCTGGGCACGTCCCGCAACGCCCACGCCACGCCCGCCAGTCCGAGCAGGCCGGCCAACGCCTTCTTCATGATGCGCATCCCTCTCCCTGACCCCGTGCTCGGTGCAACGCAGCGAATGGTCGTTGAGTTCCACGCGGCCCGCAGCACGAAGGGCCCGGCCGCAACGGCCGGGCCCTTCGCACGAAAAGCTGCTACTCCAGGACGATCAGGAGGTCGCCGCCCTCGACCTGCTGGGCTCCGCGCAACGCCAGGCGCTGCACGCGGCCCGCCTTCGGGGCGGTGATCGCGGCCTCCATCTTCATGGCCTCGATCGTCGCGACGGTCTGGCCCGCCTCGACCGAGTCGCCCTCGGCCACCGCCGCGGTCACCACGCCGGCGAACGGGGCCGCGACGTGGTTCGGGTTGCCGCGGTCGGCCTTCTCGGCGGCCGGGATGTCGGCCGCCACCGAACGGTCGCGGACCTGGATCGGGCGCAGCTGGCCGTTCAGGGTCGCCATGACCGTGCGGATGCCGCGCGCGTCCGCCTCGGAGATCGCCTCCAGGCCGATCAGCAGCCGCACACCCGGCTCCAGGTCGACGGAGTACTCCTCGCCGGGACGCAGGCCGTAGAAGAAGTCCTTGGAGCGCAACACCGACGTGTCGCCGTAGGCCTCGCGGTGAGCCAGGAACTCCTTCGTGGGCGCTGGGAACAGCAGCCGGTTCAGCGTCGCCCGCCGTGAGTCGACGAGGCCGGCCTCGTCCTCGGGCGAGAGCTCCTCGATCGGCTTCGGGGCCGGGCGGCCCGCCAGGGCCTTCGAGCGGAACGGCTCCGGCCAGCCGCCGGGCGGGTCGCCCAGCTCGCCGTGCAGGAAGCCGATCACCGAGGCCGGGATGTCGTACTTGCCGGGGTCGGCCTCGAAGTCGGCGGGCGAGACGCCCGCACCCACGAGGTGCAGCGCGAGGTCGCCGACGACCTTGGACGACGGCGTCACCTTCACCAGGTGGCCGAGCATCCGGTCGGCGGCCGCGTACATGGACTCGATCTCCTCGAACTTCTCGCCCAGGCCCAGTGCGACGGCCTGGGTGCGCAGGTTCGAGAGCTGACCACCGGGGATCTCGTGGTGGTAGACGCGGCCGGTCGGGCCGGGGATGCCGGACTCGAACGGCGCGTAGATCTTGCGCACGGCCTCCCAGTACGGCTCCAGGTCGCACACGTTCTGCAGGTTCAGGCCCGTGGCGTGCTCGGTGTGGTCGGTCAGCGCCACGATCGACGACAGCGGCGGCTGCGACGTCGTGCCCGCCATCGACGCGGTCGCGCCGTCGATCGCGTCCACGCCCGCCTGGATCGCGGCCAGGTAGGTGGCGAGCTGGCCGCCTGCCGTGTCGTGCGTGTGGAGGTGGACCGGGAGGTCGAACTCCTTGCGCAGGGCCGAGATCAGGCGCGCCGCGGCAGGCGCCCTCAAGAGCCCGGCCATGTCCTTGACGGCCAGCACGTGGGCGCCGGCGCCCACGATCTGCTCGGCCAGCTTCAGGTAGTAGTCCAGTGTGTACAGACGCTCGTCCGGGTTGGACAGGTCGCTCGTGTAGCAGAGCGCGACCTCGGCGACCGCCGTCCCGGTCTCGCGCACGGCCTCGATCGCCGGGCGCATCTGCTCGACGTCGTTCAGCGCGTCGAAGATCCGGAAGATGTCGATGCCGGTGTCCGTCGCCTCCTGCACGAACGCCTTGGTGACCGCTTCCGGGTACGGCGTGTAGCCGACCGTGTTGCGGCCGCGCAGCAGCATCTGCAGGTTGATGTTCGGCACGGCCTCGCGCAGTGCGGCCAGGCGCTCCCACGGGTCCTCGGCGAGGAACCGCAGCGCCACGTCGTACGTCGCGCCGCCCCAGCACTCCAACGAGAGCAGCTCGGGGGTCATGCGCGCGACGTGCGGCGCGACGGCGAGCAGGTCCTTGGTGCGCACTCGGGTCGCGAGCAGCGACTGGTGCGCGTCGCGGAACGTCGTGTCCGTGACGCCGACGGCCTTGCTCTCCCGCAGCCACCGCGCGAAGCCCTCGGGGCCGAGCTCGACCAGCTTCTGCTTGGAACCGGCGGGCGGTTCGGCGTTCAGGTCGGCGATCGGCAGCTTCTCGCGCGGGTCCACCGCGGTCGGACGCGTGCCGTTCGGGTGGTTGACCGTCACGTCGGCGAGGTAGGTCAGCAGGCGCGTGCCGCGGTCGGCCGAGTGGCGCGCGGTCAGCAGGTGCGGGCGCTTCTCGATGAACGACGTGGTGACGCGGCCCTCGAAGAAGTCGGGGTCGTCCAGCACGGCCTGGATGAACGGGATGTTCGTGGACACACCGCGGATGCGGAACTCCGCGATCGCCCGGCGCGCACGCGCGACGGCGAGGGCGAAGGTGCGCCCGCGGCACGTGAGCTTCACGAGCATCGAGTCGAAGTGCGGGCTGATGGCCATGCCCGCGCCGGCCGTGCCGCCGTCGAGGCGGATGCCGGAACCACCCGGCGAGCGGTAGGCGCTGATCGTGCCGGTGTCCGGGCGGAACCCGTTGGCCGGGTCCTCCGTGGTGATGCGGCACTGCAGCGCCGCGCCGCGCAGCTGCACGGTGTCCTGCGACAGGCCCAGGTCTTCGAGCGTCTCACCGGCGGCGATGCGCATCTGCGACTGCACGAGGTCGACGTCGGTCACTTCCTCCGTGACCGTGTGCTCGACCTGGATGCGCGGGTTCATCTCGATGAAGACGTAGTGGCCCTGCGGGTCGAGCAGGAACTCGACGGTGCCGGCGTTGCGGTAGCCGATGTGGCGCGCGAACTTCACGGCGTCGTTGCAGATGCGGTCGCGCAGCTCGGGGTCGAGGTTCGGCGCGGGCGCGATCTCGATGACCTTCTGGTGGCGCCGCTGCACGGAGCAGTCGCGCTCGAAGAGGTGGATCACGTTGCCCTGGCCGTCGGCGAGGATCTGCACCTCGATGTGGCGCGGCTCGACCACGGCCTGTTCGAGGAACACGGTCGGGTCGCCGAACGCCGACTCGGCCTCGCGCGACGCCGCTTCGAGCGCCTCGCGCAGCGCGGCCGGGTCGTCGACCTTGCGCATGCCCCGGCCGCCACCGCCGGCGACGGCCTTGACGAACACGGGGAAGCGCATCGACTTCGACGCTTCGAGCAGCTCGTCGATGTCGGACGACGGCGCGCTCGACTCCAGCACCGGCAGCCCGGCCTCGCGGGCGGCGGCGATCGCGCGCGCCTTGTTGCCCGTCAGCTCCAGCACCTCGGCGACGGGACCGATGAAGGTGAGGCCCGCCTCCCGGCACGCCATCGCGAGTTCCGGGTTCTCGGACAGGAAGCCGTAGCCCGGGTAGATCGCGTCGGCACCGGCCTTGCGGGCGGCCTTGATGATCTCGTCGACGGAGAGGTAGGCGCGGACGGGGTGTCCGGGCTCACCGATCTCGTAGGACTCGTCCGCCTTCAACCGGTGCAGCGAGTTGCGGTCTTCATGAGGGAAAACGGCGACCGTTCCCGCGCCCAGTTCGTAGGCGGCTCGGAACGCGCGAATCGCGATCTCGCCGCGGTTGGCGACAAGAACCTTGCGGAACATCCGTAGCCCTCCCGGAGTTACTCGACGGTCAGTTCGGGCACGTTACCGTGCGACTCTTGCCTGTTGGGAGGACTGTCTCACGTGATGGGTGTCATCGTGATCGGTCTTGCTCGTGAGGATTCTCGCGGTTTGGAAGCTAGGTTGATACCCACCACCCGGTCAGACTGCGGCCGGTAGTGGGATTAACCAGATCGAGTGACGATCTTGATAACCATCTCGGTAGGGTGAGCCATATGGCCGGGGCTGATGGAGCCGGGCAGCCTACTGCCCGCACACCGCATTTCGACGTTGTCCTCCGTGGTTACAACCAGCGACAGGTGAACGAACGAGTCACCCGCCTGGAGTTCGACCTCAAGAACTCGAACCGCGCCAGAGACGCCGCGGCCGCGCAGGTCGCGGAGCTCACCAAGATGCTCAACGCGACGCGCGCCGAGCTCGACAAGACCAAGATGCAGCTGTCGAACCTCGCCAACAGCCCCGTCAGCGCGTCGAACGTCACCGAGCGTGTCCGCGTGATGATGTCGCTCGCCGAGGAAGAGATCGCGGACATCCGCAAGGACGCCCTCGACAAGGCCGCCGCCACGCGCGCCGAGGTCGAGAAGTGGGCGGCCGACCAGCGCGAGCAGCACAACCGCGCGCTCGCCGAGACCGAGGCCCGCCGCAAGCAGCTGGAGGTCGCCCACCAGCAGCGCACGACCGAGCTCGAGAAGCAGTTCAGCGAGCGCAGGGCCGAGCTGGAGGCCGAGCACGAGGCGCTGCGCACGAAGCTCGTCGCCGAGCACGAGGCCCTGGTCGCCGAGGTGCGCGCGGAAGGCGAGCGCGTGGCCGCCGAGTTCGGGCAGAAGTCGGCCGACCTGGACGCCCGCCGCGTGGAGCTCGACGCCAAGTACAAGGCGTACCACGACGAGCTGGACAAGGAGTACGACGGCCTCAAGGCGACGCTGGCCGCCGAGCACAAGAAGGTGCTCGCGGACGCGCAGGCCGAGGCCGAGCGGATCGCCGCCGAGGCCGAGGCCGAGCGTGTCGGGGCGCTGCAGAAGCTCGACGAGGCGCTCAAGACCAAGCAGGCGGAGGCCGAGAAGGCGATCGCCGAGCTGGAGGCCGAGTCGCTCGCGCGCGCCGAGAAGACCACCGCCGACGCGACCGCGCAGGCGACCGCCCTGGTCAGCGCGGCGGAGGAGAAGGCGGCGACCACCCTGCGCGAGGCCTCGGAGAAGGCCACGACGACCGTTGCCGAGGCCGAGGAGAAGGCCGCGGAGACCGTTCGGACGGCCGACGAGAAGGCCACCACGTTGGTTCGGGATGCCGAAGCCAGGACGTCGGCTCTGGTCCGCGAGGCCGAGGAGAAGTCGGCGGCCGCGGTGGCCCTGTCCGACCAGCGCGCCGCCGCGGCGGCCGACCGGGAGGCCTCACTGCGGGCGGCGCACGACAACCTCTCGAAGCAGTTCCACGCCGCGCAGGCCGCGGTCGAGGCGGCGATGTCGGTGCTGAAGCCGCTGGAGGACGCGCCTGCCGGGGAGGCGGGCGAGCCCAAGACCGAGCAGCTGCCGAAGCCGCGGCAGAACTAGGTCAGCTCCTCGGAGGGAACGGCGGCAGGCTGCCCGTGGCCCAGCTCGTGTGACACCTGCCGCCCGCCACGTAGTCGCTGGCGAACCCGATCAGCGACCGCCCGTCGAGCGAGGCCACCCCGGCGGGGTGGTAGTTCTGGCAGTAGTCGTCGTGCGCGCCGGGCACCGCCACCGGCGCGGGTACCTCGTACCACCCGTCCTCGCCGCCGTTCTCCGACACGAAGACCGTCCTGCCGTTGCCGGGATCGACCTTGCCGTTCGCCGTCATCAGCACCTGTCCCATGAGGATCACGCGCCCCTTGGCCGTGCCGTTGGGGGCGAGCGTGATCGACGGCGTGTGCGCGAAGTACTTGCCGTCCCTCGTCGTCGGCCGCACTCCGAACCAGCCGGGGTCACCCCAGTCGACGCCGTCCGCCGAGCTGCGGTGGTACGCCTCGCAGAAGTACTGGTCCGGCTGCCCGCAGATCTCGTACATCAGGTAGTACTCGCCCGTCGGCAGCCTTCTGACCTGCGGCATTCCCGGCCGGTACCCGCGCGGCCGCACCGCGACGACCTTCTGCTTGGCCGACCAGCTGACACCGTCGGCCGACACGGTCCGCCCGATGTACTGGCCGTGCTCGCCGTCCGACTCGTCGGCGAAGTAGCAGTTGAGCCTGTCCTGCGCGTCGACCGACAGGTCCGGCTCCCACAGCCCCACCGGATGCCGCGCCCGCGCGCACTCCGACAGGTACTCCCACGTCTCACCGGCGTCCCGGCTGCGCCAGATCCGCGCCTTCACCGTCTCCGACCGCAGCCCCACCGAGCCCGCCCACAGCACGGTGCCCGCCGGCATGTCGCCGACCTGGCGCGGCAGCTCGTAGAGGTGGCCGCAGCAGGCGGTCTGGGTGCTCGCGGGGTCGGTGAAGGTGGCGATCTTGTCGAACCTCTTGCCGGCGCGGCCGGCGCGCAGCACGTCCACGACCTCGAACCGGTGCAGCGTCACCAGGATCGAACCCCGCTGCGGGCCGTGCTGGAGGCGGATCGCGTGCGGGTAGCGGGACTCCATGCCGGTCAGGGCCGCGGGGTCCGCCAGTGCCGGGGAGGGCGGGAGGGCGAGGGCGGCGGCGAGCGCGGTGATGATCATGCGGCGCACGGGTCGGAGGGTACGGGCGTGGCTGGGCTGGACCGGTGCGTGGCGCGCGCACACGTTCAGGTGAAAGGGCTGGGTTGGGCTGGGGGGCTTGGGCACGGCGCTGCGGCGTGGGGTGGAGGCAGCACGACGGCTGCGGCGTGGGGTGGAGGCGGCACGACGGCTGCGGCGTGGGGTGGAGGCGGCACGACGGCTGCGGCGTGGGGTGGAGGCAGCACGACGGCTGCGGCGTGGGGTGGAGGCAGCACGGCGGCGACAGCACGGGACGGTGAGCCGCACGACGGCTTGGCATGCACCGCACGACGGCTTGGCGAGGCACCGCACGGCGATCATCTGGTCCGGCAGGTCGCGTTGTCCGGACGGGAGCGTGACGCCCAGGTCGCGGTGACCGCGGCGCGACCGGCCTCGCCGCGACACCCTTTCCACGGCACCCTTTCCGCAACGCGCTTTCCGCGCAGCGAAGCTGAATCCCGCGGAAGCGGGACCGGCGGCTAGGTCTTCTCCAGGAAGTCCGCCCGCTCCTCCGTCAGCAGCGTGGCCACCATGCCCGCCAGGCCGGGGTGCTTCTCCAGGTCCGGGTCGGCGTCCACGAACTGCTGGGCGGCCACGCGGGCGTCGGCGATGATGTCCTCGTCGCGCAACAGGGACAGCATCTTGAGCGCCGAGCGGCGGCCGGACTGGGCGGCGCCGAGGATGTCGCCCTCGCGGCGGAGCTCGAGGTCGAGCTGGGCCAGTTCGAAGCCGTCCAGAGTGGACTCGACCGCGCGGAGGCGTTCCATCGTGGCGGTCATCTCCGGCATCTCGGTGACGAGCAGGCAGAGGCCGGGGGCGCTGCCTCGGCCCACGCGGCCGCGGAGCTGGTGCAGCTGGGAGACGCCGAAGCGGTCGGCGTCCATGATGGCCATGACGGTGGCGTTCGGGACGTTGACGCCCACCTCGATGACCGTGGTGGCGACGAGGACCTGGACCTCGTTGGCCGCGAAGGCGCGCATCACGGCGTCCTTCTCGTCGGGGGGCATGCGGCCGTGCAGGATTTCCACGCGCAGGCCGCGCAACGGGCCCTGCACCAGCATGTTCGCCACGTCGATCACGGACAGCGCCGGGCGCTTGTCCTCGTCGTCGGACTTCGCCGGTTCCTCGTCGCCGATGCGCGGGCAGACGAAGTAGGCCTGGTGGCCTGCGGCCACCTCCTCGCGGACGCGGGCGAACGCGCGGTCCAGCCAGGCCGGCTTCTCGCGGACGGGGACGACCGAGGTCTTGATCGGCGAACGGCCGCCGGGGAGCTCGCGCAGGGCCGAGACCTCCAGGTCGCCGTAGACGGTCATGGCGACCGTGCGCGGGATCGGGGTCGCGGTCATCACCAGGACGTGCGGGTTCTCGACCGCGCCGCGGGCCGACAGCGCGGCGCGTTGTTCCACGCCGAAGCGGTGTTGTTCGTCGACGACGACCAGGCCCAGCGAGTGGAACTCCACCTTGTCCTGGATGATCGCGTGCGTGCCGACGACGATGCCCGCCTCGCCGGTCACGATGTCGAGCAACGCCTGGCGGCGCTGGGCCGTGTTCATCGAGCCCGTCAGCAACGTCACCCGCGTCGCGTTCTCCGCGCCGCCGAGCTGGCCCGCCTGGGCGAGGTCGCCGAGCATCTCCTGCAACGAGCGGGCGTGTTGTGCGGCAAGGACTTCCGTGGGCGCGAGCATCGCGGACTGACGGCCCGCGTCGACCGCCTGCAACATGGCTCGCAACGCGACCATCGTCTTGCCCGAACCCACTTCTCCTTGCAGCAGGCGGTTCATCGGCACGACCGAAGCGAGGTCGGAGGCGATCTGCTCGCCCACCGACACCTGGCCGGCGGTCAGCTTGAACGGCAGCCGCGCGTCGAAGGCGTCGAGGATGCCGCCGGACCGGCGCGCGCACGAGGGGGCGGGACGGGCCGTGGAAGCCTTGCGGCGCTGGGCCAGCGTCAGCTGCACGGCCAACGCCTCGTCCCACTTCAGCCGTTGCTGCGCCACGGCGATCTGGGCCCAGCTCTCCGGGCGGTGGATGGCCCGCAGCGCCTCCTCCAGGCCGATCAGGCCGTGCTCGGTGCGGAAGTCGTCGGGCAGCGGGTCGGTGGGCACGCCGTCCCAGATCTCCAGCAGCTGCTTCACGCAGTTGGCGATGTTCCAGGTGTTGATGTGCTGCGAGGCCGGGTAGACGGGCAGGAACGCCTGCAGGAACGACGATCCGTCCTGCTCCGGGGTGAGGATCTCGAACGCCGGGTGCACCAGCTGCAGGTTCTGGCGGTAGCGGCCGACCTTGCCGGCGAACAGGGCCCGCGTGCCGGGCAGGAGCTCCTGCTCCGCCACGAACGCCACCTTGCCGAAGAAGACCAGGTGCAGCTCGGACGTGCCGTCCGTGATCACCGCTTCGGTCATGTGGCCGTGCCTGGCCTTCATGCGCCGCTTGGTGCACTTGCGGACCTCGGCCTGGACCGTGACGTGCTCGTCGATTTCCAGGGACCTGATGTCGGTCAGCTTCCCGCGCTCGTCGTAGCGGCGCGGGTAGTGGCGCAGCAGGTCGCCGACCGTCGTGAGGCCGAGGCCGGTCTCCAGTGCGTCGGCGGTCTTCTTGCCGAGCAACGGCTGCAGCTTGTCGTCGAAGGAGATCATCGTGTCCCCATTGAACTACTCGACACCGACAAAAATGACCGCGTCGGGCTGGCCGCCCGGATAGGCCGTCACCTCGACCTCCGGATGGGTGACCCGCAGATGGTCCTCCAACACGTCGGCGAGGCCTTCTGGGGCGTCGGCGCCGAGGATCACGGTCACCAGCTCACCGCCGCCGGTCAGCATGCGGTCGACCAGGCGGCACGCCAGGTCCAGCAACGACTCCGGCGCCGCGGGACCCGGCTCGATCAGCACCACCTCGCCGTCCAGCATGCCCAGCAGGTCGCCGGGCTGGCAGCGGCCGACCCAGGTGATGGCTTCGTCGGCGGCGATCGACAGTTCGCCGCGGCGCGTTGCGGCGGCGGCTTCGGCCATGGCGACAACGTCGTCACCGGCACGTCGTGACGAGTCGTGGACGGCCAACGCGGCGAGGGCCTGCACGGGCGAGAACGTCGGCACCACCACTACGTCCTGCCCTGCGGCCTGTGCGTACGCCACGGCTTCATCCAAAGCCTCGCGGATGTCCGGGTCGCCGGGCAGAACCGCCACGTGACGCGCGCGCGTCGAAACGATGGCCGACAACAGGTCTGTGGGCGTCGCGGAAGAAGTAGCCAGGTCGAACACCGTGGCGCCCTCGGCGCGGAACAGGTCCACCGCGCCGCTCACCACCACCACGATCGCCCGGTCGCGCACGAACCGCGACGCCTGCGCGGCGATCTGGTCGGCGAACCGCGCCACCGTGATCCGGTGTGGACGTCCGGCGCGCACACCCGCCTCGACGGCCGCGCCGATGTCGTTGCAGTGCACGTGCACGGTCCACAGCGAAGCGCCGTCGCCGACGACCGACACGCAGTCGCCGAGCAGGTTCAACGACGCGCGCAGCTCAAGCGCCTCCTCCTCCGAGGTGCCGTCGAGCAGGTACATGACCTCGTACTCGAACTCCGAGGAGCCGCTCTCGCGCTCGGTCGTCAACGACTCGGGCGTGCGCGGCAGCAGCGGCGCGTCGACCGGGGTTTCCACGGCCTGACCGGTGATCACCGCGGCGAGTGTGTCCAACAACACAACGAGCCCGCGCCCACCTGCGTCGACCACTCCGGCCTTGGCCAGCACCGCGAGTTGCCGAGGCGTGTCGGCCAACGCCGTGGCGCCTGCGCGTGCGGCGGCCATCACCACCTCGTCGAGCTCGTCCGACGGGCAGTCACGGGCGGCTTCGGCAGCGGCGTGCAGCACCGAGAGGACCGTGCCGGGCACCGGCTTGGACACCGCGGCGGTGGCGAGCTCGTCCGAGCGTTGCAGAGCCTTGCGCAGCGCCGATCCCGTGACGACGGACACCTCCTGCACGGATTCCGCCAGCCCCCTGAGCACCTGCGAGAGGATCACGCCGGAGTTCCCTCGCGCCCCGGCCAGCGCGCCCCTGGCCAACGCGGACAACGCGTCACCGACCGTGGAGATGGGCGAGCGCAGCAGCGCGTCCAGCGCCGACTGCATCGTGTGCAGCAGGTTGGTGCCCGTGTCACCATCGGGAACCGGAAAGACGTTGATCTGGTCGATCGACTCCCGGTTGGCGTCCAACGACCGCACGCACGCGTCCGCCCACCTGCGCACCGCGACCGCATCCATGACCTGCATGGCGGCGAGAGTATCCACCCGGTTTGGTCGCGGGTGAGGCCACCGGCTACCCTGATTGGGTTGCCGTGCCCGGTTGAGGCTTGTGCACGCTTGCGCGCCCACCGGGACGCGAGACACCCGCTTGAGGAACCTGAAGGAGTGGCTGACGTGGCTGCCGTGTGCGACGTCTGTGGCAAGGGGCCGGGCTTCGGCCATTCGGTTTCGCACTCCCAGCGGAAGACGAACCGCCGCTGGAACCCGAACATCCAGTCTGTGCGCGCGAAGGTCTCGGCCTCGCAGCGCCAGCGGATCAACGTGTGCACCTCCTGCCTGAAGGCAGGCAAGGTCGTGCGCGGCTGATCACCGCCACAGAGCAGAACCCAGAAGAGCCCGGCTCCGGCCGGGCTCTTCTGTTTTTCGCAGGAAATCCATACGAGACATGTAGTTGACTCGCCAATCAAGACGATGTTGATCCTGTCATGAAGTTTGACTTACGTTTGACTGCGTGCGAGTTCTGGTCACCAGCTGTCCCGGTTATGGGCATCTGTATCCGCTCATTCCACTGAGCTGGGCGTTGAGCAACGCAGGGCATGACGTGCTGCTCGCGTTGCCGGACCAGTTCGCCCAGGCGGGAGCGGCCACCGGCCTCCCGGCCGCAGCGGTGGGACCGGTGTCGATCCGGGAGGTCTTCTCGAACTCGAATCACGCGCTCTATTCCGGAAACGTGACGGAGGCTCTGATTGAGCACGTCACCGAGCATTACGCGAAAATCGCCCGTTTCACGGTCTCGAACGTGATCGGCCTGGCCGGGAGATGGCGGCCGGATGTCGTGATGCACACGCCGTGGGAGTACGCGGGACCGATCGCCGCCGCGCGACTCGGTGTTCCGCTGGTCCGGCACACCTGGGGTGTCGCGCTGCCGCCGGAGCTCGCACCGGCCGAGGCCGAGACGCTCACACCGGTGCACCGCGAACACGGGTTCCCCGACGACCCGGCACTCGAAGTGGACGTCTGCCCGCCCGCGCTGCAGTACCCGGACGCGCCGGCGGGCCTGCCGATGGCCTACACCGCCTACAACGGCTCCGGTGTTCTGCCTCCGTGGCTGTTCGAACCGCGCACCAGGCCGAGGATCTGCGTGACGCTCGGCAGCGTGCCCGTCCCCGGCGGAGAGCACGACCGGGTGCTGCGCACGGTGCTCCGCGGACTCGAGCGGATCGACGCGGAGGTGTTGGTGATCACGGGCGGGGCGCTCGATCCGGGCACCGTGCCCGCGAACGCCCGCGTCGTGGACTGGGTTCCTCTCAACCAGGTGCTGAAGGTGTGTGACGCCGTGGTGCACCACGGCGGGTCGGGCACGACCATGACCTCGCTGCACGCGGGCCTGCCGCAGCTCGCGTTGCCGCAGATGTGCGACCAGCACCGCCACGCCGACCGGGCCGAAGCCGTCGGCGCCGCCGCGAAACTCGTCGGAGACGACATCACCGCGGAGTCCGTCCGCGACCACGTGCAACGGCTGCTGGACGACCCGGCACCGCGCGTGGCCGCGGAGAAGATCCGCGACGAGATGCGGGCACTGCCGCCACCCGCCGCCGTCGTCTCCTCCCTCACCGCTCTAGTGGAGGCGCAATCGTGAAGACCGTCGTGGTGACCGGCGCGGGTGGTTTCATCGGCTCGCACGTGGTGGAGACGCTGCTGGGCACCGACACCCGCGTGATCGCCCTGTACCGCACGGATCCACCACCGCTCACCGCGCCGAACCTCCAGACGTTCCCGATCGACCTGCGGGACGAGAACGAACTCCGGGCGGTGCTGCGCTACGCGGCACCCAATGCCCACACAGTGATCCACACGGCGGCGATGGACGGCAACGCCGCGTTCAAGCGCGACAACACCGCCCTCATCTTCGACACGAACCTGCGCATCGGCTCGAACGTGCTGAACTGCGCGCGTGACTGCGGCGTCGAGAACGTCGTCCTGGTGAGCTCCGCCGAGGCGTCGGTGGAGTCGGACAACGGCTACGCGCTCTCGAAGTCCGTGGTGGAACTGCTGGCCGAGCAGTACCGCAAGCAGTACGGCATGCGGATCTTCCTGCCGCGCCCGTCGAACGTCTACGGCCCGCGCGACCGGGTCCACCGGGTGATCCCCGCGATGATCAGCCGGATCACCTCCGGCCAGGAGATCGAGATCTGGGGCGACGGTTCGCAGACGCGGTCGTTCGTGCACGTGCGCGACGTCGTGGCGGCGATCCTGCAGATGGTCGCCCAGAACACCGAGGACGTGCTGACCGTCGCGACGCGCGAGACGATCTCGATCCTCGACCTGGCGCGCACCCTCTGCGCGCTGCTGGACGCACCGGAACGGGTGCGGCTCGACCTCACCAAACCGACCGGCGCCGCACCGCGAGCGCTGGACACGACGCGGATGTACGAGCTGGTGAGCCCGCGGCCGTTGCGTCAGGGGCTGCGCGAAACCGTGTCCTGGTACCGGTCGACCCCGCCGTTGGCGGCCTGACGGCGCAGCGCCCGCACCACGAACACCAGGCAGACCACGCCGCTGAGCAACGCACCGGTGCCGCCGAGCGCGAACACCGCCTGCGGCCCCATGACCAGCAACAACGCCCCTGCGGCGGCGGTCCCGAGCAGGTTCGCACCGGTGACCATCGAGCCGACCGCGGCGAACGCCCGGCCGCGCATCTCCTCGGGCGTGCGCAGCCGGACGAGGGCGTTCATGGTGACGTTGATGACGCCGTTGCAGATGCCGCCGATCAGCCAGCCGGTCCCGGCGGCCACGACGTACGGCAACGTCGCCGGAACCAGTACCGCGATCCCCGTCAGGGCGCCGGAGACGGCCAGCGAGCAGGCGACCTGGGCAACGGTCTGCAACCGCGCGGCCAGCCGGTTGCCGACGATGATCCCGACCATCCAGCACGCCGAGCACGAACTCGTCGCCGTACAGCACGAACCGGACGAACGCGGGGTCCGCCACGTTGATCACCACGGTGGCTCCGACGAAGAACGCCAGCCCGATGATCGCCGCGAACAGCACGGGATCCCGCCGGACGTGCCGAAGGCCCGCGAGCGTGCTCGGCCGCGCCTCGTGCCCGCCCGACGGCGTGCGTTCCGACCGCACGCACGCCAGCAGCGCCGCGTAGCCGAGGAACGTGCCGCCGTCGATCAGCATCGCGGCGGGGTGCCCGAAGATTCCGGCGAGCACCATGCCACCGGTGGCACCCGCGATGTTGCCGACACTGCGCACAGTGCCCAGCCACGCACAACCGCGGGTCGACTCGTCCTCGCCTGCGATGTGCGGGACCAGGGCCGAGATCGCGGGCTGGACGACCGCACGGCCGCAGCCGGACAGGAACACCAGCGCCACGACGAACACCGGCCGGCCCATCAGGGGCGCGATGGTCGTGATCGCGACGCCCTGGCACAGCAAGGCGATGATCAGCAGGCGCCGGTTGGGCAGCCGGTCGACGAGGGCGCGGCCACCGGCAGCGAGCTGATCGGCGTCGCCCAGAACAGCAGCACGAGCAACGACAACGCGTTGCCGAACTCGGAGACGGCCGCTCCCGCGGCCGTCAGCCAGAGGTCACGCTCAGCTCGCCGAACTACGGCAGCTTCCAGTCGATCGGTTCGGCGCCCTGCTTCTCCAGCAGTTCGTTGGCGCGGCTGAACGGCTTCGAACCGAAGAACCCGGCGTGCGCGGAAAGCGGTGACGGGTGCGCGGACTCGATGCAGGGCAACGGTTCGAGCAACGGACGCAGGTTGCGCGCGTTGCGGCCCCACAGGATCGAGACGAGCGGTGCGTCACGCGCCGCCAGCGCCTTGATCGCCTGCTCGGTCACGGCCTCCCAGCCCTTGCCCTGGTGGGAGTTGGCCTTGCCGGGCTGCACGGTCAGCGCCCTGTTGAGCAGCAGCACACCGCGCTCGGACCACGGGGTCAGGTCGCCGTTGGAGGGCAGCGGGTGGCCTAGGTCCTCCGCGTACTCCTTGTAGATGTTGACCAGCGACTTCGGGATCGGCCGCACGTCGGGGGCGACGGAGAACGACAGGCCGACCGCGTGGCCGGGCGTCGGGTACGGGTCCTGCCCGACGATCAGCACCTTCACCTGGTGGAACGGCTGCTTGAACGCACGCAGCACGTTCTCGCCCGAGGGGAGGTAGGTGCGGCCGGCGGCGACCTCCGCGCGCAGGAACTCACCCATGGCGGCGATCTGGTCGGCAACGGGGGCGAGAGCTTCAGCCCAGCCGGCTTCGACAACTTCGTTGAGGGGACGAGCCACGGCTGTGAACCCTATCTCAATCCAAACGGCGCAGCTTCTCCCGGTACAAACCGATGTTCTGCACATATTTCTCGACGATGAAGGCCCAGGCCTGTTCTGGCACAACATATCCAGCACGCTCGCGGGCCGGAACGCCGAGAACCATCGTGCGTTCGCGGACATGGCCGTCGAACGAGACCACCGCGCCGGCGCCGACGATCGCGCCCTTCTCGACGATGGAACCGTTGAGCACCACCGAACCTGACGCGATCAGGCAGTCGTCCGCGATCGTCGCGCCCTCGATGTGCACGTTGTGGCCGATGACGCACGACGAACCGATGTGCACCGGGTGGACCTCGGTGCAGTGGATCACCGTGCCGTCCTGGATCGACGTGCGCTCGTCGACGACGATGCGGCCGTAGTCGCCGCGCAGCACCGCTTGCGGCCACACCGACGAGAACGCGCCGATGCGCACGTCGCCGATCACCGTGGCATCCGGGTGCACGTACGCGTCCGGGTGGATCTGCGGCGTGTAGTCCCCCAACGCATAGATGGCCATGCGCCCGAACCTACAACGGCTTCCCGAAGCAGCGGCTCTCCGGGTGGTCGCGGTAGACGCCGAAGTTCTCGATCCGCTCGTAGCCGCTGGAGAGGTACAGGCCGATCGCCTCGGGCTGACGCATGCCGGTTTCCAGCACCATCTGCCGATGGCCGGCCTCGCGCGCGGTGTCCTCCAGGTTCGCGAGAACCTGCCGCGAGAGCCCACGGCCGCGCAGCGAGTCCGCGACGTACATGCGCTTGATCTCGGCGGCGCCGTCCAGCTCCTCGTGCACTCGCCAGCCACCGCACGCGACCGGCACTCCGTCGAGGTAGCCCACGACGAAGTAGCCGAGTGGGGCGGCGAACTGCGCCGGGTCGACCGGGGTGATGTCCTGGCTGCCGTAGCGCTCGACGAAGACCTGCTGCAGGTCGGCGATCAGCTTGACCGAGTCCGGATGGTCATACGCTCGCGTGCATAGTTCCACATCGACCAGTTTACGCGCGCCAGTGCTCCCAGCCAGGGGGTTTTTCGTACGTTCTGCCGTCGACCGTCACGCCTTCACCGGCGCGCACCGTGCCGATCGTCGTCCAGCCCTCCGGTACCGCCTTCGGGCCGGGGAACGTCGCCGCGAGGGCGTGGTCCTCGCCTCCGGTCAGCGCCCAGTGCCGTGCGTCACCGCCGAGCGCCGACGCCACGTCCAGCAGGCGCGGGTGCAACGGCAGCAGGTCGGTGCGGATGTCGATCGCCACGCCCGACGAGTCGGCGATGTGGCCGAGGTCCTGCAGCAGGCCGTCCGAGACGTCGATCATCGACGTGGCACCGGCCTCCGCGGCCTTGGGCCCTTCCTCGTACGGCGGCTCCGGGGTGCGCTGGGCGTTGACGATGCCGACCGGTGAGCGGAACCCGCGGCCCAGCACCGCGAGACCCGCGGCCGCCCAGCCCAGCCGTCCGGTCACCGCCACGACGTCGCCGACGAGCGCGCCGGACCGCGTGACCGGCTCAAGCCCGTTCATGTCCCCCATCGCGGTGATTGAGATCACCAGCGTGGCGGAGCTGACCATGTCGCCGCCGACGACGCCCGCGCCGGCCTTGGCCGCCTCTTCCCAGAGGCCGGACATGATCCCCTGGATCGTGGCCGCGGGCGTGTCCGCCGGGCACGCGATCCCGACGAGCAGACCGGACGGCAACGCGCCCATCGCGACGACGTCGGCGAGGTTGACCGCGGCCGCTTTTCGGCCCACCTGCTCGGGTGTGGACCAGTCGAGTCTGAAGTGGACACCCTCGACCAGCACGTCCATGGAGGCGACGACCCGCCCGTCCGGAACGGCGACCACGGCGGCGTCGTCGCCGGGGCCGAGGATGGTCGTCTCGGGTTGCGCCCGACCGGTCGTCACCCGGTGGATGAGATGGAACTCACCCACTTCGGCGACCGTCTCCGCGTCGCGCGGCGGCTCCGGACGCAAAGTTGCCTCCCAATCTGAGCATTCGGAACCCCAACTGGGGTACGTTGCGTGACACGTTCCTACCTCGACCCAACCTGTCGCGACGAAGGGGCACGCCGTGGTGCATGCATACATCCTCATCCAGACCGAGGTCGGCAAGGCCGCTGCAGTCGCCTCCGAGATCTCCGGGATCGCCGGAGTCGCCACCGCAGAGGACGTCACCGGTCCGTACGACGTCATCGTCCGCGCGGAGGCGGACACCGTCGACCAGCTCGGCCAGCTCGTGGTCGCGCGGATCCAGAACGTCGAGGGAATCACCCGTACGTTGACCTGCCCGGTCGTGCATCTCTAGCTCGTGTTGTCATAACTGGGTGACTCAGCAGGAATCCACATCGGCGCTGTCCCGGCCGCTGCTCGCGGCGGTCGGGCTCGCCGTGCTGCTCGCCATCGGTGTCGCCGCGCTCGGTCTGGTGCTGGGCACGGGCAACCAGACCGAGGACGTGCCCGGCCGCACGGGTCCTCTCGCGCTGGTCTCGATCGACGCACCGTCCGCGGGCGCACCGGAATGCGCTTCCCTGGTCGAGAAGCTCCCCCTCGGGCTGCCGTCCGGGAAGGACATGCTGCCGCGCAGGGAGATCGCCTCGCCGGCGCCGCCCGCCGCGGTGGCGTGGGGTGACGCCAAACACGATCCGGTGGTTCTGCGCTGCGGTCTGCCCAGGCCCGCCGAGCTCTCGCCCACCTCGCAGCTGCGGGTGATCTCCGACGTGCAGTGGCTGCAGCTGCCCGGTTCGGGCAGCTCGACGTGGGTGATCGTGGACCGCGGCGTGTACGTGGCGCTGACGGTGCCCGACGACGCGGGCACCGGACCGTTGCAGGACATCTCCACGACGGTGCGCGACCTCCTGCCGAAGCAGCCGGTCAAGACGGCGCCCTAACGGAGGCCGGAGCCGCGCGCGATCGCCGTCTCGATCAACGTGGTCAGCAGCGTGGTGAAGTCGATCCCGCTCGCCGCCCACGCCTTGGGGTACATGGAGATCGGCGTGAACCCCGGCATGGTGTTGAGCTCGTTGATGATCAGCTCGTGCTGCTCG
Organism: Lentzea sp. NPDC004789; assembly: GCF_053601075.1. Lineage (NCBI taxonomy): Bacteria > Bacillati > Actinomycetota > Actinomycetes > Pseudonocardiales > Pseudonocardiaceae > Lentzea > Lentzea sp. NPDC004789. The sequence goes on along the minus strand of NZ_JBSGBE010000004.1, from coordinate 301,072 downwards.
GTGAGGAAGAAGTCCACCCTGGACAGACCCTGGCAGTCGAGCGCCTTGAACGCCGTGACGGCCATCTCGCGCAGCTGCGCGGTGATGTCGTCGTCGAGCTTCGCCGGGATGTCGGCCTCGTAGGAGTCGTCGACGTACTTGGCGTTGAAGTCGTACCACTCGACGTCCGCGCCGACCGCGCGCAGCTCGGCGGGCAGTGACGCCTCGACGCGGCCGTCCGGGAACTCCAGCACGGCGAGCTCGATCTCGCGCACGTTCGGCACGGCGGCCTCGATGATGACCTTCGGGTCGTGCTGACGCGCCTCGAAGATCGCGGCGTCCAGGCCGGCCCAGTCGGAGATCTTGGAGATGCCGACGGACGACCCGGCGCGCGACGGCTTCACGAACACCGGCAGGCCGAGGTGCTCGCGCTCGTCCAGCGTCAGGGTCGTGGCGGACCGGTCCAGCGCCACGAACCTGCCGACCGGCAGACCCTCCGCCTGGAGGATCTTCTTGGCGAAGATCTTGTCCATCGCGGCGGCGCTGGCGAACACGCCCGGTCCGACGTACGGGACGCCGCCGAGTTCGAGCAGGCCCTGGATGGTGCCGTCCTCACCCCACGCGCCGTGCAGCAGCGGGAAGACGACGTCGACGTCCTTCAGCGCCTCGCCGGGCTCGATCGCCACGAGGTCGGTGCGGTTGCGCAGCGTGGGCAGGTTGCCCGTGCCCGCTTCCAGCGCGTCCGGGTCCGTGCCGAGCGTCCACTGGCCCTGCGGAGTGATGCCGACGGGCACCACCTCGAAGCGGTCCGCGTCCAGGTGGGGCAGGACGCTCTTGGCGGACTGGCAGGAGACCTCGTGCTCGGAGCTGCGGCCGCCGAACACCACGGCCACCCTCGTCTTGCGCTGCGTCATGGGGCCCGACCCTACCCGTTTGGGCGATTGTGCCCTTCGGGCAGTTCACGGCCTCGGCGCGTACCGGACCTCGGGGAAGGGCCAGTCGTTGACCAGCCAGGCGGAAACCGCGTCGTGCAGCGGCTTGTCCAGGTCAGCGCGGTCGGCACGCACCCAGGAATGCACGGTCGCCACCGTGTGGTCCTCACGCGCCGGATAGATGTACACGCAGCCGATCACCTCCTCACCGTCGAGCACCGAATAGGTGAACCCGGTGCGCTGGGCGAAGTCGTTCGCGTGCCGGTGCAGATCGGCCAGGTTGCGGTCGAGCGACATGCCCTCGGCCGGCGGCCAGGTCCAGGTGTCGAAGCCCGGCGTCGACCGGATGTGGTCGATGCTGGTCGTCCACGCCCGGTGGTCGCGCTCGTTGTGCCGCGGGCCGAGGGGTTCGAGGCGGAACGACGCGGTGGTCAGGTCGCGGGGGACCTCGAAGCCGTCAGGGACGAAGGTCATCGGTGAGCAACTCCGTGAGGACGGGGAGGGCGCTGATCAGCTGTTCTCGTGAGCACGCGCTGTACCCGATCGCGAGGCCGTGGAACTTGGGCCGGTTGACGTAGTGCCTGGCCAGGCCGTCCACCCGCAGGCCGCGCTGCAACGCGAGCCGCGTGATCTCCCGTTCCCGGTCGAGGCTCGGCAGCAGCACGACGACGTGCGCGCCCGCGTCGTCGCCGATCATCCTGATGCCCGCCGCCGCGAACGTGTCGACGATCAACGCGCGGCGCTCGGACAGCTCCCGCCGCAGCTTGCGCAGGTGGCGGCCGAGGTCACCGGTGCGGGCCAGCTCGACCACGACCCGTTGGCCGGCGGCCGCCGGGCTGGTGCCGGTCAGGTCGCGGTGTTCGAGGATCGTGGTCGCGATGTGCTCGGGCGCGACCATCCAGCCCGCGCCCAGGGTCGGGGTGAGGATCTTGCTCGTGGTGCCGAGGTGGACGACGACGTCCGGGGCCAGCGCGGCCAGTGACGGCAGCGGTGCCACGTCATAACGCAGCTCGCCGTCGTAGTCGTCCTCGATGACCAGCCAACCGTCGCGGCGCGCGCGTTCGACCAACGCCACCCGGCGCCCGGCCGACATGCGGCCGCCCAGCGGGTACTGGTGGGCCGGCGAGCAGTAGACGGCCTTCACGCCCGCCGGGACGGCGGCCGGCAGCAGGCCTTCCGCGTCGACCGCCGCCTGGACGACCTTCAGCCCGGCCGCGCGGAAGACGCCCACCGCCCGTTGGTAACCGGGTTCCTCCACGGCCACGGCGTCACCGCGCTGCAACACCGCCACCGCGATCTCGGTCAGCACGGCGGTGGTGCCGCCGGTCGCGAGCACGGGTTCGGCGTTCACGGCCAGGCCGCGGTGGCGCAGCAGGTGCTCGGCGATGGCCTCGCGGTATTCGGGCAGGCCCGCTCGTTCGGGACGGGACAGCGGTGGCGCGTCCGCCGCGGCACGCCACGCCCTGCGCCAGGCCGCGCGGTCGAGACCACCCGCCCACGGCGCGCCGGTGCCGAGGTCGACGAAGTCGGTGATGGCGGGGGCGACCGCCTTGCGCGAACGTTTGCGCAACGGGCCCGGCGGGGTCGTGGTGACGTAGGTGCCGGAGCCGTGACGGCCGGCGATCCAGCCTTCCGCGTGCAGCTGGTCGTAGGCGGCGGCGGTGACCGTGCGCGAGACACCGAGCGACTCGGCCAACGCGCGCGTGGACGGCAAACGGTCGCCCGCGCGAAGCCGTCCCTCGGAGGCGGCGGAGCGCAGGGCGTCCGCCAGCTGGACGGCGAGCGGTTCGGCGGACTCGCGGTCCAGCGCCACGGGCAGCGCGGTCTCAGCCACGGACGGCCTCCCGCGCTGACGCAGGCGTCCCCCCGCGAAGGGGACCCCTTGTTCTCATTCTCCCAGACAGCACCGACACTCCCGGCGGGGTCGAGGCGCGAAGTGGCCTTCTCAAATCGGTTGGAAATGGCGCTTCAATGATGCCACTTCGCTGCGCACAGTAGGAACATGACCACTGACCTGCAGCTCTCCCCCACCCCGCGCAGCACCGTCGTCCGCGGCAAGAAGCGAGCCGTCCAGGACCGCCAGGTGCTCTACGACATCCTCGACGCCGGTCTGGTCTGCCATCTCGCCGTGGAGGTCGACGGGGCGCCGTTCCTCATCCCCACCGCGTACGGGCGGGACGGCAACCGCATCTTCCTGCACGGCTCGACGGGCTCACGGTCCATCAGGAACATGCTCGAAGGCAAGCAGGTTTGCGTCGCCGTCACGCTCGTGGACGGTGTCGTGTACTCGCGCTCGGTGTTCCACCACTCGATGAACTACCGGTCGGCGATCATCCACGGCACCGCGAAGATCGCCGAGGACCCCGAACTCGCCCTGCGCACCATCGTCGAGCACGTCACGCCCGGCAGCTGGGACTACGCGCGCAGCCCGTCCAAGAAGGAGCTGGCGCAGACGGCCGCGCTGGAGATCGACCTGACCGAGGCCAGCGTCAAGGTGCGCGAGGGCGGTCCAGGTGAGGAGCCGTCGGACCTCGAAGCCGACCTCGTGTGGGCCGGGCACATGCCGCTCATCACGACGTGGGGCACGCCGGTGCCACACGAGACGGACAAGCCGGTACCGCCGCACGTCAGCGCACGGGGCCGTTGACCGGGTCGAAGCGGTACGGGGTCATGGCGCGTGTGCCGTGACGGTAGACGTGGATCGACACGGCCGGGTCCACGCCGTCGTTGCGCACCTGGTGCACGTAACCAGGCCCCCACACCCGTGACTGGCCGGCGTGCAGCGAGTGCACGACCTGGATGCGGGTCGTCACCACCTCGGTCAGCAGGCCGCTGACCACGGTGAACGCACCGGAGGTCGTCGCGTGGTCGTGCAACGAGGCGGTTTGACCGGGGAGCCAGCTCATCAGCCAGATCTCCTGGTCGTCGCTCTTGTCGACCAACGTCGAGAAGCGCTCCTCCGGGTCGTAGCGGAGCAGGTGCTTCCAGCGATCACGGTCGGCCGCCCACGCCAACGCCACCCGAACGGGGTGCAGCAGTGCGGAGTTCTCAGGCAGAACGACGCTGTTCTCAGGAACGGCGAACATCGGGGAAAAGTCCTAACCAGGCGAGTGCGCGAAAAGAGGACGCGGGACTATCGCCAGGTACAACAGCAACACGTGTTGAAGGACATGAGGCAGAGGGTCCCGGAACCGGGACCCTCTGTCAAACCAGGTTCAAGGCTTGGGACACGTCCGCGACCAGGTCGCGAGTGTCCTCGCAGCCCGCGGAGAACCGCACCAGGCCCTCCGGCACCGGGTCGCCGAACTGCGCGCGCCGGTCGGCCGTGGAGTGCAAGCCGCCGAACGACGTCGCGGCCGACACCAGCTTCGACCTGGACAGGAACCGCTCCACGGCCTCCGCGTCCGGCAGCTCGAACGTCAGCACGCCGTTGAACCGCCGCATCTGCTGTGCCGCAACGAGGTACGACGGGTCCTCCGCCGAGCCCGGCCAGCGCAGGTTCGCGACGTGGCCGCGCAGCAACGTGCAGATCGCCGCAGCGTTCTGCGCCTGCCTGGCGAGCCGCAGATCGAGCGTTCCCAGGCCGCGCAGCACGAGCCACGACTCGAACGGGCCGGGGATGGCGCCGTTCAACGTCCGCGCGTCCCGGATCTTGGCCGCCAGCTCGGCGGACGCCGTCGTCACGTGTCCGAAGAGGACGTCGCTGTGGCCCGCGACCGCCTTGGTGTCCGACGCCACGACGATGTCCGCACCCAGCTCCAGCGGCCGTTGCCCCAACGGTGTCGCGGTCGTGTTGTCCACCGCCAGCAGCGCTCCGGCCGCGTGCGCCCGCACGGCCAGCTCCGCGATGTCGCAGACGTCCAGACCGGGGTTCGACGGCGTCTCCAGCAGCACCAGTTTCACGCCGTCGAACGACGGATACGGCCCGGCCGTGGGCACCTCGACCACCTTCAAGTCCATTTCGGACACGAACGCGCGGGTCAGGAAGTAGCCGTCCGACGGGAGCACCAGAGTGTCCCCAGTGGACAGCACGGTCCGCAGCAACGTGGAGATCGCGGCCATTCCGGACGGGAAGGCTACGCACTCGCCGCCTTCCAGCGTTCCCAGCGCGCCTTCCAGCGATCGCCACGTCGGGTTGCCCGCGCGGCCGTACTGGTCCTGCCCGCCGAGGTGGAACGCCGACGCGAACACCGGTTGCGCACCGAACGGTTCGCCCGGCGCACCCGTCACCGCGTGCACGACCCGCGTGCCGTCGCCGAACTCGGGCGTCACTGGCGCTCGTGCTTCCGGTCGCGGCCCAGCAGCGCGGCACCGAGGTCCCGCACGCTCAGCCCGTCGTGGCAGACCCCGTTCACGCCTTCGGTGATCGGCATGTCGACGTCGTGCAACCGCGCCAGCTCCAGGATCGACGAGCACGACTTCACACCCTCGGCGACCTGGCCGTGCGCGGCCTCCTGCGCCTGCGCGAGCGTGTCGCCCTTGCCGAGCCGTTCGCCGAAGGACCGGTTGCGCGACAACGGCGACGCACAGGTCGCCACGAGGTCGCCCAGTCCGGCCAGACCGGCGAACGTCAGCGGGTCCGCGCCCAGCGCAGCGCCCAGCCGTGCGGTCTCGGCCAGCCCGCGCGTGATGATCGACGCCATCGTGTTGTCGCCGTAGCCCATGCCCGCCGCCATGCCGCACGCCAGCGCGATGACGTTCTTGCACGCCCCGCCCAGCTCGCAGCCGACGACGTCGGTGTTGGTGTACGGGCGGAAGTACGAGTTGGAGCACGCGTGCTGCAGGTCGACCGCGCGGTCGTGGTCGGTGCACGCGATGACGGTCGCGGTCGGCTGCCCGACGGCGATCTCCTTGGCCAGGTTCGGGCCGGACACCACGGCCACCTGCGACTCGTCGACGCCGGCGACCTCGCGGATCACCTCGCTCATCCGCTTCAGGGTGCCGAGCTCGACCCCTTTGGACAGCGACACCAGGGTCGCGTCCGGTGGCAGCAGCTCCCTCCACGCCGACAGGTTGACCCGCAACGTCTGCGACGGCACGGCCAGCACGACGGCGTCGGCCCCGTCCAGCGCCTTCGCCGGGTCGGCCGTCGCGGCCAGGTTGGCGGGCAACGAGATGCCGGGCAGGTAGTCGGTGTTCACGCGGGTCTCGGTGATCGCCGAGGCGACCTCCTGGCGCCGCGCCCACAGCACGACCTCGGGACCGGAGTCCGCGATGACCTTCGCGAACGTCGTGCCCCACGAACCGGCGCCGAGCACCGCAACGCGTTCGATCGCCATGGTGTTCAGGCCTTCCTCGGTCCGTAGAAGCCTTCCGGCGCCTGCTGCCCGCGCACCTCGGCCAGCAGGTCCTTCACGCGGTTCATCAGCAGGTCGGTGACCTCGCGCAACACGGTCAGCGACTCCTCGCGCTCCTTGAACGCCGAGAGGTCGATCGGCTCACCGACCAGGTAGGTGACCGTCTTGCGCGGGAAGGGCCGGAACCTCTTCTTGTAGTGGTCGTAGATGTCGACCGTGCCCCAGCGGGCGATCGGGATCACCGGACCGTCGTGCTGAAGCGCGAGCCGCGCCACGCCGGTGCGCGAGTTCATCGGCCAGCTCTCGGGGTCCTTGGTGATCGTGCCCTCGGGGTAGATCACCACGCACTGGCCGTCCGCCAGCGCCTCGTGCGCCGCCCGCAGGCTCTGCTGGGCGTCCGACGTGCCGCGGTACACCGGGATCTGCTTCGTGCCGCGCAGGATCATGCCGGCGAACGGGATGTTCCACAGGCTGTGCTTCGCGAGGAAGTGCGGCACCCGGCCGTTGCGGTGCGTGAAGACCGCGTCGTAGATCGGGTCGAGGTGCGAGATGTGGTTCATGACCAGCAGCGCCGCCCCTTGGCGCGGGATGCGGTCGCCGTGCAGGTACTTCCGCCTGCCCAGCAGGCCCGACAGCGGGTAGACGATCACCGCGGCGACCCCGACCCAGAAGCCGCCCTTCTCCCGTTTGGCCACGTGGCGTCTCCTCTACTCGATCTGCGCCCACGAGCACATTAGTCGTCGGATCGTGGACTATGACGAGGTGAGGGATGAAGTCGACCTCGTGGTTCCGGTCAAAACGCTCGGCAGGGCCAAGACCAGGCTGACCAGCGCCACCGGCGGAGATCCGGTGTCGCACGCGGCACTGGCGCTGGCGCTCGCCCTGGACACGGTGAGCGCCGCGCTGAACACGCCTGGCGTCCGGCGCGTGGTCACGGTCACATCGGACCCGGCTGTCGCCGCCGAGATGGCCGTGCTGGGCGTCGAGTCGCTGCCGGAGCCCGCGGAACCCGGACTCAACGCGGCGTTGGCGCACGGCGCGCGCACGCTGCGGTCTGCGCGCGTCGGTGCGCTCCAGGCCGATCTGCCCGCGCTCAGGTCCGCCGAGCTGCAGGCCGCGCTCGAAGCCGCCGCGGGGCGTCGCGCGTTCGTCCCGGACCGGCAGGGCACCGGCACGACGTTGCTCCTCGCCGCGCCCGGCGGTGAGCTCGACCCGCGGTTCGGCGTCGGATCCGCCGGCCACCACCGGGACTCCGGTGCGGTCGCGTTGTTGGGGCCGTGGCCGTCGCTGCGCTGTGACGTGGACACAGAAGAAGATCTGCGTCTCGCGCTGGCGCTGGGACTTGGCGTGCACACCGCGAACGCCTTGCCCGCCTGGACAACCTGAGCCGTCCACACGCGTCCTCTGGGTTGATCGAACTCTGGGGAGCAGATGCGCACACTGATCGCGCTGGCGGCGATCACCGTCATCTCCGGATGTGCCGCCGCCATGCAGGACGACCGGCCGCCGGACTACACCGCACCGGACAAGCTCACGTCGTGCAGCGTGGGGCTGCCGCAGAGCTGGAAGGACGAGCTGGCCCGCAACCAGACGGAAGCGGGCTCGCACGAGCGGGTCACCATCGTCGGCGCCAACGAGAACGCCGACGCGACGCTGGTGCGGACGACGCGCAACCACACGACCGAGCTCGTGCTGCGCGACAACGAGAAACGCCAGCAGGTGATGGCGGTGCAGGACGAGGGGCAGATCTCCGGTGTGGAGTTCGACGGGCGCTGGGTGACGTTCACGACCACCCCGAACCCGAGCACCTACGCGTGGGACTCGCGCGACGACGGCGCACCCGTGCGGATCGGCAGCAGCAGTGCCGTGGTGCGCAACGGCAAAGCCACCTGGTCAGAGGACAAGTCCGTGCACGTCTACGACCTCGCGAGGAAGAAGGACAAGGTCGTGGGCCAGGGCACGGCACCGGCCTTCCTCGGTGACGCGGTCATCTGGCTGCAGGACGGGAAGTTCCGCTCGGAAACAGCGCTTCCCGAGCCGTTGCAGCAGGCGCGGCCCAGCGGGAACGTCGCGTCGGACGGGCGAACGCTGGTGTGGACGCAGGGCGACGACGAGCTGCACGGCTGGCGCGCGGACTGGACGGCACCGCGGCTGCTCGCCGAGATCAAGACCGTGCCGAAGACCGAAGGCATCGTGTTCCCGCGCGTGAGCGGCGACTTCGTGTCGTGGCGCTCGGAGTCCGCCTACGTCACGGACCTCCGCAGCGGCGCCACCGTCCACAGCTCGGAGTCCTCCTACTGGCTGGAGGTGCGCGGCGGCGCGCTGACCCGGGAAGGCGGGCAGGTCGCGGCGTCCGCGGCGCTGTCGGCGCTTTCCCCTTTACCGCCGTGCCGAACGTGACGAACAACACGAAAAAGTTGGTTCAGGCAACGCGGCGGGAAACCCAGGCACCTTTACCTCCGTATCCCTTGATGCAAACGGCGTACCCCCCGATGCCGTTCCCCGACGTTCGCCCAGAGGTGTACCTGCATGAAGTCGATGACGCACGCCGACTACCTGGCGCTGCGCCGCTTTCCCGCTCTTGACGGCCTGAGGGCCATTGCCGCGGTGCTGGTGGTGTTCTTCCACTACGGGGGCCCGGACTGGCTGCAGGGCTGGGCGGGAGTCCAGCTGTTCTTCGTCCTCAGCGGATTCCTGATCACCACGCTGATGCTGCGCGAGGAACGCGGCACCGGACGGATCTCCCTCAAGGAGTTCTACCTGCGGCGGGCGTTCCGCATCCTGCCCGTGTACTTCGTGATCCTGCTGATCACCACGGTCGGCTCGTGGCTGTGCGGCACCTTCACCAGCAGCGGCATGGCTGCGGCGATGAAGCACTTCCTCACCTTCACCAACGAGTTCGCCGGCGCCAGCCCGTACGGGCAGTCCTGGTCGCTCGGCGTCGAGCAGAAGTTCTACCTGGTCTGGCCGTTGGTCGCGATCGCGCTGGGCACCGTCGTGCTGCGGCGCCGCGCCGGTGCGGCCCTGCTCGGCATGCTGCTCGCGCTCGTGGTCGTCAACTTCACGACCTCGCACAGCAATCCCGGCTGGCCGGTGCACTACTTCTCGATCCTGACCGGTGTGCTGCTCGCCATCGTGCTGCACAGCCCGCGCGGGTTCGCGGTGCTGCGCCCCCTCACGAACCGGGTCGCGCAGGTGATCGTCTCAATCGGATTCGTCGCGGTGCACCTGAGCGTGAAGCCGATGGCCGGACTCCTCGACGGGATCAACGGAATCCCAGGTCACGTGCTGGTCATCCCGGTGTACTCGCTCGCGGCGGCGGCACTGCTCGCCGCGCTGGCCGCGCCCGGTCCGGTGACGACCTTCCTGTCCACGAAGCCGATGCAGTTCGTCGGTGAGCGCTCGTACTCGCTCTACCTGGTGCAGACGATCGCCGCGACCGTCATCTGGTTCTTCTGGCCGGCGCTGTCCGGTCTCGGGCAGTCCGCGGTGGTCACCGCGCTGGGCCTGGCGCTGGCGAGCATCCTCCACACGACCGTGGAGATCCCGATGATCACCCTGGGCCGGATCGTGATCACTCGCCAGCGCGCTGCGGCCGCCGTCCGGGCAGCCGTGGCTCAGCAGCAGGCTCCTGCGCCGCAGTCCTCGCGGTTGGCGACCATGGGGCAGGCCCAGCCGTAGAACGGGTCCGGGGCGAGCGGCAGGCGGTCGCGGCCGCTCTCCCTGGCCAGTTCCTTCGAGTGGTGCGCCGTGAGCGTCACGTTCGTGCCGCTCTCCTGCGCCTCGTAGGCCCCCTTCTCCAGCGAGACGATCTCGACGCCGCGTGAGATGTCGGCGATGAAGACGCTGTTCTTGTGCCAGTACGGCGCCCACGACACCGCCGAGTCCGGCCGCCAGTAGCCGATCTGGATCGGCTTGGCCGGGTTGGAGATGTCGAGGAAGCGCGTGCCCTGCTCGTACCAGGAGTAGGCCACGATCCGCTTGTTCACGTCGAAGTAGTGCGCGGAGCACTCGACGTCACCGGGGATCGTGCCCTCCTGGTCGTCCGGGCTCCACACGCCGACGGTCTTCATCTCGAACGGCTGGGAGCTCCAGCCCTCGCCGTTGAACGAGCCCTTCAGCGACGAGATGACGAACCGGCCCTCGGTCTTGCAGGTGGGCGATCCGAACGCCTCCTCGGTGTGCAGCAGCAGCGTGCCCGGCGGGTTCTCCGGCGTGGGGCGGGGTCCGTCGGACAACGTCCTGCCGATCGGGCGGAACGAGTTGTGCGTGAACGACGTCGGCATGTCGACCTTCGGCACGTTGCCGCCCGCGTACGCGATCGGGTCCCACGCCGTGGCCTCGCGGAACTTGCCGCTCAACGGGTCGCGGTGCCAGCCCCGCGTCCAGTAGCCGCGGGTGCCGTTGTCGCCCGCGACCCACGCGATGCCCTGGGCGTCGACCTGGACGTCGTGCGTGATCTTGCCTTCGCCCGGCTTGCCGCGGACGTCGACCGAGACCGGCAGCTCCTTCGGGGTCTTCGGGTCGCGGATGTCCGTGACGAAGATGCGTCCGGTCTTCGCGTCCGAACGGTCGCGGCCGGCCGTCCACAGGAACTGGCAGTCGTTGATGCAGGTGGTCGTGTGACCGGTGTCCTGCCGGTGGAAGCTCAGGACCTTCAGGTCCGCCGGGTCCACAGCGGACACGATGTAGTTGCCGGTCGGCCGGTCGCCGGGCAGTGCTCGGCCGAACGAGTTGACCTCGCGCGCGAGGAACGCGAGCTTGCGGACCGGGTCGACGTTGATGTCCTCGTTCTCCCAGAAGCGCTGCGCCGGGTCGTCGCCGGGCAGCGCCATCTCCTGCTTGGTGAGGTGGTCGAGGAACTTCGGGTGGTCGAGATCGGTGACGTCGAACGTCTTCAGCCCGGTCTCCAGGCTGACGAACGCGACGTCGCGGGGCCCGTACTGGGCGAACGCGATCGAGATGGCGCGCTGCGTGTCGGGCAGCGTCGCCTTCAGGCGCACGTTCTTCGCCGCCGCCTGCAGGCGTGGTTTGTCCACCACGGGCGTCTTGGGTTCGGCCGCCGCCGCCGAAGCCAAGCCCGCCGTGGTGAAGGCCATCAGAGTTGCCGCGGTGATCGTGGCTATAACCTTCATCGCTCGACCTTGGCAGCGGCTCAAATGAGACGTGTAGGTCCGAACGTCTAGGCTTTTGCTCCGTGCAGGCGACTGTGTCTTCTTTTAACAGTGACGGTTCCGCCGTCGTCCTGCGCGATGACGGCGTGCTGCTCGACGTGAGCGCGGCCGCGGTCACCGCGGGTGGCTGGCGAATGCTGCGTCCAGGGCAGCGGGTGACCCTCGAACGTAGTGCCGACGGGGTCGTCACCGCCGTGCGCATGCCTGTTCTGTGACGAGGAGTTCACCAGCCGGACGTTCTCGGCAGGGGCGCTCGCGCCGATAGTGGGGAACAATGCGGGGCGTGAGCACGGAGAACAACGACGGCAAGGCGACCCCTCCCCGACGCCGCTCCACGCGCAGCAAAGCGGCGGAGACCCCGCAAGCGGCGACCCCGCGCAGGCAACCACGCGCGGCGACGAGGCGAGCGTCCAACCCTCCGCGGAGGAAGACCCAGCCGACCCAGCCGGTGGCGACGCCCGTGCGCGGCATGCCCTCGGCGCCGCCCGCGGTGACGTCGAGCGTCCTGCCCACGGACCTGCCCGACGACCGGTACTTCAACCGTGAACTGTCCTGGTTGGACTTCAACTCGCGCGTGCTCGCGCTGGCCGAGGACTCCTCGCAGCCGCTGCTGGAGCGCGCGAAGTTCCTCGCGATCTTCGCCTCGAACCTGGACGAGTTCTACATGGTCCGGGTCGCGGGGCTGAAGCGGCGCGAGGAGACCGGTCTCTCGGTGCGCAGCGCGGACGGGCTCACCCCGCGCGAGCAGCTCGTGGCGATCTCCAAGCGCTCGCAGGAACTCGTCGAGCAGCACGCCCGCGCGTTCCTCGACCACATCCGGCCCGGCCTGGAAGAGCACCGGATCAGCATCGTGACGTGGGGCGACCTCACGGACTACGACCGGCTGCGGCTCTCCAACTACTTCAGCGAGCAGGTGTTCCCGGTCCTCACGCCGCTCGCGGTCGACCCGGCGCACCCGTTCCCCTACATCTCCGGACTGTCGCTGAACCTCGCGGTGACCGTGCGCGACCCCGAGGGCGGCGGCGAGCGGTTCGCGCGGGTGAAGGTGCCGGACAACGTGCCGCGGCTGGTGCGCGTCGAGGCGGACCGGTCGTCCTCCTCCGCGACCTTCCTGCCGCTGGAGGAGCTCATCGCCGCGCACCTGGGCGAGCTGTTCGCCGGCATGGAGGTCATCGAGTGCCACGCGTTCCGGGTGACGCGCAACGCGGACCTGGAGGTCGAGGAGGACCGCGACGAGGACCTGTTGCAGGCCTTGGAACGGGAGCTCGCCCGGCGCCGGTTCGGCCCGCCGGTGCGCCTGGAAGTGGCCGACGACATGACCGAGCACATGCTCGAACTGTTGTTGCGGGAGATGGACGTCGACCCGCACGACGTCGTGACCGTGCCGGGATTGCTCGATTTGTCGTGCCTGTGGCAGCTCTACGGCATCGACCGCAAGACGTTGAAGGACCCGGCGTTCGTGCCGGCGACCCATCCCGCGTTCGGTGAGCGCGAGACGCCGAAGAGCGTCTTCGCGACGCTGCGCGAGGGTGACGTGCTGGTGCACCACCCGTACGACTCGTTCTCGACGTCGGTGCAGCGCTTCATCGAGCAGGCCGCGGCCGACCCGCACGTGCTCGCCATCAAGCAGACCCTGTACCGCACCTCGGGCGACTCGCCCATCGTGGACGCTCTGATCGACGCGGCCGAGGCGGGCAAGCAGGTCGTGGCGCTGGTGGAGCTGAAGGCGCGCTTCGACGAACAGGCGAATATCAAGTGGGCGCGCGCGTTGGAGAAGGCGGGCGTGCACGTCGTCTACGGCCTCGTGGGCCTGAAGACGCACTGCAAGACGTCGCTGGTCGTGCGCCAGGAGGGCTCGACGATCCGGCGCTACTGCCACATCGGCACCGGCAACTACAACCCGAAGACCGCGCGGCTGTACGAGGACGTCGGCATCCTCACCGCCGAGCCGACCATCGGCGCGGACCTCACGGACCTCTTCAACGTGCTGACCGGCTACGCGCGTCAGGACGAGTACCGCTCGCTGCTCGTGGCGCCCTACGGCGTCCGCAAGGGCATCGTGGACCGGATCGACCAGGAGATCGAGCGCGCCCAGGCGGGCGAGCTCTCCGGCGTGCGCATCAAGGTGAACTCGCTCGTGGACGAGCAGGTCATCGACGCGCTGTACCGCGCATCACAGGCCGGTGTGCCCGTCGACGTCGTCGTGCGCGGCATCTGCAGCCTGAAGCCGGGCGTGAAGGGCATGTCCGAGAACATCCGGGTGCGCTCGATCCTGGGCCGCTTCCTGGAGCACTCGCGGATCTTCCACTTCGCAGGTCTCGGCGAGTACTGGATCGGCAGCGCGGACATGATGCACCGCAACCTCGACCGCCGCGTCGAGGTGGCCGTGCGGGTCATCAACCCGCGCCTGGCCGCACAGCTCGCGGACGTCTTCACGTCCGCGCTCGACCCGCAGACGCGCTGCTGGGTGCTGCGCTCTGACGGAGAATGGGAAGCGTCGCCCGCGGATGGTTCGTCGGTGCGCGACCACCAAATGGAACTGCTGCACAAGCACGGAGCTCTTGGGTGATCAAAGCTGCTGGGGCGGTGCTCTGGCGCGATGCCGACGGTGACGTCGAAGTCGCGGTCGTGCACCGCCAGCGTTATGACGACTGGTCGTTGCCGAAGGGAAAGCTGGACAGGGGAGAAACGATTCCCGCCTGCGTGGTGCGCGAGGTCGAGGAGGAGACCGGGTACGCGTGCGTGCTCGGGCGGTTCCTGCGGCAGACCTCTTACCAGGTGAAGAACGACACGAAGACCGTCGACTACTACGCCGCGGAAGCCGTGTCCGGAGATTTCGTCGCCAACGACGAGGTCGACGAGCTGCGCTGGCTGCCGGTCGCCGAGGCCTCGTCGTTGCTGACCTACGAGCACGACCGCGTCGTGCTGGCGGAGTTCGACCGGCTGCCGGCGGACCTGCTGCTGGTGTTGCTGGTGCGGCACGCGAAGGCCGGCAAGCGGTCCGAGTGGGACGGCGATGACGACCTCCGCCCCCTCGCCGGCGCCGGCTGGAAGCAGGCTTCCGCTCTTCGCACCCTGCTCCCCCTGTGGTCGCCCGCGCGCGTCCACACGGCTCCCAGGGTGCGCTGCGCGGACACCGTGCGAGGCGTGGCCGAGGACCTGGCCGTCGAGATGGTCGAGGAGCCCCATCTGTCCGAGGAGGGCTATTGGCCCGACCCGGAGGCGGGTCTCGTGCGGCTGCTGGAGGTCGCGGCGCAGGAGGGCCGGGCGGTCGTGTCGTCCCAGGGCGGGGTGATCCCGTCGCTCGTGCAGGCGCTGGCCGAACTGGGCGGTCTGCGGCTGTCCGAGATCCCGTGCAAGAAGGGCAGCACCTGGGTGCTGGCCTTCACCCGGCCGTTCGGCACCTGGTCCACTTCGGACTCGCCTTCGCGCTGGCCAACGCTGGTGTCGGCGCATTACCTGGCCTCACCGCTACCGCGTCCCTGAGGGTCGCTGCAGACGTTTTCACGCCGCCGTCTTCCCCGCCCCGAAAGTTCGCCTCAGGCAATGAGTTGGGCGGGAAAGGCGGCGGTTTCGCTTGTGCGGGACCCGTTCGCAGGCGTGAAAGCGTTATTTCTATTGGCGTTCCGAGGTTCGGCTTCACCCGGATCCGCGAGTTCGCGTCGGCCCACGGGGCGAACTCGCCGCGGTCTGCGGAGCAGCGGCTGAAAACCACGAAGGCCCCGGTGTGCGCACACCGGGGCCTTCCGCGTGGTTACTGAAGTGACGCAGCCTCCTTCACGAGGAGGCCCGTCTCACTTCTTCTTGGCAGCCGTCTTGCGAGCCGCGGGTGCCTTGGCAGCCGTGGTCTTCGCGGCGGGCTTGGCCGCAGCCGTCGTCTTGGCGGCAGCGGGCTTCTTGGCAGCGGTCGCCTTCGCGGCGGCCGGCTTCGCAGCGGCGGTCTTCGTCGCAGCGGCCTTCGCGGGCGCCTTGGCAGCGGCAGCCGGCTTCGCGGCGGCCGTGGTGGTGCGACGGGTCGCGGGCGCCTTGGTGGCGGCCGCGGCCGTGCGGGTGCGCGTCGTGGTGGCGCGCGTGGTCGCCGCCTTGGTGGCGGGCGCCTTCGTGGCAGCAGCGGGCTTCGCGGCGGCAGCAGCGGCCGGCTTGGCAGCAGGCTTGGCGGCGACAGCCTTCGGCAGCTTCTTCGCACCGCTGATGACGTCCTTGAACGTCGAGCCGGGGCGGAACGCGGGCACGTTGGTCTTCTTGACCTTCACGGTCTCACCCGTGCGCGGGTTGCGCGCGGTGCGAGCCGCACGGGCACGCTTCTCGAAGACGCCGAAGCCCGTGATGTTGACCTTCTCGCCCTTGTTGACGCTGCGCACGATCACATCGACGATGCCGTCAACAGCAGCACCCGCGGTCTTCTTGTCTCCCAGGCGCTCGGCGAGCGCCTCGATGAGCTGGGCCTTGTTCACCTTCAGTCCCTCCCAGGACGCTCACGGCCCTAGCTCGGGCCGACTAGAACGCAACGGTAGGCCCAAAACGCAAGAAATACCAATCGCCACGCCAAAATTTTCGTTGTGGCGTGGCTAATTGCGCCCCTTCGAGGGACAGGAGGCGCCGGATTCGCCCCTCTCAAGGGGAGAATCCGGCCCCCTCTCAGACCGCCGGAAGCGGATCCGTTGTGGGCAACCAAGTCTGGCGATTGCCCTCGAATCCGCTGATCTCGGCCTCGTGGCGGAGCGTCAAAGCGATGTCGTCGAGGCCTTCCAGAAGGCGCCAGCGGGTGTAGTCGTCGATCTCGAACGGGGCTACCAAGTCCTTGGCGCGAACGGTCTTGTCGGAGAGGTCCACGGTGACCGGCGTGCCGGGCTCGGACTCCAGCAGCTTCCACAGCAGCTCGACATCGGACTGGCTGCACTGCGCCGCCACGAGGCCCTGCTTGCCCGCGTTGCCCCGGAAGATGTCGGCGAACCGGGACGACACGACCACCCGGAAGCCGTAGTCCATCAACGCCCAGACGGCGTGTTCCCGAGAGGACCCGGTGCCGAAGTCGGGGCCCGCCACGAGGACGCTGCCCGCCCGGAAGGGCTGCTGGTTGAGCACGAAGTGCTCGTCACCGCGCCAGGCGGCGAACAGGCCGTCCTCGAACCCGGTGCGGGTCACGCGCTTGAGGTAGACGGCCGGGATGATCTGGTCGGTGTCCACGTTGGACCTGCGCAGCGGCACACCGACGCCCGTGTGGGTGGTGAAGGCTTCCATGGCTTTCAGTTCTCCAGGTCTGCGGGGGCCGACAGGGTGCCGCGCACGGCCGTGGCGGCCGCGACGAGCGGCGAGACGAGGTGCGTCCGGCCGCCCTTGCCCTGCCTGCCCTCGAAGTTGCGGTTGGAGGTCGACGCGCTGCGCTCACCCGGTGCGAGCTGATCCGGGTTCATGCCAAGGCACATCGAGCAGCCGGCCTGGCGCCACTCGGCGCCCGCGTCCAGGAAGACCTTGTCCAGGCCCTCTTCCTCGGCCTGCTTGCGCACCCGCATCGAACCGGGCACGACCAGCATCCGTACTCCTGAAGCGACGTGCTTGCCCTTGAGGACGTCCGCGGCGGCCCGCAGGTCCTCGATGCGGCCGTTCGTGCAGGAGCCGAGGAACACGGTGTCCACGCGGATGTCGCGCAGCGGCGTGCCGGGCTCCAGGCCCATGTACGTCAGCGCCTTCTCGGCGGCCACGCGCTCGTTCTCGTCCGCGATCTGCTCGGGGTCGGGGATGCTCGCCCCCAGAGGCAGCCCCTGCCCGGGGTTGGTGCCCCACGTGACGAACGGCGTGAGCTCGTCGGCGTCGATGTGCACTTCCGCGTCGAAAGTCGCGTCGTCGTCGGTCCTGAGCGTCTTCCAGTACGCGACGGCCGCGTCCCAGTCCGCGCCGGACGGCGCGTGCGGGCGACCCTCGATGTAGTCGAAAGTCGTCTCGTCCGGTGCGATCATGCCGGCGCGCGCGCCCGCTTCGATCGACATGTTGCAGACCGTCATGCGCGCTTCCATCGAGAGGCTCTCGATGGCCTCGCCGCGGTACTCGAGCACATAGCCCTGGCCGCCACCGGTTCCGATCTTCGCGATGACCGCGAGAATGATGTCCTTCGCCGTGACGCCCGGCTTGAGCGAGCCGCTGACGTTGATGGCCATCGTCTTGAACGGACGCAACGGCAACGTCTGCGTCGCCATCACGTGCTCGACCTCGGACGTGCCGATGCCGAACGCCAGCGCGCCGAACGCACCGTGCGTGGACGTGTGACTGTCGCCGCACACAACGGTCATGCCGGGCTGCGTGAGGCCGAGCTGCGGGCCCACCACGTGGACGATGCCCTGCTCCAGGTCGCCCATGGGGTGCAGCCGCACGCCGAACTCGGCGCAGTTGCGCCGGAGCGTCTCGACCTGCGTGCGCGACACCGGGTCCGCGATGGGCTTGTCGATGTCGACGGTCGGGACGTTGTGATCCTCGGTGGCGATCGTCAGGTCGGGCCTGCGCAGCTTGCGGTTGGCAAGCCGGAGGCCGTCGAACGCCTGGGGGCTCGTGACTTCGTGGAGCAGATGGAGGTCGATGTAGAGCAGGTCCGGCTCCGCACCACTGCCGTGGCGCACAACGTGTGCCTCCCACACCTTCTCCGCGAGCGTGCGGCTCATCGCGACATCTCCCACAGTATGGACGGGCCGACAGATCTGGACTTCTCACTGTCTGGGAAGTTAGTATCGGCTTGTGGGACAGCATAGCGGGATCGGCGTGCTGGACAAGGCAGTGGCCGTGTTGAACGCCGTAGCAAAAGATCCATGCGGCCTGGCCGAGTTGTGCAATCGCACCGGCCTGCCGCGAGCGACCGCACACCGCCTGGCCGTGGGCCTGGAGGTGCACCGGTTGCTGCGCCGAGGCTCCGACGGCCGCTGGCGCCCGGGAGCGGCACTCGCCGAACTGGCAGGCGGCGCAACGGACCCGTTGCTCGACGCGGCGTCCTCGGTGCTGCCCAGGTTGCGCGACATCACAGGCGAAAGCGTGCAGCTGTACCGCCGCGACGGCATGCAGCGCGTGTGCGTCTCCGCCGCCGAACCGCCATCGGGCTTGCGCGACACCGTTCCCATCGGCGCCCGCCTGCCGATGACCGCCGGCTCCGGCGCGAAGGTCCTTGCCGCGTGGGCAGACCCGGGAACCCAACGCGCCGTCCTCGCCGACGCCGTCTACGGCGAACGCACACTCCTGGAGGTCCGCCGCCGCGGCTGGGCGCAAAGCGTGGCCGAACGAGAACCGGGAGTGGCCTCGGTCTCGGCCCCGGTACGCGACTCCTCCGGCGCCGTGGTGGCCGCCGTCTCGGTCAGCGGCCCGATTGACCGAATGGGCCGCCGCCCCGGCGCCCGCTGGGCAGCCGACCTCCTGGCGGCAGCCGAGGCCCTGCAAAGCCGCCTCTGACCGCTCACCTCCCAAGGCCGCTCTCCCTTCACGGGAGGGCGGCCTTGCCCTTTCCCACCCACGACACGCCGCCCACTTCGCGACGACACGCGGTGTGAACGCATCTCAACAGGCCGCATTCCCCACACCCCCAAACGCCCTATCGCTTCCCCTTCGCCACCTTCCACGCCCTGGCCGAGGCATGCCTGGGCGCACCCGGAAACGGCGCCAGGCGAGCCGGCCGCGAGGCAACGGGAGCAGCCCGCGGACCCCGCGCCTGTGCAAGGGATCGCCGGGCCTGCGCGGCGAGGGGCGGCCCACGGCGGCGGGATCGGGTCGCGGCGAGGGATGGCTCGCGATGGCGGGATCGGGTCGCGCGAAGCGGGTCGCGAGGCGAGACATGGCCCGCGACGGCGAGAGGCCGGCTCACGGCAGCGAGGGGGTCACGGCGGCGAAGGGCGTCACGGCGGCGAGAGGCGGCCCACGGCGGCGAGAGGCGGCTCACGGCAGCGAGGGAGGTCACGGCAGCGAAGGGTGACTCCCAACGACAAGAGGTGGGTCACGGCACGAGACGTAGCTCGCAACGACGAGAGGTGACTCACGACGGCGAGGGGTGACTCACGAGGCGAGAGGTGACCCGCAACGGCGAGAAGTGGGTCACGGTGCGAGAGGCGGCGCGCAACGACGATGAGGTGACTCACGACGACGAGATCGGGTCGCACAGTCAGGGTCAGGCTGCACAGTCAGGAGCGAGACCACACAGGCAGGAGCAAGACCTCACCGTGGGAAAACGGCTCGGAGACGAGGCGGAGCGCAATGCGGACAGCGGAGGCGAAGCAGGCAAGGTGTTGCGGAACCGAGGCGGAGCGAGACCGCCGCACGCAGCCACGGAGCCGAGATGCAGGACGGATCACAGGAACGGGCCAGGCGTAATGGGGTGAGACGGCCTCACGAAGGACGGGCCCGCCCAAAAGGACGGCACAAGCCGAGCCAACACGGGCCCGGCAGCCGAATCAGCGTGAAACGGCGCGGGCTAGCAACACGCCGACGCCACCCGCAAATACACCACGCCCCACATACCCCTAATCGCAAAGCGAGCCCACAATTTCTCACGGTGACACCAGTCACCCCCAGAGAATCCCGGCGAGCGAAGCGAAGCCCCCGCACGGGCCGGGCAACCTACGGGGGGTCCGGGGGGCGAAGCCCCGCCGGCTGGGGGTCTGGGGGCTCGGCCCCCAGAGGACAAATGCGAAAGAGGCCTGTCAGCGCGTTCCGCTGACAGGCCTCTCCCACCTCTGTAGCCCCGAAGGGATTCGAACCCTCGCTACCGCCTTGAGAGGGCGGCGTCCTAGGCCGCTAGACGACGGGGCCCTAGAACTTCTTGCTGGCTTGAACCTTATCAGATCATTCTGTCCGGTCCAAATCCGGCTATTCAGTTCTTTTTCTTACCAGCTCCGGAAGCTTACCCGAGGGCAGTTCTTCCGTTGCAGCTGGGGTACCAGGACTCGAACCTAGACTAACTGAACCAGAATCAGTCGTGCTGCCAATTACACCATACCCCATTGGCTTTCACGATCGACTTCGGTGTCCCGAAGGAGTTCCGAGGTCCTCGTTGCTGCCGGGAGAAATACTAGACCACGTCCCCACCAGAAGTGAAATCGGCCCCCACCTGCAGGCAAACACGCAGGTGAGAGCCGGTCTCAGGCGCAAACTCAGGCGGTGGCCGCGGACAGCTCGCACACGAGGAGCTCCGGCAGTTCCGCCAGAGACGTGATGGAGGACAGGCCGGCGGGGAGGCTGCCTCCGGTCGGCCCAACGCGGTTGATCCAGACGCCGTGCATTCCGGCGTCGCGGGCGCCGATGGCGTCGGCGTGGAGGCGGTCGCCCACGTGGACCGTGTCACCGGGCGGGACGCCCAGCGAGAGGCAGGCCGTGTGGAAGATCACGCGGTCCGGCTTGGCGCAGCCGACCTCGCCGGCGATGAGGACGGCGTCGAAGTAGGACGACAGGCCCAGCTGGGCGATCTTCACGCGCTGGTGGCGGCCCGAGGCGTTGCTGATCGCGGCGATCGGGAGGCCGGTGGCGCGCAGCCAGTCGAGCATCGGGATGACGTCCGGGAACAGGCACCAGCCCGCGGAGAGGACTTCCTGGCGGCCGAGCTCGCGGCGGGTGGCTTCCTCCAGCGTGAGCTCTTCGCCGAGAGCGGCGAAGAAGGCCTGGGTGCGGATGTTGCGCATGGACTCGTACTGCAGCTCACCGGCCAACTGGCGGGACACGTGGTCATCGGTGATGCGCTGCCACAACGACCAGGCGTCGGCGTTACCGACCATCGAGGCCAACGCGGCTCGCGACGAAGTGCTGTAGTCGACAAGTGTGTCGTCGACGTCCAGGCACACAGCGCGGATCTCGCCGGTTCTCTTACGCGTGAAAGTCGGGGACGCAGTTGTCACCCCGGAAGGTTAGGTGTGACGAGGCCTCGTCCGATTCGGCTAACGAGGTGATTCCTATAGGTCCTTGCACGATCAAGTAGACCTTGAGGGACCGAACGAACCAGTGACGCTCGTCCGGGCGCCGAACGCAATCACCCGGTCGAGTGTTGTCCGGCGGCCGGACCGCCGCCGCCCGAACGGGCGTTTCCGGCAGCGCGACACATTAGCCACCGCGACGACATTGTGCACCAGCCGCAACCTTTTCGAGGCCTGGGTTCCCAGACTGTCCACTGTGGACCTGGAGCTGAAGCGAGCCAGGTCACGGAGAACTCGGCTTGACGCATCCGGCGATCAAGAGCATGCTGAGTTTATTCAACAGCGGTTGAAATGAGGGGATCGAGATGGAGAGGAACACCGAGAGGACCACCTGCCTGGTCGTCGGCGGCGGCCCTGCGGGCATGGTGCTGGGGCTGTTGCTGGCGCGCGGTGGTGTCGAGGTCACGGTGGTGGAGAAGCACGGCGACTTCCTGCGCGACTTCCGCGGCGACACGGTGCACGCGTCGACGCTCACGCTCATGGACGAACTGGGGCTGGGGCCCGCGTTCGAGCAGGTGCCGCACCAGGACGTCGACAAGATGGAGGCGCTGCTCGACGGCGGCAAGCGGGCCGTGATCGCCGACCTGAAGCGGCTTCCCGGGCCGAACAAGCGCATCGCGATGGTGCCGCAGTGGGACTTCCTCGACCTGCTGGCCGACGCGGGCAGGCTCGAACCGGCGTTCACGCTGCGGATGAACACCGAGGTCACCGGAATCACCAAGAGCGGCAACAGGGTCACGGGCGTGAAGTACCGCGACCGCGTCGACGGGCACGAGGGCGAGATCGCCGCGGACCTGGTCGTCGCGGCGGACGGGCGCGGCTCGATCCTGCGCGACGCGGTGAACCTGCCGGTCTACAGCTTCGGCGCGCCGATGGACGTGTGGTGGTTCCGCTTGCCGCGCAACGGTGACGAGCCCGTCGTGGGCGGTGCCGGCCGGTTCAGCGCGGGCAGCGCGATGGTGCTCATCCCGCGCGGCGAGTACTTCCAGTGCGCCTTCCTCATCCGCAAGGGCACGGACCAGAAGCTGCGGGCCGAGGGCGTCGAGAAGTTCCGCGAGCGCGTCGTCACGCTCGTCCCGTGGCTCGCCGACCGGGTGGACCACATCCAGAGCATGGACGACGCGAAGCTGCTCGACGTGAAGCTGGACCGGTTGCGGCAGTGGCACGTTGACGGTCTGCTGTGCATCGGTGACGCGGCGCACGCGATGTCGCCGGTCGGCGGCGTGGGCATCAACCTCGCCGTGCAGGACGCGGTGGCGGCCGCCAGGCTGCTCGCGAAGCCGTTGCGGCAGGGCGCGGTCACGAGCGCGGCGCTGGCGAAGGTGCGCAGGCGCAGGCTGTTCCCGACCGTGGTGATCCAGACGCTGCAGCGGATCATCCACCGGGTGTTCCTCGGCCGCAAGCTGAGCAGCACCGAGACGGTGTCGAACGCCGGCACGCCGTTCATGCTGCGGCTGGTGCGGAAGCTGCCGTTCCTGCAGGTGGTTCCGGCCTACGTGATCGCGATCGGTCCGCTGCCCGAACACGCGCCGCGGTTCGCGCGCCGCTCGCCGCAGACCATCGTCAGGTCGTGACGAAGGCCTCGGACGACTCACCGAGCACCATCGCCACGGCGTGGGCGCGGTCGCGCGCGCCCAGCTTGCGCAGGATCGCCTTCACGTGGGTCTTCACGGTGTCGTTGCTGATGAAGAGCCGCTGGGCGATGCGCGCGTTGTCCATCCCCTTCGCCATCTCGGCCAGCACGTCGAACTCACGAGCAGACAGCTGGCCGAGCGAGGCAGGCGGCGGCATCCGCGTCGGCAGCCGCGAGAGCGACCCCACCCGCGCGTCGATCGTGGCCGGAGCACCCCGGACCGCGGCCGCGATCAGCGGTAACAGTTCGGCCACGGGTGAGGTTTTCAGCAGGTAGGCGACCGCGCCGGCGTCCAAGGCCGCGCGGGCCCAGCTCGGACTGTCCGCATTGGACAGCACGACGACACGGGCGCTCGGCCGGAACTGCGCCGTGTCCCGCACGGTGCGCAGCGGCCCGGCGCCCGGCACGTCGAAGTCCGTGACGACCAGGTCCACCAGGATGCTGCGCAGACAGCGCGCAGCGTCGGCCACGGTGTGGGCGATGCCCACAACGCGGAAGCAGTGCGTGCGGTGCAGCGAGAGTCGCAGTCCCTCGGTGATGAGCTGCGAACCGTCGACGAGCAGCACACGGGTGGACGCCAGGTCCGTCATGACACCGGGAAGTTACTAGCGGGTACCCGAGTACGTAACCTGCCAGGCGCCGGATTGCTCCGTACGGCTACCTATTTGCGACCGGATTGGTGAGCGTGCCAAGGCCGTCCACAGTCACGGAGACCGTCTGTCCGGCCCTCATCGGCCCGACGCCCGCCGGCGTCCCGGTGAGGATCACGTCGCCGGGAAGCAGCGTCATGATCCCCGACACGTACTCGATGAGTGACGGAATGTCGTGCACCATCAACGAAGTACGCCCGTCCTGCTTGACCTCGCCGTCGAGCTCGGTCACGACGCGGACGTCGGAGGGGTCGAACTCCGTCTCGATGAACGGGCCCATCGGGCAGAACGTGTCGAAGCCCTTGCCACGCGTGAACTGCACGTCCTTCTTCTGCAGGTCGCGTGCCGTGACATCGTTGGCGATGGTGTAACCCATCACCACGCTCATCGCCTTGGCCTTCGACACGTCCCGGCACGGCTGGCCGATGATGACGGCAAGCTCGCCCTCGAAGTCCACCCGCTGCGACGCGGCCGGGATCTTGATCTCGACGTTCGGCCCGACCACCGAGGTGTTGGGCTTCAGGAAGAGCAACGGCTCGGCCGGCACCTCGTTGCCCAGCTCGGCGGCGTGGTCGGCGTAGTTGCGGCCGATGCCGATGATCTTGGTCGGCAGGATCGGCGCCAGCAGCCTGACGTCGGCCAACGGCCACTTGCGACCGGTGAACGTGGGCGTGCCGAAGGGGTGTTCGGCGATCTCTGCGGCTTCCTCGCCGTGAACAGCGACGAAAGCCACGCCTTGAGGATGAGCGATCCGGGCTATACGCACAGTGCCAGTTTACGAGTAACCAGTACAGGCAGGGGGCTCGCCTGGAGGTGAGCGCTTCGCGCGTCTTGTACGTATACCTCCCTAGGCGGACGTGTTGGAGCGCATCGACTTGTGCACCAATGCGTCGCACAGCGCGAGCCAGGAGGCCTCGACGATGTTTCCGTGCACACCCACAGTGGTCCACTCGCGCTCGCCGTCCGTGGACTCGACCAGCACGCGCGTCACGGCGTCCGTGCCGGGGTGCTCGGTGAGGATGCGCACCTTGTAGTCGGCCAGCTCCACAGTGTCCAACCAGGACAGATGCGGCAGCAACGCCTTGCGCAGGGCCGCGTCCAGCGCGTGCACGGGGCCGTTGCCCTCAGCGGTCGCGATGACCCGCTCCCCCGCCACGTGCACCTTGACCGTGGCCTCGGACACGATCTCGCCGTCCGAGCGGTGGTCCAGCACGACCCGGTAGGACTCGAGCGTGAAGGGAGGAGTGTCCAGTTGGGACAGCTCCGAGCGCAGCAGCAGTTCCATCGAGGCGTCGGCGGCCTCGAACGACCAGCCCCTGGCCTCCAGCTCCTTGACGCGCTTCAGCGCGTTGCCGACCTCGGTTGACCGGCCGGCCAGGTCGAGTCCGAACTCACGTCCCTTGAGCTCGATGCTCGCCCGGCCGGCCATCTCGGTGACCAGCACCCGCATGTCGTTGCCGACGCGGTCCGGATCGATGTGGTTGTACAGCTCCGGATCCACCTTGATCGCGCTCGCGTGCAGACCCGCCTTGTGAGCGAATGCTGACGACCCGACGTAGGCCTGGTGGGTGTCGGGTGCGATGTTCGCGATCTCGGCCAACGCATGGGAGACGCGGGTGAGCTCGGCCAGTGCCCCGGTCGGGAGCACGTCCATGCCGAGCTTGGTCACGAGGTTTCCCACGACGGCGAACAGGTCGGCGTTGCCTGCTCGCTCGCCATAACCATTGGCGGTGCACTGCACGTGCGTCGCGCCCGCCTGCACGGCCGCGAGGGTGTTCGCCACCGCGCAGGACGTGTCGTCCTGGCAGTGGATTCCTACTCGGAAGCCGGTCTTCTCGACGACCTCCGCGACCGTCTCGGCGAGCCCCAACGGCAGCTGGCCGCCGTTCGTGTCGCACAGCACGACCACGTCCGCGCCACCCTCCACAGCGGACTCCAGCACGCGCAGCGACGTGTCCGGCGAGAACGCGTAGCCGTCGAAGAAGTGCTCGGCGTCGAGGAAGACGCGCCTGCCGTGGCCGGTGAGGAAGCGGACGGTGTCGCGCACCATCCTGAGGTTCTCGTCGGTGTCCGTGCGCAGCGCCCGTTCGATGTGGCGCAGGTCGGACTTCGCGACGAGCGTCACGACCGGCGCCTGGGAGTCGAGCAAAGCCTTGACCTGCGGGTCTTCCTCGACCTTCACGCCCGCCTTGCGGGTCGCGCCGAACGCGACCAGCTTGGCGTGCTTGAGCTCCAGGTCACCGGCCGCGGCACGGGCGAAGAACTCGGTGTCCTTGGGCAGCGCGCCGGGCCAGCCGCCCTCGATGAACCCGACGCCGAGGCCGTCCAGCAGCCGCGCGACCGCGAGCTTGTCCGTGACGGAGTACGAAATGCCCTCACGTTGTGCGCCGTCGCGCAACGTCGTGTCGTAGACGTGGAACTCGTCGGTAGGGCCGGCCATCGGGGTCATCTCCTCATCCGGACAAACAAAAAGACCCCCCGCGGATGCGAGAGGTCTGCGCGTCGGGTGCCAGGGGCGGCACTACCCGACGCGCTCGTCGATAATGATGGCGAGGTGCTGAGCCATGCAGCGGATGCTGCCACAGCCCAGCACTACGTACCAAGCGCCGGGAGGAAATCTCCCACTATCTGGTCACGCGTTCACCCCTGTGACAGGTACTTCGCGAAGGCCTCGATCGAGGCCGGGTTGCGCGGCGACTCGACCAGCGCGGCGTACGGAAGTGCGAAGAAGCGCTTGTTCCTGACCGCCGGGGAGTTGCGCAGCGGCGCGAAGCCCTCCAGGAACGCCTGCTTCTGCTCAGGCGTGTTCGCCTCGCCGGACGCGTAGTCCACGATGAGCACGACGTCGGGGTCGCGCTGCACGACGGTCTCCCAGTTGACCGTGGTCCAGCTGTCGTCGAGGTCGCCGAAGACGTTGTCCCCGCCGGCCTTGCCGATGACGTCCTGCGGGGCCGCGTTCCGGCCGGACGTGAACGGCTGGTCCTGCCCGCTGTCGTAGAGGAACACCTTCGGCCGCGGCCTGCCCGCCATCAGCCGCCCGGCGTCGTCGATCCGCCGCCGGTAGCCCTCGATGAGCTCCTCGGCCTTCCGCTCGACGCGGAAGATCTTCCCGAGATTGCGGAGGTCCGTGTAGAGCGCGTCGAGGGCCGGCATGATGCCGCGCTGCTTGCCGATGCCGTTGCGGCACGCCTCGGTGAGCTGGTAGGTGCCGATCCCGAGCTGCTTCAGCGCGTCCGGGGTGAAGCCGGTGCTCTCGGTGAAGCCGTAGTTCCAGCCCGCGAACACCAGGTCCGCGTTGGCCCCCTGCACGACCTCCTTGGAGATCTTGTCCGCGAGCTTGCGGGTGCTGTCGAAGTCGGCCTTCCACGGCGAGGTCCGCAGGTCGACGGTGTTGTCGCCGTCCACCACGTAGCCGGCCATGCGGTCCTTGAGGCCCAGCGCGAACATCAGCTCGGTGATGCCGGTGTCGTTGGTGACCACTTTGGACGGCACCTTGTCGAACGTGACCTGCTGACCGCAGTTGGTGATGGTCACCGGGTCGGACTTCGAGGTGTCCTGCGCGACCGTCGCGCCGCAGCCGGAGACGAGCAGCAGAGCGGCTGCGGCGAAAGCGGTTCTCAAGGGGTGACCTCCTGGTCGAACAGGAGCTGCGGAACTCCCGTGGTGGGGTGTCGGACCACGTGCGCGGTGACGTGGAAGACCTTGGCGATCAGCTCGGGCACGAGCACCTCCTCCGGCGTGCCGGACGCGACCAGGCGGCCTTCGTCGAGCACGTGCAGGCGGTCGCAGTAGGACGCGGCGAGGTTGAGGTCGTGCAGCACGGTCAGCACCGTGACGCCCAGGCCGCGGGCGAGCGCGAGCACGTCCAGCTGGTGCCGGATGTCGAGGTGGTTCGTCGGCTCGTCCAGCACGAGCACCCGAGGTTCCTGCGCGATGGCGCGGGCGATGAGCACGCGCTGGCGTTCGCCGCCGGAAAGGCTGAGGAAGCTGCGATCGGCGAGGTGCGCGACGTCCACTGTGGCCAGTGCGGCCGCGACCACGCGGCGGTCCCGGGCGGGATCGCGGTCGTGCGGCAGGCGACCCATCTCCACGACCTCGGCGACCGTGAAGTCGAACTCGACCTGCGACTCCTGGGTGAGCGCCGCGAGCTCGCGGGCGAGCCCGTGTCGCTTGTGGACGTTCTCACCGTCGATCAGCACGGCGCCGGCGTCGGGCTTCAGGGCGCGGTAGACGCACCGCAGCGTGGTCGACTTGCCGCTGCCGTTCGGGCCGACGATGCCGACGACCTCGGCCGAGGCGTTGAGCGTGATGTCCGCGACGATCCCGCGGACCGTGACGCCGGTGAGCTCGACGCGCATCAACGTCCCCCGAACACGTAGCTCTTGCGGCGCATGAGGAAGATGAAGCACGGCACGCCGATCGCGGCCGTGATGACGCCCAGCGGCAGCTCTTCCGGTGCCGCGAGCAGGCGGGCGGCCACGTCGACCCAGACGAGGAACGACGCCCCGGCCAGGGGTGCGAGCGGCAGCACCCTGCGGTGGTCCGCGCCCACGACCATGCGCGTGAGGTGCGGCAGCATGAGCCCGACGAAGCCCACCGCGCCGCTGACCGCCACCAGCACACCGGTGATCGCCGCGGTGACCACGAACAGCTGTGTGCGGAACCGGTCGACCTCGACACCCAGCGTGGTCGCCGTCTCGTCGCCCATCGCCAGCGCGTTCAACGGCCGCGCCTTGGTGAGCAGGTGGACGATCCCCAGCACCGTCACCGAGGTGGCCACGGGCAACGACTTCCAGTCCGCTCCGCCCAGGCTGCCGAGCAACCAGAACATCGCCGCCCGTGCCGCTTCCCCGCGTGGCGCCTGGAACACCAGCAGCATCGCCACGGCCGAGAACCCGTACGCCAGCGCGGTTCCGGTCAGCACCAGCCGCAACGGTGTGAGCCCTCGACTCGTGCGCGCGGTGAGGTAGACCAGCGCGGTGGCACCGAGTCCGGTCAGGAACGCCCCGGTCGACAGCGCGTAGACGCCGAACCCGGACAACACGCCGAGCGTCGCCACCGCCGTCGCGCCGACGCTCGCGCCCGACGAGATCCCGAGCACGTAAGGGTCTGCGAGCGCGTTGCGGACCATCGCCTGGATCGCGACGCCGACCGTGCTCAGCCCGGCTCCGACGACCGCTGCCAGCAGGACGCGCGGCAACCGGATGTCCCACACGATGTGGTACTGCCCGGCGAGGTCCGCGGGGATCGTGCCGCCGGTGACGGCCGCCTGCAGCAGGTCGACCGTGACGCCGAACGGGATGGAGACGGGGCCGAGCGCAACGCCCGCCACGATGCTGACGGCGAGCACGCCGACGAGCGCGCTGATCTTCGCGATCACTGACAGCCCTTCCCGCAGTCCACGGCAGGAGTTCCCGGATGGAAAGCCGTGTGCGGGTGTTCGGGCTCGTCCCTGCAGAGGTGGGACCTACCGTTGCGGGTCAGCGCCGGACTTCGACCGGTCTTCCCCCGTGCACGACCCGCTCACCCTAACCCACACATCACTGCACAAATGCACCGCGAGATGCGTCTAACAGGCATGGGGAGCGGGGACAAGAGACGGCTGCGGCGCCAGCGGCAACGGGGCGGCCGGGACACGGAGCAGAAGAACAGCCCCGCCTTCATCGCGTTCGCCCTGCTCGTCACCGGATTCCAGACCGGTGCCATCTGGGCCGAGGAGATCCCGGCAGCGCTGGACCGGCTCTACTGCACGCCGGAGTTCTGCCTGACGCTGCCGCAGGCGCTGATCGGCTGGGCGGTCGCGGTGGCACCGCTGCTGGTGCTGCTCTGGCGCCGCGACGTGGCGATCTACCTCGGCGCGTTCCTGGCCGGTCTGATGGGCATGCTGCTCATCGCGTCCGACGGCAACTGGGTGGTGCCCCAAGCGTTCTTCGGGGTGGGGCTGGTGTTCATGCCGATCAGCCTTGGACTCTCCCGCCTGGCCAAGCCCGGCTGGCGTGCCGTGGCGGTGGCCGGCCAGCACTGGTTGCTGCTGGCCGGCCTCGTCCTCTGGCTGGCCTGACCTCCGGCTACGAGGAGCCTCCCCCGCCGAAGCCGGGTTCGAGACGGCGGAAGTACTCCATGCAGTTGGCCATCTGGTGCTCGACCAGGCCGAACTTCGGGATGTCGTGCGGTTCGAGCATCGCGAGCACGTCGACGGACTCGGTCGCCTTCTCGCCGGGCACGAGGACCTCGGCCCGGTCGCCGGGAAACCTCGACACCTTGTACCCGACGTGCCACACGTCCCGCCGGGAACCCTTGACCAGGACCTTCCACGGCGGGCTGTGCTGCTCGGGGTTCTCCAGCTCACCGCGGATCTTGAGCAGGGCGTCGAACACGGACTCACCGGTGGACATCTTGCGGCCGAACGGACCGTAGACCGCCATCGTGATCTCTTTCATGGTCCGCGCCTGCCACACGACGCGGCCGACCCAGACCTGTTCCTTGCCGGACGCGGGATCCTTGCCGTGGAGCGGGACCTGCCGGGAGACCGGAGGGAACTCACCGTCCTTCGTCCACTCCGGAAACTCCTCCACCGGTGGCGGGGAAGGCTGTTGTGGTGGCATGGGGCTTTGTGGCGGACGCATCGGCTGTTGGGGACGCATCGGCGGTTGTTGTGGGTGCATTCCAAGGCTCCTGAGGTTCGCCGTCACGTCAGCTGTGCTTGGCCAAGATGCCGTTCATCTGCTGCCGATACTCGTTCATCAACTGCTGCTGCGCCTGTCGTTCGGAAGGCGACAGGTTGGGCAGCATCTCCTGGATCTCGCCCACCAGGTCCTGGAGCCGGAAGTAGTGGCTCTTGTCAGGCTGCGGCAGGTGTTCCGGGTCGGTGATCTTCGGCCGCTCGTCCGGCTCGTGCTTCGGTTCCTCGGCAGGAGGGTCGGGCTCGTGGTGGTGCTCCGGTTCCCGGTCGTGCGGCGGGAGGTCGTCCGTCTTCTGCGGACCGAACGGCTCGTCGGGGTGCGGGTTGCCGTAGTCCGTCGGGTGCGACGGCGGCTCGTAGTGCTCTCCCCTGACCCACGGCGGCAGGCTGTCGTCGACGTGCTTGCCGAGCTGGGTCGCGGCCTGCTCGGTGACCTCGCGGGCCGACGTTTCCACCGCCTCGCGGGCGAGCGCCTTCTCCGCCGTGCCGGCGAGGCCCGTGCCGTCGGTCGCGACGGCGATGGCGACGTCACCGGTCAGCTGGCCGAGCGCGGCGAACGGGTCCTTCTTCCACTGCTCGAAGTTGAGGATGCCCTTGACCGCGTCGACCGGGTGCGTGGCCATGTGCACCATGCCGGCGGCCTGCTTCATCATGTTCGCCGCGTACTCGCCGGGGTGCGAGAGGTTGTACGGGTCGAGGGGGTTGGTCGCGCGGAGCAGCTGCACGACGCCGAGCGCGGACTTGGTCAGACCGCTGTTGAAGGACCCGATCTGGTCGACCAGCTGGTCGGTCGTGTCCTCGAACGAGGCGACGATCTTGGACAGGAAGCCCGGTTCCTCCGGTGCCCTGTCCTTCGCCTTGGTGACCACCGACGTGGTCTGCGCGGCCGCCGCCCGCAACGCTTTGCGCGCGTCGGCGAGGATCCGCTCGGCCTGCTCCCGCTTGGCCTTGCCGGGATCGCTGAACGGTGCGAGCGGCGACGGTGCCGCGTCACCGGAGACCACCGCGGCCAGTGCGGCTTTCTCGTACCTCGACGAGGCGTCGTCGTACTGCTTCTCCGCCGCCTGCGTCTCCGCCTTGGCCTCGTTGTAGAGGCGGATCGCCTCGGCGGCTTCCCGCTGGGCGCGTTCGACCGCGCCCTTGTACGTCGCCAATGCGTCCACGACCGGCCCGAACGCCTCGGCAGCGTCACGCCACTTCGGCGTCTCCTGGGCGAGGTAGCCGCCGAACTTCTCCGCCGCCTCCCCCGTCCACTGGCCCATGTCCAATCCGGACATGCCGTGGTACGCCTCCTGGCAGGCGGTCGAGAGCTTGCGCAGCCCGTTCGCCGTCTCCTCCAGGGACGTGACGCTGCCGGGCACCAGCTCGACGGGATCGTCGGTGTCACCGAGCTCGCTGCGGCCGAAGAAGCTCACGTGAGATCACCGACCCATTCCGCAGCACCGCGGACGTCCTTGACCGACGAGTTCCACGCGTCTTCCAAACCCTTGCCCGCCTTGTCCCACTCCTGCCCGGGTGAGTTCGGCTGCATGGAGTTCTGCAGTTCCTGCCACGACTTCTTGGACGCGTCGTCGTGGGCGTGCGGGTTGCCCATGAGCAACTGGAACGCCTGCTTGGCCTTGTCGTCCGCCTTCTCGTACACGGTCTTGGTGTCGGTGAGCGCGGACGCCATCGCCGTGCCCTCCTTCACCAGGTGCCGCAGACCCCACCGCCACCGCTCGAAGAACTCCTCGAACGCGTCGGCGAGCGCCTCGTCCCCGCACTCGTCCTCGTCCGGGCAGATGATCCCGAACGTGGTCGTGGTGGACACGAGGTGCCCGCCGTCGGGCGCGATCTCCTTCAGGGCGGCGACGGTGTCGTTGATGCCCTTGATCGCCTGCCCCATCGCGCCGAGGTCGACGCCGAACCCGGTCACGCGTCCACCGCCAGCTCGTCCGCGACGACGCCCCGCACCGGCGGCAGCGTCATCATGTGCTCGGACCCGTTGTCGAACACCACACCCGTGTGCCTGGGCAGCGCGGGCAGGTAGTGGTCGAGCAACCGTCCGCCGGTGACCGCGAGGTAGAGCGCGTCGGTGCGCTCACCTCGGGCGGCGAGATGTCCTTGCAGCAGCTCGGGGCTGGAGAACGCCGCCAGCCAGTTCAGCCCCTCGACCGTGACGACCGGCAGGGACAGCGGATCGACCCGCTGCAGGTACACCGTGCTCTCCCGGAACGCCGTCAGGAACGCTTCCGGGTCTCCCCCGCCCTCGCGGTAGCGCCGCGCGCAGGCGACCGCCTCGTTTTCCTCGTCCATGCCTCTCCCGTTCAACCAATCCCCCCAGATCGGCAGCGCCGTACGTTACCGGTGGCTCACGGTGAGTGTCGGACGAGCTGTTCAACTGAGGGCTGCGTCACGCAGCCCTGCGGGAGCGCAGGAGTGCGCCGTTCCCCTTCTGCTCCACCGAGATCAGGTGAAGATCCGCCGGCAGGGGCACCCGGCGGCCGGCGCCGACGGTCGTGGGGAACACCAGCAGGCGGTACTCGTCGACCAGGTCGTGCTCGACCAACGCGTCCACGACGCTGATGCTGCCGGTGACGATGACGTCCTGGTGCTCCTTGCGCCGTCGCACTTCCGCGACCAGGTCGCCCTCGATCAACGAGGAGTTCGCCCAACCGTCCACGTGCGTCAGCGAGCGGGACGCGACCAGCTTGGGAATGGCGTTCATCCTGGTGGCGAACTCGTCGGTGCGGTTGGGAAAGATGCGGGAGAACAGTTCCCACGTGGTCCGGCCGAGCACCAGCACGCCGGTGTCGAACAACGGTCCCAGTCCGAACTTGTCCCCCTTCACCGCTTCCGGACCGTGCCGGAACGCCCAGCCGCCGCCCGCGGTGCCACCGGACCCGTCCGGGTCCTCGGCAACGCCGTCCAGTGTCACGAACTCGATGACGATCAGATCATTCATGCCACTACATACCGGCGGGGCGACGCATACTCATCGCGATGACCGACACGACTTTCCAGACGCGCGTCGAGCAGCACCGCGGGGAGCTGCTCGCCTACTGCTACCGGATGCTCGGATCGGTCCACGAGGCGGAGGACCTCGTGCAGGACACCATGCTGCGGGCGTGGAACGCGCGTGAACGCTACGACGAGCGCAAGGCGTCGATCCGCACGTGGCTGTACCGGATCGCCACGAACGTGTGCCTGACCGCGCTGGAGGGCAAGGCGCGCCGGCCGCTGCCGTCCGGGCTCGGCCCGCCGAGCACCGACCCGCACACCCCGCTGGTGCCCGACTTCGAGGTGCCGTGGCTGGAGCCGTTCCCCGACTGGAAGGCCGATCCCGCGGACCTCGCGGTGCGGCGGGACAGTCTGCGGCTGGCCCTGATCACCGCCATGCAGTCGCTGCCCGCCCGCCAGCGCGCGGTCTGGGTGCTGCGCGAGGTGCTCGAGTTCAGCGCCGCCGAGGTGGCCGAGCAGCTCGGCACGACCGTCGCGTCGGTCAACAGCGCTCTGCAACGGGCGCGGGCCGGACTGGACGGAGCCGAGGTGGTGCCGTCCGGCGATCCCGCCGCGTTGCGGACCGTGGAGGCCTACGTGCGGGCCTTCGAGGCGGCCGACGTCGGCGCGCTGGTCGAGCTGCTCACCGAGGACGCGATCCTGGAGATGCCGCCGGTGCCGTTGTGGTACCGCGGTCGCGACGACTACGCCGCGTTCCTCCGCCGGGTGTTCGCGATGCGCGGCGAGGGCTGGCGCATGACGCCGACCGCCGCCAACGGCCAACCGGCGGTGGCGGCCTACTCGCCGGACGGCCGGCTCCACACGCTGCAGGTGTTCACGGTCGCCGACGGGCTGATCGCGCACACCGCCGTATTCGGGTCGCCGACCGTCTTCGCGGCGTTCGAACTGCCTCTGACCTGCTGAAAAAGAAAACTTCAAAAAAGTTCGAGGTCCGTGTCGATCCGGTGCGGGACCCGTTCGACCTGTGGACGTCAACACAGACGAACAGGGAGACACACCGTGAAGTTCATGCTGATCTGGCGCGCGACCGACGAGGCCTTCGCGAACCTGGGCGACGTCGACTTCGACAAGATGCTGGAGATCGTCGGCCGGTACAACGACGAGATGATCCGCGCGGGCGTCCTGCTCGCCGCCGAGGGCCTGTCCGACCCGTCCGAGGGCGTGGTCGTCGACTACTCCGCCGAGCCGCCGGTCGTGACCGACGGCCCGTACGGCGAGACGAAGGAGCTGTTCAACGGCTTCTACATCATCAACGTCGCGTCCAGGGAAGAGGCGATCGAGTGGGCGAAGCGCGCGCCGCTCACGGGCCCCGGCTTCAAGACCGAGATCCGCCGGGTGCCGACGATCGACGAGTTCCCGCAGGACAACGAGTGGATCAAGAAGGAGCGGGCCTGGCGCGAGGCCAACGGCCAGCTCTGAACCCTGAGACGCCGAAGCCCGGCCGGGACATCCGGCCGGGCTTCAAAACGTCCTGGCCGAAGCGACCACGGTCCCCGGCACCACGCGTGCCCGCGTCTCCCTGAATGTCACGCGGGGACCTTTCGTACTCTCCGAGAGTACGAAAGGTCCCCGCGTGACTTCTGAAACGTGCGGTCAGCCGGTGCGGACGTTCGAGGAGACGAGTGCCGCGAGCCGGTCACCGATCGCGTAGGTCGCGCCCGGCGACTGGTGGTCGCGCGTCGCCAGGTCGAACGCCACGGAGGCCTCGATCCGGCGTGACGCCTCGTGCTCGCCCAGGTGGTCGAGCAGCAGCGCGACCGACAGCACGGCGGCGGTCGGGTCCGCGATGCCCTGGCCCGCGATGTCCGGCGCCGAGCCGTGGACCGGCTCGAACATCGACGGGTTGCGGCGCGTCACGTCCAGGTTGCCCGACGCGGCCAGGCCGATGCCGCCCGTGACGGCGGCGGCGAGGTCGGTCAGGATGTCGCCGAACAGGTTGTCCGTCACGATCACGTCGTAGCGGCCCGGGTCGGTGACCATGTGGATCGTGGCCGCGTCGACGTGCTGGTACGCCACGGTCACGTCCGGGTGCTGCAGCGAGACCTCCTCGACGACGCGCGACCACAGCGAGCCGGCGTGCGTGAGGACGTTCGTCTTGTGCACCAACGTCAGGTGCCGGCGCTGGCGGGCCGACGCACGCGCGAAGGCGTCTCGGACGACGCGCTCCACGCCGAACGAGGTATTCAGCGAGACCTCGGTCGCGATCTCGTGCGGGGTGTCCTTGCGCAGCAGACCGCCGTTGCCCGCGTACGGGCCCTCGGTGCCCTCGCGCACCACCACCATGTCGATCTCGGGCGGGTCCGCGAGCGGGCTGCGGACGCCGGGGTAGAGACGAGCGGGGCGGAGGTTCACGTGGTGGTCGAGTTCGAAGCGCAGGCGCAACAGCAGGCCGCGCTCCAGGATTCCGCTCGGCACCGACGGGTCGCCCACCGCACCGAGCAGGATCGCGTCGTGCTGGCGAAGCTCTCCCAGCACCGACTCGGGCAACAACTCTCCCGTGGCGTGCCAGCGCGCCGCGCCGAGGTCGTAGCGGGTGATTTCGGCCGCCGGAACGACCTCGCCGAGAACCTTCAGAGCCTCAGCGATGACCTCGGGCCCGATCCCGTCTCCTGGGATCACTGCGAGCCGCATCCACACACCTCCCAGGTGTCCGTCCCCAATTAGTGGGACTACTTTCCTCCGCGAAAGGCTACCGGCATCACGGCCACTCGCCGCATGCCGGACACCCCTTCGGGGTGTTCTCTCCCGTACTGCGGGACACCCACACGGCCCATTCCCCGCTTTCGAGTGTCACTCGACCGCAGTACAGCTGTCGCGTCAAGGGGTGACCCCCCTGTTCACAACGATGAAGGGAACCTTCCTCCACGTGAGGTGGAGGAAGGTTCCCTTCATCGTGAAAAGGTCCGACCTACACGGCTGAGTTGCGGCCGGTCGAGCAGACGTAGACGACCGACGCGCGGTCACCGTTGGCGTTGTGGTGGTTGAGCACCAGCAGGCCGTCGGACTTGTCGGCCTTCAGCGCCGCCGCGTCCCTGTTCACCACGAGCGCGGTACCCGGCTTCGCGAGGTACGAGAGCGCCGCGTCGCCACCGCCCTGCACCCACAGGCCCGGCTTGAGCGGGTCGTAGGACAGGCTGTGGTCGATCACGTCGACCAGGCCGTTCGTGTTGCCCGGCGCCGCGTACGGGCCGGCGGTGCCGGCGACGTACGAGATGCGGGCGGTGTCCTTCGCCGGGTCGATGCCGAGTGCCGTGAGCAGCACCGGCAGGACCGCGACGTTGGTGTCGGCGGCGTTGGTGTCGACGTCGCCGAACTGGCCGTTGATCGGCTGGAGGTCGACCTGCGCACCCGTCTTGAGGTCCACGGTCGACGCGACCAGCAGGTCGGTGTCCTTCAGGCGGGTGGCGGACGTCTCGAAGTCCGCGGTGCCGTCACCGTTGGTGTCGATGTCGATGAACGGAACCGTGTTCTTGCCGAGGTTGTACCAGTTGCCCCACATCGCGACACCGAACGCCAGCATCGACTCCTCGGGCTTGCCCTGCGCCTTGGCGAGCGGGGCCGTGGAGGCCGCGCCGACGTAACGCAGGTCGCCGCCCTTGGCGGTCTCGTTGAGCGCGCAGTTCTGGGTGACGTTGCGCTTGCAGTCGCGCAGCTTCGGCGACTGGGCCTGCAGCTCCAGCACGCTGACCAGCGAGCGGTAGGCCTGCGCGCCCGTGCCCTGGTCGACGCCGCGGCCGGTCAGGTTCAGCACCGACTGCTTGTCCGTGCCGCGGAACTTCAGGCCGGCCGGGGTGTTGATGTCCGCGACCGGCTTCGGCGCCGAGTACACCGACAGGCGCAGCGGCACCGTGGCACCGGCGGTCGGCGTGAGGGTCACGCGACCGGAGGCGTCCGCGATGAACTGACGCGCCACACCCAGCTGGTCGGCCACGACGGTCGAGTCGACCGTCTTGCGCAGCGCCTTCGGGTCGTCGATCTTCAGGGTGACCTTGACGCGCGCGATGCCGCGCGGGCTCAGCTTCACCTTGTCCTGCGAGAGCACGTAGCTCACGCCGGGGATCGTCGTGGCGGCCGCGTAGCCGACGTTGTACTCGACGGCCTTCGTCGACTTGTTGACGATCTTGATCGTCTTGGTCTTCGAGACCGGCTTGGCGACCTCGACGACGCCGAAGTTCGCGCTCACGAAGCCGGGGTCGTCCTCGACGTAGGCCAGGACCTGGTTGTCGATCGCGGCCTTGCCGTCCACGCGGCCGGTGCCGACGCGGTTGGGCGCGAAGGTCTTGCCGTTCTCCTTCACGTCCGCGCCGGCCGTGTTCATGATCGCGGCCTTGACCTCTTCCAGCGTGTAGTCCGGGTGCGTCTGGCGCACCAGGGCCGCGATGCCGGCGACGTGCGGGGACGCCATCGACGTGCCGGAGAACACCGCGCGGTCGTTGCCGGAACCGACGGCGGTCGACGAGATCGTGTCACCGGGCGCCGCCACGTCCGGCTTGATCGACCCACCGCGGGTGCCGCGGCTGGTGAACGAGCTCGGCGTGTCCGAAATGGACTGGTCGTACGTCGGCACGGTGGTGCGCAGCGATCCCGCGAGACGGACCGTCAGCGTGCCCGCGTCCAGCAGCGGACGCACCTGCTTGGTGGCGTCGCCGGTGAACTGGAACACCGGGATGGTCGCGTTGCCCGCGATGCCCGCGGTGAAGTTGTTCACGGTGGACGAGAGCACGACGCCCAGCGCACCGGCGGCCTGCGCGTTGTTGGTGCGGCCGGCCGAGCCGCAACGGCGCGACGCGTCGTTGTCGTCCCACTCCAGCCAGACGTACTTGCCCGCGAGGCCCGTCTGCGTGATAGGCAGGCAGCCGTCGAGGTTGCCCTCCTGGGTGAGCTTCACGACCGGCAGGGTCTTGTCGTAGCCCAGGTAGCCGGTGAAGTTCTGGCTGTACTGACCGGCCTTCGTCTGGCCGTTGGCCACGGCGCCGTCACGCAGCACGAACGAGTCGCGCACGGACGCGACGGTCAGCGCCTCGGGCGTGCTGCCCGGCGAGCCGCCGATGTCGTAGAGGTCGCCACCGTTGCCGGCGGAGAAGACCGGCATGACGCCGACCTTGAACAGCTTCCTGACGAAGAGGCTGTCGGGGTCGTCCGGGGCGCCGTAGTCGGAGCCGAGCGACAGGTTGACCACGTCGAGGTGGTCGGAGAAGTCGCCGTCGCCGTCGGGGTCGAGCGCCCAGTCGAGCGCCTGCGAGGTGACGTTGGTCGAGCCCTCGCAGCCGAAGACCTTCAGCGCGTAGATGAGGGCCTTCGGCGCGGTGCCGGGACCGATCTTCATCGCGTTGAGCTTGTCGGCGTCGAGCTTGGTGTAGTCGCCCTTGAACGTGCTGCCGTCGGCGTTCTCACCGAAACCGGCCGCGGTGCCCGCGACGTGCGAACCGTGACCGTTGCAGTCGATCGGGTTCGGGTCGGGCTTCGGCGTGTTGATCGCCGGGTCCGTGCTGGCCCCGTCGTAGTCCTCGCCGACGAAGTCCCATCCGCCGACGACCTTCGAGGTCGGGAAGTTCGGGTTCTTCGCCCGCGGGTCGACCGCGCGGAACGCGTCGACCGTGCCGGGACCGCCGAAGTTCGCGTGCGTGTAGTCGACGCCGGTGTCGATGATGCCGATCCGGACGTCGTCACCGAGCTTGCCGTACTGCTGCCAGACGTTGAGCGTCCTGGTGAGCTGCACCGCGTTCGAGTTGTCGCGCGTCTTCGGCACGACCGGGTAGACCCCGGTGACGTCCGAGCGGTTCGCCAGCTCGCGGACCTTCGCCGCGTCCGCCGTCACGACCACGCCGGGAACGCCGTTGGACGTGTGGAAGAGCTCCTTGGTGGCGTTGTCCTTCGCCTTGAGCTCACCGACGACCTGGCCGACCGTCGCCGACACGTCGCTCTTCGCCTGCTTGGCGGCCTGCTTCGCGGCTTCCTTGCCCTGCGACTTCTTCTCCTCGAAGGCGTCGACGGCGGGCTTTCGGTCGAGCGCGACGAACGCGGTGACCTGGCCGGACTGGTTCAGCCGGGGGGAAACCTTGAGCTGCAACGCTTTCGCGTCCAGCCCGTGTGCACCCTTGAGCGGCTGCGCGAGCGGTTCGCTCTGCGCCTGAGCCGTGGCGGGTGCGATCAGCAGTGTGGTGATGGCAGAGAACACCACCAGACTCGATCGTCTCTTCACAACATTGCCCCAAACGAGGTGTGTTCCTTCGACCCGAGTACACGTGCCGCGCCCTCTACGGCACCAGGTCAACCTCGTGGGGACGCTAATCGCTGATGTGTGTCTGCGACTGCCCCGAAAGTATGAAGTTTGTCTACGGAGAGTTGGTCGTTACAGCTTCGTTGTTCACCGTGACAGCCGCGGAAGGGGGATTTGACCGTCCCCCTCCCGCTTTGTCCGTGACTATCCGAAGTCGACACTCCGCACGGTGCGCGCTCCCACGGCGGCACCGATCGGGTCGAGCACCGCGGTGTCGACCGGACGGTCCACGCGCAGGACCATCACGGCGTCCGCACCGGTCTGGCTGATCTGCGCGGCCTCGATGTTCACCCCGGCCTCGCCGAGCAGCGTGCCGACCGTGCCCATAACACCCGGACGGTCCGGGTACTCCAGCAGCAACACGGTTCCCTCGGCCCGCAGGTCGAAGTTGCGGCCGTTGATGTTCACCAGCTTCTCGACCTGCGCGATCCCGCTGACCGTGCCGGACACGCTGTTGCTCGTGCCGTCGGCCTGCACGGCCTTCACCGTGACGAGGCTGCGGTGGTTCGGGCTCTCGGTCTCCTTGACCACGTCCACGCTCACGCCGAGGTCCGCGGCGAGCTGCGGGGCGTTGACGAACGTCACCTGCGACTCGACCACGCTGGAGAAGACCCCGCGCAGCGCCGCGAGCGGCAGCACCGCGACGTCCTCAGTGGACAGTTCGCCGCGCACCTCGACGGTGACGCTGGTCGGCGCCTTCGACGACAGTGCACTGAGGACGGTGCCGAGCTTCTGCACGAGCGGCAGGTAGGGGCGCACCTCCTCGCCGACCGCGCCGCCCTGCACGTTGACGGCGTCCGGCACGAACTCGCCGGCGAGCGCGAGGACGACGCTCTTCGCGACGTCGGTGCCCGCGCGGTCCTGGGCCTCGGTGGTGCTCGCGCCGAGGTGCGGGGTGACGACGATGCCCGGGACGTTGAACAGCGGGCTCTCGGTCGTGGGCTCGGTGGAGAAGACGTCCACGCCGGCGCCGCCGACCTGGCCCTCCTTGACCGCCTCGGCCAGCGCCTCCTCGTCGATGAGGCCACCGCGGGCGGCGTTGACGATGATGACGCCGCGCTTGGCCTTGGCGAGCTGCTCGGCGCCGATCAGGCCCTTGGTCTCCGGGGTCTTCGGCAGGTGGATGCTGATCGCGTCGGCGCGCTCCAGCAGCTCCTCCAGCGTCACGAGCTCGATGCCGAGCTGGGCGGCCCGCTGCGCCGAGACGTACGGGTCGTAGGCGATCAGCGTGGTGCCGAACGCGGCGATGCGCTGCGCGAACAGCTGGCCGATCTTGCCCAGGCCCACGACACCGACCGTCTTGCCGTTGAGCTCGACGCCGTTGAACTTGCTGCGCTTCCACTCGTGGTTCTGCAGCGTCTCGTGCGCGGCCGGGATCTGGCGCGCGACGGCGAGCAGCAGGGCGACGGCGTGCTCGGCGGCGCTGACGATGTTGGACGTCGGCGCGTTGACGACCATGACGCCGTTGGCCGTGGCGGCCGGGACCTCGACGTTGTCCAGGCCGACGCCCGCACGGGCCACGACCTTCAGCTTGCGGGTGGCGGCGAACACCTCGGCGTTGACCTGCGTGGCGGACCGCACGAGCAGGGCGTCCGCGTCCGCGACGGCCTCGAGGAGGGCCGGGCGGTCGGTGCCGTCTACGTGGCGCACTTCCACGCCATCACCGAGAGCGTCCAGCACGGACGGTGCGAGCTTCTCGGCGATGAGGACAACAGGTCGGCTCGTGTTGGTCACGGACATCGCTCCCAGAACGGTTGGATCGTGGGGCGCGGGCGAGGTCGAGGCGGCTGACCCGCGCCGACCGGGCACCGCAATGTGTCCGGACTGTTAACGAGCATAGACAGGGGGCCTTGACCCGGCCTTTGGCGGGTGTCTCAGGTCACTGCCGCGTCCTGAGGGCTGGGACGGTGTTTGCGCCGGTTTCCCTGACGCGGCCGCACGTGGTGGGCCGAAAACCGGCTGACCTCGGCGGGGACGCCTTGCTAGCTTCCGGGCATGACGTGCCTGACAGATCTCAGGTGGCAGTTCGCGGGAGTCGAGGACCTCCGCGCCCGCAGCCTCGTGTCGGCCTCCGCGCTGATCGCGGCGACCGGTGCCCGGCGGCGCGCGGACCGCGTGCGGGAGGCGGACGTGCGGTGCGGTCGCGGACCGCGCTCACGCGACAGGTTCGCCGGCCTGGGGATGCTCACCAGATCCCGCCGCCCTCCCCGGCAATGGCACCTGCCCAGGAAACGGCCCACCCGGTCGTCGTGACGACCCGGCCCGACATCGGTTCCCTCTGACCGTCGACGAACTGTCGACGGATTGTCGACGGCTACCGCCACCGTCAGCGCAGCAAGCGGAGAGAGTCGCTCCCCGCCGTCCGGGATGCTGTGAAGGGAAACGATGAAACGCGTAACTCGAGGACTCAAGACGGCCGTCACGGCGGCCATCGCCGGCATCGCGCTGCTCATCGGCGTGCCGGCGGCGCACGCGGACAGTGGTGCGGCCACGGCGCAGGCCGGCGGGCTGCACACCACCGCGGTCAAGAGCGCGGTCTGGGGCCAGCTGCACAGCGGTGACTGCCAGCAGGACAACGGCACCATCGTGCTGCGCCCGGACGGAACGGGCACGTTCAGCGCGACCACGCTGACCTACAAGACGCACACCGGCGACGTCTGGCACACCACCCTGACGTTCTACACGACGGGCGGCACCAGGCTGTTCGTCAGAGGCACGTTCAACAGCCCGCGGATGGACGACGGCAACCCGCCACCGAAGTACTTCTGGAGCGCCGACTTCACCTTCGACTCGGGCCTCTACAGCGCCGTGGACATCTTCAAGACCCGCCAGTCCTACAGCTGCTGAGGCCCTACCAGGGCTCGTCGAACTCCCCGTCCTTGGCGCCCGCCACGAAGGCGTCCCACTCGGCCATCGTGAAGACGAGGACCGGTTCCAGCTGCTTGGAGTTGCGCATGGCCACGTAGGTGGCGCCGTCGGTGTGCTCCACGAAGGCGATCTCGACGTGGCCGTCCTCGGGCTCCGGCTCCGGCGGGCGCTTCCACTCGGCGGCGCGGAGGTCCAGGTTGCCGCGCACGTGGGCCTTGTCGTCGTAGATGGGCGCGCTGTCGGTCATACCCGGAGAAGCTAGCGGATGATCGACACAGCGAAGCGAAAGGCCCGCGGAGCTTCACGCTCCGCGGGCCTTCCTCGGGAAAGGACTCAGGCGGTCTCGGTGATGGGGCGGTCGACCCACGACATCATGTCGCGGAGCTTCTTGCCGGTCGCCTCGATCGGGTGGTTCTCACCCTCCTGCTGCAGCTTCTTGTAGTTGGCGCGGCCGTTGTCGTCCTCGCCGACCCACTCGTTCGCGAAGGTGCCGTCCTGGATCTCGCCCAGGATCTTCTTCATCTCCTCCTTGACCGACGCGGTGATGACGCGCGGGCCGCGGGTGAGGTCGCCGTACTCGGCGGTGTCGGAGATCGAGTAGCGCATGCGGGCGATGCCGCCCTCGTACATGAGGTCGACGATCAGCTTCAGCTCGTGCAGGCACTCGAAGTACGCGACCTCGGGGGCGTAGCCCGCCTCGGTGAGGACCTCGAAGCCCGCCTGGACGAGAGCCGACGCGCCACCGCACAGGACGGCCTGCTCGCCGAAGAGGTCCGTCTCGGTCTCTTCCTTGAA
This sequence comes from Lentzea sp. NPDC004789, assembly GCF_053601075.1. Classification (NCBI taxonomy): domain Bacteria; kingdom Bacillati; phylum Actinomycetota; class Actinomycetes; order Pseudonocardiales; family Pseudonocardiaceae; genus Lentzea; species Lentzea sp. NPDC004789. The sequence continues at coordinate 257,850 of NZ_JBSGBE010000004.1, read as the reverse complement.
CGTCGTCTTGATGACGCCGGCACGGGTGCCGCCGATGCCCTTGGCGTACGAGAGCGCGAGGGCCTGCGCGTTGCCGGAGGCGTCCTGCTCGACCGCGATGAGCGCGGGCACGCCCTTGCCGTCGACGAACTGGCGGCGGACCAGGTGGCCGGGGCCCTTCGGCGCGACCATGGCGACGTCCACACCGGACGGAGCGGTGATCAGGCCGTAGCGGATGTTGAAGCCGTGGCCGAAGAAGAGCGCGTCGCCCTCCTTCAGGTTCGCCGCGATCTCGTTGGCGTAGATGTGGCGCTGGGCGGTGTCCGGCGCCAGGATCATGATCACGTCGGCCCACGCGGAGACCTCGGCCGGCGTACCGACCTCCAGGCCCTCTTCCTCGGCCTTGGCGCGGGACTTGGAGCCCTCCTGCAGACCGATGCGGACCTCGACGCCCGAGTCGCGCAGGGACAGCGCGTGGGCGTGGCCCTGGCTGCCGTAGCCGATCACGGCCACCTTGCGGCCCTGGATGATGCTCAGGTCGGCATCGTCGTCGTAGAAGATCTCGACGCTCACAGTGTTTCCTTCTCTCTAGTACTAACGAACCGCGGTGGCGGTGATGGAACGAGCGCCACGGCCGATGGCGACCATGCCGGACTGGACGATCTCGCGAAGCCCGTAGGGCTCCAGCATGCGCAACAACGCGTCGAGCTTCTCAGACGTGCCGGTGGCCTCGATCGTGACCGCCTCCGGCGACACGTCGACGACCTTCGCGCGGAAGAGCTGCACGGTTTCGAGGACCTGCGACCGCACCGTCGCATCCGCACGAACCTTAATCAACACCAGTTGCCGCTGAACGGAAGCGGTCGGCTCCAGCTCGACGATCTTGATGACGTTGATGAGTTTGTTGAGCTGCTTGGTCACCTGCTCCAGCGGCAGCTCGTCGACCGAGACCACGATGGTCATGCGGGAGATGTCGGGGTACTCGGTGCGGCCGACCGCCAGCGACTCGATGTTGAAGCCGCGGCGGGAGAACAGGCCGGCGACGCGCGCGAGCACACCGGGCTTGTCCTCGACCAAAACGCTCAGCGTGTGCCTGGTCATCACAGATCCTCGTCGAACAGGGGGCGGATGCCGCGAGCGGCCATGATCTCGGAGTTGCCGGTGCCGGCCGCGACCATGGGCCACACCTGCGCGTCCTTGCCGACGACGAAGTCGACCACGACCGGCCGGTCGTTGATCTCCAGCGCCTTCGCGATCACCTCGTCCACCTCCTCGCGCGACTCGGCCCGCAGGCCCACGCAGCCGAGGGCCTCCGCCAGCAGCTTGAAGTCTGGGATGCGGTGCTTGTGCGTCCCCAGATCCGTGTTGGAGTACCGCTCACCGTAGAAGAGCGTCTGCCACTGGCGGACCATGCCCAGGTTGCCGTTGTTGATCACGGCGATCTTGACCGGCAGGCCTTCGATGGCACAGGTGGCGAGCTCCTGGTTGGTCATCTGGAAGCAGCCGTCGCCGTCGATGGCCCACACCGTGCGGTCCGGTTCACCTGCCTTGATGCCCATCGCGGCCGGGACCGCGAAGCCCATCGTGCCGAGGCCGCCGGAGTTGATCCACGTGCGCGGCTGCTCGTACTTCACGAACTGCGCGGCCCACATCTGGTGCTGGCCGACGCCCGCCGTGTAGATCGTGTCGGCCGGCGACAGCGCGCCGATCCGCTCGATCACGAACTGCGGCGACAGCGTGCCGTCCTCCGGCCAGTCGTAGCCCAGCGGGAACGTCTCGCGCAGCGAGCTCAGCGTGTCCCACCACGGCGTGAGGTCGACCTTCTTGGCCGTCTCGCGCTCGGCGCGGACCGCGTCGATCAGCTCGGTGATGATCTCCTTGCAGTCGCCCACGATCGGGACGTCCGCGCGGCGGTTCTTCGAGATCTCGGCCGGGTCGATGTCGGCGTGGATGATCTGCGCGTCGGGGGCGAACGAGCCGAGCTGGCCGGTGACGCGGTCGTCGAACCGGGCGCCCAGCGCGATCAGCAGGTCCGACTTCTGCATCGCCGCGACGGCCGCGACGGTGCCGTGCATGCCGGGCATGCCGAGGTGCTGCTGGTGCGAGTCGGGGAACGCGCCGCGCGCCATCAGCGTGGTGACGACCGGGATGCCGGTGTCCTCGGCCAGGCGCAGCAGCTCCGCGGACGCGTCCGCCTTGATGACGCCACCACCCACGTACAGGACCGGCTTGCGGGCGTTCACGATCAGCTTGGCGGCTTCGCGCACCTGCTTGCCGTGCGGCCGGGTCGTCGGCCGGTAACCGGGCAGGCGCATCTCGGGCGGCCACGAGAAGCTGGTCTGCTCCTGCAGCACGTCCTTCGGGATGTCGACGAGGACCGGGCCGGGTCGGCCGGTCGCCGCGATGTGGAACGCCTCCGCGATCGCCCTCGGGATCTCCGCCGGGTCGGTCACGAGCACGTTGTGCTTGGTGATCGGCATCGTGATGCCGCAGATGTCCGCCTCCTGGAAGGCGTCCGTGCCGATCAGCGGCCGCGTCTGCTGGCCGGTGATCGCGACGACGGGCACGGAGTCCATGTTCGCGTCCGCGAGCGGCGTGACGAGGTTCGTCGCACCGGGTCCCGAGGTCGCCATGCAGACCCCGACCTTGCCGGTGGCCTGCGCGTATCCGGTCGCCGCGTGTCCTGCGCCCTGCTCGTGGCGGACGAGGATGTGCCGGACCTTCGTGGAGTCCAGCAGCGGGTCGTACGCGGGAAGGATCGTCCCGCCGGGAATGCCGAACACCACTTCACACCCGACCGCCTCAAGCGAGCGGACGAGGGACTGCGCCCCGGTCACTCGAATCGGCGCGCCAGTGGGCGGAGCCGGTTTGGGGCGCGGACCTGGACGTGGCGACGAGGGCTCGGAAGCCTGTCGCGATGGTGCGCTGGTCATTGGTTTGCCTCGTGGGTATCGGGGTCCGGACACGAAAAAACCCTCGACAACCCGAAGATGGGTCGTGCGAGGGTCGCGCGTCGACGCAGGCTGTTCGGCTCAGGCGTCGACGCGCCTGAGAAGTACGAGAACGAGCGTGCGCTGCATGAGGCGGACGTTATCGCCTCGCGCAAGAGTGCGTCAACTCTGCGAGACGGAATTCCCGGATCGTGGACGTGGAACAATCCTTCGAGTGAACAAGCTGGTCTTTCGCATCCCGGCAACGGCGCTGCTCGCGGCGGGTCTCATCGCCATCTGCGTGACCCCTGTGGCGTGGGCCGTTCCTGGCCTGCAGGCGTTGTACGTGCTGCCGCTCGGCTATGCGTGGTGGGTCGTGCGCAACCGCACCACCGTCACCGAGGAGGCGCTCGTCGCTCGGGGGCTGTTCGGCTCGACGACCGTGCGCTGGGACGAGGTGAAGTCCATCCGGCTGGTCCAGAAGGGCTGGCTGAAGGCGGTGAAGACGGACGACACCGAGGTGACGCTGCCCGCGGTGCGGTTCATGCACCTGCCGGCGTTGTCCGCGGTCAGCGGCGGGCGTGTTCCTGACCCGACCGTCACAGAGGAATCCGTACAGTCGGCGGAGTGATCCAACGAGTTCCGCTGCTGAGCCTGCTGCTGTCCATCGCAGGCCTGCTGACCTCGGCTTATCTGACCTACACGCACTTCAACGCCTCCGCGCTGCTGTGCTCGGCCGACGCCGTCGTCGACTGCGAGACGGTGACCACGAGCGAGCAGTCCGCGTTGTTCGGCATCCCCGTCGCGTTCCTCGGCCTGGCCTTCTTCGCCTTCCTGACCGTGATCTGCCTCCCGTTCGCGTGGCGGATCGACGCGCTGAAGTGGGTGCGGCTGGGCGCCGTCGGCGTGGGCGTGCTGATGGTGGTCTACCTGGTCGCGGCCGAGTTCCTCATCATCGGCAAGATCTGCCTGTGGTGCACCGTTGTGCACGTCGTCACGCTCGCACTGGCCTATCTGCTGGTCTCGGCGAGTCTGCGCACAAGTAACCTTTGAGGCACCGCTCCCAGACTGGTGGACGCCTCACCCCCGCGTCCCGCGCGCTTTTTCTTGAACTGAATCTGGAGGAGCAGTGCCTCAGCTCCGCTCTCGCACCACCACGCACGGTCGCAACGCGGCCGGAGCGCGCGCCCTCTGGCGCGCGACCGGCATGACCGACAGCGACTTCGGCAAGCCGATCATCGCGATCGCCAACTCCTACACGCAGTTCGTGCCGGGTCACGTGCACCTGCGGGACCTCGGCGACATCGTGGCCGAGGCCGTGCGCGAGGCGGGTGGCGTGCCGCGCGAGTTCCACACCATCGCGGTCGACGACGGCATCGCCATGGGCCACAGCGGCATGCTCTACTCGCTGCCCAGCCGCGAGATCATCGCCGACTCCGTCGAGTACATGGTCAACGCGCACCAGGCCGACGCGATCGTCTGCATCTCGAACTGCGACAAGATCACCCCCGGCATGCTGAACGCGGCGATGCGGCTCAACATCCCCGTCGTGTTCGTGTCCGGCGGCCCGATGGAGGCCGGCAAGGCCGTCGTGGTCGAGGGTGTCGCCGTCGCGCCGACCGACCTCATCACCGCGATCGCCGCCTCGGCCTCGCCCGCCGTGAACGAGGAGGGGCTGTCCGAGGTCGAGCGCTCCGCGTGCCCGACGTGCGGCTCCTGCTCCGGCATGTTCACCGCGAACTCCATGAACTGCCTCACCGAGGCGCTCGGCCTGTCGTTGCCGGGCAACGGCTCGACGCTGGCCACCCACGCCGCGCGCCGCGAGCTGTTCTCCGAGGCCGGCCGCGTGGTCGTGGAGCTGTGCCGCCGGTGGTACGGCGAGGACGACGAGTCGGTGCTGCCGCGCTCGATCGCGAACCGCAAGGCGTTCGAGAACGCGATGGCGCTCGACATGGCCATGGGCGGCTCGACGAACACCGTGCTGCACATCCTCGCCGCCGCGCAGGAGGGCGAGATCGACTTCACGCTGCAGGACATCGACGACCTGTCCCGCCGCGTGCCGTGCCTGTCCAAGGTGTCGCCGAACTCCGACTACCACATGGAGGACGTGCACCGGGCGGGCGGAATCCCCGCGCTGCTGGGCGAACTGGACCGCGCCGGCCTGCTGAACCGCGACGTGCACTCCGTCCACTCGCCGGACCTGGAGTCCTGGCTCGCGAAGTGGGACATCCGCGCCGCGAACCCGTCGCCGGAGGCCGTCGAACTGTTCCACGCCGCGCCCGGTGGTGTGCGCACGACCGAGGCGTTCTCGACGTCGAACCGCTGGTCCTCTTTGGACACCGACGCGGCCGGCGGCTGCATCCGCGACTTCGACCACGCCTACACCCGTGACGGCGGACTGGCCGTGCTGCGCGGCAACCTCGCCGAGCGCGGCGCGATCATCAAGGCCGCGGGCATCGACGAGGACCTGTGGCGCTTCGAGGGCCCGGCGCGCGTCGTCGAGTCCCAGGAGCAGGCCGTCTCGGTGATCCTCAACAAGGAGATCCAGGCGGGCGAGGTGCTCGTGGTGCGCTACGAGGGTCCGTCCGGCGGCCCCGGCATGCAGGAGATGCTGCACCCGACCGCGTTCCTCAAGGGCTCCGGCCTCGGCAAGAAGTGCGCGCTGATCACCGACGGCCGGTTCTCCGGCGGTTCGTCGGGCCTGTCGATCGGCCACATCTCGCCGGAAGCGGCGGGCGGCGGCACGATCGGGCTCGTCGAGAACGGTGACCGGATCCTGATCGACGTGCACGAGCGGCGCCTCGAACTGCTGGTGGACGACGAGGTGCTGGCCGAGCGGCGCGCCAAGATGGAGGCGTCGGAACGGCCGTGGCAGCCGGTGGACCGGGTGCGGCCGATCACGGGCGCGCTGCGGGCGTACGCGCGGATGGCGACCGACGCGTCGACCGGCGCGGTGCGCGACCCGAACCGCTAGATCACGTTTCGGCTGCGCTGCCCTGGCCGGCTTCCGGTCAGGGCAGCTCCTTTTTGGCGGTGTCGTACCTGTCGGCGTTCGCGAGGACCTCGCCCATGTGTTCCTGCGCCCAGCTCCTGAGCCCGCGGGTCAGCTCGTGCAGCGAGCGGCCGAGCTCGGTCAGCTCGTAGGAGACGGTCACAGGGACGGTCGGCGTCACCGTGCGGGTCAGCAGTCCGTCGCGCTCCAACGACCTCAACGTCTGGGTCAGCATCTTCTGACTCACCCCGGCCAGCGTGCGGGCGAGCTCGGAGTACCGCAGCGGACCTCCGCCGAGCGCGCACAGGACCAGGACGACCCACTTGTCCGAGATCCGGTCGAGCAGCCGGCGGCTGGGGCAGCCCGCCAGGAACGCGTTGTACTCGACCTTGGCCTGAGCCCTCTTCCGGGCCGCGTTCGTCGTCGCCACAGACTCACCTCTGGGAGGGTTGCGCACTTCTGAGTGCCTACTTCCCGACAGGAAGTTTCTCTCCAAGGCTAGTGCACATGAACACTCTTCCCGGCGGCACTTGGACCCTGGGCGACCTGACCGTCACGCGGTTCGGCTACGGCGCCATGCAACTGGCCGGTCCAGGCGTCATGGGTCCCCCTGCCGATCGCGACGGCGCCCTGGCCGTGCTGCGTGCGGCGGTCGGCCTCGGCATCACCCACATCGACACCAGCGACGCCTACGGCCCGCGCGTCACCAACGAGCTGATCCGCGAGGCGTTGCACCCGTACCCCGAGTCGCTGGTCATCGCGACCAAGGTGGGCGCGACCCGCGACGGCCAGGGCGGCTGGCCGGTGGCCCGGCGACCTGAGGACCTGCGCGGTCAGGTCCACGACAACCTGAAGTCCCTGGGGCTCGACGTGCTCGACCTGGTCTACCTGCGACTCGGGAACGCGGAAGGTCCTCAGCCCGGTTCGGTCGCGGAGGCGTTCGAGACTCTCGCCGAGCTCCGGCAGCATGGCCTGATCCGCCACCTCGGGGTCAGCAACGCCCTCGCGGAACAAGTCGCCGAAGCGCAGCGCATCGCGCCGGTCGTGGCCGTGCAGAACATGTACAACATCGCTCACCGCCAGGACGACGACCTCGTCGACCGGCTCGCGGCCGAGGGCATCGCGTACGTGCCGTTCTTCCCGCTCGGGGGCTTCACACCACTTCAGGCACCGAGGTCCGCCGCGCTGGCCTGGTTGCTCCAGCGGTCACCGAACATCCTGCTCATCCCAGGCACGTCGTCCGTCGCGCACCTGCGCGAGAACATCGCCCGGCTCTAGCCGACGAACGTCAGCGCCAGACAAGCCAGAAAGACGAGCCAGCCCGTCAGCGGTCCGCCGACGGGCCGGCTCGTCTTCTTGACCAGGACGCCGCTGACCACCAGGCCCGCGAGCAGGCCCAGCGGCGGTAGCAGGGATCTCGCGGTGAGACCGAACGGGACCGCCACCAGGTACACGATCGGAATTCCGATCACCAGCAGGGCGAACTGGAGCAGCGCTCCCGTCAGGTTCTTCCGCACGCGAGGGCGCCTACCGGAACACGAAGAACGTCACCGCGGCCGCACCACCACCGAGCAGCAGGGCGATGAACCCGGCCGCCAGCGGGTGGCGGAACCAGCTGCGGTTGTAGTCGAGCGCGGCCCGGCCGGGTCCGGCGAACAGCGCCGCGAACGCCATGCCCGCGAGCGCGAGTTCCAGTTCGACGCCCTTGGGGCCGAAGAAGCCGCCCTTGTACTTCAGCGCGATCACGTTGGCCATCACCGCGAGCAGGCCCGCCGCCGCGAGCGGCGTGAAGAGGCCCAGCACGAGCAGGCTGCCGCCGGCGAGCTCCGTGACGCCGGTGACCCAGGCGAGGACGACCGACTCGCGGTAGCCCATCGACTCCAGCGACTTCGCGAAGCCGTCGATGCCGGGGCCGCCGAACAGGCCGAAGACCTTCTGCAGTCCGTGCAGCACGAAGATGCCGCCGAGCACGGCGCGCAGTCCGAGCAGACCGAGGTCGGGACCGGCGGTCCAGCCGAACTTCTTGCGCTCGTCGTCGAACGGGTCGTCGGCGAACTTGTCCACAGTGGACTTGTCCAGCGGCGTGTAGGCCGTCGTGTCGAACGACTTCGTCGTGGAGTCGTACGGCGAAGTAGCCCCTTCGCCGACTCTGGTCGTGCTGTCGTCGAAGTGGTGCACTCCCCCTCCGCTGCTCGAGTAGAACGAGTCGTCGGAGAAAGCGCTCGAGGTGCTCGAGCCTTTGTCGTGAGTAGCCACGCCCGCACGCTAGGAGACCGGGAAAGCGCGCGCGAGAGCCGAACGGCAGCCCAGTTTCACCCGTACGGCCTAGTAGGTTCCGGTGACGAGATTGTGCGGGCGTTCCCCCGCGGCGTACCGGGCGATCTCGGACGCGACGACGGCGTAGGCGCGCTGCGTGTGCCCCGTGCAGGAACCGGCCACGTGCGGAGTGAGCAGCAGTCCCGGTGCGGTCCACAGTGGATGATCAGCGGGCAGTGGTTCGGGGTCGGTCACGTCGAGGGCCGCCCGCAGGCGTCCGGAACTCAGCTCCGCGAGCAGCGCGCCGGTGTCGACGACCGGCCCGCGCGCGCCGTTGACCAGGATCGCGTTGTCCTTCATCGCGGCCAGGAACTTGGCGTCGACCAGATGCCTGGTCTCCTCCGTCATCGGCGTGAAGATCACCACCGCGTCGAACTCCGGCAGCAGCGACGGCAGTTCGTCGACGCCGTGCACCCCGTCCCGCGCGGTGCGGCCGACCAGTACGGACGAGGCGTTGAACGGTGCGAGACGACGTTGCAGCTGCTCGCCGAGATCACCGGCGCCTACGATCAGAACCTTCTTGTCCTGCAAGGTGTCCGTGACGTGGTAGTCCCAGCGGCCTTCGGCACGTGCGCGTTCGAAGACGAGGAAGTCTCGGTAGATGGCGAGGAGAGCACCGATCGCCCACTCCGCGGTGCTACCGCCGTGCGCGCCCCGGCACGTGGACAGCATGACACCGTCGGGAACCTTGCCGACGAAGTTCTCCGCGCCGGCGCTCAGCAGTTGCACGAGCCTGAGCTTCGGCAGCCGCGCGAACACCTCGCGCGGGTCGGTGCCGGCCAGGAACTTGGGGACCAGGACCTCGGCGTCGGACGCCTCGGCGGGTAACGGCTGTCCCGGCACGTAGCGAACCGGCCGGACTCCGTCCACCTGAGACAGCGCCTGAACTCCGAAGTCATCTGGCACGAGCACGGTGAGCGTCACCCGCCCAACGTACGACAGAATGTCGGCCATGCGGGAGCACGACGTCATCTCCTGGGACGGCACGAAGATCAGAACGTGGCAGCCGTCGGGCGACGGCCCGCCGGTGCTGCTCTGCCCCGGCGTGGGTTCCGGGCCCGAGTCGTGGCCGTCGCTGGCCGACCGCGGCGGTCTGCTCAGCTGGTACATGCGCGGCACGATGGGCTCCGACCGGCCGGTGGACGAGCGCAACATCTCGTTGGACGACCACGTGTCGGACGCGATCGCCGTGCTCGACGACGCGGGCATCGAGCGGTGCGTGGTCATGGGCTGGTCGATGGGCGTCACGATCGCGGCCGAGCTGGCGTTGCGTCATCCGGAACGGGTGGCGGGCCTGCTGCTCGTCGCGGGCGCGCCGGGTGACTCGTTCGACGCGATGCTGCCGTTGATCCCGAAGAACGCGCGCCGGTTCGTCGGGCTGGCCGGTGCGAAACTGCTGCAGCAGGCCGGTCCGGTGCTGGACAGGGTGCTGCACCGGGTGCCGGTGACGGACGTGACCACGTTCCTGCTGCGGCACAGCGGTGTGATCAAGCCGAGCAGCGACCCGACGGCCGTGACGAACGCCGTGGCCCGGTTCCTGCAGCACGACTGGCGCTGGTACTTCACGCTGGCGCTCGCGCTGGGCGAGACGCCGCGCCAGGACCTCAGCTCGATCGTGTGCCCGATCACACTCCTGGCCGGGCGCGACGACCTGCTCGCGACGACGGAGAGCATGGTCACGCCCGTCGGCGCGCTGCCCCAGGCACGGCTGAGGGTGTTGCCCTGCAGCCATTACCTGCCGCTGGAGGCACCCGAGGTCGTGGCGGCCGAGCTGGACCTGTTGCTGGACCGGGTGCGTTCGGTCGACTTCGCGACTTCAGAGGCGTTCACTTCGGGTTCACGGTCGGACACCTAGCCTGGGAGTCGTGGTTCGTTCCGCAGCGTTGTTGGCCGCCGCCTGCCTGCTGGCAGGGGGCTGCGCGAGCTTTCCCGACGAGCCGGCACCGACGAGCTGGAGCGCGCAACCACAGCTGACCCCGCAGGCGGGACCGAAGCCGGAGCTGCCGGGCGAGTTCCGGCCGTCTCCCGGTGAGCAGGGCCGCGGGCAGACGCAGCAGAGCGTGCCGCCGCCGCAGGGCTGCAAGGACTTCAACCCCGCGGTGATCGCCACGTGCCTGAACACCGTCACCGGCGTCGCGCCGATCGGCGGGGACTCGCAGGGCGGGGTCGCCGCCTACGCCACCGAACGCGGCGGCCGCCTGGTCAAGGTCAGCAAGGACGTCGACCCGGTCGTGATCGCGCAGATCGACGTGGACACCTCCTCCGACGGGGGCCTGACCGGGCTCGCGCTGTCGGCCACGTTCGCCGAGGACCAGCTCGCGTACGTCTACGTGACGACCGCGACGGACAACCGGGTGCTGCGGATCGCGGCGGGTGACACGCCCAAGCCGATCCTCACCGGCATCCCCAAGGGCCCGTCGGGCAACCGCGGGGTGCTGGCGAGCGACCGCAAGGGCGCGATCCTCGTCGCGACCGGTGACGCGGGCAACCCGGCGCTGGCCGCCGACCCGAACTCGCTCGCGGGCAAGGTGCTGCGCATCGACGGCTCCGGCCAGCCGGCCAAGGGCAACCCGACGGCAGGCAGCGCGGTCGTCATGTCCGGGCTGCGGCAGCCCGGTGGCCTGTGCGTGTCGGCCGACGCGCAGAAGACCTGGGTCACCGACTGGTCCGCGGCCTACGACGCCGTCTACCGGGTCACGCCCGGCAAGGTCGGTGACGCGGCGTGGACCTGGCCGGACCGGCCGGGCGTGATGGGCTGCGCCTCGCTGTCGGACCTGCTGTGGGTGACGACCACGAAGACGCCCGGCCTGCAGAACCTCCCGATGAACGCCGCCGGTTCGTTCACCGGCAAGCCGACCGTGACGATGGACGACGCGAGCGGCTACGGCCGGATGGGCCCGATGGAGCAGATCAACGACTCCGCCGCGCTCGTCGGCACGGTCAACAAGGCCGGTGGCCAGCCCGTGTCGTCGGACGACCGGGTCGCGATCGTCGTGCGCACGGGTCACGATCCCGGCAAGGACTGAGTTCCTGCCAGGCCGGGGTTCTACGCGGACAGGGCGAACGCTTCGCCGCCGTTGCGCCACCAACGCGCGTAGACCTCGCTCTCCTCGACCAGCTTCCGGTACCCGGCGGTAACCTGCACGCACAGGTCGTCGATCTCGCGCGCGACCGGTGCGTCGAGGCGCCAGGCCAGCACGACCTCGCGGACCAGCGGGTTCCCGGTGACCGGCAGTCGCGCGACACCGGGCGGGGTGCCGCCGACCGGGTAGAGCGGGCACACCGCGCCGGACTCCCTGATCAACGTCAGCGCGACGTGCGCCTCGCCGCTGAAGTGCGCGATCCGCTGCTCGAACCCGGCGGCCGCGCACTCGCGGGCGAAGTGGGCGTTCATGCCGCTGTCGTCCGGCTCCGGCATGACCCACTTGTCGTCGGCGAGCGCGGCGAGCGGCACCTCGGACTCGCGTGCGCACGGGTGGTGCTCCGGCACGCCGACGAACAGCGGTTCGCGGGTCAGCAGCCGATGTCCGGCATTCGGCGGCAACGTCAGCTCGGTACCGGGAAATCGACGCATCACCGCGAGGTCGAGTTCACCCGTTGTGAGCAGCGCGGTGAGCGTTCCGGTCTCCTTGATGGTGCGGCTGGTGACGTTGTCCTTCAGCGCGCTCACGAGTAGTCCGAAGTGATAGGCGGGGATTCCGGCGAGCCTGGTAGGAGCGTCGGAACTGTGCGCGTTACGGCGCGTTACGCGTTCGAGAGCGTGCAGTTGCGTGATCATCGACCGCGCCTCCCGCACGAAGTCCTGACCGGTCGGGGTGAGCCGCACGCCGTCTGCCGTGCGCAGGAACAGCACGCCGCCCAGATGGCCCTCTATGCGTTTGAGCTGCGTCGTCACCGCGGGCTGGGTGAGGTGCAGGCGTGCGGCCGCCTTGCGCAGGCTGCCGCAGTCGGCGATCGCCACGACCAGTTCGAGATGCCGCACTTCCAGGCGCATGCGACCGATGTTATCGCTCAATGTAATAGGGCCAATACCCTCCGGAATCTCGCGTGAGACTCGGGCGTATCGATACGTTCGCCGTCGTGATGGAATTGGCCGAGCGCCCGACGCGCACCGATGCGGTGCTGTTTTCGGACCGCGCCGTGAAAAAGTTTCTCCAGGCCGCGTCCGCCGAATACTCGTTCATCACCGAGGACGAACCGAGACCGTGTTTCGCCGTGCTGCTCGGCCTGACCTCGGGCTCGGAGGCGGTCGTCGGGGACGTGGCGTTCGGCCGCAACGCGCGGCTGACCGACCCGTCCGCGCGCGAGGAGTTCGCGTCGACGATCGTGCCGCGGTTCGGCACGGCGTACGAGAACCCGGTGCGGGCGTGGTGGCTCGACCCCGCCGACCTGCTCACGATCACGCGCACCGCCGACGCGGCCGGGTTGGACGTCCTCGGCTCGATCCACCTGCACCCGGACTGGCACCGGCTGGGGCCCGCCTGTGAACGCGACCGGCCGTTGAGCGACAGCCCTACGCCGATGGACGAGCACATGTTCCGCAACAGCGGATGGCCCGTGAACGTCGTCTGTTACCTCGAACGCCGCCATGGCGGCCTCTACTACTCGCTTGCCGCGTGGGACGCCGAGTGCCTGCGCCTGCCCTTGAGGACTTCACATGACCGAGCAGATCTACTCGCTGTGGCAACGCATGGAGCAAGGCTGGGCTGACGGCGACGGTGACGCGTTCGCCTCGGTCTTCGCTGCGGACGTCGACTTCGTGACCGTGCGCGGCGAGGAGCTGTTCGGCCGGCGGGCCGTCGCTCTCGGGCACGGGCAGCTCTTCGCCGGGCCGTACCGCGACACCAAGCTGACCACCGAGATCAGCCTGATCAGGCCGCTGTCCGACGACATCTCGGTCGTGCACGTCACGTCCTCCATCGCCCCGTCAGGCATCACCACACACGCGCAGGCCGTCGTCGTCCGGCGTGCCGAGGGGTGGGAGATCGCCGCGTTCCACAACATGATCCCGAAGGGGAAGTCGTGAGCAGGCCTCGACTGCGGCACATCGCGTTCGTCGTGCAGGACCCGAAGAAGATGGCCGACTTCTACACCTCGCGGTTCGGGATGGAGCTGTTCCACACCGACCCGGACGGCAGCCACTTCGTCACCGACGGGTACGTCAACCTGGCCCTGATCCAGCAACGCCTCGACGGTGACGTCCCGACGGGCTTCAACCACTTCGGCTTCCAGGTCGACTCGGTCGAACCGTACCTCGACTCCCTCGAACCCCGCCCCGCTCTACGCGGCGGCGACCGCCCGTTCGCCGAGTACCGCGCCATCGACCCGGAGGGCAACTGGTTCGACCTCTCGGCCCACGGCTACCTCCCACCCGGCCTCTGAGTTGAGCGCACGCGGGGACGCCGCGTACTCCAGAAGAGTACGAAAGCTCCCCGCGTGCACTTCGGACTAGCGGGTGCCCGCCCAGTAGACGGCGCGGGCCACCTGGGCGTAGAGGCCCTTCGGGTGGTTGCGGAACATCGGTTCGGTGCCGAAGAGGACCACGCGAGCGCCGGTGGCTGCCGTACCGGAGACGACCGCTGCCTGGCCCGCCGCGTCGGCCTGGCCGCCGGTGCCGTCGTCGCGCGGACGCCAGTGGCCCGCGGCGATCACCGTGCTGCCGTAGCGCTGGTCGACGTTGACGCCCGGACCGAGGTTCGTGAACCACTGCGGCGCGTAGACGAACGAGTGCGGCAGCGCGCCGGTGCCGACCGGGCCGGTGCCGTTGACGACGTTCACCACGCCGTTGGCGTCCTCCCAGCCCGCGACCGGCGTGGCCTGCAGCAGCTTGGCGTCGACGTTGAACCTGCCGCCCGTCGCGCCGCGGGTGATCACGCCGCCGCGCTTGAGGAACTCGTCGAGCGCGGCCTTCGCCGTGGCGTTGAGCTGCAGGTAGTTCAGGCCGGACGACACGAAGAGCACGTCGACGCGCGACCAGTCGAAGCCCGCGTTGAGCACGGCCGTGGAGATCGTGCGGACGTCGAACCCGGACTCCCGCAGCACCTGCAGCTCGTCCGGGCCGACCGCGGCCGCGATCGTCTTGCGCTGCAACGCCGTTCCGCCCGGCTTGGCCGTCGTGAAGCGGACGCCGTACCGGTCGGCGACCTCCCGCGCGGCGAGCCGGTCGGCTGCCGGGACCACGATCGTGCCGTCGTCCTGGCGCCGCAACGGGATGCCGCGGCCGAGCAGGTCGTTGACGGCCAGAGCGTCCTTCTCGTCGTTCAACGTCAGCGCGAGATCGGCACCGGGAACGCCGTCGACGTCGCCGGTCGGGGCCGCCGCGACGACGTCCCGCCCGGTGAACTGGAACGGGCCGTCCTTGTAGATGTCGATCGACGCGCCCCAGAGCAGGCGGTGGCTCCAGCCCGAGATGTCGTACATCACCGGCACCTTGGCGCTGATGTCGCTGCCCTGCTCCAGCATCACGTTCGCGAGCGCCCGCTTCGGCTGGTGCATGTCGACCACGTACGACCCGGCCGGATAGCGCTTACCACCCAGCGTGAACGGCCTCTCCGCGCGCTTGACCCGCACGTCGTGAGCCACCAGGTGGTCGACGAGCCTGGCCGTGGCGGCCGCCGAACGGTCGTCGGTGAGCACGTACGCGCGCGGGAACTCCGTGCGGTAGCGGTCTTCCGGCCCGAAGCCGGGCACGAACCCGTCCGGGATCTCGCGCTGCGGCTCGCCCGCCTTGCCGCGGCGGAACATCTCGACCTGGTTGGAGATCAGCTCGCCGCGGTGGTCGTCCACGTACCCGATCGTGGTCTTGATCGTGGACTCGACGACATCGGTGTTGATCTTCGCCCGGCGCTGCAGCTCCGCGACCGGCAGCGTGTCGTAGGCCTGCCGGTTGACCTGCTGCGGGATCTCGATCGTGTACGAGATGGCGCCGTGGTACATCGAGTACTGCGCGGTGTAGATCGGCGCCCAGCCGTCCCACACACCGGGCTCGTAGTCGCGGAACGGGATCTCCGGGTGCGCGGTCTCGGGGTAACCGAGGCCCTGCACGCCCTTCTCCATCGCGAGACCGTTGGCGTAGCCGTGCTTGATGTACAGGTCGAAGTCGTAGTTCTGGCCGTGCGGCGGAGTCGTCGGCTCGATGAGCGTGTTCTCCGAGTAACCGTGCTCGTCCAGCATCATCAACGGCTGGGTGTGCTCGACGATCTCGCGCATCGCCCGGTTCTCCGGCTGCGAGCTCGTGACGAAGTCGCGGTTGAGGTCGAAGCCCGCGTTGTTGGTGCGCGTGCCGGCGACCCGACCGTCCGGGTTCGCCGTGAGGTTGAAGTAGATCCTGCTGCGCCGCAACAGGGTCTGCGTGTCCCGGTCGTTCGACGTGGCGAGGTGCTCGATGACGCGCAGCGCGCCGTCGGTGCCCTCCCACTCGTCACCGTGGATGTTGTTGTTGATCCAGATCGGCGCCTTGTAGAGGCCGGCCGGAACCTCGTGCCCCTCCTCGATGCCGGCCCGGAACTGCTCCTGCAGACGGGTTTGCGCCGGGCTCTCCGGCGCCGTCAGCGTGACCAGGTACAGGTCGCGGCCGAGCCCGGACTGGCCGACCACCTCGACCGAGACCCTGTCGCTCTTCTGCTGCAACGCGTTCAGCCGCGGCGCGAGCGAGTGGTACGGCGCCAGGTTCAGCTTGATGGTCTTGTCCGCCGGATTTTCGGGATACGTCCGCAGCTTCGTCCTGCGTGGATAGCCCTGGTAGCGATCGGCCCGGTTCTCCCCCTGGGCCTGCACCGCCTGGGCCGAGATGGTGTCCAGGGCCGCGATTTCGTTGCGTTCCGGCCCGTTTCCGGGCTCCCGGTCCGAGTTCGACGGTTGAGCCGTGCCACTGACGGGCGCCGCCACCGCCGCGGTGACCGCCAGTAGAACAGCCAGCAGAGTTCTGCGCATGCGCTCGTTTCTCGCACAACGGCCCGCGCATCGACTAGAGCCGATAGGCGGGCCGTTGTTTCCCCTCGGTCAAGACCTGTGCCATGAGAGTGGCACAGACCGACGCATCTGAACGAGAAAAGTTCACCAACCGGGCGCAGCGGCAGCCTAGAAATCACCACTGACCAGCGTGTTCATTTCGTTGAACACCGACAATCACTCGAACGGTCTAGCCCGACCCCAGGCACAGGAACGGCCGCCGGAACGGGTCCTTCGCCATCGCCTCGGCCAGCGCCACCGCCGGCGCCGCCCCCGCCACCAGTGCCTGGTGGTAGTCGGCCATCGCGGCCGCACTGGCCTCGTCGCCGACCTTGCTGGCCGCCGCGACGACGGTCCTGGTGCCGCCGGCGAGCATCGCGCCCGCGAACCCGAGGGCTTCGTCACCAGGCCTGATCCGGTTCAACGCCAGCGAACAGGCGGCCAGCACGACGTGAGCGGGAGGTTTGCGCAGGCGGCCGAGCTCGTGCGCGAACAACGGCCCGTCGACAAGTTCGAGCCGCGAGAACAACGCGTTCTCGTTCTCGTGCTCCCCGTGCGCAGCGATGTGCACGAGGTCGGCTCCGTCGAGGTGCGCGAGAACCTCCGCGGCCGTCGCGTCGTCACCGGACAGCACGGTCGCCTTCTCGTGGTGCACCGCGAGCCGGTCGAGCTCGCCGTCCGCGAACTGCAGGCTCGGGCCCCGCACCAGCAGCACCCGATCCGTCTTCGGCTTGTCGGGCTGCGTTGCGGCGAGCCACGCCGTGGCACTCGGCGCCGTGACGACCGGCCGCCCGTGCAGACTCGGGATGACACCCCACGGCACCGCGTACAGCGCGCCGGTCGGCACCACGATCAGCTCGCGTTCGCCGATGAGGCGGCTCAACGGCTTGATCAGCATCGCGTCCAGCGCGTCCGCCTGCTTACGTGCCGAGGCGCCGATGACCTGCACCAACGGCTGGGGCAGGTAGTCGGGGGCGAGCGCGTTGAGGTCGAAGTGGAGCTTCTGCGCGCTCTCCAGCGCCTCCTTGGCGGCTCCCAGCCGGACCATCCGCACCTTGCCGCCCGCGATGACGACGGCGATCATGCCACCGCCGGAGACGACGAAGCTGACCATGGCCCGCTCGCCGAGTTCCGCGATCACCTCGGGGAGGGTCGCCATCGGCCGCGGCTTGCCCCACCGCTGGGCGTGCCATCCGAGCCGGTTGGCCTCGCGTTGTGCCTTCACCAGCTCATTGCGCAGCTCGGCGGTGGGCCGGCCGTCGAGACCGGCGCGCATCAGTTCCCGGCCGAGTCCGCGCACCTCGGCGATGCGCTCGGCCAGCTCGGTGTTCTCGACGTGCTCCAACGGTTCATAGCGGTACGTCTGTGCTCGGGTGCGCTCCAGCCACACGAACACGTGGCGCGCGTTGTTGCTTTCCAGAGCCAGGCGTATCGCCAGTTCGCGCAGTTCACGGCCGTGCACAGCGGTTGCGGACACCAACTCCAGCCCACCCAGCTGGTCGCGCACGAGCCCGAGTTCGTCCAAACCCTTGCGCGCGTGCAGCAACGCAGTGCGACGATCGCCCTTGGCCAGAGCGAGTTCGGCCAGCACGAGCCGTCGCTGCATGCGGTGGTCCAGTGGAGTGACTGCACGTGGACGTGGCAGTTGCCTCAACAACTCTTCACCGTGACCGAGTCGGCCTCCGCGAACCTCGAGCCGTACCGCGATCACCTTCGCGAGCCACGCCTCGTCCAGCAGGTGGTTGGCGGCGAGAGCATCGGAGAGCACCAACGCCTTCTGCACCAACGCGTTCGTAACGCGTTTCGCCTGCAAGGCGTGCGCCCAGAGCTCGATCAAAGCGGCCATCATCCACCACGGGCTGCCGCGCTTCTCCAGCTTGCGCATGGAGGCTTTCGCCATCCGGCGGGCCAGGTCGAACTGGTCGTCGAGCAGTGCTGCCGATGCGCGGTACATCTCGACCTCGGCGATGTCCTGCTGGACCTTCTCCCGGCGTAGCACCGGCAACGCCTCGTCCAGCATCCGGCCGACGTCGTCGGACATGCCGACCATCAACATGGCTTCGGCTTGGAGCAGTTGTACCTGCGCGAGCAGCGACGGCTGCTGGGCGGCGCGGAGGAAGCGTTCCGCTTCTTCGTAGCGGCGAAGGGCCTCGACCAGGTCCCCGCTCTGCTTGTAGGTGTTGGCGAGCGCTACGACCGTGTAGGGGTGAAGGTCGTCCAGGCCGTAGTCACGGCTGAGCACAGCCACCCGTTCCAGATCGGCAATCGCGGCATCACGCCTGCGGATGGCCGCGTTGGAGAAGGCCCTGGCGGTCAGAGACGTCGCGAGCCGTTGCGCCCACTCCTTGTCGATCCGCTCTGGCGACGTTCGCAGCGCGTCCTCGGTGAACCTGATGAAGGGCGTGAACCACTGGACCGCCTGCTCCGGCTGGCCCATGCGCATGATCATGCCGCCGTGGCAGTAGTCGGTGTTCCCCTTCAGCAGCACACGCAGCCAGGGATCGTCGAGCAGGTCGATCTCGCGACGTGCCCTGTCGAAAAGCTCGACAGCGGCCTCAAGGCCACTCGTCTCGCCGACACACCGGCCGAGGTTGTACAGGATGCGGGCCCGAAGCTCCGTCCGTTCCGGACTGTCCGGGGCACGGTCAGCATGCACGAGTGCACGCTTCAGAAGGCGGATGGAGGCTGGAAACCGATGCTTCGCCTGCTCCGCCCATCCCTGCTGGTACATCTCGCGCGCTCTGTCCAAGGCACGAGCGGGCATGTGATCATCACACCACATGCCACCCGAATGGCGCTGTCCGCCAACCAGGCACACACCTGGTTGGCGGACACCGCAGAGGGTCACTAGCTGGCTACTTCCGCCTTCGCCAGGTTGTCCGGGTGGTTCGGGCAGTCCGGGTCGTGCTCGACCGCGCCCTCGGTGACCAGCCGCGGTTCACCGACCAGCGGATGACCGGGAGGAAGCGGGCCGCAGCACTGCGGGGTCATCGGCGGGTCTTCTTGCGGCGGAGTCTTCGGCTCCGTGTGGTCGCCACCCGTGACCAGGTCCTCGACCTTGTGCAGGATGTCGCTGATGAAGCCTTCGCGTTGACCGCTCATGAGGTTTTCCCCCCTCGTTTGGACTATTTACTTCCCATCCCCCCAGATGGGTGCGTCAGAAAGAGTCGCACACACGGCTACGGGTATACGTCTCATTTAGCTAACAGCCACTCGGTCGGCCTAAGATCACAAAGGGTCACCTGCACAAACAGGTGACCCTTTGTGATTTTTGCTTCGATTGTGTATCTACGAGCAGCGTGCGAGCACGATCTCGCGCACGCGGGCCGCGTCGGCCTGTCCCTTCGTGGCCTTCATGACCGCGCCGACGATGGCGCCGGCCGCCTGGACCTTGCCGTCGCGGATCTTCTGGGCCACGTCCGGCTGGGCGGCGAGGGCCTCGTCCACGGCCTTTTCCAGGGCCGAGTCGTCGGAGACGACCTTCAGGCCGCGCTTCTCGACGACCTCGTCCGGGGTGCCTTCGCCTTCGAGGACGCCGTTGACGGCCTCGCGGGCGAGCTTGTTGGTGAGCGCGCCCGAGTTCACCAGCTCGATCACCCGTGCCACGTGCGCCGGGGTGATGGGCAGGTCGGACAGCTCAACGCCGCGGGAGTTGGCCTGCTGCGCCAGGTACGACACCCACCACGAGCGGGCCTCGTCCGGCTTCGCGCCCGCGACGACCGTGGCCTCGATGAGGTCCAGCGCGCCGGCGTTGACCAGGTCGCGCAGCACCTCGTCGGTGAGGTTCCACTCCTTCTGGATGCGCGCGCGGCGCTCCCAGGGGAGCTCGGGCAGGGTGCCGCGGAGCTCCTCGACCCACTCGCGCGACGGCGCGATCGGGACCAGGTCGGGCTCCGGGAAGTAGCGGTAGTCCTCCGCCGTCTCCTTCTTGCGGCCGGGCGACGTGGTGCCGGAGGACTCGTCGAAGTGACGGGTCTCCTGGGTCACCGAACCGCCGGAGGCGAGCACCGCGGCCTGACGCGTCATCTCGAAGCGGACGGCGCGCTCGACGCTGCGCAGCGAGTTGACGTTCTTGGTCTCGGTGCGGGTGCCCAGCTCGCCGGTGGACTTCGGCGAGAGCGAGACGTTCGCGTCGCAGCGCAGCGAGCCCTGGTCCATGCGGACGTCGGACACGTCGAGCGCCTTCAGCAGGTCGCGCAACGCGGTGACGTACGCGCGGGCCACCTCGGGGGCGCGACGGCCGGTGCCCGGGATCATCTTCGTGACGATCTCGATCAGCGGCACGCCCGCGCGGTTGTAGTCGAGCAGTGAGTGCTCGGCACCGTGGATGCGGCCGGTGGCGCCACCGACGTGCAGCGACTTGCCGGTGTCCTCCTCCATGTGCGCGCGCTCGATCTCGACGCGGATGACCTCGCCGTCGTCCAGCGTCACGTCGAGCCAGCCGTTGAAGGCGATCGGCTCGTCGTACTGCGACGTCTGGAAGTTCTTCGGCATGTCCGGGTAGAAGTAGTTCTTCCGCGCGAACCGGCACCAGTCGGCGATCTCGCAGTTCAGCGCGAGGCCGATGCGGATCGCGGACTCGACGGCCTTGCCGTTCACCACCGGCAGCGAGCCCGGCAGGCCGAGGCACGTCGGACAGGTGTTCGTGTTCGGCTCGCCGCCGAACTCGTTGGCGCAGCCGCAGAACATCTTCGTGTTGGTGTGCAGCTCGACGTGCACTTCCAGGCCCAGGACGGGGTCGTACTTCTCGATGACCTCGTCGTAGCCCATCAGCTCAACCAGAGCGGTCATGCCAACTCGTCCTTCCGCAGAGCGCGCACGGCCAGCGCGGCACCGGTGACCGCCACGGCGATGCTCGCGATCGCGTTCGCCAGGGCCAGCTTGTCGTTCTTCTCACGGGCGGCCCGCAGGCCGGAGAACGCTCCCACGGCTCCTGCCACCGCACCGGCGAGGCCGAGGAAACCCCGCGCCTTCTTGATGTTCACAGCGACGGACCTCCAAACGCACCGCGCGCGGCCTCGTAAGCGGCGGCGACGCGGTACATGCGGTGGTCCTGCAGCGCCGGGGCCATGATCTGCAGACCGACCGGCAGGCCGTCCTCATCGGACAGTCCACTCGGGACGCTCATGGCCGGGGTGCCCGCGAGGTTCGCGGGAATGGTGCAGAGGTCCGCCTTGTACATGGCGATCGGGTCGTTCGCGCGCTCGCCGATCTTGAACGCCGTGGTCGGCGTCGTCGGCGAGATGAGCACGTCGAAGTTCTCGAACGCCTTGGCGAAGTCCCGCGTGATCAGCGTGCGGACCTTCTGGGCCGAGCCGTAGTACGCGTCGTAGTAGCCGGACGACAGCGCATACGTGCCGATCATGATGCGGCGCTTGACCTCGGGGCCGAAGCCGGCCTCGCGGGTCAGCGACATGACCTCCTCGGTGCTGCGCGTGCCGTCGTCGCCGACGCGCAGGCCGTAGCGCATGGCGTCGAACCGGGCGAGGTTCGACGAGCACTCGCTCGGCGCGATGAGGTAGTAGGCGGGCAGCGCGTAGTCGAAGCTCGGGCACGACACGTCCGCGATCTCCGCGCCGAGCTCCTTGAGCTGCGACACGGCGGCCTGGAAGCTGCGCAGCACGCCCGGCTGGTAGCCCTCGCCCTGGAACTGCGTGACGACACCGACGCGCAGACCGGACAGGTCGCCGTTCAGGCCCTCGCGGGCGGCGGCGACGACCGGCGGGACCGGGGCGTTGATGGACGTCGAGTCCATGTGGTCGTAGCCCGCGATGACCTCGTGCAGCAACGCGGCGTCGAGCACCGTGCGCGCACACGGACCGGCCTGGTCCAAAGAGCTGGAGAACGCGACGAGGCCGTAGCGGGACACACCGCCGTAGGTCGGCTTCACGCCGACGGTGCCGGTGACCGCACCAGGCTGGCGGATCGAGCCACCGGTGTCGGTGCCGATGGCGAGCGGCGCCTGGTACGCGGCCAGCGCGGCGGACGAACCACCGCCGGAGCCGCCGGGGATGCGCTCCAGGTCCCACGGGTTGTGCGTGGGGCCGTACGCCGAGTTCTCGGTCGACGAGCCCATGGCGAACTCGTCCATGTTCGTCTTGCCGAGGATGACGACGCCGGCTTCCTTGAGCTTGCGCGTCACCGTGGCGTCGTAGGGCGGCAGCCACCCTTCGAGGATCTTGGAACCGACCGTGGTCGGCACGCCCTCGGTGGTCATGACGTCCTTGAGCGCCAGCGGCACACCGGCGAGCGCTCCGACGGTTTCGCCCGCCTTGACCGCCTCGTCGACGCGACGGGCCTGCGCGAGCGCGCCCTCGGTGTCGACGTGCAGGAAGGCGTTGACCTTCCCGTCGGTCTCGGCGATGCGGTCCAGGTGGGCCTGCGTGACCTCGACGCTGGAGACCTCACCGCTGTGGATCTTCGCGGCGAGCTCGGCCGCGGTGGCGTGGATCAGGTCGTTGGTCATGCTTCCTCACCCAGGATGCGGGGCACGCGGAACCGGCCGTCCTCGGCTTCAGGAGCGCCTGAGAGCGCCTGCTGCTGACCGAGGCTCGGACGGACCACGTCCTCGCGGAAGACGTTGGTCAGCGGAACGGCGTGCGACGTCGGCGGGATGTCGGCCGTGGCGATGTCGCCAACGGAAGCCACCGACTGGAGGATCACGTCGAGCTGGCCGGCGAACAAGTCGAGCTCGTCCTCGGTGACGGCCAGCCTGGCGAGCTTCGCCAGGTGCGCGACCTCGTCGCGGGAGATGCTGGGCACTCCTGTCAACCCCCGTAGGGTCGGGATTCGATTCGGGAACCCCGTGAGTCTATGGGCTGGTCAGTGCGGTCCTCGAACCGGTTACTACCTGACGAATCAACTTAACCGTTCCGCAACGCGGACAGCAGGTCATGCGTTGAGGATGCGTCTGCGAGAATCACCGACCGGCAACGGCGCGAGACGCGGGGTCTCGCGCACGAGCTATGGAGGCGTTCACCTTGTCGTTCCTGATCCGGGTCCAGCTCCCGGACCGTCCCGGCACCCTCGGCGCGGTCGCAACGGCTTTGGGCGAGATCGGGGCGGACATACTCAGCGTCGACGTGGTGGAACGCGGTTCCGGCGTCGCCATCGACGACCTCGTGGTGGAACTGCCCTCCGGCCGGCTGCCGGACACGCTGATCACCGCGGCCGAGTCGGTCGAGGGCGTCGAGGTGGACGCGGTGCGGCCGTACGCGGGCATCCTCGACACCCACCGCGAGCTGGAGCTCGTCGAGGAGATCGCCGAGGAACCGCACAAGGGTCTCGAGGTCTTCACCGAGGGCGTCCCGAAGATCATCCGGGCCGGCTGGGCCGTCGTGGTCGGGCCCGAGGGCACCGGGATCAACCGGCTGACCGCGTCGTCCGCGGCTCCGGAGACCCGGCTCGCCGACGTGCCCTGGTTCCCGCTGGAGCGCGCGACCGTGCTCGACGGCGAGGAGGAGTGGGTGCCGGAGACCTGGCGCGAGCTGGGCACCGAGCTCGCCGCCACGCCGCTGGGCAAGCCGGACCGGGTGCTCGTGGTCGGACGGCCGGGCGGGCCGATGTTCCGCGCGGCCGAGGTGGCGCGGCTGGCGCACCTGGCCGGGATCGTCGCGGTCGTGCTGCCGGACTAGCTCGGCGCCCTGGACCGCTGGTTGCGGCGGGCCATCGCGATCAGCTCGGCGTTGTTCCTGGCGCGCCGTCCGTCCGGCATCCGCAGCGTGTCCTCCAGCCCCATGCGCACCTGGTGTTCGAGCGTCGCCGCGTAGGTGAAGACCGGCCACGCGTCCCCGTCGCGGCCGTGCAGCAGAACCGGGAGGCCGAGCGGTTCCACCTGCCGCAGCAGGGTTTCGGCGTTCTCCCGCGTCGCCGTGACGGTGATCCGCGCGGTGCCCGCGGGCAGTTCCCCCAGCTCCTCCGGCACTTCGACGACCAGCTCCACCCCGACGTTGACCCGGTGCAGGGCCTGGGCCAGCTCACGCCAGCCGGGTTCGGCGACGTGGACGCTCGCGATGTCGGGGCGCCCGGAGGCGAGCGGCGCCCAGCTCGCGATCAGCGTGGCGCGGTTGCCGGGGACGTTCGTCGAGATGCTGATCTCGATGCCCGGCACCGCCGCGCGGACGGTCGCGATGGTGGTGGCGATCTCCGGGCCGGCCAGCGTGGGTGCGCCGATGACGTCCCTGGGGTGGAGGTGCACCGAGGTGACGCCGAGCGCGGCGACGTCGGCGGCGTCCTCGGCGAGGCGCTCGGGGGACAGCGGCAGGGCCGGGTGCTCCTCGGCTGCGCGGGAGCCGTTCAGGCAGGCTTGCAGCACACGTCATACGGTCCCACACAATCCCGGCCGCCGCGTTGCTCCAACGGCCAGCTTTCTCGTCCTGCGGAAGTCGTGATCTGACCCCAGAATCTGCCGTGATCGCCCACATCCCGGAGGTATGAAGATCATGGCCGTCACCGTGAACCTGGACCTGCTCCTCGACAAGGCATACGAGAACCTCCCGCTCAGCGAGATCCTGGACGCCCCCGTCGACGCGCTGCAGGGCGTGAGCGCGGGCGACGCGGAGAAGCTCAAGGCCGCGTTCAACATCAAGACCGTGCGCGACCTGGGCACCAACAAGTACTTCCGCGCCGCGGTGACGTTGCTGGACCTGGAGTCGACGGCCCGTTAGAACACGATGCGGTAGGTGACGAAGGGCGTCTTCTCCGCGATCTGGTCGTAGAGCCGGCGAGCGGTCTCGTTCCACTCGCTGGTGTGCCAGTACACGCGGCCGCAGCCCTGCCGTTGCGCCCACTCCGCCACCGCCTCGACGAGCGCGCGGCCGACACCCCGGCCGCGTGCCTCGGGGGCGGTGAAGAGGTCCTGCAGGTAGCAGACGTCCGGCCCGGACGTGCTGGGGTGCCGGAAGAAGTGCGTGATGCCGACGAGCGTGCCGCCGTCGCGGGCGCACAGGGCGTGGATGATCTTGTCGTCCTGGAAGGCCTGCCACTTCTCGTCGTAGGTCTCCGGCGGCAACGTCCGTTGGTAGAAGGTGTTGTAGCCCTCGAAGAGCTCCTGCCACCGGCCGCGGTCCGCGGCGCCGAGCGGGCCGATCTCGATCACGTTGATCCTTCTGTTGGTTCTTTTCAGGGTCACCCGGTTGGATGACGTCCGTGTCGACGACCCTCACCACCGAGCTGCTGTTGCACCGCGCGGGCACCAAGTCGTACTGGCGCGGCCTCACCTACCGCGACGCCGTGCTGTCCCTGCGGGTGCACAGCAGGCACGTGGCGGCTCGGGTGCGCGGCAGCGACGACGCGGCGTACGCGGTGGAGCTGTCGTGGTCGGGCACGCACCTGGTGGGCGAGTGCAGCTGCCCGCACGGGTCGGAGGGCTTCTTCTGCAAGCACTGCGTCGCCGTCGGGCTGGTGCTGCTGGACCGGGGCGAGACCGTGCCGCCACCGGACGCCGAGGACGTGGAGCTGCGCGACGTGCTGAGAGCCCTGCCCGCGGAGGTGCTGCGCACGCTGCTGTACGAGCAGGCGGCCGGTGACCTCAAGCTGCGGGCGCGGATCATGTCGTCGCGCCGCTAGGCAGCACCGTCAGAGCGGCAGCCCGTACGCGTACGCCATGAGCTGGACACCGGGCAACGGCGACCAGTCCCGGTCCGGCAGCCGCGTGAACCCCAGCCGCTCGTACAACCGGTGCGCCGCCAGCATCTTCTCCGAAGACGACAGCACGACCCGGCCGAGACCCGCTGCTCGTGCCCGGTCGACGACCGCGCGCACCAGGGCCTCGCCCACGCCCCGGCCGCGGGCCGCCGCGGCGACCGAGAGCATGCGGAACTCCAGCTCGCCCGGCCGGGAGATCTCGGCGTACGGCGTGCCGGGGTGCACGACCGTCACGGAACCGAGCACGGTCCCGGAGTCGTCCGCGGCGACGAGGATCTCGGCGTCGCGGAACCGGGACGCCGAGTCCGCCAGCGTCCTGGCGTAGTCGTCGTGGTCGCCCACGTAACCGTCCACGCGGTACGCCTCCACGGTGATCGCGCCCACCGCCGGCAGATCGGCCTCGCGAGCCGGCCGGATGATCAGGTCAGCCATCTGCGCCTTCCTCCCCGATGACGGCCACCTCCCTCGCCGCGTCCGGGCCCTGTTCCAGCAGGACCCGGAAGCCCGCCTCGTCGAGGACGGGGACCTTCAGGGAGATGGCCTTGTCGTACTTGGATCCTGGCGAGTCGCCGACGACCACGAAAGCGGTTTTCTTGGACACCGAGCCGGCCGCCTTGCCGCCGCGAGCCAGGATCGACTCCTTGGCCGAGTCGCGGGAGAACTCCGTCAGCGAGCCCGTGACCACGATGGACAGGCCTTCGAGGTTGCGCGTGATGGACGCGTCGCGCTCGTCCTCCATCCGCACGCCCGCCGCCCGCCAGCGTTCGACGACCCGTTGGCGCCACTCGGTTTCACGCCACTCGACCACGGCCGCAGCGATCGTCGGACCAACGCCCTCCGCGCTCGCCAGGACCTCCTCGTCGGCTTCGAGGATCGCGTCCATCGACCCGAACTGCAGGGCCAGCGCGCGGGCGGCCGTCGGTCCGACGTGCCGGATCGAGAGGGCGACCAGGACCCTCCACAGCGGACGTGACTTGGCGGTTTCGAGGTTGGTCAGCAGCTTCAGCGCGTTCGCCGACAGCTCGCCGTCCTTCGTCTTGAACCGCTCGACCTGCTGCAGGGCGTCGGCGTCGAGGTCGAACAGGTCGGCCTCGTTCGTGTACACGGTGGACTCGGTGATCGCGGCGGCCGCCTCGTCGCCGAGTCCCTCGATGTCCAGCGCGTAACGGGAAGCGAGGTACGCCAGGCGTTCGCGCAGCTGGCCTGGGCACGTCTCCGCGTTGGGGCAGCGGATGTCGACGTCGCCCTCCTTCATTGGACGCAGCTCGGCGTTGCACTCCGGGCACCGCGTCGGCATGACGAACTCACGCGCGTCGTCCGGCCGTGCGGCGAGAACCGGCCCCAAGACCTCGGGGATCACGTCGCCCGCCTTGCGGATGACGATCCGGTCGCCGATCAGCACACCCTTGCGCTTCACCTCGGACGCGTTGTGCAGCGTGGCCCGCGCGACCGTGGACCCCGCCACCTTCACCGGTTCCATCACCGCGAACGGCGTGACGCGGCCGGTGCGGCCCACCTGGACCTGGATGTCCAGCAACGTCGTGGTCGCCTCTTCCGGCGGGTACTTGTACGCGATGGCCCACCGCGGCGCGCGCGACGTGGTGCCCAGCCGCCGTTGCAGCGACACCTCGTCGACCTTGATCACCACGCCGTCGATCTCGTGGACCGCGTCGTGCCGGTGCTCGCCCCAGTACTCGACGTGCTCGCGGATGGCCGCCGGGTCGGTGAGCACCTTGGTGTGCGAGGAGACCGGTAGCCCCCACGACTTGAGCGCCTCGTACGCGAGCGACTGGCGGGCGACCTCGAAGCCCTCGGTCTTGCCGATGCCGTGGCAGATCATCCGCAGCTTGCGCGACGCGGTGACCTTCGGGTCCTTCTGCCGCAACGAGCCCGCCGCGGTGTTGCGCGGGTTGGCGAACGGCGGCTTGCCCTGCTCGACCAGCGAGGCGTTCAACGCGAGGAAGTCCTCGACCGCGAAGAAGACCTCGCCGCGCACCTCGACCAGGTCCGGCACCGGGTAGTCGTCCGAGCCCTTCAGCACCACGGGAACGTCCGCGATCGTGCGGACGTTCAGCGTCACGTCCTCACCCGTGCGGCCGTCGCCGCGGGTCAGCGCGCGCGTCAGCCGCCCCTTCTCGTACAGCAGGTTGATCGCGAGGCCGTCGATCTTCAGCTCGCACAGGAAGTGCGTGCCCTCACCGATGTCCTTCCGCACGCGCTCGAACCACGCCGTCAGCTCGTCCTGGGCGAAGACGTTGTCCAGGCTGAGCATCCGCTCCAGGTGGTCGACCGCCTTGAACTCGGTCGAGAACGTGCCGCCGACGAGCTGCGTGGGCGAGTCCGGCGTGGCCAGGCCCGGATGCTCGGCCTCCAGTGCCTCCAGCGACTTGAGCAGCGCGTCGAACTCACCGTCGGTGACGATGGGGTCGTCCAGCACGTAGTAGCGGAACTGGTGCGAGCGCACCTCTTCCGCGAGCACGGCATGCCGCTCGCGCACCTCGGCCGGGACGTCTTCAAGGCTCTCGCTGGTCACGCCCGACAGCGTAGTAACGAGTCGGCCCACCAGCGCGAGAACACTCGGGAGGCTGATGTGATGCGCTCTGCCGGGTACTCGCTGTTGTCCCTCACGGTCGGTGCGGTGCTGGTGTGGCTCGGCTGGCACGCCGGTTCCGCGAACCCCGCCGTGCCCTTCGACCGGGTGGCCATGATCGTCCTGGTGCTCGTGCTGGCGGTGCTGCCGCTGGTGCTGGGACCGGTGGCGCCCAACCGCACGGCCAAGGCGGTCCGCGTGGCCGGGTACGCCTCGATCTACGCACTCCTGGCGGCGCTGACGGCGCTGTCGCGGTATGCGGGCAGCCGCTTCGACCACTTCACGGCGTTCGACCAGGCCAACTGGGAAGCCGACATGCGCAGCGGTGCGGTGATCGGCGGGGTGCTGATGATCCTCCTGATCGGCGGGTACGCCGTGGCGGTGCTGAGGCTGACGTCGCACCGGATGGCCGTCGAGCCCAGGACGTTGGTCATCGGCATCGGTTGCGGCGTCGCGCTGGCGTTGAGCGTGTACGCCTTCATGCCGGTCGGGAACGTCTCGCACGCGTTCGTGCTGGCCGTGCTGCCGCCCGCCGCGCTGCTGGCGGCCGGTGTCCTGGCGGGCGAGCAGCGACAGGGTGCCGTCGCGGGCCTGTGCGCGGGTGGTGCCGCGGCCGTGCTGCTCGCCACGCTGACCATCGCCACGATGGTGCTGCTGCCCGGCCAGGTCGACCTGGAGTGGGCGAACCCCGACCCGTCCGTCCCCCACGGCACGCTGTTCGAGCTGCAGATGAGCGTGAGCGACACGGCGATCAGGTATCAGCTCGGGCTGCTGCTCGGGCCCGCCGCGGGGCTCGCGATCGGGTACCTCGGCAGCTCGTTCAGGCGTCCTGGGCGAGCGTCCGGACGAGCGAACGCAGCTCCAGCAGGCTGATCGTGCCCTCCGGCTCCAGCTGCGCGGTCTCCACCCGTCGCAGCCGCTCCCCCGCGAGCCGCTCGCCGAGCGTCACGTCCAGCGGCAGGAACGTCATCGTCTGCCGCTGCTGCTCGGACAGCTCGGCCAGGGCGGGGTGGTAGACCGCGACGTCCACGACGTCACCGTCCACCTGGGCCACGACGCGGTAGTCGCCGAGCCGCATCCTGACCTCGCCGAGGTTCACGACGACCTCGGTCGGGTCCGGCACCGGCGGCACCGAGTCGTGGAACTCCCACACCATGTCCGACGGCGGCGCCGCCTTGATCCACGCGTCGGTGTACGGCCGCAGCCGCGGGTCCTCCTGGCCGGTGACCACCAGCGCGTACATGGCCAGGTGGCCCTGTTCGAGCGAGAACACCAGGTCCGGGTGCAGATCGCGGACGAGGGCCGTCAGCTCGTCCTCGACGCGGTGCGGCTCGCCGTCGCCGAGCGCGGAGCTCACCACCGGCACCAGCTCGAACCACCGCTCCCAGAACCGCTGGGCGGCCTCCTCGGCGTTCGGCACGTGTGCGGGGGCGACGTCTTCGGTGTTGCGGCGGCGGAACCACTTCATTCGCTCAAGCGTAGAGCTTGCGCCCTTCGGCCAGCATTTCGACGAACTGGGCGATGCGCTTCCGCCGTGTCTCCGCGCGTTTCGCGTCGTGGATGCGCAACAGGATCGCGTACCGGTTCTGGCTGTTCAGGCCTTCGAACGCGGTCTTGGCCTTGGGGTTGGCCGCAAGCGCCGCCACGAGGTCGTCGGGCACCTCGATCGTGGCGGGACCCGCGTACGCCGCCTCCCAGCGCCCGTCCGCCTTCGCCCTCTCGATCTCGGCGAGCCCCGCCGGCAGCATTTTCCCCGCCGCGATCAGCTCCTCGACCTTGGCGCAGTTGCGCTTGGACCACCTGCTGCGCGGCTTGCGCGGCGTCCACCGCTGCGAGTAGTAGGTCTCGTCGATGGACCGCACGAGCCCGTCGATCCACCCGTGGCACAACGCGATGTCGAGCGCCTCGTCGTAGGTGATCGTCTTGAGTCCAGAGCCCTTCTTGGCGTACTTGATCCACAGCTCGGTCTCGGTGGAGCCGTTCTCGTGCAGCCAGGCGTCGAACTCGGCGGGATCTTCGAAGAAGATCAACGCACCCTCCTCAGGCAGAGCGTCATCTCCTCATAGGGAACACCGAGTTCGGCCTCTTCGGGACAACTTTCTTTCGCGATGCCGACGACCTGCACGTTCACCCGCGGGGCCGCACAGTCGAACTTGGACACCACGGACCGCTGCAGGTTCTCGGTGTCGAGCTCGAAGCAGTCACCCCGCCGGGCGTTGGGCAGCAGGCACAGCGCCGCGTTGTGCCTGGTGTCGCGCAACACCTTGTAGTCACCGCGCGGGCACTCGCCGGACGTGCTGGCGAGGACCGCGCCGATCTTCAGCGCCGCCCGTTCACCCCCGCAGTCCACGACCGTGAGACCCAGGTCGTCCTCGCCGGGCCCGGTGAACCTCACGCAGCTGCCCTTCTCCGCCTTCGAGTAGTCGGTGAGGAACAGGGCTTCCGGTGCTTTCGGCTCGGGTTCCTCCTTGTCGCTGAACAACCACCACAGGACCCCGTAGGCCAGCACGGCGAGTACGCACACCATCACGGTCTGTCTCACGACCACGCCGCGGATTATGGCGGCGAAAACTCGGTGGCGCTTGCTGAAGCGATTGGGCCACAGTGCGGGGTCATGCTGATCCGGCGGGAGACGCCCGCAGACATCGACGCCATCCGCGACGTCACGAACCTCGCGTTCAAGAACGGCCCGGAGGCCGCGCTGATCGACTGGCTGCGGGAGGACGAGGGCTGGATCCCGGAGCTGTCAATGGTGGCGGACGGCGGCGTTGCCCATGACGTCCCGAACCGCGTTCTCGGGCACGTCGTGTGCACGCGCGGATACGTGGGCGACGTGCCGACGCTCGGGCTGGGCCCGATCAGCGTGCACCCGGACCACCAGCAGGCCGGTATCGGCAAGGCGTTGGTGCACACCATGCTCGGAGCCGCGGAGGCTCGTGGAGAGCTCGCGGTGATCCTGCTCGGCAGCCCCGTCTACTACTCGCGGTTCGGCTTCCGGCTGGCGGAGGAGTTCGGGATCACGCCGCCGGTTCCCGAGTGGGCGCCGCACTTCCAGGCCCGCCTGTTCGCCGACGTGCCGCCGGGACCGTTCCGCTACTCGGAGCCGTTCAACCGGCTCTGACCACCGTGCCGTCGGCCTTCCGCGCGTACACCGTGCCGTCGGGCTGAGCGGACACGGTGTCGACGAAACGGCTGTCGCCCAACGGTTCCCAGCCGTTGCCGAGGCGGTGCGGGCGGCCGCCGACCAACGTGTACAGGCCGATCGTCCCGTCAGCACGGAGAACCGCCTCCGGTGAGGAGTCGAGACCTGACGCGACCTGGCGCCAGGCACCGGCTTCGTGGACCACGAGCGCGGTGCCCGAGCGGACGTAGACGGCGACCGATCCGTCCGGACGCACCACGGCCGAGGGCTTGCCGGCGGCGAACCCAGGGGAACCCAGTCCGGTGACGCTGCCGTCGGCCAGCACGGCGTACAGCGCGACCGTCCCATCAGGACGCAAGACGGCCTCGGGATCACCTGCGACACCGGAGAGAACGGGTCGCCACACCCCGTCATCGAGCACCATGACCTCACCGCGCACGGTCCTCGCGTACACGAACCGGCCTGCCACCGATGGACGTCCGACGAAGTCGCGCGAGGTGCTCAACCGCGAGCCATCGACCCGTACGTCGCCGTCCTCCACCACGTGGACGGCACCGCCCACGACCTCCGGACCGCCCTGCCAGGCCTGGCGGAGCATGGACGAGGCCCGGTCCACGGCCCGGTCGTAGCGCTCGGGGCAGCACGACCGCTGCACCGCGTCGGCGAGCAGCCCCGGCGTGAGGTCCGGCCGGTCGACCTTGACCGCGTGGGAGAAGAACCGCCGAGCCGCGTACGACACGTCCATGATCTGCTCGGGTGCGCCCCAGCCCATCGACGGCCGCTGCTGGAAGACGCCGAGCGAGTCCGCGTCACCGCAGGCGAGGTTGTTCATGTGCGACTCGACCCACCCGGCCTCGAACCCGGCGAGCATCACCTTGTCGCTCACGCCCAACGACAGCCCGGCGGCGTGCACGACCCGGATCACGTCCGGGTCGTGCACGCCGGGCACCCGGCAGGAGACATCGCGCGGCAGGGCCTCAGCCGTACCGGCCATCACCAGCACGAACACCAGCGCGAGCCTGAGCACAAGTCCGAATTGGACACCCAGACCCGCGCCGCCGCCACTCAGCCGTTCGCGATCAGCGAGAAGCCGAGCACGCCCGTCGCCGTGAAGTCGATGGCGGGCTCGGAGCTCGGCCAGGACCTCAGGTCGTCGGCGAACACGGACTTCGCGGAGTCGAACTCCTTGGTGTAGGGCTTGGTGCAGTCCACGGCCCCCGCCGGCATCTCACCGAGGTCGGAGAACAGCGTGGCGTCGTTCGGGCCGTTGATCACGGCGCCGACCAGCACCTTCGAGCCGCCGTTCGGCGAGCCGGACAGGTTCGCCACCTGGTGGTGCGGGCACTGCGGGAACGTCGAGCCGACGCCGACGATCAACGAGGTGCCCCAGGCGTTGGTGCCGAGGGCGAAACCGCGCTGCTGCGTGCCGAACGTCTCGTACTTCCGGTCGCCGGTGAGCTTCCGGTAGAGCGCGGCGGTCGTGATGAAGCCGAACGTGCGCGAGCCGACGTCCCAGTTCCCGACGTCGGCGGCGGTGCGGAACGGCGAGTGCTGAGCCGCATCGACGCCCTTCTGCAACTGGCGCTGGAGGTCGCCGACGAGCTGCGCCTCGGTCACCTCGGCACCGGGCACGCCCGCCTTCAGCAGCTTCGCGAGATCGGCGTGGCCGAGCGCGGAGATGTTGTAGACGTTCAGCGTGTCGGGGTCGTTCGTGGCCAGGAACTCCTTGGCCCAGTGGGCGGCGGCACGCGCGAACTGGCCGAAGCGCTTGTCGTTCAACGCCTTCGCGGCCAGTGCGAGCTGGGTCGCGCCGAACTCCAGGTCGTCGGTCCACGACGACTCGGGGTAGTAGGCGTGCGGGAACGCCGTCACGAGTTCGCCGACGTCCGTGGTCTTGGCCAGCGAGAACAGCTTGGCGGCCTTCTCCAGGTACGCGCACGCGAGGCGCGGGTTGCGGTGCGCCTCGATCTGCGCGGCCAGCGCGAACGAGCCGGCGACGCGGCCGGCCAGGTTCGGGCTGATCTTCTCGCCGGCGGAATTCGCCCGGAACACGGGCCGGTACTTGATGTAGTACTGGCTGTCGCCCGGCTTGACGTCGAGCTCGTCGTCGGCCTCCGGCAGGCGCCACACGTCGTGGTCGCCGACGAAGCCGAACTCCTCGGAGCCGGTGCCGATGCCGACCTGGGCGTAGAGGGTGCCCGTCCGCTCGTCCCACGCCTTGTCGAGCCACCTGAGCCCGAACTTCGCCTCTTCGTACAGCGCGTCGTCGTGCTTGTTGCGCAACGCCAGCAGCATCGACGCGGTGGAGTACGACGAGGCGTGGGTGAACTTCACGAAGTCACCGGCGTCGAACCAGCCGCCTTCGAGGTCGACCTTCACGCCGGTGGCCTTCAGCGGCGCCGCGATCTCGTCGCCGCCGTCGCCTTTGAACACCGGTTCCTCGTAGACCATCGCGTCGCGGTCGGTGAGGTGCGAGGGCTTGCGGCCGAGCCGCCCCGGGATCACCGCGGCGCCGTCCCGCTGGGCCTGGAAGAACTCGACGGTGTCGTCGGCGACCGGCTGGAACAGCTTGTTCAGCGCGTCGACCCGGAACGCCGGCGAGGTCGCCGAGCCGACCTTGATCCGGTACGTCCCGGCGGTCTTCAGCGCCGAGAAGTCGATCGGGTGCACGGCGGGGAACTTCGTGCTCCACGACCCCGTCGAGGCACCGGTCCTCCCGGTCAGCACGGTCCTGCCGCGGTTGTCGACCACGGTGAACCTGGTGTTCGCGGCGCCGCCGAGCACGTACGCCTGCTTCGCCTCGGCGGTGCCGAAACCGATCTGGTCCAGCCTGATGTGTCCGGCCGGGGCGGCCTGGGCAGGCGCCACGACCACACCGGACAGCACTGCGGCGACGAGGGCCGCACGTCTGATGCGCATGAGAGGAACTCCCGGTCCAGGCCTCGGCGGTCGGCCTACGGTTAAGAAAGTTTCCTAATAGTTCGCAGCAGACTAGCCGCCCAAACCGGGCATCACCAGCCCTCAGGTGGCTCCACGAAGGCCGAGGAGAGGTCACGGGTCAACGACAGCGCGCGCTTGACCCAACCGGCCGTCGCACCCGCGAGCCCGCACGTCGGAGTGGGCAGCGCCTTCTCGGCGAGGATCGACCGCGGGAAACCCAGCCGGTCGACCAGGGTGAACGCCCGCTGCCCGACGTCCTTCAACGTCACGGGCGTGCCGGGATCCACGCTCGGCACGAGGCCCAGCGCCAGCGTCGTGCCCGCCTCCCAGGTCTCACCGATCTCGTCGAGGGCCTCCGCACCCTTGACCAGGGTCACGTCGAACGCAATCGCTTGCGCACCCGCCTCCCTGAGCAGCGTCAACGGCGGCTGCGGCGCGCAGCAGTGGACCAGCACCTCGTGGTCCTTCAGCGCGTCGATCACCGTCGCGAGCACCGCGCGCGCGTCCGGTTCGGGCACGGCGGGCACGGTCCCGAGCTTCGACGGCGTCGGCAGCAGCCCCTGCAGCACGGCCGGCAGCCCGGGTTCGTCGAGCTGCACGACCACCTTCGCCCCGGTGCGCCTGGCGACCTCGGCGGCGTGCTGCTTCAACCCCTCGGCCAGCGACTCGGAGAACTCCTTCACCGCGCCGTGGTCCGTGAGCACCCGATGGCCGCGCATCAGCTCGATGTTCGACATCAACGTCCACGGCCCGGCGGCCTGCACCTTGACCGTCTCCGGCTGCGCGCCCGCCCGTTCCAGCGCCTCGTCGAACGCGTCCAGGTCACCCCTGAGGAGGTCGACCGCACGGCGGTGGTCCCGCCCCGGCCGCGGGGTCACCCGATAGCCGGACGTGATGACCTCGATGGCCAGATCGACGAGCAGGCCGGCGGTGCGGCCGATCATGTCCGCGCCGACGCCCCGCGCTGGCAGCTCCGGCACGTGCGGCAGCTCCGGCAGCTCGCCGACGACGACCCGCGCCGCCTCGTCGATGTCGGTTCCGGGCAGCGATCCGATTCCAGTTGCTCCACGCACCCGCCGAATTGTTCCACTGTCCTGCGGACAAGAAAGGTCTAGACCCATTGACGCTGTGGTCTAGGCCACTTACGGTGATCGAGCAGGTGCTCTGAGTACGAGCACCTCCCCGCACGTGGGTGGGAGCGCGACGCGCCCCGCGTTCCCGCCCGCGCCCCTCCGCGGTAGCTGAACCGGGTGAATGCGGAAGGAGCCGCTAACAGCGCGACCGAGGTCACCGACCACCTGAGCGGACGTGGACTTTTCGTTCTGACCGACTACAGGAGAGTCCCGTGATCAGATTCGCTCGAAGGTCCATCGCAGTTCTCTGCCTCGTCCTGTCCGCGGGCTTCTGCGCGGCTCCGGCCGCGCAGGCCGCAGCACAGTGGAAGATCCAGCCCTGCCGCTTCGACCTGCACGCGTACTGGCTGCCGAAGCAGGTCACGTCCGGCGTCTTCATCAGCTGCACCACGACGGCGGACCGGAACCAGCAGATCAACGACGCGCTGGCGAGCGGCGAGCCGACCCGCGTGACCAACGCGTTGCACGCGGGTCTTCAGCAGAACGCGGACACGTTCCTCACGCCGGATTCGCCGTGCGAACCCGGACAGGAGGCCGCGATGGGTGACGCCTACGCGGAATGCGTGGGCTGACCTGACCGGCACAGGTGAAGGCCGGTGCGGGATCTTCCGTCCCCGCACCGGCCTCCACCTGCTCGTCCAGGCCTTCTAGCAGCTGCTGCAGCACCCGCAGCCAGGACCCGTGCAACCGCCGCAGCAAGAACATCCACCCATGGTGACCACCTCCGACGTTGAGCGATCAAGCACTCGGACAGTAGGGCGGCCCTGACATCGCGTGACACCACCGCCAGAGTGATTACGCTGCCACGAATGAATGATGGTCCCGCCGAGATGCTGGCCGCCGACAAGGCCTCCACCGCGCTCGGCATCGAGCCGGTCGAACTGCGCGACGGCTACGCGTTGCTGCGCATGACGGTGACCGAAAACATGATCAACGGCCACGGCATCGCGCACGGCGGGTACGTCTTCCTCCTGGCCGACACGGCGTTCGCCTGCGCCTGCAACAGGGCCGGGTCCGTCACCGTCGCCGCCACGGCCGAGATCGACTTCATCCGGCCCGTGCACGAGGGCGACGAGCTGGTGGCGGAGGCGGTGGAACGGACCCGGTTCGGCCGCAGCGGGATCTACGACATCACGGTCAGGCGGGGGACGGAGACCGTGGCCGAGTTCCGCGGCCGGTCGCGGACGTTGCGCTCCTGAGGCCGAGGAACTGCAGGACCGCGAAGCCGAGCACGGCCAGCCCCTGCGCGAGCACCAGCGCGACCCCCAGGCCGGTGAGCGGGAACCACTTCAGCTCGGCCGTGAGAATGCTGTCCAGGGCCCACACGAGATTGCCGATGACGACCAGCAGCACGATTCGGCGGTCCGGTGCGGCTCGGGTGCCCAACGCGAAGACGAGCACGCCGTAAACCACGCAGAAAAGGCCGAGCCCGATCTGCCAGCCCGCCGGCACGCCGACCTCCGGGCGGATCAGCACGGTCAGCAGACCGAGCAGGAACGAAGCGACACCGTCGAGTTTCAAGGCGAATTTCAACATGGCCCGACCATCGCCGCTCCGGCGCTGCCAGAACCACGTCAAGCGCTGCCAACTCCTGCCATCAGGTCCGCCGCGACCAGGCGCGCGGCGGCGTTCTGCCAGTTGTGGAGGGTCCGCTCCGGCACCTGTGACACGAACCACTGCAGTGCGCGCCGATCCTCCGCGTCGAGGTCCTCGCGCTTGGTCCGCACCGAATACGGCCGGATTCCCTTGACGTAGTAGAAGTACAGGGCGTTGTAGTAACGCCATTCATCGCTCGTGCCGAAATCGCCGTCCGCGGGCTTCAGGCGTTGAATGCTCGTCAGCAACATGCTTTTCAGCTGCGCGGCCCGATCGAGCGGCGGAGCCTCCTCGGTCAACGCGATCAACGGACTCGCGACCAGCTTGCCCAGATCGCCGTAGTGGCTCAACGCCTTGCGCGTCAGCCGCGCGAACTCGGCCTCGTCCTCGGTGACCAGCGGCCCCCGCTTCGGCAACGCCTCCGCCGCCTCCCGCAACTGGGCCCGCTGCGCCGCCACCGCGGGCACCGCGAGCCGGTCCACCGCGGCCGCCAGCGGGTTCGCCAGCACCTGCACCGCGATGGCCGCCGCGACCGTCGTGTGAGCGAGCAGCTCCGGACCGCCGAACACGAGCACCTGCGACCCGAACAACACCGCCGTGAAGCCCGCGATCACGAACGACCGCAGCATGTCCGCCCGGATCGCCTCCCCCTCCTCGACGGCATCGGTCACCGCCACCAGCACCCCGAACACCACGAGGTCGAAGCCGATCGACGGCAACGTGATCGCGTCTGGCAGAAGTTGCAGCAGGAAGGCGGCAGCCGACAGCCCGAACATCACTCCGACGAGTGAAAAGTAAGTGCGTTTCCTTATGGCTACGACCACCGCTGCCGCCAAAGGGAGCAGCACCAGCCACGGCACCCAGAACGAAGCCGCGAAGAACACCGGCAACCCGGCCCACCACCACCTGATCAACTCGGCCCGCGAGAGCAACAGGATCACGCCCGTCCAGGCCAGCGCGGGTACGCCGAGCAACACGGGATGAGGCACGACGACCGCCGCCGAATAGCCGAGCAGCCCGACACCCGCCCACCACAACAGCGGCTTGCGCGGATCGCGGGCGAGCAGGTACAGCCCGAGCCACCAGGCGAGGCCCGAGACCAGCAGCGATAGGCCGAACACAGGTCAAAGCTAGCCCTACCTGCAAAACTAATCTTCATGCCGGTAGAGCTGACGCTCCACAAAGCGGCCGAGGAGTTGCGCCGGGGCGACCTCGCGAGCGTGCTGCGCGCACGTCAGCGCATCGCCGGACTGGTCGGCACCTACCCGCACCGGCTCGATCTCCGCGAACGCCTCGCCGAGGTCTACCGCACCCTGGGCCAGCCGGCCCAGGCAGGCCGCTGGGCCTACCTCTCCGACGAACGCGACCCGGCCGAAACCGAAGCGTTCGAACGCGCCTACCGCAAAGCCCAGACCCGCCTGGTCGCCCTGTGCTGGCAGGGCCGCGTGGACGAGGCCCCCACCGAGACCGCCAGAACCCGCCTCACCTCCCTCTACCTGGAAGCCCGCATCGAACTCCAGCGCGAGCTCGACGCCACCCAGCACGAGGAAACCTCCTGGGGCGCCTGCCTGATCGTGATGGTCGGCGGCACCTTCGTCCTCGTCTGCTTCCTGCTCGGCATCGTCACCCTGTTCCAGTTCTTGTGGAAACTGGTGTCATGAACCCGCTGTCGCAGTACGTCCGCCGCACTCCCACCATGCACGTGACGGTCGACGGCCGCCCGCTCGTCCTCAAACTGGAGCACCTCCAGCTGACCGGATCCTTCAAGATCCGCGGCGCGGTCAACAAACTCCTGTCGCTGGACGCCTCCGAAGTCGTCACCGCGTCCGGCGGCAACCACGGCATCGCGGTGGCCCAAGCCGCCCAGCTGCTGGGCGCCCACGCCACGGTCTTCGTCCCGCTGACCGCCCCGGAGACCAAGACCAAGCGCATCGAAGCCCTGGGCGCCAAACTGATCCGCCACGGCAACACCTACGCCGAAGCCGCACTGGCCGCCCGCGACCTCGGTCTTCCTTACGTCGAGGCGTACAACGACCCGAAGGTGATCGAGGGCCAGTCGACCGTCACCCGGGAAATCGTCGAGGACGTGCCCGAGGTCGACACGATCGCCATCGCGGTGGGCGGCGGCGGCCTGATCGCGGGCGCGGCACTGGCCTCCGGCGGCCGTCACATCATCGCCGTGGAACCCGAACACTGCTGCGCCATGCACAACGCCCTGAAGGCGGGCTCACCAGTCGACTCGGAGGTCAACTCCGTCGCCGCCGACGCACTGGGCGCCACCCGCGCGGGGGAGCTGCCGCTGGAGATCCTGCAGCAGCACCACGTCTCGTCGGTGCTGGTGTCCGATGAGGACATTCTCGCGGCCCGCGACCGCCTGTGGGCGGACTTCCGCCTGGCAGTGGAACCAGCCGGTGCGGCGGCGTTCGCAGCATTCGTCAAGGGAGACGTACCGGGCGAACTCCCT
This sequence comes from Lentzea sp. NPDC004789, assembly GCF_053601075.1. Lineage (NCBI taxonomy): Bacteria > Bacillati > Actinomycetota > Actinomycetes > Pseudonocardiales > Pseudonocardiaceae > Lentzea > Lentzea sp. NPDC004789. The sequence continues at coordinate 218,173 of NZ_JBSGBE010000004.1, read as the reverse complement.
TGCGCAGTCCTCTGTGGAGCCAACTCGGAGTGGCAGCCCAGATAACCCGCGAAGGCGAAGCCGAGCCGTCCTTCCACACGAACCCGGTGGGGTGGTCCCGCACACCGCAACCCAACTACGCAACCGGCAGCCGCCGTAAGCAACAGGCGTGCCATCAACCCGCGTACGGCGCCGGCCGGTCCTTGATCAGATCGGCCGGGTCCGGGGCGGAGCCCCGAAAGCCCTGAAACGCGACCCACCCAACGCAAGGTGACCACCCGCAAACTCGCGTCTCGCAAGGCAACCGCCCGGTGCCAACGCGCCCACCTGCGAACGGCAGCTCACGAAGTGGCGTCGATCGTCGCGCTGGCCAGCACGACGTCCCCCGCCACGTCCTCCCGATAAACGGCCACAGCCTGCCCAGGAGCCACACCCTTCAACGGCTCCCGCAGCTGAACCCGCAAAACCCCGTCCACCAGCTCAGCCACCGCAGGCGCCGTCCCCCCATGCGCCCGCACCTGCGCCACACACTCCACAGGCCCGTCCAACTCAACGTGCACAACAGCCGAGGAAGCAGAAATCCCGGTGACCGCCAGCTTCTCAGCCGCACCCACCCGAACGTTGCCAGAAACAGGCTCCAACGACAGCACGTACCGAGGCCGCCCATCAGGAGCCGGCCCGGAGATCCCGAGCCCCTTGCGCTGCCCCACCGTGAACTCGTGCACCCCGGCGTGCCGCCCGAGCACCGCACCGGTCTCGTCGTCGATCAGCAGACCCGGCTTGGTCTCCATGCGACCGGCCAGGAACTTCTGGGTGTCGCCGTCCGGGATGAAGCAGATGTCGTGCGAATCAGGCTTCTTGGCCACCGACAGGCCGCGCGAGGCAGCCTCGACCCGCACGTCGTCCTTCACCGTGTCCCCCAACGGGAACATCGCGTGCGCCAGCTGCTCGTCGGTCAGCGAGGCGAGCACGTAGGACTGGTCCTTGCCCAGATCCGCGGCCCGGCGCAGCTCCGGCCGGCCGTCCACGACGGCGAGTCGCGCGTAGTGCCCGGTGCACACCGCGTCGAACCCGAGCGCGATCGCCTTGTCCAGCAACGCCTCGAACTTGATCCGCTCGTTGCACCGCAGGCACGGGTTGGGCGTGCGGCCGGCCGCGTACTCGGCGACGAAGTCCTCGACGACCTCCTCGGTGAACCGCTCCGCGAAGTCCCAGACGTAGAACGGGATTCCCATCAGGTCGGCGGCGCGGCGCGCGTCGTGCGCGTCCTCGATCGTGCAGCAGCCGCGGGCGCCGGTGCGCAGGGTGCCGGGCTTGGCCGACAACGCGAGGTGCACGCCCGTGACGTCGTGTCCCGCTTCGACGGCTCGTGCCGCCGCCACCGCGGAGTCGACACCACCGCTCATCGCCGCGAGGACCTTCACTGCTTGACCACCTTCCGGTTGCGCCTCATGCCTGCCAGACCTGCCGTACGCGCGCGTTCTACCACCGGGCCGATGACCTCCGCGAGCTTCTCAACGTCCGCACGCGTCGAGGTGTGCCCGAGCGAGAACCGCAGCGAGCCGCGGGCGAGAGCGGGTTCGACGCCCATCGCCAGCAGCACGTGCGACGGTTGCGCGACGCCGGCCGTGCACGCGGAGCCCGTCGAGCACTCCACCCCGCGGGCGTCGAGCAGCATCAGCAGGCTGTCGCCCTCGCAGCCGGGGAACGTCAGGTGCGCGTTGCCGGGCAGGCGGTCGACCGGGTCGCCGTTCACGATCACGTCCGGCACCACCGCGCGAACCGACGCGATCAGCTCGTCGCGCAGCGCGGCCAGTTCAGCAGCACGGGAAGCCTGCTCGTCCACCGCGATCCGCACGGCCCGCGCGAGACCGACGATCGACGGCACGTCCAGCGTGCCGGAGCGGACGTCCCGCTCCTGGCCGCCGCCGTGCAGCAACGGCGTGCACTTCACGTCACGCGCCAGCAGCAGCACACCGACGCCGTACGGGCCGCCGACCTTGTGGCCGGTCATGGTCAGCGCGGACGCTCCGGAAGCGGCGAAGTCGACCGGCACCGCGCCCATGGCCTGCACGGCGTCCGTGTGGAACGGCACACCGCGCTCCGCGCACACGCGCGCGATGTCGTGCACCGGGTTGATGGTGCCGACCTCGTTGTTGGCCCACATCGTCGTGACGAGCGCGACGTCGTCGGAGGCGTCCAGAGCGGCTTCGACGGTCTCCGCAGAGACCCGGCCGCACGAGTCGGTCTCCAGCCACGTGACCTCGGCGCCCTGCTGCTCCAGCCACTCCACGGCGTCCAGCACGGCGTGGTGCTCGACGGCCGAGGCCAGCACCCGGCGCTTGCCGGAGGCCCAGTAGATGCCCTTGACCGCGAGGTTGTCGCTCTCCGTGCCGCCGCCGGTGAAGAGCACCTCGGACGGCCGGGCGCCCAGGGCGTCGGCGATGGTCTCGCGGGCCTCCTCGATCGCACGCCGCGCCCGCCTGCCGGAGGTGTGCAGCGACGAGGCGTTGCCCGTGGTGGACAACGCCTCGGTCATGGCCGCGACCGCCTCGGGGTGCATCGGGGTCGTGGCAGCGTGGTCGAGATAAGCCATCAGGACTCAAGGGTAGCCCGCATGCGTGGTCCGGTCAGAATCGCTCCCACCACGGCCAACGCCGCCATGGACAGGTTCAGCACCACCACGCCCGCGGTCGGCGCGGTCGCCACCACCACGACGCCGCCGAGTCCGATCATGGTCGCGGAGAAGAGCATGTCCGAGATCTGCAGTGCCGCCGAGTTGAAACCCCGGTCCTGCTCGGGCGACGCGGCCATCATCAGCACGCCGACGCTGGAGGTCGCGAGGCCCATGCCCGCGCCGGCGAAGCCCCACAGGACCAGCGTCAGCCAGGCAGGGCCCCACGAAGGTGCGATGAGCGTCACGGCCGCCATGCCGGTCGCGGTGAACAGGAACCCGACCCGCACGAGCGTGTGGCGCTCGATCTCGGGGTGCCGCGACGCCCACATCGACGCACCGGCCCAGCCGAGCGCGCTCAGCGTCAGCGGCAGACCAGCCTCCAGCGGCGAGTAGCCGTGCACGACGGTCAGCGTGAGCGGGATGAAGCCCTCGACGGCGAAGAACGTGCCGGCCAGCAGGCCGCGCGCGAGGATCGTGACCGGCAGGCCGCGCCGGGCGATCAGCGTGCCCTTGGGCAGCAGGATCCGCAGCGCGGGCGCCAGCAGCAGCAACGCCACCGCGAGCAGCCACCACGTGCGGTGCTGCAGCGACCAGCTCAGGCTCGCCACGCCCACCCCGACCGCCACCGCGGCGACCGGCAGGTACCTGCGCTGCGGCGGGGTCGCGTCGTGCGGCGGCAGGGCCTTGAGCACCGGGATCAGCAGCAGGCTGCCGAACAGCACCAACGGCACGATCGCGAGGAACACCAGCCGCCAGGTCAGGTGCTCGGTCGCCCAGCCCGCGACCGCCGGCCCCACCAGCGACGGCACCACCCACGCCGCGGACAGCGCGCCGAACACGGCCGGCCGGTCGCTCTCGGGATAGGCGAGCGCGATCAGCACGTAGATCGCGACGATCAGCAGGCCCGCGCCGAAACCCTGCAGCACCCGGCCGGCCAGCAGCACCGTCATGCTCTCCGCCAGGCCCGCGACGACCAGGCCCGCCAGGAAGACCGTCACCCCGATCAGCACCGACGGCTTCGGTCCCCGCCGGTCGGAGAGCCGTCCGGAGAAGACCGTGGCGATGACGCTCGCCGCGAGGTTCGCGAGGAACGGCCACGCGTACAGCGCCTCGCCCTTGAGCTCGTGGACCATCGTGGGCATCGCCGTGCCGACGCCCATCGCCTCGAAGGCGAGGAGCGTGACCAGCAGCAGGATGCCCGTCGTGGGCCAGCGGCGGTCAGGCGACCAGAGGCGTGATGGAGCGGACGCGGTGAGAGTCACCCGTTGATGGTGCTATCTCCAGTTCGGTCGAGGTCAAGCGGTTTGACTGCTCTTCGGCGAGTTTCGCCAGCTCGCGCCGGTTCGCCGCGCGGCCGGGAGCGATCTCGTCGAGCACGTGCACCTCGACGACCAGGCCCTTGACCTTCAGCACCCGGCGGATCGAGTCGACCAGCGTGTCGCTGCCGACGAACGCCGGCTGCGTGGTCACGTGACCGCCGATCCGGTACCGCAGCACGATCGGCCGCACCGGCACACCGGCGTCGAGCGCGGCCTGGAACAGCGCGGGCCGGTAGCGCCCGGACGCGAGCCCGCACCACGTCGTGCCCTCGGCGTGGATGCCGACCGCACTGCCGTTGCGCAGGGTCGCGGCGAGCTCGGCGACCGTCCGCGGCAGCTCGCGCAGCTTCTCCCGGTCGAGGTAGACCGTGCCCGCCGCGGTGATGAGCCGGCCGAGCACCGGCCAGCCCTTGATGTCCTTCTTGGCGACGATCCTGATCGGCTGCACCGAGTCGATCGCCAGCTCGTCCAGCCAGGACACGTGGTTGCACGCGACGAGCACACCGCGCTTCGGGATCTCCTGGAACCTCCTGGCGCCGTGGACCTCCAGCTTCACGCCGAAGGCCCGCAGCACCGCGTGGAACCACAGGCGGACGACGCTCTCCCGCTGCCTGCCCGGCAGCAGGAGGGCGAGCGCGATCGCTGCGCCGCAAAGGATCGCGGCGGCCGCCGTGACCGCCCGCCACGTCTGCCGGAACCCGCTCACCTGTTCCGGCGCACCGCTGACGCACCCGTCGCCGCACGGCGACGTGGGCATCCAGGCGTGACTCATGCCGTCTCCCCCAGGAAGAACTTGAGATAGCGCTGATCCACGTGGTCCATGCCGAGCAGGATGAAGAGGTCCGCGACCCCGAAGTCCGCGTCGAGGGCGGGCCGCCCGCAGACCTTGGCGCCCAGCCGCAGGTAACCCTTGAGCAGCGGCGGGATCACCGTCCTGGCGGGCCGTGCGATCCGGTCGACGTCCCACGGGTGGTGCGGCGTGACGCGGTACTGCTCGGGCGCGTAGTGCTTGGCGTGCACGGTGTCCCAGACCCCGGCCGCGAGGCCGCCGCCGTCGTGCAGCGGGATGGACGCGCACCCGACGAGCCACTTGTGGCCGCTCAGCAGCATGTACCGGGCGATGCCCGCCCACACGAGGCTGACGACGGCACCGTTGCGGTGGTCGGGGTGCACGCAGGAGCGCCCGGTCTCCACCGTGGTGTGCCGGATGTCGTCGAGGTTCGCGAGGTCGAACTCGCCGTCGCTGTAGAGCCGGCCGGCCTCCCTCGCGCGCTCCGGCGGCAGCATGCGGTAACCGCCGACGATCGCACCGGTGCGGTCGTCGCGGACCACCAGGTGGTCGCAGTGCTCGTCGAACTCGTCGACGTCGAGGCCGGGCACGCCGGTGTGCAGCGTCGCCCCCATCTCACCGGCGAACACGTCGTAGCGCAGTCTCTGCGCGGCGACGACTTCTTCGCCGTCACGGGCGACGAGGAGGGAGTAGCGGGGGGCGTCCTCGTCCTGCTGGACGGGGGTGCTGACAAGCAGTTCCGGCTGCGTCATGCGAACCAGGGTGAAGCCGGGTCGGCGAATGACAGCAGGTCAGAACGATGACGCCTCAGTGGCAGTCGGGTTAACCGCTGGTTGTCCCGTGAACGCGGATGGGCCGCCCCGTGAACGGGACGGCCCATCCGCACGAGCTGTGCTCAGCCCTTGCGCTTGCGGACCTCTTCGGTCAGCTGCGGCGCGACGTTGAACAGGTCGCCCACCACGCCGAAGTCGGCGATCTCGAAGATCGGGGCCTCGGGGTCCTTGTTGACCGCGACGATCGTCTTCGAGGTCTGCATGCCCGCGCGGTGCTGGATGGCACCGGAGATGCCCAGCGCCACGTACAGCTGCGGCGAGACCGTCTTGCCGGTCTGGCCGACCTGGAACTGGTGCGGGTAGTAGCCGGAGTCGACGGCGGCGCGCGAGGCACCGACGGCGGCACCCAGCGAGTCCGCGAGCTCCTCGACGACGGAGAACTTCTCCGCCGAGCCGACGCCGCGGCCACCGGAGACGACGACCGAGGCCTCGGTGAGCTCCGGGCGGTCGCCACCGACGACGGCCTCGCGGGAGGTCACGCGGGCGGCCTTGGCGGCGTCCACGGAGATGGTCACCGACTCGTCCAGCACGGCGTCCGCGGCCGACTCCTCGGCCTCGACTCCGCCGGGGCGGACGGTGATGACCGGGGTGCCGGTGCCGACCTTGGACTTGACGACGAACGCGCCACCGAAGATCGACTGCACGCCGGTGCCGTCCGCTTCGAGGTCGACGACGTCCACGAGCAGACCGCCGCCGAGACGCACGGCGAGACGGCCCGCGACCTCCTTGCCCTCGACGGTCGCGGAGACGAGCACCGCGGACGCACCGGAGGCGAGCGCCGCGAGGGCGTCGACCTTCGGGGTGACGAGGAAGTTCACCGCGTCGTCGGACTCGACGGCGTAGACCTTCGCGGCGCCGAAGCGGCCGAGCGACTCGCGGATCTTCGCCGCGGTGCCGGGCGCGCCCACGACCACGGCGGCCGGAGTGCCCAGGCGACGGGCGGCGGTGAGCAGCTCGTAGCTGACCTTCTTGACCTCGCCGTCGACGTGGTCGACCAGAACCAGAACTTCAGACATGACTTCCCCTCCCTCAGATGAGCTTCTGGCCGACGAGGAACTCGGCGATCTTCTGGCCGCCGTCGCCGCCGTCCTCGACGCGCTGACCGGCGCTGCGCGGCGGCTTCGGGGCCGCCTCCAGCACCTGCGTCCACGCACCGGACAGGCCGACCTCGGACGCGTCGATGCCCAGGTCCGCCACGGTGACCGTGGAGACCGGCTTCTTCTTCGCGGCCATGATGCCCTTGAAGGACGGGTAACGCGGCTCGTTGATCTTCTCGGTCACGGAGACCACGGCCGGGAGCGACGCCTCGAGGAACGCGACGCCCTCGTCGGTCTCGCGCTCGCCCTTGATCGTGGTGCCCTCGACGGTGACCTTGCGCAGCTGGGTGACCTGCGGCAGGCCGAGCAGCTCGGCGAGGATGGCCGGGACAGCGCCCGCGCGACCGTCCGTCGCCTCGTTGCCCGCGATGACCAGGTCGACGTTCTCGACCGTGCCGATCGCCTTCGCGAGGACCTTCGCCGTGGCCAGCACGTCCGAGCCGTGCAGCGCCTCGTCGCTCACGTGGATCGCCTTGTCGGCACCCATCGACAGCGCCTTGCGGATGGCGTCGGTGGCGCGGTCGGGACCCATCGCGATCACGGTGACCTCACCGCCGTGGGCCTCCTGCAGCTGCAGGGCCTCTTCGACGGCGCGCTCGTTGATCTCGTCGAGCACGGCATCCGCGGACTCGCGGTCAAGGGTGTGGTCGGCGTCGGTGAGCTTGCGCTCGGACCAGGTGTCAGGCACCTGCTTGACCAGGACAACAATGTTCATAGGTCCTCTTCGACCTCCTGCGGACGGGCGGCGACGCTTGCGCAGAGGACTGTAGGACTGCGCCGCCGGGTGTTCACGACCCTGCCATCACTCGGATGTTACCCGCCAGTAGCACCCCTGCAAACGGCAGCAAGCACCCCGCAAGCGTGACAGTTGTCACCCGTTCAAGACACCTGGAGAGACTTAACCCATTCGGGGGACTACGCTGCCCCGACATGTACCGGCGAGTAGCAGTTGTGACCGACTCCACGGCCTGCCTCCCGGCGCAGCTGACTGATCAACTCGGCATCGAGGTCGTCCAGATCCAGGTCCGGATCGGCGACCACACGGATGACGAGTCCCGCATCCCGGTCCCCGAGCTGGTCTCGGCCATGCGTTCGAACGTGCCGGTGGCGACGATCCCACCCGATCCCGGCGCGTTCTTCTGGACGTACAACGAACTGGCGGCGCAGGGCGTCCGCTCGATCGTGTCCGTGCACGTGTCCGGCGGGCTGTCCGCGACCGTCGAGGCGGCCCGCACCGCGGCCGCCCAGGTCCGCGTGCCCGTGCACGTCGTCGACACGCACACCTGCGGGATGAGCATCGGCTACGCCGTCCAGGCCGCCGGCAAGATCGCAGAAGCGGGCGGCAGCGTCGAGAGAGTTCTCGAGACCGCCCAGCGTCGTTACGACAGATCCACCGAACTGATCTACGTCGACACCCTCGAGTACCTGCGGCGCGGCGGCCGCATCGGTGCCGCGGCGGCGCTGGTCGGCTCGGCGCTGTCGATGAAGCCGCTGCTGACCATGGCCGACTCCCAGATCACCCCGCTGGACCGGGTGATGGGCGCCGACCGCGCGCTGAACCGGATGCTGGACATCGCGATCAAGCGCGCGGGGACCGACACCGTGGACGTGGCCGTCGAGCACTTCGACGCCGAGGAGAAGGCGTCCCGGCTGCTGCGCGACCTCCGGCGCCGCGTGCCCAACGTCCGCCAGTTCATGCTGACCCAGGTCAGCTCGGCGATCGGGGCCCACGTGGGCCCCGGCGCGCTGGGCATCACCGTTTCACCGGTCTGAGCTTCGGGAACTCCGGGTCCGTTCCGTCCGTTGAACTGGACGTAACGGACACCGGGAGGACCGATGCCCTCGTTCATGGACAAGATCACCAGGTTCCTGCGCAGCCCGCAGGGCCAACGGCTGCAGGCCAAGGCCCGGCAGATGGCTCAGGACCCGCACAAGCGCGCCCAGGCGGAGCAGCTGCTGCGCAAGTTCCGCGGCAAGAAGCACTGATCAGCCCAAAAGCGCGTTGAGCTCTCCGTACTCGATGCCGCCTTCGACACTGCGGTAGGTGCCTCGGGTCAGCAGTTCCTCCGCCGCCCTGCGCGCGACCGCGTAGGCGGCCTCGGCGACCGCCGACCCGAGGCTCATCCGGGCGACGCCCGCCTTCGCCAGCTCGCCGACGGCGGGCGCGCCCGGCCCCACGAGCACGTTCAACGGGGCCGCGATCCCCTTGGCCAGCTCGGTGACCGTCTCCAGGTCGGTCACGCCCGGCACGAAGATCCCGCTCGCCCCCGCCTCCAGGAAGCTCGCCGCACGTGCCAGCGTGCGCTCCAGCCGATCCGCGGGGTCGCCGATCTGCCTCAGGTACGTGTCGATCCGCGCGTTGATGTAGAGGTCCGGCCCGGCCGCACGAGCCGCCGCGTACCGTTCCTTCTGCTCCTCGATGTCGCGCAGCCCACCGCCGAGCCCGTCCTCGATGTTCACGCCGGACGCCCCGGCCTCGGCGATCGCGTGGACCGTCTCGGCCACCTCGTCGGCGGTGCGGCCGAAGCCGGACTCGATGTCGGCGCTCACCGGGATCCCGACCGCCCGCACGATCCTGGCGACGAGGTCGACCGCCCGGTCCCTGCCGAGCCGGTCGCCGTCCGCCGCACCGAGGCTCCACGCCACACCGGCGCTCGTGGTGGCGACCGCCTTGGCACCGGCGGCCTCGACGACGAGGGCGGACGCCACGTCCCAGGCGTTCGGCAGGGCGAGCGGACCGGGCTGGTGAAGGGCGTGGAAGAGCTGGGTGCGATCGGTGCTGGAAGTCATGATCAGAGTGATATCAGCGGGCACCGACAGATGTCCGGCGAGTTTCGGACAGGAACCGAAGGCTTTCGGACCTTCAGTTGCTGCCGGCCTTGCGGCGCACCTCTTCGAACGTCCGCAGGTACCGCTGGCGGAAGTCCTCGCGCTCGACCCACGTGGTGTGCTCGACCGGTTGCGGTGGCGCGGGTGGCGGCAGCGTCGCCTCCGCGGGCACTTCCGGCTCCGGCTCGGGTTCCTGCTCCTCGACGAGGTCCTCGACGCTCTCAGAAATGTCGGTGCTCGCGGCTACGCTCGATTCGGGGGCTTCAACTTCCCCCAAGGGGGGCGCGAGGTCCCCATCCCGATCGTATCCGGCGGCACCGACAGTTTCGGGTTCCGCCAGCGCCGCCAGCGCCGGCTCCAGCTGCGGCAGCCCCACCACGGGGTTGCGGTGGATGGGCCGCGAGTCGTACTCGTCGTCGACCGGCTCCACACGCGCGGGCTTCTCGACCCACGTCCGTTCGACCGGCCGGTCCGCGGCGGACGCCGACGGCCCGCGGGCGTCCTCGCGGCGCCGCATCAGCACGTACATCAGGGCTGCCCCTAACGTGAAGGACAGCACGCACAACCCGAAGACGATCCCGACGGCCCCTGCCATGACCAGGCTCCTACCTATACGACGAGGACGTCGACCTGTGGTCCGCCGTCCGAGGGCGGGCCCCAGACGGGGTCCACGATCACCCGAGTGATCACGACGTTCGCCACCCCCTGCTCGGCCAGGTAGTCGCGCACCAGGCCGGCTCTCTCCCTCGCGAGCACGTCGCACCGGTGCGACGCAGTCTCGCCGTTCCACGCATGGGCCACCAGGGTCACAGTGCCCCCGCTGATGTTGCGCAGGGCACTGGCCAAACCGCGCCGCACGGCCTCACCGCGGCCCACGAGAGACGACGTGCCCGGTGCGAACGTGATGCCCTTGACCGCGTGCGAGGTGAACAGGTCGCGCACGCGCTGCTGCGCGACCGGCGCGGGCACCGGCTGCGGTGCGGGTGGCTGCATCCGCTGCGGTGCCACGAAGTCGTTCACCGGCACCGGTCCGAACCGCGCGACGGGCTCGGCGGGTGACGACGACAGCGCCGACTCCAGCTCCTCGCCGTAGACCGAGAAACCGAATGCCGTCACCGACGCGGGCACCATCAGCGCCCCGGCGACCAACGGCATCCAGCGCTTCACGACGCCGCCACCTGCTCCGGGATCAGCACCGGGGTGACGCGGTCGGCGGCCACGGCCAGCGCGGCACGGGCGGCGGACAGCTGCGCGTGCACGGTCCGGCGGAGCTCGTGCAGCTCGTCGGTCCGGTCGGCGACCTCGGCCAGCCGGCGGTTCGCCTCGCGGCAGGCGACCTTCACCACGAACTCGGCGCGCGCCCGCGCCAGCGCCTCCTGCTCCTGCAGGTGTTGCGCGGCCTCGTTGCGGCGGCGGGTCATGGTCAGCTCGAAGAACTGCTGCGCCTTCTGGCGCTTGCGCTCCGAGTCGGCCTCGAGGGAGTTGCACGCCAGCGCCGTCTCGCGCAGCAGGCGGTCGGCGTCGTTCTGGGCCTGCTCGACGGCGGCGGCGCACTCGCGCTCCACCTCGTCGGCGCGCTGGCGGTGCTGGGCCTCCAGGTCGGCGCAGCGGCGTTCCATCTCCAGCTCGCGGCGTTCCATCGCGGCGGCGCGGGTGGCGCAGTCCTGGCGGCTCGCGTAGAGCTCGGACTCGGCCTCCGACCGCATCGCGGCCGCCTCGCGTTCGGCGTCCGCGCGCAACGCGGCGATCTCCACGTCGGTGCGCTGACGGAGGTCGTTGCACTCGCGTTCGGCCTTCAGGTGCATCTCCGCGGCCTCGTCCTCGGCGAGGCGGAGCATGCGGTGCATTCGTTCGGTGGCGCCGGCGTGCGTGCCCGAAGTGGACTCGAGACGTTCGATGCGGGCGCGCGCCTCGTCCAGATCCCGGCGGGTCATTTCGAGCAGCTTGCGCAAATCGGCGGCCTGCGCCAGCGCCTCGGCGCGGTCGAGACTCGTGAAGCGCAGCTGCTCCTCGAGATTCTCGATGTGCTCGATGACCTGGCGTCGATGAAAACCTCGGTAGACAACGTCGAAAGCGGCGTGCAGCGGAACTAGTTCCTGCTCTTTTGCACCCATGGTCACCTACTCACTGAACCAGGCTGAAGATTGTGCGAGCTTACCCAGGGCGGGTACGGCCAACCAGTGTCGACAGTGGACAGAACGGGTAGGTGTAACGCGTGGAATATCGCGACCTTCCTGCACAAACGACACCCGTGTAGATCAACTCCAAACAACGAGCAGTCACCCGATTGTGTCAAGTAGGACGCCTTTCCGTGGGGTTCACTCCGCGCGTTCGTTGTGCACGGAAAGCAACCACCCAGGCGTAGATCACACGAATTGACATCCATCGTTGGTGGCTAGTGCGATCACGCTTCGTTAACCTTGTCGTTCGTGCCCTCACGAGTAGCCGTCGTCACCGACTCGACCGCGTCACTTCCGGCCCGTCTGGCGGAGCGGTTCAACATCATCACGGTCCCGATGCAGCTGAAGATCGGGTCGGAACTGATCGACGAGGCCTACGTGCCGACCGACCGGCTGCTGCAGGCGATGGACGCGCAGATCCCGATCACGACCCAGCCGCCCGCGCCGGACGCGTTCTTCTGGGCCTACCAGGACGCGTGGGCCAAGGGCGCGGAGACGATCGTGTCGGTGCACGTGACGCACAAGCTCTCGCCCGCCACCGACGCGGCGAAGGCGGCCGCGGCCAAGTCGCGGGTGCCGGTGTTCATCGTGGACTCGCACTCGTCGGGCATGACGCTCGGGTTCGCCGCCCTCGCGGCCGCGCGGATCGTGCAGAGCGGCGGCAACGTGCAGCACGCGCGCAGCGTCGCGGAGGAACGCGGTCGCAACGCCAGCGTGCTGATCTACGTCGACACGCTGCAGTACCTGCGCCAGGCGGGCCGGGTCAGCGCCGCCGCGAAGCTCTTCGGTGACGCGCTCTCGGTCAAGCCGCTGCTCACCGTCGTCGACGGCGAGGTGGAGCCGTTCGACAAGGTCGTCGGCCGCGAGAGAGCGCTCGGCAAGCTCGTCGACAAGGCCGTGGCGCTCGCGTACGGGCGCGACGTGGACCTCGCCGTCGAGCACTTCGCGGCCGAGAAGGAGGGCCACGAGCTGCTGCAGATGCTGCAGCAGCGGATCCCGCACGCCCGCGACGTCGTCCTGACGCAGGTCAGTGCGGCGATCGGCGCGAACGTGGGCCCCGGTGCGCTGGCCGTTACCGTCTCGCCGTTCTGATCATCACTACTGGCAAGTAACCTGACGGGCGTGACCCTCCCCCTGACCGGCGAACGCACGGTGCCCGGCATCGCCGAGGAGAACTACTGGTTCCGCCGGCACGAAGCCGCGTACCTGCACCTCATCGGACACTGCGCGGACGCGGTCGTGCTGGAGGCCGGCTGCGGCGAGGGCTACGGCGCCCAGCTGATCCGCACGGTCGCGCGGCGGGTGATCGCGCTCGACTACGACGAGCTGACGTCCCAGCACGTCGCCCGGTCCTATCCGGAGCTGAACGTGCTGCGCGGGAACCTCGCGACACTGCCGTTGCGCGACGGCGGCGTCGACGTGGTGGCGAACCTGCAGGTCATCGAGCACCTGTGGGACCAGGAGGGTTTCCTCGCCGAGTGCCGCCGGGTGCTGCGTCCCGGCGGGAAGCTCATCGTGACGACGCCGAACCGGCTCACGTTCTCGCCCGGCCAGGACACGCCGCTGAACCCGTTCCACACCAGGGAGCTGGCACCGTCCGAACTGGACGAGATGCTGCGCGAGGCTGGTTTCCGGGTTGACGAACTGACGGGACTGCGTCACGGACAGAGGCTTGACTCCGTGCTGGATGGACAGATCATCAACGCACAGGTCGAAGTCGCCCTGTCCGGTGCGCCGTGGCCGGCCGAGCTGAAGGAGGCGGTCGAGTCGGTGACGGTGGAGGACTTCGACATCACGCCCGACGACATGGACACGTGCCTCGATCTGGTGGCCGTGGCGGTGCGCGCGTGAGCCCGAAGGCGACCGAAGGCACGTTCTGCCTGGTCCTGCACAGCCATCTGCCCTGGCTCGCCCACCACGGCACGTGGCCGGTCGGCGAGGAGTGGCTCTACCAGGCGTGGGCGCACTCGTACCTGCCGGTCGTGGACATGCTGCGGCGGTTCGCCGACGAGGGCCGCGAGGACGTGCTGACGCTCGGCGTCACGCCGATCCTGGCCGCGCAGCTGGACGACCCCTACTGCCTGCGGGCCGCGCACGACTGGCTCGGCAACTGGCACCTGCGTTCGCACCACGCGGGCGAGCGGCTGCGCGAGCTCTCCGCGTACGAGCACCGCGCGTCCGCGTGGGCGCTGGATCAGTTCGAAAGCCATTGGCGGCACGGGTTCTCGCCGATCCTGCGGTCCCTTGTGGACTCTTCGACGATCGAGCTGCTCGGCGGGCCGGCGACGCATCCCTTCCAGCCGTTGCTGGACCCGCGGGTGCGGGCGTTCGCGCTGCGCACCGGTCTGGACGACACCGCGTTGCGGATCGGCAGGGCACCGGAGGGGATCTGGGCGCCGGAATGCGGTTACTCGCCCGGCATGGAGGCCGGGTACGCGGCGGCGGGCGTGCGGCGGTTCATGGTGGACGGGCCCGCGCTGCACGGCGACACGTCGTCCGCGCACCCCGTCGGGTCGTCGGACGTGCTGGCGTTCGGGCGTGATCTCGAAGTCTCGTACCGCGTCTGGTCGCCGAAGGTCGGCTATCCGGGCGATGCCGCGTACCGGGATTTTCACACCTACGACCACCCGACGGGTCTGAAGCCGTCGCGGGTGACCGGCAAGCACGTGGCGCCGGAGGACAAGCGGCCGTACGACCCTTTGCTGGCACGGGAAGCCGTTTCGCGCCATGTGGACGACTTCGTCGAGACCGTCGTGCGGCGGTTGCGGGCGATCGACGGCGGACTGGTCGTGGCGGCCTACGACACCGAGCTGTACGGGCACTGGTGGCACGAGGGTCCGTTGTGGCTGGAGGCCGTGCTGCGGGCGTTGCCGGAGGCCGGGGTGCGGGTGACGACCCTGCGCGGCGCCGTCGAGGCGGGCCACGTCGGTGCGCCCGTCGAGCTGCCCGCGTCGTCGTGGGGCAGCGGCAAGGACTGGCGGGTGTGGGACGGCGCGCAGGTCTCGGACATCGTGTCGCTGAACGAGTCGGTGCAGAAAGAGCTGCTGGGCCTGGACTTCTCCTCCGAGGTGCGGGACCTGGTGCTGGACCAGGCGGTGCGCGAGGCGTTGCTGGCGTTGTCGAGCGACTGGGCCTTCATGGTCACCAAGGACTCGGCCGCCGACTACGCGCGCTACCGCGCGAAGATTCACAGCGATCGCTTCAGCGAGCTGGCGGCGTTGGCGCGCAGCGGTCGTGGACGTGCGAGGGCGGCGGAACTCCGCGCGGCGGACGGCCCGTTCGGGCAGCTGGACGCGCGAGGAATGGGGTAACGGGATGCGCGTGCTGATGTTGTCGTGGGAGTACCCGCCGGTGGTGGTCGGCGGGCTGGGCAGGCACGTCCACGCGCTCGCGACACAGCTGGCCGCGCAGGGGCACGACGTCGTCGTGCTGTGCCGGCAACCGTCCGGCACCGACGCGATCACGCACCCGACCGTGGACGTGGTGAGCGAGGGCGTGCGGCTGATCCGCGTCGCCGAGGACCCCGCGCACCTCGTGTTCGAGAAGGACCTCGTGGCGTGGACGCTCGCGATGGGCCACGCGATGACGCGCGCCGGGCTCGCTCTCGGTTCGTGGCGGCCCGATGTCGTGCACGCGCACGACTGGCTGGTCACGCATCCGGCCGTGGCGCTGGCCGAGGCCTTCGGCGTGCCGCTGGTGGCGACGATCCACGCGACCGAGGCCGGGCGGCACTCCGGCTGGCTCTCGCACCCGTTGAACCAGCAGGTGCACTCGGTGGAGTGGTGGCTCGCGAACCGGGCCGACTCGCTGATCACGTGCTCCTCGGCGATGCGGCGCGAGGTGGCGCATCTGTTCGATGTGGACAGTGCCGACGTTTCCGTGCTGCACAACGGCATCGAGCCGGGCGGCTGGAAGGTGCGGGCGAAGGACGTCGGCGCGGCCAGGCGCGAGTACTCGCCGCACGGTGACCCGTTGCTGCTGTTCTTCGGGCGCATCGAGTGGGAGAAGGGCATCCAGGACCTGATCGCGGCACTGCCCCGGATCCGGCGGGCGTTCCGCGGCACGAGGGTCGTCGTGGCCGGCGACGGTTCGCAGACCGAGTGGCTGCAGGAGCAGGCTCGCAAGCACCGCGTGCTGCGCGCGGTGGAGTTCGTCGGACATCTCTCCGACAGGTCCTTGGCGGCGTTGCTCACCGCGGCCGACGCCGTCGTGCTCCCCTCCCGCTACGAGCCGTTCGGCATCGTGGCGCTGGAGGCCGCGGCGGCCGGCACGCCTCTGGTGGCCTCGACTGCGGGCGGGCTCGGCGAGGTCGTGCTGAACGGCGTGACCGGACTGTCGTTCGCACCTGGGGACGTGGACGGACTCGCGCGCGCGGTGCGCGACGTGCTGTCCGATCCGACGGCGGCCGCAGCTCGTGCACGCGCTGCCAAGGAGCGTCTGGCGACGGACTTCAACTGGGCGACCATCGCCGCCGGCACCGCCGAGGTCTACACCTCCGCGGTCGTGCGCGAGCCACGTGTGTTGGGACGCCCCAAAATCGCGACGGGCAACCTGTTCACTTGATCTTGGTACAGTCGTCGGTCCCGTTAACGAATGGTGACCGAGGACTGAATGAAATACCAACGCTTCGTGGCGCTCGGGGACAGCTGCACCGAGGGCCTGGACGACCTGCTGCCCGACGGCCGGTACCGCGGCTGGGCGGACCGCGTCGCGTCCGTGCTGGACGAGCCGGGGTTTCGCTACGCCAACCTCGGTGTGCGCGGCCGCCGGCTCGACCAGATGCTGGTGGAGCAGGTCCCGTCCGCCGAGGCGTTGAGGCCTGACCTGGTCGCGGTGTTCGGTGGCGGCAACGACGTGATGTCCGGGGCCTCGGCCGCGCAGATCAGGGGCCGCGTCGACGATCTCGTGCGCGCCGTGACGTCGTTCGCGCCGACCGTCGCCGTCTTCACGTTGAGCGATGTCTCGCACCGCATGCCGTTCGGGTGGCGCATGCGCCCGCGGATCGAGGCGCTGAACGACGCCGTGCGCGTCGCCGCCGTGCGCTACGGCGCGGTGCTGGTCGACGTGGCGGCCGACGAGTGCGTGCACGACTCGCGCTACTTCGGCCCGGACCGCCTGCATCTCTCGTCGCTCGGCCACCGGCGGTTGGCCGGACATCTGCTGTCGGCGTTGGAAATCCCGTTCGACCCGTCCTGGCTGGCGCCGCTGGAAGGCCAGGCCGCGCCCGCGTCCCTCCTCGACCACCTGCGGTGGCTGCGCGACCAGGTGCTGCCCGTCGCCTACTCGCGCTCACGCAACAAGCTGATCGGCCGGCAGCCCGGCGACGGCTTCAGGCCGAAGCGTCCGACGCTTCTTCCGCTCGCCTAGCCAGCGCCTCCTTGGCCTTGCGGGCCATGTCCGCGATGTCCGCCCGCCGCTGGGCATCCGCCTCGTAGTCGGCGCGCCGATCCCGCACCACCCGCGCCGGCGCGCCCACCGCGATCTTGTAGTCGGGCACGTCGCCGCGCACCACCGCGTGGGCTCCGAGGACGCACCCGCGACCCACACGAGTGCTCCGCAGGACCGTCACCTTGGCGCCGAGCCAGCAGTCCGGCCCGATCCGCACCGGCGACTTCACGATGCCCTGGTCCTTGATCGGCAGCGTGATGTCCTCGGTCTTGTGGTCGAAGTCGCAGATGTAGACCCAGTCCGCGACCAGTGAGGATGCCCCGATCTCGATGTCCAGGTAGCAGTTGACCGTGTTGTCCTTGCCGAACACGACCTTATCGCCGATCCGCAGCGACCCCTCGTGGCACCGGATCGCGTTGCCGTCCCCGATGTGCACCCAGCGCCCGATCTCCAGCCGCCCGTACCCCGGCCGCGCCATGACGTCGACCCGCTTGCCGAAGAACACCATGCCGCGCAGCACCACGTGCGGGTTGAGCAGGCGGAACTTGAGCAGCCGCCAGTACCGCACCAGGTACCAGGGCGTGTAGGCGCGGTGGCGCAGGACCCACCGCAGCGAGGCGAGCGTGAGGAACCGCGCCTGCTGCGGGTCGCGGCGCGACCTGGCCCACCGAGTCCACACCGGAGCGCCCCACATCGAAGTCATGGACCGCACTTTAACTATTCGCGGCCACCGGCCTGCTCAGGCACCATCCGTCCGGTGAACGAGGTGCGCGGCTGGATCTTCGAGGAGAACCTCACCAAGGTGGTCGAGTACGCGAGCCACCTGGCCGGCTACCGCTGGGATGATCTCGACGAAGAGGCGATGGCGGCGGGAGTGCCCGGCACCGACCCGGACCGGGACCTGTGGTTCGAGTACCCGGC
The DNA here is from genome assembly GCF_053601075.1 of Lentzea sp. NPDC004789. Taxonomy (NCBI): domain Bacteria; kingdom Bacillati; phylum Actinomycetota; class Actinomycetes; order Pseudonocardiales; family Pseudonocardiaceae; genus Lentzea; species Lentzea sp. NPDC004789. Next base: position 200,160 of record NZ_JBSGBE010000004.1, on the reverse strand, counting down.
CGGGCCGTGGACCCTGCGCATCGCCCAGGAGGACGGCACGCGCGTCATCCAGGTGCGGATCGGCGGCGACTTCGACGAAGTTCTCGCCGCACGTCTCGACACGTTGCTGGACCTGCACTGATGATCGCTCGCGCCACGTCGCGCCCGCTGGGCTTCCGGTGACCGCCTGCGTCCGCGGTTGGAAGCCGAACCGCGTCCGGCAAGCTGGGGGCATGGCGATCCCCTTGATCATCGACACCGACCCCGGCGTGGACGACGCGTTCGCGATCGCGCTCGCCGCCCGCAGCCCCGAGGTCGACCTGGTCGGCCTCACCACGGTGTTCGGCAACGTCGCGCTCGACCTCACCACCCGCAACGCCCTGCGGCTGCTCGCCCACCTCGGCCGCACCGACGTGCCGGTGGTGCGGGGCGCGGAGGGACCGAGCGGGGCCGCGGACGTGCACGGGGAGGACGGGCTCGGCGGGCAGGCCCACACGTTGCCCGAGAGCGACCGGGAGATCTTCGGGAGTGACGTCACGACGTTCTTCCGCGAGCGCCTCACACCGGAGACCGTGGTCGTCGCCATCGGCCCGCAGACCAACATCGCGAGGGCGCTGGACGCCGGCGTCGAGTTCCCCCGGCTGATCGTCATGGGCGGCGGGCTCGACGTCGGGAACACGACCACGCGCGCCGAGTTCAACTTCTGGGCCGACCCCGCCGCGGCCCGCACGGTGATCCGGAAGGGCGATCCGGTCGTCGTGCCGCTCAACCTCACGCACCGGTGCATCGCCGACACCGAGTTCCTCAGCAGGGTCGACCCGGTGCTGAGCAACCTCACCGGCACCTACCGCGCGTACCTGGCGAACCGGTCGGAGAACACCGGGATCTACGTCCACGACGCCGTGGCGGTGGCCGAGGCGATCGTGCCCGGCACGCTCACGACGAAGTCCCGCCTGCTCGACGTGGACGACGAGGGTGCGTTGGTCGAAGGAAAGCACCAGGTAGAGGTCGCCGAGGACACCGATTGGCCCGCGCTGAGGACCTTCATGGAGCAGCGCTTGTCCGTTTGACGACAACTTCGCGTCGCTCTCTGGGGTTGCGCGGGCACGGTAAGTAGGGTCCGCGACCATGCAGCGAAGAGTCCTCACGACAGCTGCGGTGGCGGTGGCCATGGCATTCGGAGTGGTCCCTGCCTCCGCACAGCCCCAGATTCAGGTGGTGCCGGATCCCGCGGCGCACGTGAACCCGTTCATCGGCACGACGAACCTCGGGAACACGTTCCCCGGCGCGGTCGTGCCGTTCGGCATGTTCTCCTTCAGCCCCGAGGCGAGTCGCGGCAACACCCTGCGCGCCGCGGCTCCCGGTGGCTACCGGTACGACGCCACGAAGATCCGCGGCTTCAGCCTCACGCACATGTCCGGCACCGGGTGCGCGGGCGGCAGCGGTGACATCCCGATCTTCCCGCACGTCGGCACGGTCACCACCTCGCCGACCGCGGACGCGAAGGACGAGGTCTACGCCAGCGAGTTCGCGCACGCGGACGAGGTGGCCAAGCCCGGCCGCTACGACGTGACGCTCCGCTCCGGCGCCAAGGCCGAGCTCTCCGCCACCGAACGCACCGGCGCGGCGCGGTTCTCGTTCCCCGCCGGCAAACCCTCGACGGTGCTGATCAACACCTCCAAGTCGCAGGTCGGCAGCAGTGACGCCGAGACCGTGATCGACAAGGCGAAGCGCACGGTCACCGGCAGCGTCACGGCAGGCAACTTCTGCGGGTACATCAACCAGGTGGGCCGCCGGAGCTACTACACGCTGCACTTCGTGGCGGAGTTCGACCAGGACTTCGCCGAGGTCGGCACATACCATGACAACGTTGTCACCCCTGGCAGCACGTCTGCCGCGGGCGGCACGACGTACGGGACGAACGGCTGGCCGGTGCTCGGCAAGGGCTCCGGCGCCTACCTCGGGTTCGCGCCCGGTTCGCAGGTGAACGTCAAGGTCGGCATCTCCTACGTCAGCCTGGACAACGCCAGGCAGAACCTCGCGGCCGAGAACAAGGGTCAGTCCATTGAGGACATGAGGGACAACGCGTACATCGCGTGGCAGAAGCAGCTCAGGCGCATCGAGGTCGGCGGCGGCTCCGATGACGAGCGGACCAAGTTCTACACCGCGCTGTACCACTCGCTGTTGCACCCCAACCTGTTCAGCGACGTCAACGGCGAGTACGCCGGCTTCGACGGCAAGACCCACAGGATCGACCGCTCACGGCAGAAGGCGCAGTACGCGACCTTCTCCGGCTGGGACGTCTACCGCTCGCAGCTGCAACTGGTGACGCTGCTGGAACCGCAGGTCGGGTCGGACATCGCGCAGTCGCTGCTCAACCAGGCCGACCAGAACAACGGCGTCTGGGACCGCTGGACGCACAACGGCGGCGGCACGCACGTCATGAACGGCGACCCCGCGCCCATCGCGCTGGCGGCGATCGCGGCGTTCGGCGGCGACAGGTACGACATCAGGTCGTCGCTGCGCAGCCTGGTCAAGGCCGCGACCGTGCCGACGGAGGCCGACCTGAGCAAGGACGGCTGGGCCGTGATGTCGGTCGGACAGCGGCCGTCGCTCGACAAGTACCTGAAGAACAAGTACATGCCGTCCGTGTCGAACGCCTGGGGCGGCGCGGCGGAGACCCTGGAGATCTCCGCGGCGGACTTCGCGATCAGCCAGCTCGCCGCACGGGTCGGCGACCGTTCCGTGCAGCGCACGTTCGCCGAGCGCGCGCAGTGGTGGCAGAACAACTTCGACCCGGTCGCGGACGCCACCGGCGGCTACGTCCGCAACCGCAACGCCGACGGCACGTGGGTCAAGGACTTCACGCCGGACACCGGCAACGGTTTCGTCGAGGGCAGCAGCGCGCAGTACACGTGGATGGTCACGCACAACGTCGCCGGCCTCGTGGAGGCGCTCGGCGGTCGTGAGCGTGCCACCAAGCGGCTCGACGACTTCTTCCACAACGCGGACGGCAGCTGGGCGTTGACGGGCAAGGGCGGCGCGAAGTCCGAACTGGACAACGAGCCGTCGATCAACGTCCCGTGGCTCTACAACTACACGGGCCAGCCGGCGAAGACGCAGGAGACGTTGCGCGAGACCATCAACACGCTGTGGAAGAACGCCACCGGCGGCATTCCCGGCAACGACGACCTCGGCGCCATGTCGTCCTGGTACGTCTTCACCGCCATGGGCATCTACCCGCAGGTGCCCTCGCGCGCCGAGCTGGTGCTGAGCAGCCCGCTGTTCACGTCGGTGAAGATCAACCGCGGTGGCGGCAAGGACATCACGATCACCGCGCCGGCCGCGAACACCGCCACGAAGTACGTGCAGTCGCTGAAGGTCAACGGCCGTGCGTCCACCAGGACGTGGTTGCCGGAGTCGTTCGTGGAGCACGGCGGCAAGCTGGACTTCGTGCTGGGCAAGGCGCCTTCCTCGTGGGGCACGGGCGCGTCGGACGCGCCGCCGTCGTTCCGCGAGGGCGAACAGCCGATCAGGCACGACCAGCCGTACTACCTGACGGTCGAACCGCGGCAGCTGGTCGTCGAGCCGGGCGGGTCGGTCACCGCGAAGGTCAACTCGGTCAAGCTCTACGACGGCGACCCGAAGGCGACCTACGCGGTCACCGGCCCGGCGGGGCTCACGTTCACGCCGGCGACCGGTGCGGTGCCGTCCGAGTTCACGGTGACGGCCGCGCCCGCAGTCGCGCAGGGCTTCTACGACATCACCGTCACGGTGACCGTCGAGGGTGCCGCGAAACCGGTCGTGCTGCCGCAGATCGTGAAGGTCGCGCCGGCGGGCAGCATGCTCGCGGCCGTGAACAACGTCGGCGCGTCCGACGACGCGGACGGCGAGGGCGACTTCGACGGCGGCGGCTACAGCTACTCGCGCCAGGCCCTGGCGACCGCGGGCCTGTCCCCCGGCGGCACCGGCACGGTCGACGGCCTGACGTTCACCTGGCCGTCGTCACCTCCCGGCCGTCCGGACAACGCGACCGCGGCGAAGCAGACGCTCGCCCTGTCCGGCACGCGGCTCGCCTTCCTGGGCGCGGCCGCGAACGGGGGCCGCACCCGTGCCGCGGTGGTCACGTTCACCGACGGCACCACGGCCGCCGTCGACATCGGTTTCAGCGACTGGACGCTGGGCGGCGGCGGCCAGACACCCGGCTACGGCAACGTGATCGTCGCCAACACGCCGTACCGCAACCAGTCCGGTGGCGGCAGCGAGAAGGTGGCCACGCACATCTTCGCGACGAAGACGTACACGGCACCGGAAGGCAAGGCGCTGGCGAGCATCGTGCTGCCGGAGGACCCCGACCTGCACATCTTCGCCGTCGCACTGGGTTAGTCGCACGTCGTCGTGAGTGGTTGTGGTCGTCTGGGCGACCACAACCACTCACGACGTGAACAAATAATGCAAACCATTAACCTTTTTGGGCGGCCAGCGTCTCCGGCGACGGGGTCGCGCTCAGTCCGGCGACCACCATGTCGATGAGGTTGTTCACGAACAGCTCGTTCGTGTGCCCGGCCGGCTCGTCGTCGAGCAGCCGTGCGCGCGCGGCGAACGAACTGACGAGCTGCACGCGCAGTGAGGCGAACCGTTCCGCCAGGACGGCGTCCGGCAGCCCGGCCAGCACCTCGCGGAGCCACCGCGCGACCGCCTGTCCCGCCGGCGCCTCACCGCGGAACGAGATCTGATAGGCCAGCGCCGGATGGCTGTGCTGCGCGACGATGCGCAGGTGCGCCCTGCCGAGCGGGCTTTCCAGGTCGTCGGCCATGGGGGCGGCGAGCGCGTGCACCAGGGTTCTCAGGTCCGTCGTGCGCTCGTCCGCGACGATCGCGGCGACGAGCTGCGCGCGCCTGGCCTCGACGGCGGCGAAGTGGAGGCGGAGGATCTCCTGCACCAGCTCCGCCTTGCCGCCGAAGTGGTAGTGCAGCGCGGACTCGTTGCGGGCACCGATCGCGTCGTGCAACTGCCGCGCGGTGACGCGATCGACGCCCTCCCTGGCGAACAGCAGCGCACCCTGTTCGAGCAGGGCGTCACGGGTCGATGGACTGGCCACCGGCAAACCGTACCTACGGGCACGTCACGGTGAGCCCCCGGTGGAGTGCGACGTCGACGATCAGATCGCGCATGACGGGACTGTCGTACTCGACGCGATGTTCGAGCTCCAGACTGGCGCACAGATCCTGCGCGGCAACGTTGGTCGCACCGTCGGCCAGCGGGATGTCCTCACCGTTGATGCCGCCATTGCTCTCGTGGCTGTACAGGTGCACGTAGTCGACGCTGCCCGGGGTGTCGTCGCCGCTGTTCAGCTCGCCGAGGAACGCCGACCCCGGCCGCATCTGCACGCACGAGGCGGAGGCGCAGATGTTGGCCTTGTTCGTGCCGTAGTTCACGCCACCCAGCGAGATCATCGTGCCCACCGTGCCGAGCCCGCCGTCGAACTTCACGCAGTAGCGGACCGCCAGCGCACCCTGCGAGTGACCGACCACGTCGACCTTCGCCGCGCCGGTCTCCCGGCGGATCTCGTCGATCCGGTCGCAGACCGCGCGCGCCGAGACCTTGATGTCCACCGAGCCGGGCGGTCTGCCGGACAACGGCATGGAGTACGCGGTGAAGCCCTGGGAGCGGAAGTACGCCAGGGCGTCGTCCATGTAGCCGGCCGGACCGAAGGTCCCGCCCACCAGCAGCAGCGGACGAGCAGGCGTGGCGGCGTCGGCCGCGGTCACGCCCGACGCCGCCAGCGTCAGCGCGGCGAACGAGCCCAGGACCCAACGCCACGACGAACTGAATCCATATCGCATGAAACCCCCATTGCCATTGTCGGATTGCGCACAGCCTGGCGTGCACGCCGATTAATGTCAAACATTACTCGCATCCGCACCGACGCCCCGGCCGGAACCAATAGGGTGGGGCTGTGTTCACCGTTGCGGAACGCGACCGGCTGCGTCGCGACCTGACCGACGCCGCGGAGACCGACCAGCGCGTGATCGGGGCGGCGCTGACGGGATCGGCCGCGGTGGGCCGGGAAGATCGCTGGTCCGACCTCGACCTCGCGTTGTCGGTCGAGGGTGAGCTGGACGCGGTGGTGGCCGACTGGACCGCGCTCATGTACGCGCGCGGCGCGGTCAGCCACCTCGACGTGCGGCACGGGTCCGTGCTCTTCCGGGTCTTCCTGATGCGGTCGACCCTGCAGGTGGATCTCGCCTTCTGGCCCTCGGCCGGCTTCGGGGCGACCGGGCCGACGTTCCGGCTGCTCTTCGGCGAGGCCAACGAGATCCCGCACGCGAAGCAGCCCGGCCGGGGCGAGCTCGTCGGGCTCGCGTGGCTCTACGCGCTGCACGTGCGGTCGTCCATCGGGCGCGGCCGCGGTTGGCAGGCGCTTTACATGATCAACCACATGCGGGACCACGTGATGTCGTTGCGCTGCCTCGGCGAGGGAGTCAACGCGGTGCAGGGGCGCGGCCTAGATGATCTGCGCGATCCCGGCGAGTTCGCCGGGACGCTCGCGCTCTCCACACATCCCGACGAGCTGCGCCGGGCGTTCCACGTGCTGACGGGGCTGCTGCTGACCGAGATCAACGACTCGGCACTGGCTGCGGCCGTGCGGGCGCTGTCCGCTTGAGCAGCAGTCCCGCGGTGAGCAGCACCAGCACGGCCGCGGTGCCGTGCACCGTGATCGCGGTGACCAGGGAGCCGCCGCTCGTGATCACGGCGAAGAAGTCGCCGATCGGGATGATCGCGTCGGCCAGGACGACCCAGCCCAGGGCTCGGTACTGCTTCATCAGCAGCAGTGTCAGGGCCGTCAACGCGTATGCGATGTCACGGACGCCCTTCACGACGTAGTAGCCCGACGGGTCGACGACGCCGAACCCCGCCGCAGCCCCGCTGCCGTCCAGCAGGTAACCCAGGCCGAACCAGAAGCCGGCCAGCACGACGAGCCAACCCATGATCGTGGACAAGCGCATTGCATCCTCCAAGTTCTAGCGTTGCTAGCGAATGGAGCGACGCTAACACGGCAGGCGCTCGGATGTCTAGCAGTGCTAGATTCAGGGGGTGAGCATCCAGAACCGGCGCGAGCGCGAGCGCGCCGAGCGCCATCAGCTGATCATCGACGCCGCCCGCGACCTGGCGGAGGCGGAGGGCTGGGACGCGGTCACCACGCGCAGGCTCGCCGAGAAGGTCGAGTACAGCCAGCCGGTGCTGTACAGCCACTTCAAGGGCAAGGACGCGATCGTGCGCGCGGTCGCGATCCAGGGGTGCGGTGAGCTCGCCCAGGCGTTGCGCAAAGCCCGTCCCTCACGAGGCGAGTCACGGCTGCGGGCCGCGGCGGAGGCCTATCTGGAGTTCGCGAGGGACCGGCCCGCGCTCTACGACGCGATGTTCGTGCAGCAGTCCGACATCCCGTGGGGCACGGAGGAGGTGCCGCAGGAGCTGCGCGACGCGTTCGGGGAGCTCGTCGCCGCGGTCGAACCCGTCCGGGGCGAGCGAGACCTGGAGGCGTTGACGGAGCTCTTCTGGAGTTCGCTGCACGGCATCGCGACGCTCATGCAGGGCGGCCGGCTGCGGCCGGTGCACGACAAGGCCCGCCTCGACCTGCTGCTAGGTGCGCTCAGCCTGACACAGGACGAAGACCGGCTTTGAGCCGATCCGCGTCAGCACGACGGTGGCCTCGGCGGAGCCGCCGAGCTTGAGGCGTTTGCGCAGCGTGTTCGGGTCGACGTCCAGGCCGCGCACCAGGATCTCCAGCCGGCCGACGGAGCGGGTCTTCAGCAGGGACTTGAGCGCCTTCTCCGTGTAGTGGCCGTGTTCGAGTACGCGGAACGCGCGGATGCCCGCGGGCGGCGTGTCACCGCTCAGGTAAGCGATGCGCTCGTCGAGCTGCCACAGGCCGTGACGGGCCGCGTAGTGCCGCACCAGACCGGCGCGCACGACCGCGCCGTCCGGGTCGATGATCCACCCGCCGGGCGGGCCGACCGGGCAGTCGCCGGGCTCGGCGTCGGTGATCGTCCACGAGTCATGACCGTGGATCACCGTGGCGCGGCGCGAAACCCCTGGCGTGGCAAGGCCTCGTGTCCACAGGCAGGCCTCGCGGACGGCGCCGTCGAGCGACACCAGCTCGATCTCGTCGGCCCACGGCGCGACCGCGAAGTCGATGCCGGGCGCGCACTTCACCGCGAGGTCGACACCGGCGTACACCGAGGACAGCTCGTCGAGCGGCGGCACGAAGTCCGAGGGGTGCCACTTGCGACGGCCGGACGAGTCGCGCCGGGCCGGGTCCGCGGTGACGGCGGTGGCCCGCGAAACGGGCCGCAAGGCGTCGGCCTGAACGACCAGCCGGCCGGGAACGTTGTTGCGCGCCATGGCAAGCCGGACCGGGTCCAGGTCCGAGCCGAGGCACCGGGAAGCGACCGCGCTCAACGCGAACAGGTCCGCGCCGATCGAGCACGTGACGTCGTGGACGTCCCGGCCGGCGAACCGCGCAGCGCGATGGCGGGCGACCGCGGACGCGGTGGCCTGCTGGAGTGCGTCGTCGGTGAAGAGCCAGCCCGCGGCCGAGTCCAGTTTGGACACCGCACGACGGCGCAGCAGCACGGTTTCCACGACCGGAGCGAAGGACGAGCCCAGCAGCTTGCGGGCGACACCGACGTCGTGCAGGCGCGAGGAGTCCGTGAAGGGCAACGCGTCCACCTCGGCGAGCGCGGCGACCCCCGAGGGAGACCTCAGGAACGCCACGTCGGACGAGGTGAACGCGTACCCCAACTCAGGAGGATTTCCTGCCGGTGACCGACACGTTGTAGAACACCTCGCGCGGCAGGACCTTCGCGAGGACGTTCTGGTCGACCCACGAGAGGTTCTGCCAGGTCCGGTAGGCGAACATCGCCCAGCCGAAGCCCAGCTTCTCGCGCGGCACGGCGGCCTCGAACGTGCGCACCGGCCAGCCGAACAACGCGGCCGAGAGCTCGTCGGTCACCGCGCGCACCTCGACCGCCCCGGCCCGGCGAGCCGTCGCCTCCAGCTGGTCCGGGTCGAACGTGTGCAGGTCGACGACGGCTTCGAGAGCGGCCGCGCGGGAGGACTCGTCGAGCTCCTCCTGCGGACGGCGCCACCCGCCGAGAGCCGGCACGGCCTTGGTGATGTTGGTGGTCAGCCACCACGTCGCCTGGCCGAGCTTGCGGGCGTAGAAGTTGCCGATGTTCGTCGGGTCGCCCGCGAACACGAACTTGCCACCGGGCTTCAGCACGCGGAGCACCTCGCGCATCGCCTTCTCCACGTCCGGGATGTGGTGCAGCACCGCGTGGCCGACGACGAGGTCGAACGTGTCGTCGTCGTACGGGATCCGCTCGGCGTCGGCCACCCGGCCGTCGACGTCCAGCCCGAGGTGCTCGGCGTTGCGCAGCGCGACCTCGACCATGCCGGGCGAGAGGTCGGTGACCGAGCCCTTCTTGATCACGTCGCCCTGCATGAGGTTCAGCAGGAAGAAGCCGGTGCCGCAGCCCAGTTCCAGCGCGTGCTCGTACGGGCCGACGTCACCGGCGGCGGCGCGGAAGCGGTCCGTCGCGTAGGTGATGCAGCGGTCGTCGTACGAGATCGACCACTTCTCGTCGTACGTGCCCGCTTCCCAGTCGTGGTAGAGCACCTGCGCGAGCTTGGTGTCCTTGTACGCCGCCTCGACCTCTTCCGCGGTCGCGTGCGGGTTGGGTGCCGGATCAGTTGCCACTGAACTTCGCCTTCCCGGGCCCGTTCTCGATGAACGACTCGACGCCCGCCTTCTTGTCCTCCGTCGCGAACAGGGCCGCGAAGAGGTGGCTCTCCAACTTGAGCCCCGACTCCAGGTCGGTGTCGAGGCCACCGTCGACGGCGGCCTTGGTCGCGGCCAGCGCCAGGACCGGCCCGTTGACGAACTGCTTCGCCCAGCGCACCGCCGCCGCGTACACGTCGTCCGGTGCGACGACCTCGTCGACCATGCCGATCTCCAGCGCCTCCTGGGCGCCGACGAACCGGCCGGTGTAGAGCAGGTCCTTGGTCTTCGACGGACCGATCAGCCGGGCGAGTCGCTGCGTGCCGCCACCGCCGGGGATCAGGCCGAGCAGGATCTCGGGCTGGCCGACCTTGACGTTGTCGCCGGCGATGCGGCGGTCACAGCCCAGCGCGACCTCGAACCCGCCACCCAGCGCGTAGCCGGTCAGCGCGGCGACGGTCGGCTTCGGGATCGTGCTCAACGCGCCGAGCGCGTCCGACAGGCCCTTGGCCCGCAGCGTCATCTCGGCGTGGGAGATCTGCGCGAACTCCTTGACGTCGGCGCCGGCCGCGAAGACCTTCTCGCCGCCGTAGACGATGACCGCGTAGACGTCGGAACGCTCGGCAGCCTCCTTGGCGGCGGCCTGGAGCTCGGTCTGCACCTGCCGGTTCAGGGCGTTCATCGGCGGCCGATCCAGCCGGATCGTGCCGATCCCGTCCTCGACCTCGAGCCTCACGAACTCAGCCAACGCAGTCCTCCCAAGTTGTCGCGACGGCGGTGTCACGTTACCCGGCGGTAGCTTCTCAGACCTTGCGGCGGGCGAAGAACCGCTCCCCCGACTTTTGCAGTTCGAGGTCCTGGCCGAACGTCTTCGAGAGATTTTCCTCGGTGAGGGTGTCCTCGAGCAGGCCCTGCGCCACGACCGAGCCCTCGCGCAGCAGCAGCGCGTGCGTGAAGCCGGGCGGGATCTCCTCGACGTGGTGCGTCACCAGCACCATCGCGGGCGCGTCCGGGTCCAGCGCCAGCTCGGACAGCTTGGCCACCAGGTCCTCGCGTCCGCCCAGGTCGAGCCCGGCGGCGGGCTCGTCGAGCAGCAGCATCTCCGGGTCGGTCATCAACGCGCGGGCGATCAGCGTGCGCTTGCGCTCGCCCTCGCTGAGCGTGCCGTAGAGGCGGTCGGCGAGGTGCTCGATGCCGAGCGTGCCGAGCAGCTCGCGGGCGCGGTCGGTGTCGAGCCTGCCGTACTCCTCGCGCCACCGGCCCAGCACCGCGTAGCCCGCGGAGACGACGAGGTCCACGACCTTCTCGTCGGCCGGGACGCGGCCGTTCAGCGCCGCCGAGCACAGGCCGATCCGGGGCTTGAGCTCCTGGACGTCGGTTTTGCCCAGGCGCTCGCCCAGCAGGTGGACCTTGCCCTTGGTCGGGTGCAGCTCGGCGCTCGCCAGGCGCAGAAGGGTGGTCTTGCCGGCGCCGTTCGGGCCCAGCACGACCCAGCGCTCGTCCAGTTCCACGCTCCAGTCGATGTTGCCGACCAGCGTGTTCTTCCCTCGGCGGACCGACACGCCCGCCATGTGCACGACCAGATCTGTCACGTCGACGTCCGCCACGCCTCGCATTCTTCCGAACGGGGGTTCGGGCAGGGATCGGCGGGGTCGCCTGCGCGATGGGCGGACGCGCTGCGCCGCCTGTGTGAACTCTCAAGTTTTTTGTCGGTATCGGATGCCAAGATCGGAGGTATGGCTACGCGACCCGAGTCCGAGGTGCTGGCAGGCCGTCCGTTCCCGCTGGGGGCGCACGCCGAGGCGGGCGGTGTCCGGTTCGCGGTGACGTCGCACGTCGCCGACGCCGTCGAGGTCTGCCTGATCAACGACGACGGGACGGAGAAGCGGGTCGAGCTGACCGAGCGGACGTTCGGCGTGTGGCACGGCCTCATCCCCGGCGTCACGCCGGGGCAGCGGTACGGGTTCCGGGTGCACGGGCCGTACGACGCGGGACGCGGGCTGCGGTGCAACCCCGCGAAGCTGCTGGTGGACCCGTATGCGCGGCAGATCACCGGCAAGATCACCGACCTCGAGGCCGCGCTCGGGTACGTCGGCGACCCCATGCACGGGGCGCCGTCGGCGATCGACTCGCTGGGGTCGGTGCCGCTCTCGGTGGTGAGCTCGCCGGGCGGGGTGGACACCGGGGTCAAGCCGGAGGTGCCGTTCGAGGAAGCGGTCATCTGCGAGTTGCACGTGAAGGGGTTCACGAAGAGGCATCCCGGCATCCCGGAGAAGCTGCGCGGCACGTACCTCGGGCTCGCGCACCCGGCGGCGATCGAGCACCTCACGCGGCTCGGGATCACGACGGTGGAACTGCTGCCGGTGCAGGCGTTCCAGGACGAGCCGTCGCTGATCGGCAGGCGCGCGAGCAACTACTGGGGCTACTCGCCGCTCGGGTACTTCGCGCCGCACGCCGCGTACGCGAGTGAGCCGGGCCGGGAGATCCAGGAGTTCCGGACGATGGTGGCGGCGCTGCACGCCGCGGGCATCGAGGTGCTGATCGACGTCGTCTACAACCACACGTGCGAGGGCGGGCCGGACGGGCCGACGATCTGCTTCCGCGGGTTCGACGCGCCCGGCTACTACCTGCACGCGGGCGGTGGCAGCACAGTGGACATCACCGGGTGCGGCAACACGCTCGACGCCGGGTCGCCGCAGGTCGTGCGGCTGGTGACGGACTCGTTGCGGTACTGGGCCGACGAGATGGGCGTGGACGGGTTCCGGTTCGACCTGGCGTCCACGATGGGCCGGCCGGGCGGCGGCTTCTTCGACCGGGACAGCGCCCTGCTCACGGCCATCACGACGGATCCGGTGCTGTGCCGGGCGAAGCTGATCGCCGAGCCGTGGGACGCGACCGGGGACGGGTACCGCGTCGGCGACTTCGGGGTGCAGTGGGCCGAGTGGAACGGCCGGTACCGGGACACGGTCAGGGACTTCTGGCGCGGTCACACGTCGGTGCGCGACCTGGCGTACCGGTTGTCCGGGTCGAGCGACCTCTACGCGGACGACCTGCGGCGGCCGTGGCAGTCGATCAACTTCATCACCGCGCACGACGGGTTCACGCTGCGGGACCTGGTGTCCTACAACGACAAGCACAACGAGGACAACGGCGAGGAGAACCGCGACGGGACCAACGACAACCGGTCGTGGAACTGCGGGGCCGAAGGCGAGACGGCGGACCCGGACGTCCTGCGGCTGCGGGCGAAGCAGGCGCGCAACCTGCTCGCGACGCTGCTGTTGTCGACCGGCACGCCGATGATGGTGGCGGGCGACGAGATGTGGCGCACGCAGCGCGGCAACAACAACCCGTACTGCCTCGACGGCCCGGTGTCGTGGGTGGACTGGACGGAGTCGGACGCGAGCAAGGCGCTGCTCGGGTTCACCCAGCGGCTGATCGATCTCCGGGCGAGCTCGCCGGCCCTGCGGCAACCCCAGTTCTTCGAGGGCCGGACGACGCCCAGCGGCAACCCCGACCTGGTGTGGTTCCGGCCGGACGGGCAGGAGATGGCCGAGACCGACTGGTTCGACGAGGGCCGGCGCACGCTCGGCATGTTCATCGACGGCTCGAACTGCCTGTCGCGCACCAGGGACGGCGAGCTGGTGTCGGACGACTCGTGGCTGTTGCTCATGCACGCCGGGGCCGACCCCGTCACGGTGACGCTGCCGCACGAGCGGTACGGGCCGTCGTACGAGCCGTTCCTCGACACGACGACGCTGGACGGCTCACCCGCCGATCCCGCCGCCCTGTTGCCGAGGGCGAAGGTGGCGCTGGAGGCGCGCTCACTGCTGTTGCTGCGCGTGCCGCGGTGACCGGCGGTCGGCCGAACGCAGGTGCCCGCCGAGTTTCCTGGACATCTCGCGGTAATTCGCGGGTGTGATCCTGGTCATCCTCTTGAAATGATCACGCAGTGCGCTCGCGGCGCTGAACCCGACGGAGCGGGCGATTTGGTCGACGGTGTCGTCCGTCGTTTCGAGCAACGTCTTCGCCGCGTCGACGCGCCGGGCGAGGATCCACTGTCCGGGCGACAGGCCTGTTTCGGCGCGAAATCTTCGGATCAGCGTGCGTTGTGAGAGTTGCGCACGTTCCGCGAGTTCACCCAGCGGCAACGGCGATTCCAGGTTGTCCACTATCCATTCGCGCAACGAGGCGAGACCGTCCGATTCACCGGCCGCATCCCGCCGAATGAGATGTCGCAGCAGCGCGACGGTTCCCGCCGTGTCGCTCGCCGTGAACACACCCTTCCACTCGACGTGAGGCGCACCGGACTCGATGGCGACCTGCGGGAACCTGCGAGCGAACGCGTCGGCCCGCTCGGGGGCGATCGCCGCCGGGCCGCCGGTCAGCACACCGGCTTCTGCCAGCACGAAGACGCCCGTGCCGAGCCCGACGAGACGCGCCCCCGACAGCCACGCGGCCCGCAGCGCGCCGATGACCTCGCCGCAGACCGCCCGGTTGACGCTGGTGAATCCGGGTACGACGACGGTGTCCGCGCGTTCCAGGAGTTCCAGCCCACCGTGCGTCTCGACGACCAGTCGGTGCGAGGTGGACACATTTCGTCCATTTCGGGACGCATATCTCAATTGGTAGCGGATTGAGTGGTCACCGAGTTCGTCCTCGAATGCGCAGGACACCATGCCGAGCGCCAGCAGGACAACCCCCTCGGGTACGTGGACGACAACGCGGTGCATTGGCCGAAAACCTTCCCCCGTGGCGTTTTTTCACCTCTTGGCGGCGGCGGAGGTCAATGCCGAGAATAGCAACGACTCCGCCGCGTCCCAGTCCGAATTCGGTCACCACGAGGGAGCACGCCGTGCCCAGCGAAACAACCACCGCCACGCTCGACGCGGAAACCGTCGACCCGTGGTTCGTGATGCTGAGTCCGACGGAAGCCGTGCGCGGCGAGGTGGCGGCGCTCGGCGCCGAGGAACCGGAACCCGAGGTCGTCGAGTCGATCGACCACGCGGCGATCCGGACGACCGCGCTGCTGGAGGCCGAGACGTTCGTCGACAAGCTCGGCCCGAAGCTCGCCCGGATCGACGACCCGGCCCGGCGGATCTTCGAGCTCATGGCGAGCGGCCGGTACCGGGCGGGCAGCGTCGAGAAGACCCGCTTCCAGGAGAACTGGGGGCTGTGGCAGGACACCCTGCGCCTGCACGTCGAGCAGGGCACGCCGATCCCGGTGACGCTGCCGTCGTACCCGTTCAAGATCCCGAACCCGGTGAAGGTCCGCCGCCGGTCCCCCGACATGGCCGAGCTGTTGAACCTGCAGCGGCTGATCGAGCTGAGCCACGCGATCGGGCTGGTGCACGAGCCCGGCTCGATCATGCACGTGATCAGCGACGGCATGATCTACGGCCCGTTGTTCGGCGTGAGCGACCACGAGGCGCGCTGCTACCGCGCCGACGCCGAGCAGATGATCCGCGACCTCGGCGCCGAGAAGGCGATCACGATGGTCGACATGCTGGACGACGTCGTGGCGTCCGTGCAGGACGAGTTCGACTACGTGAAGGCACGCCTCGAACCGAAGGTGCGCAAGTGGTGGGAGGACAACACCGACGACGCGCACCGCAAGTACCTCGTCCGCAACCTCACGGCGAACATGAACACGCACGCAGAGGCCGTGCATCTGCTCAGTCAGGTGCTCTCCCGCACGGTGGCGGGTGAGGACGTCGCCGAGGCGGCGGCGGAGATGCGCGCGGTGGGCGACCACATCCTGAAGCGCGCCGACGAGTACGCGTTGCGCTTCACACTGACGCTCTACACGTTGCGCGTCATGAACATGGTGCCGCGCTACTACCCGCACTCGATCCGCGGCACCGTCCACCCGAAACCCGGCCAGTGGGGCTTCCACCTGGTCAACAAGTTCACGAACGTCTTCCCGTGGCAGGGCGTGGCCGTGCTGAAGCCCAACGGGCAGTGGCGGGTGCGCACCGAGCTCGACGCCAAGCTGCGCGGCGCGGTCCCGGTGCACCTCCCGAACGACCCGTTCCCCTACTACTACCGTGAGATCAGCTAGCGGGAAGGTCGATGTACTCGTGCGGATCCGCCGCCGCCGGGTCCATCATCAGCTTGCCCACGCTGTGGTAGCCGAGCGCGTACCTGCCGTGCTTCGGGTCCCAGCGCCGGTACTCGGCCAGCGCCTGCTTCTTGCGCGCGAACTGCTTGTCGCTCAACGAAAGCACGTAGTCGGCCGTGCGCAGCTCCTGCGGGTAGGTGTAGCCGTAGACCCAGTAGTAGCGGAAGTCGGCGATCTGGCCTTCGAGGCTCGCCGCCGCCTCACGGCACGCCTTGTGCGTCAGGTTCGGCTCGTCGGGGTCCCATCCGTAGATCACGTCGCGATACCCGTCGACGAGCTTGTGCGACGCGCCGGGGTACCGCGCCTCGAACTCCAGGATCGTGTCGCGCACCTCCCGCACGAACCCGGCGTAGTCGGTCCACGCGGAGTCCGGCCGGTCCCGCACCACCACCCGGTCGACGCCGAGGCGCCCGGCCGCGGCCCTGAACTCGGCGGTGCGCCCGCGGACGATGTCGTCCTGCACGAGGCCGAAGCTGTGTGAACCACCGCCGGGGCAGTCCTGCCCGAGTGGACAGTCCGCGGTGCCGTTCATGATGTCGAGCAACCCGCCGTTCTCACCTCGCGTGAGCAACACGAGGATCACCTGACGGCCGGCTTCCCCGTGCTCGCGGATCGACCCAGCCATCGCCAGCGACTCGTCGTCCTGGTGCGGTGAGTAGAAGATCGCGGGCGCGGTGGCCGCGTGTGCGGTGCCGGTGGGCAGCAGGGCTGCGGCGGCACCGAGTGCGAGCGCCTTTCGGCGACTGAGCTCCATGACGACCTGACTACGGTCCGGAGTCGGCCGGTCGCAAGGTTTGGTGAAGACCACAGACCAGGGTGTGGACGCTCTAGCCACCCTCCGAGACGGTCTGGCACCATCGGCCGCGTGCCGGTCCTCTTCTTCTGGTCCGACCGCACGATCGACCTCGTGCTCGTGGCGTCGTGCGGGTGTAGCTCGACGCGACGCGCGCGCTGAGCCGCCGCGTCGCGTCTTGATCGCTACCCCTTGACGGTGCTATCAGGAGCGAGCCCGGTGACTTCGACCATCTCTGAGTACGACCTGCACCCGGCGCTGGACAGCCAGCTGCTGCGTGACGTGATCCACCCGTCCCGACCCCTGTGGACGCCGCGCGAACTGCGCGACCTCACCTCGTTCGTGGCCAGTGAGCTGACCACGGGCCTGCTGTCCGTCCTCGAGTACTCGACCGAACGCCGCTGGTGGACGCGCCTCGGCCTGACCGAGGGCGTGGAGCTGTGGCTGCTGTCGTGGCTGCCCGGCCAGGGCACCGAACCGCACGACCACGGCGGCTCCGCGGGCTCGTTCACCGTGCTGACCGGCGCGCTGAACGAGGACTACCGCTACCCGGCCGGCCCCATCCGCACGGCGGTCCGCACCACCGGCGAGGCAGTCGGCTTCGGCTCCGGCCGCGCACACCAGGTGACGAACCCGTTCGACGCCCCCGCCGCAACCGTGCACGCCTACTCGCCACCACTCGTGCCGACCCGCGAGTACGCCTCCCTGCACGACATCCCCGACTCGATCCCGCCGCTGCCGGCCCAGCGCCTTCCGCTGGCCGAGCTGCGTCAGCTGGCCGACCAGGAGGGCCCGTGAGCGCCGTCGACACCATCCTCGAAGAGGCGCGGTCGCACCTGAAGCGCCTCGAACCGCACGAGCTGCACCAGCGCGAAGACGCCCTGATCGTCGACATCCGGCCGATCCACAACCGGCTGGCCGAGGGCGAGATCGAGAACTCGGTCGTGGTCGAGCGGATCGTGCTGGAGTGGCGGCTCGACCCCGCCGGCGACTGGCGGCTGCCCGGTTTCACCGCCGACACCACCGTGGTCGTGGTGTGCAACGAGGGCTGGGCGTCTTCGCTGGCTGCGCGGGATCTGCAGCGGATCGGGCTGGCCAATGCCACGGACCTGGTCGGCGGGTATCGGGGGTGGCGTGCGGCCGGGCTGCCGATTCGGGAGGGCGGCTCGCAGGCGGTGGTGTGAGCCGGCGGTGGTGTGAACCGGCGGCAGTGCTGTGAACCGGCGGCGGGCGGGCAGCAGGCGAGCCGGCAGCGACGCGGCGAGCCGGTGACCGGTGCGGTGAGCCGGCAGCAGTGCGAGCCAGCACCCACACCGCGAGCCAGCGGCGGTGCGGGTTCGGCGCCCACCAGGAAGCGGACCGCAGGTCCGTTGCGCGATCCGCACGTGGAACCGCAGCCACGCCGGTAGCGTCTGGAGATCGTGACAGTGGTGCGCTGGGTCGTGACGGCCCTCGTGGTGGCCGGCACGATCGCCTGGACCCTCTCGGACTTCCTCGTCGGCCTGGCGGGCGCGTTCGCCGGTCTGCTGCTCGAACTCACGGCGGTCCAGGCCGGGCTCGCGCTCGGTGCCGTCCTCTTCGGACTCCGGATCACCCACGTGATCATCGGTCTCGGCGGCGAGCTCAAGTCGTGGACCAGGACGCACCGGCGGATCGTGCTGCGGAACATCCCGGTGCTCGCCACGATCGGCATCACCGGGCTCAAGCCGGGGGTGCGCAGGCGGACCGTCCTCACGGGAGCGTTGTCGATCGTCGTCTGCGCGGCGATCGCGGCGGCCTGCTGGCTCGCGGCCGGGACGGCGTTCGGCAAGGGGCTGGCGCTGGCCGCCACGGCCTGCTTCCTGCTGCAGCTCGTGCCGATCGAGCAGCCAGGGCACACCAGTCTGGGCTGGTTCGTGTTCACGCTGCCGAAGCTGTCCGGGCGGCGGCTCGCCGAGCTGGAGGTGCGGCCGCGGGTGCTGGCCGGCATGGACGCCTACCACCGCGGTGACCTCGACGAGGCCGAGCGGATCCACGACGAGCTGGTGCCGGACCACGCGGACCTGCTCACCGTGGTCGGGCTGAAGGTCGTCACCGAGTGCGCCCGCGAGCGGTACCTCGACGCGCTGCAGACGGTGGTCGGGCTGAGCGGGCGGCAGGACCTCGGCACGCGCGAGCTCGCGTTCGTCATGGCCACCACGGCCGGGATCGCCGCGCTGGCGGTCGAGGCCGGGCAGTTCCCGCGGGAGGTCGGGCTGGAGACGGCCCGGAGCATGCTCGAGAACGCCTACGAGGCCGGTTATCCGAAGCACCGGTCGAACGGGACGTTGGCGGTCCTGGCGCTGATCGAGGGCGACTACGCGAGGGCCAGGCAGCTCGGGGGCTGGGCGGCGGAGTCGAGCGAGAACGCGCTGGGCAGAGCCGACGACCTGATCACGGTCGCGCGGGCGTGGATGGCGGACGGCAACAACGCGAAGGCCCGCGAGCTCGCGGCCGAGGCGCACGAGCTCGCGGGCTGGAGTCCGCGGGTGGCGGCGACCCGCGCCCGTCTGGAGATCGCCTAGCCCCCGCGGGAACGTCACGCGGGGACCCCGCGTACTCCACGAGAGTACGAAAGCTCCCCGCGTGACCCGTCAGCCGCGGGGTCAGCCGGGGAAGGCGGGCGAATTGTTGCCGTTTCCGCCCGAGTTGCCCGCACCGACGTTGTTGCCGCCACCACCATTGCTGTTGCCGTTGCCTCCGTTGTTGTTGTTTCCGACGTTGTTGCCGTTGCCGCCGATGTTGCCCGATCCGGTGACGTTGCCGTTGCCGGACGTCCACGGGTTGTGCGACAGCGCGGTGATCGTGATGGGACCCACCAGCTGCGTGTCCAGCACGTCCCGGCTCTGAGTGGGAGCGGCCTGTGCCGTGGCCGCGAACAGGCCCATGCCTGCGACTGCGGCACCGAGAACGATTGCTTTCTTGATCATCTGCGGTATTCCGTTCTGCGAGCAGCGGATCGAGCAATCGCAGGTTAACCGCACCGTCCGGGCAAAAACGAATCGGTCGCACCATTGTGTGCAGTTCCGAAAAGCACTTGAACTGCGACATTCGGGTGATGCCGCAGGTGGTCACGACTATTCTGCACTGACCGGAATACTACGGAATGCACACGGGAAAGGGCCCGTCACCGAGATCGGTGACGGGCCCTTTCCCACCCCGCGTTCGGATCAGCTGTGCTCGACCGGCAGCGGCAGGCCGGGCAGCGCCGGCAAACCGCCGGGCGGAGCCGGTAGGCCGCACTTGCTCAGCAGGTCGGTGACCGTCTTCAGCAACGTCGTCAGGATCCCGGTGATCTTTCCGACGTCCGGCAGACCGCCGCTGGCTGCGCCCAGGATCGTGCCGCCGAGTCCCGCGATGGACGAGATCAGGTTCATCACGACCGGCAGGCACTGGTCGACGGGACCGGCGTACTCGACGCCCTTCACCGGAACCGGCACCGGCAGGCCGCTGGTCGGCAAGGCCGGGAGGCACCCAGAGCTCTGCAGTGCGGTCACCAGGCCGAGCAGGTCGCCGATCAACGGTGTCACCGCACCGACGTTCGGAAGTGGCAACAGGCTGCTGACGACTTTCGTGAGCTTCCCGGCGAGGTCGGTCACGATCCCGGCGCAGGCGGCTGGGAGTTCTGGCGCGGCGGGCGTCGCACTGGCAGCCGGGATGGTTGAGGCGGTGAACAGAGCTGCAACGAGCGAGAGTGCGGTAATCGTTTTCTTCACGGCTACCTTCTTCCTCAATGCGCAATTCACTGGAGCCGCGCCGGAAATGCCATCACAGGAATTCTGGTGCGGTTCATTCCATGTGGCAGAGCGTATGCCCGCGCACCGACCCCTACCAGCGGAGATCGCGAATTCACCCACTCGAAAAAGCCCTCAGTCGATTGAGGGAAGGCGCTGAATCGAACACACGCCTGAGCCAGGTCACGAGCAGTGAACAGGAAACAAAGAAGACGAACGCATCAGGGCATCCAGCTCGCCGTTCGACGACGAACCGGATGCCCTGTGTTGATCTCCTGCGCTGGTCAGCTGGCCAGAACGACCCTGCCGAGTTCCGCCGGGGACGCCAGCAGGCCGTGCCTCGGCAGCACCCGCACGGTGTAGCCGAGCGCGCCCGCGTGCGGCAGCGGCACCTCGGCCTCGTAGTTGCCGTTGCCCGTGTAGCTCATCGGCGCCGTCACGACGTCCTTGAGCTCGTCGGAGTCGTTCGACACCTTGCCGAGCACGACCTGGACGTCCACTTCGGACGGCTCCAGCCCGGCCAGCTCGACCCGCGCCCGCACGATGACCGGCGCGCCCAGCACCGGCACCGACGAGCCGCCGAGCACCAGGTCGCTGTCGAGCACCCGCACCCGCGTCCACGAGGCGCGCAGCCGGTGCCGGTACGAGGACAGCTCCTTCGCGCCGCGGAAGCCGTCACCGACGACGTTCTGCGCGGACGCCGCGGCCGGCGCGTAGTAGGTCTCCACGTACTCGCGGACCATGCGCGACGCCTGCACGACCGGTCCCAGCGAGGCCAGCGTGTGCCGGACCATCGACATCCAGCGGGTCGGCACACCGTCCTCGCCGCGGTCGTAGAACAACGGCGCGACCTGCGAGCCGAGCAGCTCGTACAGCGCGTTGGCCTCCAGGTCGTCCCGGCGGATCGGGTCGCTGACGCCGTCCGCGGTCGGGATGGCCCAGCCGTTCGAGCCGTCGTAGAGCTCGTCCCACCAACCGTCGCGAATGGACAGGTTGAGGCCGCCGTTCAACGCCGCCTTCATGCCGGACGTGCCGCACGCCTCCAGCGGGCGCATCGGGTTGTTCAGCCACACGTCGCAGCCCCAGTACAGGTACCGGGCCATGGACATGTCGTAGTCGGGCAGGAACACGATCCGGTGCCGCACGCCCGCGTCGTCGGCGTAGCGCACGATCTGCTGGATCAGCGCCTTGCCGCCGTCGTCGGCCGGGTGCGACTTGCCCGCGACGACGAGCTGCACCGGCCGTTCCGGGTGCAGCAGCAACGACCGCAGCCGCTCCGGGTCGCGCAGCATCAGCGTGAGGCGCTTGTAGGTCGGCACGCGGCGGGCGAACCCGACGGTCAGCACGGCCGGGTCGAACACCGAGTCGGTCCAGCCCAGCTCCAGCGCCGACGCACCGCGCTGCAGCCACGACTCGCGCAGCCGCCTGCGGACCTCGGTGACCAGGCGGCCGCGCAGGGTGCTGCGCAGCTCCCACAGCCCCGCGTCGGTGACCGGCTGGAACGCGCCGAGCCCGAGGCTGGAGCTGTGGTTGTCGGCCTCGGACGCGCCGAGCAGCTTGCTCATCTCGGTCGCGGCCCACGTCGGCCCGTGCACGCCGTTGGTGACCGACCCGATCGGCACCTCGGTCGAGTCGAAGCCCGGCCAGAGGCCGCGGAACATGTCCCGGCTGACCTCACCGTGCAGTTTGGACACACCGTTCGCGCGCTGGGCGAGCCGCAGGCCCATGTGGGCCATGTTGAACATGCCGGGGTTGTCCTCGGCGCCGAGCGCGAGGATGCGCTGGGTGTTCACGCCGGGCACGAGCTGCTCGGCCCCGAAGTAGTGCTGGACCAGGTCGACCGGGAACCGGTCGATGCCGGCGGGCACCGGGGTGTGCGTGGTGAACACGGCACCGGCGCGGGCGGCGGTCAGCGCCTGGTCGAAGTCGAGGCCGTCGTTGGTGATGTACTCGCGGATCCGCTCCAGGCCGAGGAAGCCCGCGTGGCCCTCGTTGGTGTGGAACACCTCCGGCTGCGGGTGCCCGGTGAGCTCGCAGAACGTGCGGACGGCCCGCACGCCGCCGATGCCCGCGAGGATCTCCTGGCGGATGCGGTGGTTCTGGTCGCCGCCGTAGAGCCGGTCGGTGACGCCGCGCAGGTCCTCGTCGTTCTGCTCCACGTCGGAGTCGAGCAGCAGCAGCGGCACCCGGCCGACCTGCGCCCGCCAGATCTTGGCGCGCAGCATCCGGTCGCCCGGCATCGCCACGTGCACGAGCAACGGCAGCCCGGACGGCTCCGTGAGCAGCTCCAGCGGCAGCCCCCGCGGGTCGAGCGACGGGTAGTGCTCCTGCTGCCAGCCGTCGAGCGACAGCGACTGCCGGAAGTACCCCGACCGGTAGAGCAGGCCGACCGCGATCAGCGGAACGCCCAGGTCACTGGCTGCCTTGAGGTGGTCGCCGGCGAGGATGCCGAGGCCGCCCGAGTAGTTCGGCAGCGCCTCGTGCACGCCGAACTCCATCGAGAAGTAGGCGACGCTCGTCGGCAACGGGGTGTCGTTGGTGGCACCGTGCTCGCGGCGCTGGGCGATCTCGTCCTGGCGCCGCTGGTACCACCGCGGCCCCTCGACGTAGCGTTCGAGATCGGACGCGAGAGCGTGCAGCCTGAGCAGGAACTGCTCGTCTCTCGCGAGGGCCTCCAGCTTTCCGGCGTCGACGACGGAGAGCAGGCGCAGCGGGTCGCCACCGACCTCGGACCAGACGCGTGAGTCGATCGAGGCGAAGAGTTCCTGCGTCGGCGGATGCCACGTCCAGCGCAGGTTGGTGGCGAGCGTGCTCAGCGCGGACAAGGGCTCCGGCAGACTGGCTCGGACGGTGAACCGGCGAAGTGCTCGCATGACGAGCGAACTTACCTGCCACCCCCGCACGCCTGACAACGTTCCCGGTCACACCTGCAACGACTTGCAGAACCGGTCAAGACGCGGATGGGCCGTGAGCAGCCGATACGGCGATTCAGCCGCCCGACTGGAGCGAGTGGGCGATGAGCAGCCTGCCGTCGGTGACGACGAGATCCAGCCGGAAACCCTCGATCGACACGTCGTGTTCGCGGGCGCCCCGCTTGCGCAGCGTCAGGTCGAGCCCGACGGAATACCTCTGGTCGTCCTGCGCGGTGCTGCTGATCCGGGGCTCGCCGTAGATCGCCACCACCTCGTACCGCTGCCAGTACTGGTCGTCGGCCTGCTCGGCGGGCCGGGACTCGGGCACCCAGTCCTGCCGCGCGCCCGCGGTGTCCTTCGGCAGTTTGGCGAAGTGCCGCCGGACGAAGGCGTCCACGTCCTTGGTGGTGAGCGCGGCCGGCGCGGGAGGGCTCGTGCTCTGTCCCGGCGAACCGCTGCCGGAGCCGGCGGACTGGTCGCGGTCGAGCAGGAAGGGCACGGCCACCGCCGCGGCGACGAGCAACACCAGCACGACCGCGGCGACCAGAACCCCGGTTCGCCGCCCCTGGCGGCCCGCGGTGTGGGCCGCCAGCTCCTCGGCGACCTGTGCGGCCGTCGGCCTGGCCGCGGGCTCGATCGCCAGCAGGCGGGTCAGCAGCGGCGTCAGCGATCCGGACCGGCCGGGCGGGGTGACCTGCCCGGTCGAGATCTTGTAGAGCAGGCCGAACTCGTTCTCGGTGCGCCCGAACGGCGGCTGTCCCTCCGTCAGCGCGTAGAGAGTCGCCCCGAACGAGAACATGTCCGCCGCCGGGTCGGGCTCCGCGCCGCGGGCCAGCTCCGGCGCGAGGTAGGCGAGCGTGCCCGCGAGCCCGCCGGTCCTGGTGACCGAGACGTCGCCGGCCGCGCGGGAGATGCCGAAGTCCGTGATCTTGACGCTACCGTTGTGTCCGATCAGGACGTTTCCCGGTTTGACGTCCCGGTGGACGATCCCCGCCTCGTGCGCCGCGGCGAGCGCCGCCACGACCTGCGCGCCGATCCGCGCGGCCTCCTCCGGCGGCAGCGTGCCCCGCTCCTTGAGCACCTCCGACAGGCTGCGCGACGGCAGGTACTCCATCACCAGGCACGGTTTGCCGTCGTCGATCACCACGTCGAAGACGCCGATCGCGTTCGGGTGGTGCAGCCGGGCGGCGATCCTGCCCTCCCGCATCGCCCGCTCACAGGCCTGCTCGACCAGTCTCGGCTCCAGGTCGGGCAGCAGCAGCTGCTTGATCGCGACCTCGCGGTGGAGCATCTCGTCGCGGGCTCGCCACACGACTCCCATCGCACCGCTGCCGAGGCGTTCGAGCAGGGTGTACCGGCCGGCCAGTGCGCCCACGGTACTAGCGGTCCTCCTTGGTGATGAGCAGCTTGTCGCCCTTGCCGTCGATCTTGAGCGTGTGCTCCTCGGTGGTGGTCTTGTTCGTTTCCGTCGTGGTCAGCGCCAGGGCCGTCGTCACCTGGAAGGTGCCGTCGTCCGACGCCGTGACCAGCGGACTTCCCTTGATCGCGACCTTGGCGTAGTCGCCCCAGTACGCCTTCTCGGAGCTCTCGCTCGGCGCGCTGTCCGGGTCCCAGTCGCCCAGGGAGGCCTTCACGTTCTGCGGCAGCTTCCCGTAGTGCTGCTGCACGAACTGCGTGACCTGGGCTTTCGTGAACTTGGTCGCGGGCGGCGCCGACGTCGGGCTCGGGTAGCCCTGCGACGACGTCGGCTTCTCGCTCGTCGGCTCCGGGGTGGTCGTGGTCGGCTTGGCGGTGGTGGGCTGGGTCTGCGAGGGCGTCTTCGACGTCGAGGTGCTGGGACCCGCGGTGTGGTCCTTGTTGCTCATGTTCTGGATGAGCGCGTACGCCAGGCCCGCGACCAGCAGCACGGCGAGGATCGAGGCGGCGATGGCCAGGCCCCGGTTCTTCTTCTTCGGCGCGGGCTCGGGGTCGTAGTCGTAATCGCGGTCGTGGTCGTAGTCGGGCTCGCGCGGTGGCACGGGCGGCCGGGTGCGCGGGCCTTGGGGGGACATCGCCCGCGGGCCCTGCGTGCCCGGACCCGACGACGCCATCGGGCGCGCGGTCTGGGTGCCAGGACCCGACGGGGGCATCACGGCGGTGCCGGCCGGCGGCGTCATCGGGCGCGGCGGGATCACGGCGGTGGCGGGCACGACGTGGCCGGCCGCGATCGCCTTGAGCTCCTCGGCCGCCTGGGCCGCGGTCGGCCGCTGCGACGGCTCGTTGGCGAGCAGCCGCACGAGCAGGGGCGTGAGCGGGCCGGAACGCATCGGCGGCCGGGTCTCGCCGCGCGCGACCTTGTAGAGCAGGCCCAGGTCGTTGGTGCTGCGCCCGAACGGCGGCTCGCCCTCGGTCATCGCGTAGATCGTCGCGCCGAGCGAGAACACGTCCGACGGCGGCGCGGGCTCGGCACCGCGGGCCAGCTCGGGCGCGAGGTAGGCGGGCGTGCCCGCGAGCATGCCGGTCTTGGTCACCGCCACGTCGCCCAGCGCCCGCGAGATGCCGAAGTCGGTGATCTTGACCGCCCCGTCACGTCCAATGAGGACGTTGCCGGGCTTGATGTCGCGGTGGACGATCCCGGCGGCGTGCGCGGCGGCCAGCGCACCGGCCGCCAGCGAGCCGATCCTGGCCGCCTCGACCGGTGGCATCGGCCCGCGCTCGTCCAGCACCGCGGAGAGGTTGCGGGACGGCAGGTACTCCATGACCAGGCACGGCTTGCCGTTGTCGACCACGACGTCGAACACGCCGATCGCGTTCGGGTGCTGCAACCGCGCGGCAATGCGAGCTTCACGCATCGCGCGTTGAATGGCCTCCTGGACCTCGTGCGCCTGCACGTCGTTCAGGAGCAGCTGCTTGACCGCCACGTCCCGGTGCAGGAGCTCGTCGCGTGCACGCCACACGACGCCCATCGCCCCGGCGCCGAGCTGGTCGAGCAGGACGTAGCGGTCGCCAAGCCTGTTGTTCACGCGCGGACGGTACCCAACCGGACCGTGAAGCGTCGGTAGTACCTCGGCATCGGTCCAATCGAGAGGACGGGAAGTGGCTACCTGATGGCCAGTGGCCCTGGACACACGACGTGGTCAAGGTGTGCGATCGACATCAGTTGGGTACGGATCTACAAGGGGTAACCCGCTGACAGGCCCCTTGATCGAGCAAGGCAGGATTGCGGGCGACGCGGACCGACACGGCGGAAGGGCGCTGCCGATGAGTGGACGGCTCGGTATCGACGATGTCTCCCCGGTGGTCTCTGCTGGTAGATATCCAGCGAAAGCCGTTGTGGGGGAACACGTTCCGGTCCAGGCGACGGTCTGGCGCGAGGGGCACGACAAGCTCGCCGCGACCGTCACGTGGCGCGGACCGAACGACCGGGTCGCCCGCCAGACGAGAATGCACGAGGTCGGCATCGGCCTCGACCGGTGGGGCGCGACGGTCGTGCCCGACGCCGAGGGCGCGTGGACGTTCCGGATCGACGCGTGGAGCGACCCCTGGGGCACCTGGAACCACGCCGTCGAGGTGAAGATCGCGGCGGGACAGGGTCCCGGCGATCTCGCGAACGACCTCGAGATCGGCGCGCAGCTGCTCGATCGGGTGGCGAGGCGACCCGATCGGAGGCAGGAGCGAGCACTGCTCATGTCCGCAGCGGCTGCGCTGCGTGACGAGGACCGGCCGCTGAACGAACGCGTCGCGCCCGCGATGGCCGACGAGGTCCAGAAGGTGATGTTCGAGCACCCCGTGCGCGAGCTGATCACCAAGGGCAAGACGCACAAGATCTGGTGCGACCGCAAGAAGGCCGCGTACGGCTCCTGGTACGAGTTCTTCCCGCGCAGCACCGGCGGGATCGACGAGACCGGGCAGGCGGTGCACGGCACGTTCGCCACGGCGGCCAAGGAGCTCGACCGCGTCGCCGCGATGGGCTTCGACGTCGTCTACTTCCCGCCGATCCACCCGATCGGGCGAGTGAACCGGAAGGGCCCCAACAACACGCTCGTCGCCGGCCCCGAGGACACCGGTTCCCCATGGGCGATCGGCTCGGACGAGGGCGGCCACGACGCGATCCACCCGCAGCTCGGCACGATCGAGGACTTCGACGCGCTCGTCGAACGCGCGAAGGACCTCGGTCTGGAGATCGCGCTCGACTTCGCGCTGCAGTGCGCGCCGGACCACCCGTGGGTCCTCAAGCACCCGGAGTGGTTCACCACCCGCCCGGACGGGACGATCGCGTACGCGGAGAACCCGCCCAAGAAGTACCAGGACATCTACCCGATCAACTTCGACCTCGACCCGCAGGGCCTCTACCACGAGGTGCTCCGGGTGATGCTGCACTGGGCCGAGCACGGGGTGCGGATCTTCCGGGTCGACAACCCGCACACCAAGCCGCCGGACTTCTGGCACTGGCTGATCTGGAAGGTCAAGGAGGTCTACCCGGACACGCTGTTCCTGTCCGAGGCCTTCACCCGTCCCGCCCGGCTCTACGGCCTGGCCAAGCTCGGCTTCACCCAGTCCTACACGTACTTCACCTGGCGGACGGGCAAGCAGGAGCTGATCGAGTTCGGCGAGGACCTGCGCGACCACTGGGACGAGGCGCGGCCGAACCTCTTCGTGAACACGCCGGACATCCTGCACGAGTCGCTGCAGCACGGCGGTCCCGGCATGTTCGCGCTGCGGGCGGCCCTCGCGGCGACGCTGGCGCCGTCGTGGGGCGTGTACAGCGGCTACGAGCTGTTCGAGCACGAAGCCGTGAAGCCCGGTAGCGAGGAGTACCTCAACTCCGAGAAGTACCAGCTGCGGCCACGCGACTACGCCCGCGCACTGGCGGACGGGCGCAGTCTCGAACCGTGGCTGCGCAAGCTCAACCACATCCGCAAGGCGCACCCGGCGCTCCAGCAGATGCGCACGCTGAAGTTCCAGCACACCGACAACGACGCGATGGTCGCGTACTCGAAGCGCGACCCGGAGACGGGCGACACCGTCCTGGTCGTCGTCAGCCTCGACCCGAACAACGCGCAGGAGGGGACGCTGTACCTCGACCTGCCCGCGCTCGGGTTCGACTGGCACGAGCGGGTGATCGCGCACGACGAGGTCACCGGCGAGACCTGGGACTGGGGTCAGGCCAACTACATCCGTCTCGAGCCTTGGCGTGCCACCGCGCACGTCGTGAGCCTGCAGCGCCGCTTCAGCTGACCGATGAAGGGCTCCTTCATCGACCTGAGGTGGATGAAGGAGCCCTTCATCGAAAGCCTCTACACCCCCGACGAGGTGGGAACATGATCGAAGAGACCCGTCCCGACGCGGCGTTGGGGCTCGAAGGAACACCGCACACCGGAGAGGCCATCGACGACGAGGGCTTCCTGGTCGAACCCCAGGCCGAGGACTTCAGGTCGGCCGAGCCCGCGTCGGAGAACCCGAACTGGTTCAAGGGCGCCGTCTTCTACGAGGTCCTGGTCAGGGCGTTCAGCGACTCCAACGGTGACGGCACCGGCGACCTCAGGGGACTCGCCTCGCGCCTGGACTACCTGGAGTGGCTCGGCGTCGACTGCCTCTGGCTGCCGCCGTTCTACGCCTCTCCCCTGCGCGACGGCGGCTACGACATCAGCGACTTCCGCGCGGTGCTGCCGGAGTTCGGCACCGTCGAGGACTTCGTGTACCTGCTGGAGGAGGCGCACCGGCGCGGGATCCGGGTGATCACCGACCTCGTGCTGAACCACACCTCCGACGCGCACCCGTGGTTCCAGGAGTCGCGGCAGAACCCCGAAGGCCCGTACGGCGACTACTACGTGTGGAGCGACGACGACTCGCGCTATGCCGACGCGCGGATCATCTTCGTCGACACGGAGACGTCGAACTGGACGTACGACCCGGTGCGCGGGCAGTTCTTCTGGCACCGCTTCTTCAGCCACCAGCCGGACCTCAACTACGAGAACCCGGACGTGCAGGAGGCGATGCTCGACGTCCTGCGGTTCTGGCTCGACCTCGGCATCGACGGGTTCCGCCTCGACGCCGTGCCGTACCTCTTCGAGGAGGAGGGCACGAACTGCGAGAACCTGCCGCGCACGCACGAGTTCCTCAAGCGCTGCCGCAAGGTCGTCGACGACGAGTACCCCGGCCGGGTGCTGCTCGCCGAGGCGAACCAGTGGCCGTCGGACGTGGTCGAGTACTTCGGCGACCCGGAGATCGGCGGCGACGAGTGCCACATGGCGTTCCACTTCCCGTTGATGCCGCGGATCTTCATGGCGGTGCGCCGCGAGTCGCGGTTCCCGATCTCGGAGATCCTGGCGCAGACGCCGGCCATCCCCGAGAACGCCCAGTGGGGCATCTTCCTGCGCAACCACGACGAGCTGACGCTGGAAATGGTCACGGACGAGGAACGTGACTACATGTACGCGGAGTACGCCAAGGATCCGCGGATGAAGGCCAACATCGGCATCAGAAGGCGTTTGGCCCCGTTGCTGGAGAACGACCGCAACCAGCACGAGCTCTTCACCGCGATGTTGTTGTCACTGCCCGGTTCGCCCGTCCTCTACTACGGCGACGAGATCGGCATGGGCGACAACATCTGGCTCGCCGACCGCGACGCCGTGCGCACCCCGATGCAGTGGACGCCCGACCGCAACGCGGGCTTCTCGAGCTGCGACCCCGGCCGGATCTACCTGCCGGTGATCATGGACCCGGTCTACGGCTACCAGGGCCTGAACGTCGAGGCACAGCTCAACAACTCGTCGTCGTTGCTCAACTGGACCCGCCGGATGATCGAGGTGCGCAAGCAGCACCACGCGTTCGCCGAGGGCGACTTCACCGAGCTCGGCGGCTCGAACCCGAGCGTGCTCGCCTACAAGCGGTTGTGGAAGCGACCGGACGGCCGTGAGGACATCGTGCTCTGCGTGAACAACCTGTCGCGCTTCCCGCAACCCGTCGAGCTGGACCTCTCCGAGCACCGCGACTACACGCCGCTGGAGCTCACAGGAGGTGTCAAGTTCCCCTCGATCGGGGAACTCCCGTACCTGTTGACCCTTCCCGGTCACGGTTTCTACTGGTTCCAGCTGGTAGAGGCGGGCGACGACAGCGAGATGAGGTGAACCCGCGCATGATCGATCCCCACGAACTAGTCGACAAGCTGGTCGCCTCACTGCCCGATCTGCTCCCGGCCGCCAGGTGGTTCGGCGGCAAGGACCAGCCGATCACCGCCGTCCGTCCACTGAGGACGACGGTGGTGGACGGCGACCTGGTCCACGTGATCTTCGAGGTGGAGCAGCCCGGGCGGACCGAGAGCTACCAGGGCGCGCTCAGCCTGAACACCGGCGCCTGGGACGTGTTGCTGGATCCCGACCACAACGGGGTGCTGCTCGACCGGATCGCGTCCGGGTACATCACTTCGGGCAACGACGCGGACAGCATCGTCTTCACGCACGAGCCCGGCACGGAGCTGCGGTCCGGTCTGCGCGGCCGGCCGATCGGCGTCGAGCAGTCCAACACGTCGCTGATCTACGGCCAGCAGTACATCCTGAAGATCTTCCGCAAGCTCGCCCGCGGCGAGAACCGCGACCTGGTGCTGCACCGGGCGTTGCGGTCCGTCGGCTGCGAGCACATCGCGCAGCCGCTCGGGTCGATCTCCACCGAGCTCGACGGCGAACCGGTCACGCTCGCGATGCTGCAGGAGTTCCTGCCGGACGCGGTCGAGGGCTGGGCGATGGCCACGACCTCGGTGCGCGACCTGATGGCCGAGGCCGACCTGCACGCGTTCGAGGTCGGCGGCGACTTCGCGGGCGAGGCGCACCGGCTCGGGCAGGCCGTCGCCAAGGTGCACGCGGACCTCGCGCAGGCGCTCGGCACGCGGCTCGCCGACGACGACGCCGTCGCATTAGCCGTCGAGGGCATGCAACGACGCCTCGACGCGACGCTGCAGGCGGTGCCGGAGCTCGCGCGGTACGAGGAGCCGCTGCGGGCGACGTTCTCCGACGCCCGCAAGCACCTGGGACGGATCCCGATCCAGCACATCCACGGCGACCTGCACCTGGGCCAGGTTCTGCGGACCGTGCACGGCTGGCTGCTGATCGACTTCGAGGGCGAGCCGGCGGCGAGCGTCGAGGCCCGCAACGGGCTGAAGTCGCCGCTGCGCGACGTGGCGGGGATGCTGAGGTCGTTCGACTACGCGGCACGCCAGCTGCTGATCGGTCAGCCCGACGACGACCAGCTCGCCTACCGCGCGATGGAGTGGACGAAGCGCAACCGGGCGGCGTTCTGCGACGGCTACGCCGAGGTGGCGGCCGACCCGCGGGACAACGCGCACCTGCTGCGCGCGTTCGAGCTGGACAAGGCGGTCTACGAGGTCGCCTACGAGCACGCCAACAGGCCGGAGTGGTTGACGGTTCCGCTGTCGTCGATCGCCCGGATGACTTCAGGAGGAGAGTAAGCCGTGAAGGCCGACCTGGACCGACTCCTGTCCGGTGCGCACCACGACCCGCACTCGGTGCTGGGTGTGCACACCGTCGGCGACCAGGTGATCGCACGGGCGCTGCGGCCCGGCGCGACGTCGGTCGCGGTGTCGTGGGGTGACAAGCAGGTCGAGCTGCCGCGCATCGCCGACGCGTTGTTCGAGGGCGAGCTGCCGGAGGCGCCCGGCGACTACCGGTTGCTGGTGTCCTACGGCGACCACACGGTCGAGGTCGACGACCCGTACCGGTGGCTGCCCACGGTCGGCGAGCTGGACCTGCACCTGATCGGCGAGGGCCGCCACGAACGGCTGTGGGACGTGCTCGGCGCGCACGTCCGTTGCTACGAAACGGTTGCCGGTGACGTCACCGGTGTCTCGTTCGCGGTGTGGGCGCCGAACGCGCGCGGCGTGCGGGTGACGGGCGACTTCGACGGCTGGGACGGGCGCGCGAACCCGTTGCGCTCCATGGGTTCCAGCGGCGTGTGGGAAGTGTTCCTGCCGAACGTGCCGGTGGGCACGCGGTACAAGTTCCGCATCCTCGGCGCGGACGGCGTGTGGCACGAGAAGGCCGACCCGATGGCGTTCGCGACGGAGACGCCACCGCAGACCGCCTCGGTCGTGACGCGCTCGGAGTACCAGTGGGGTGACGCGGAGTGGGAGGCGCGGCGCGAGGCCACCCAGTGGGCCAACGCGCCGATGTCGATCTACGAGGTGCATCTCGGCTCGTGGAAGCCCGGTCTCGGCTACCGGGAGCTCGCGACCGAGCTCGCCGACTACTGCGAGGACATGGGCTTCACGCACCTGGAGCTGCTGCCGGTCGCCGAGCACCCGTTCGGCGGCTCGTGGGGCTACCAGGTCAC
This sequence comes from Lentzea sp. NPDC004789, assembly GCF_053601075.1. NCBI lineage: Bacteria > Bacillati > Actinomycetota > Actinomycetes > Pseudonocardiales > Pseudonocardiaceae > Lentzea > Lentzea sp. NPDC004789. The sequence goes on along the minus strand of NZ_JBSGBE010000004.1, from coordinate 167,498 downwards.
CTCGTACTACGCGCCGACCTCGCGGTTCGGCTCGCCGGACGACTTCCGGTACTTCGTGGACACGCTGCACCAGCGCGGCATCGGCGTGATCGTCGACTGGGTGCCGGCGCACTTCCCCAAGGACGCCTGGGCGCTCGCGAAGTTCGACGGCACGGCGCTGTACGAGCACGCCGACCCGCGCCGCGGCGAGCAGCTCGACTGGGGCACGTACGTCTTCGACTTCGGCCGCAACGAGGTCCGCAACTTCCTCGTGGCGAACGCGCTGTACTGGATCGAGGAGTTCCACCTCGACGGTCTGCGCGTGGACGCCGTCGCGTCGATGCTCTACCTCGACTACTCACGGCCCGAGGGCCAGTGGCTGCCCAACGAGTTCGGTGGCCGGGAGAACCTCGACGCGGTGCGGTTCCTGCAGGAGCTCAACGCGACCGTGTACCGCCGTCACCCCGGTGTCGTGATGATCGCCGAGGAGTCGACGGCGTGGCCGGGCGTGACGCGGCCGACGCACCTGGGCGGCCTCGGGTTCGGGTTCAAGTGGAACATGGGCTGGATGCACGACACGCTGCACTACCTGTCGCGCGAGCCGATCCACCGGTCGTTCCACCACAACGAGATGACGTTCTCGCTGGTCTACGCGTGGAGCGAGAACTTCGTGCTGCCGCTGTCGCACGACGAGGTGGTGCACGGCAAGGGCTCGCTGTGGACGCGAATGCCGGGTGACGACTGGAACAAGGCCGCCGGGGTGCGGTCACTGCTCGCGTTCATGTGGGCGCATCCGGGCAAGCAGCTGCTGTTCATGGGCGGTGAGTTCGGGCAGCGGCAGGAGTGGTCGGAGTCGCGGTCGCTCGACTGGCACCTGGTCGAGCAGCCGGGCCTGCACCAGGGCATCCAGTCGTTGCTGCGCGACCTGAACTCGGTGTACCGGACGGCGGCGGCGTTGTTCTCGCACGACGTGACGCCCGAAGGGTTCCAGTGGATCGACGCCAACGACTCCGGCGGCAACGTGCTGTCGTTCCTGCGGGTCGGTGAGGACGGCTCGACGCTCGCGTGCGTGGCCAACTTCGCCGGGATGCCGCACCACGACTACCGGGTCGGGCTGCCGTCCGCCGGGCGGTGGAAGGAGCTCGTGAACACCGACGCCGCGCACTACGGCGGTTCCGGGGTGGGCAACCTCGGCGGGGTCGAGGCCGAGGCCAGGCCGTGGCACGGGCGGCCGTACTCCGCGGTGCTGCAGCTACCGCCCGCGGGCGTGCTGTGGCTGGTTCCGGAGGAGCCCGGCGTTCTCGGTGAGGCCGACTGACCTGTCCGGCAGCGCTCCGTTCCAGTAGAGCGCGCCGGACACGGTCGCGGTCGCCGGCGGGCTGCCGGTGCAGGTGCGGACGACCTGCTCGTTCAGGTCGAACGGCGGGAAGTCCGCGCACCCGGAGACGGTCAGCCGCAGGCCCGTCAGCGGCAGGCCGCCGGTGTTCGTGACGGTGACTTTCAGCTGGTCCGCCGCGTGTTCGAGGCTCAGTTCGTAGGTGGAGACGCGGAGGAACACGCAGTCCCAGTGGATCTCCGTCGTCGTGGTGGCGAAGAACCGGACGGTGGCGGCGTTCTGCGGCGCGATCATGCCGTAACTGTTGTACCGCTTGTCCTGTTGCGGCCACCGAGCGTACGTGTGTCCGGTTTGGACGTTGTCGCGGTCGAGGAACTGCAGCCCGACCGCCGTCGCCGGTCCAGGTCTGCCGCTGCCCGCCCAGACGGACAGGTCGTAGACGCCCTGAGGGACCGCTTTGACGGTGGTGCCGACGGTGCCGGGTCCGGTGATCGCGCCGTGGCGCGGGTCCGGCGCGATGCCCCCGGTGCAGCCGGGCAGCACCGGATCGGCCCCGGTGGGAGGGCCGAGCAGGAGCATCAGGGCGCAGAGGAACGCGCGCACAACTGGAAAGGTAGGTCGATCGGCTGACTCCGGCTCGGTGAACCTGATCAGCCCGCCGCACGTTGGCCTCTGTATGCGCCTGAGTTCGCCGAGTAGGACGCCCCTAAAGCCGACCGACAGGCACAATGGGTCCATGCGGCACCGGAGCATCGCGCTGATCGTCGCCACCGCCCTGCTCGCGGTGGGCTGCACCGCCCAGGTCCCGGGACGTCCTCGTGCCGCCAAGGTGGTGAAGAAGGAGGCGTCCACCGAGACCGTGCAGGTCCGCGGCACGGACAACGGCCCGACCGACAAGCTGGCCGCGACCGCGCTCACCGACATCGACGACTTCTGGAAGAAGACCTTCCAGCAGACGTTCAACAAGCCGTGGAAGTCGCTGACCGGCGGTTACTACTCGGTCGACACGCAGGACGCCACCGCGAAGCCGCCGCCGTGCACGCAGAAGGCCTCCGACGTGGAGGGCAACGCCTTCTACTGCCCGGCCGCCGACGCCATCGCCTGGGACCGCGCGTCCCTGCTCCCGGTGTTGCAGGACCGGTTCGGCGAGGCGGCCGTGGTCGTCGTGCTGGCCCACGAGATCGGCCACGCGGTGCAGAACCGCATGGGCATCACGCCGGAGGCCGAGCGCCGCGATCCGGAGAAGTACCCGACGATCCTCACCGAGGCCCAGGCCGACTGCTTCGCCGGCTCGTTCGTGCGCAGCGTGACCGACGGCAAGTCCCAGCGCCTCGACATCGGCACCGACGCCCTGGACAAGGCGCTCGGCGCGCTGATCACGTTCCGCGACCCGGTCGGCACCTCCCCGGAGGACCAGCAGGCGCACGGCAGCGCGTTCGACCGCGTGGCGGCCTTCCAGGACGGCTACGAGCAGGGCGCCAAGTTCTGCGGGGCGATGTCGGTGCAGAACCGCACGTTCACCCAGCGGGCCTTCACCACCGTCACGGACCGCGCGAACGGCGGCAACCTGCCGTTCTCGGAGATGCTGGAGTCGGTCACGCCCGACCTGGACGGCTTCTTCAAGACCCTGGCCACGGCCGCGGGCAAGACCTGGACGTCACCGCGCGCCGAGGCGTCCCAGACCGAGCCGAACTGCTCGGGCGACCAGGGCCCGGTCGCGTACTGCCCGGCGGACAAGTCGATCAAGATCGCCACCCAGGGCGAGCTGCCGTTGCTGCACAAGCAGCTCGGCGACTACGCGACCGGCACGCTGATCGCCACCCGGTACGCGCTGGCCGAGCTGGCCGTGCAGGGCAAGCCGATCGAGGGCCAGGAGGCCTCCGCGGCGGCGTTGTGCCTGGCCGGGGCCTACACGGGCGCGGTGTTCCAGCGTCAGGGCGCGTTCGGGCTGTCGCCGGGTGACTTCGACGAGGCCGTGACCGTGCTGCTGCGGTACGACTACGCGGCCCGTGACGCGCGCGGCCAGGACGCGGTGGATCCGGGGTTCCAGCGGGTGGCGCGGTTCCGCGAGGGCGTGTTCGGCGGCCAGAAGAAGTGCGGTCTCTGACCGCCCCCTGAACACGACGAAGGGCTCTTCCCCCATCCCAGGTGGGGGAAGAGCCCTTCGTCAACGTCGTTCGGCCGGTGCCTGGTCGGACACGATGGAGATCCGCGCGCCGGGGATCGTCAGGTTGCCGCCCTTGAGGTCGGTGTTGCGGACCGTGACGTCGGTGAACGCCGCCAGCGGCACGTTCAGCGGCGGCGGGTGGGCGGCCGTGTAGTCGACCGGGATCTTGATGCCGAGGAAGTCCAGGTTGCCCTTCAGCTGGATCGTGAAGAGCTCGATCAGCGGCGGCGGCTCCTTGGGGCCGCCGTTGAACGGCCTCAGGTTCACCGTGGAGGTGCTGCCGGCGCGGGCCGCGGTGACGAGCTTGACGCCCGGCGACACCTCGGCGGTCTGCACCAGGTCTCTGATCTTCATGTCGCTCGTCGTGAACTTCAGGACCTTGATGACCTGACCGTTCAGCACCGAGTCGACGACCCCGACGAAGTTGAGGCCGTTGAGCTCCAGCCGGGACGCCTTGAGGGTCCACTCCCGTCCTCCGCCCGCCACCGGGGCAGGGGCCGGTGGCGGAGGCGCCGGCGTCGTGGGCTGTTCCGTGCTCGGCGGTGGGGTCGGCACGGACGAGGACGCCGGCGGTGGAGTGGCACTGCTGGAAACAGGGGGTGGCTCTGAGCTGCTCGGCGGAGCGGGCGAGCTGCTGCTCGGAGGCGGCGGCTCACTGCTCGACGGCGGCTGCATCGCCAGCACGGCGACCATCGCGACCGCCGCCAGCGGCTGTGACCGAATCATGTGGGTTGGACCCTCTGGGTGGGCTCAGGGCTGCCGTTGGACTTCTTCGGCTTCTTCGGCGTGTCCGTCCAGGCCACGGCGAGCGCCCCGCCGAGCAGGCTGAGGAGGGTGCCGAGCAGGAAGCCGCCGAGGTTCGTCACGACGAGCGCGACCAGCGACAGCAGCACCGTGACGATGCCGGCCGCCAGCCGGAACTTGGGTTGCAGCCACAGGGAGACCGCGCAGATCGCCAGCAACAGGCCGATCAGCAGCGAGGACACGCCACCGAGCGTCTGGATCGAGATGACCATGTCGCCGAGCTTCACGCCGAGGAACGGCGGGAACAGGATGATGATCGCACCTGCGGCGACGAACAGGCCGGCCCAGAAGGGCCGGCCACGTCGCCAAGCGGTGAAGGCTCGCCAGACCCTCAGAAGCACTCTTGCTGCCCCTGGCGAATGGTCAGGTTCATGCCCTTGAACCTGATGGTCTGAGCCGTGGTCGACCACGCGGTCTGCTTGAGACCGGTGATCTTGGCCGTGTCGGCCTGCAGGCCGAACGAACCCGGCAGACCCCTGAGACCGTCCGGTCCCTTGGTCGTCTTGCTCGCGTCGACGCCGATGTCGGGAGCGCCCAGCTCCAGGTCACCGGACAGGTCGGTGAGGTTGACGACCAGGTTGTCGGCCGACATACCGCCCACGCTGTCGGCCGTGATGCGCAGCGTCACGTCACCGACGATCGGCATGTTGGGCACGAACACCGACTGGCAGAACTTGTCGAGCGTCGCGGACTTGAACCCGCTGACCGCGACGACGTGCACCTGCCCCGCGCCCGCGTCCACGCCGCCGAACTGGACGAACCCCTTGCCCGTCAAGCTGTCCGCGCCCACCTTGAAGTTGCTGCCGGACACCGCGAACGAGGCGGCCAGCGCTCCCTGGGACATGCCGAAGAGGAGGGCACCAGCACCCACGGCACCGATACCGAGCACCCCTACGAAGCGTGCCCAGCGCGTTCTACCCATACCGCCAAACTCCTTCCACACCGAAGGCTTGCAGGGTGGGACTGTGCGCTCCGAAACATCGGTGAGACAACGAAAACGAGTCCGCACAGTCTTGAAATCACCCCAGAGGGTGAGGCGGTTTCACGTTTGGCCCCTGGTCCTTGCATCAGGTGCGTGAACGCGCTTAGTAGGGTTCCGCCTCATGGGGATCGGACGAATCGCCGTCGCGCTGGCCGCGACCGCAGCCCTGACCGCGTGCGCCTCGGTCGTCGAGGGCGCACCGAAGGGCGAACGGCCGGACCCGACGAAGGTCGCGGGCCTGGAGATCTCCAACGGCCCGTCGGGCCCCAAGCGGGGCGTGCCGGCCGCCGACCTGAGCGTGGAGAACGGCGACGGCGGCGAGATGGACCAGCTGGCCATCAACACCCTCGCCGACGTCCAGGAGTTCTGGAAGGCCGAGATCCCCAACTCGTTCCCCGGCAAGACGTTCGAACCGGTCAAGCGCTTCCTGTCCTACGACTCCAACGGCAAGGGCGTCGAGGTCTGCAAGCTCAACACCGCGGGCGTCGCCAACGCGTTCTACTGCGCCCTCGACGACAGCATCACGTGGGACCGCGGTGAGCTCCTCCCGATGTTGAAGGACACCTTCGGCCCCATGGCCGTCGTCACCGTGCTCGCGCACGAGATGGGCCACGCCGTCCAGTACAAGCTCGGCGCGGCCTCGAACATCGGCCCCAACACCCCGTCGATCGTCAAGGAGCAGCAGGCCGACTGCTACACCGGCGTCTTCATGCGCTGGATCGCCGAGAACAAGGCCAAGCACTTCGAACTGTCCACAGGAGAGGGGCTGAACCAGGTCCTGCAGACGATGTTCTTCATCCGCGACTCGGCGGGCACCTCCTTCGAGAAGCAGGGCGCCCACGGCAGCGCGTTCGACCGCGTCTCCGCCTTCCAGTTCGGCTTCACGCAGGGCGCCACCCGGTGCGCCGAGATGAACGAGGCCGAGATCGACAAGCGCATCACCGAGCGCCCGTTCGACCCGTCCGACTCCGACCAGGGCCAGGGCCGCGGCAACGCGCAGGTCAACCAGGACAAGTACCTCAAGGCCCTGGAGGAGTCCCTGCGCGACCTCTACCGGTCGACCGGCGCGGCCTTCCCGGCCTTCGACCGCACGGGCATCAAGTCGTGCCCGGACGCCCAGACCACGTCGCCCGCGTCGTTCTGCCCCGCCACCAACGAGATCCAGCTCGACCTGCCGTCGTTGGTGAAGATCGGCACGCCCCCGAAGAAGGGCGCGAAGGGCGGCATCGGCGACTTCGCCGCGTTCGCCGTGATCGCCTCCCGCTTCAGCCTGTCGATCCAGCACGCGACCGGCTTCCGCCTCGACGACGACGCCGCGGGCCAGCGCACCGCCTGCCTGACCGGCGCCTGGGCAGGCCTCACGAACCGTCCAAACCCACCGGCGGGCCTGCGACTGTCCCCTGGCGACCTGGACGAGGCCGTGGCCGAACTGCTGGCCGACAACAGCCTCATCGCCGCCGACGTGAACGGCAAGGCCGTCCCGTCCGGCTTCGCCCGCGTGGAAGCCTTCGGCGACGGCTTCTTCCGCGGCTCCTCGTACTGCGTCAAGAAGTATTCGGTTTGATAATTCCATCGACGCGCGTCGATACTCGTCTGGTGCTGACCGATGAAGCCGCAACCTACGCCTCGTGGTTCGCGACCCTGTCCGACCCGACACGCGTCCGCCTGCTCCACCACGTGGCCTCGGCCGCGGCCCCGGTCACCGTGGGCGAGCTGACCACCCTGCTGGACGTGAGCCAGTCCACCTGCTCCCACCACGTCCGCAAACTGGCCGAAGTCGGCTTCGTCCACGTGCAACGCGAAGGCACCGCCACCCTCGTCACCGTGAACCCGGCGTGCTGCACCGACCTCCCCCACGCCGCGGACGCCGTGATGGGAGCGCTTTCCCCCGGCTCGCTCCGCCCGGCGGCCGGCGTCTCCGTGCGCGCCATGACGGCCGAGGACTGGCCGGACGTCCGCCGCATCTACGGCGAAGGCATAGCCACGGGCAACGCCACCTTCGAAACCGAAGTCCCCTCCCGCCGAACCCTGGAGTCCAAGTGGCTCCCCGACCACCGCTGGATCGCCGTGGTGGACGGCGTGGTAGCCGGCTGGGCCGCCGCCACCCCGATCTCGGCCCGCGAGTGCTACGCGGGCGTGGCCGAGACGTCCATCTACGTGGCCGACGCCTGCCAGGGCCGAGGCGTGGGCAAAACCCTGCTGCACCACCAGGTCTCGGCCGCCGACGCCGACGGCCTGTGGACCCTGCAGGCCGCGATCTTCCCGGAGAACCGGGCCAGCATCGCCCTGCACCACAAGGCGGGCTTCCGAACCGTGGGCGTGCGCGAACGAATCGCCCAGCACCACGGCGAGTGGCGCGACACCGTCCTGCTGGAACGCCGCCGCCCCTAGCCCGTCAGGCGCGAGCGCGAATCAGCACGGTTCCGACGTCGCCAGGCTCGGGAGCGTCGATGGCCTCCGCCACGATGTCGCCGAACCCCGCTGCAGCGAGTTGCTCGATCCACTGGCCGGTTGGAAGGTGCCACTGCCGGATGACCGAGCCGGCCCTGCCCTCCTGCGGTGTGGCGGGCGGCTGCGAGAAGGCGAAGACGCCACCGTCGCTCATCCTCCCGCGCACCAGTGGAAAGAGCACCTCCGGGTCGGTGAACCAGACCGCGCCGAAGATCGAGTAGACGATGTCGAACGCGGCGCTCGTGCCGCTGAGGTAGTCGAGAGCGTCGGTGGTGACGAACTCCAGGCCGTCGAGATGGCCCCAGGTCTGCTGGGCGAGGACGGCGCGACTGGGAGCGATGTCGACCCCGGTGCAGATCGCGCCGAGAGTGGCGAGGTGGGCCAGGTTGGCCCCGGCACCAGACCCGAGCTCCAGCACCCTCTTGCCGACGAGATCGCCGAGAACGCTCTCGTCGGGTCCGTGGTCGGGGTACTGGGTCCAGTTGAGCCAGGTGGTCGCCCCAGCGGCGTTGACGGCGCGCCGCGGCGTGTACTTCGCGGCGTACCGTTCCCAGATCTCTGCTCGGGCGCTGCTCACCAGCAATCCTTCCTCCGGTCGAGGGACCGTATCAGCGGCCGCGTTACTTGCCGCCTGGACTGTCATGGCAACCCGCGTAGCACTGGTTGCAGTCGACGGACTGCGCGTTCCACAACTCGGCGTCGAGCGCGAACCCGGCCGCGCGGATGGCCTTGATCGTGCTGTTCAACACCAGCGGCCCTGCTGCGCCGTCCTCAGGCAGGTGAGGAATGTGGTGGATGTAGCGGCCACCGTTGTTCTCGTCGCAGAACAGGAAGTAGTTGGGGGTGTCGAGCAGGAAGCTGTGCACGCCCTCGTCGACGATCGGTGTCGGTCCCATCGGGACCTCCGGGTTCTCGGCCGCGACCACGAGGTAGGCAACGGCCTGGCCGAAGATGCGCTCGGCCAGGTCGCGGTCCCTGTCGTGGTCTCGCATGATCAGCCGTACCTCGCGGTCCCACACCTCAGCCGACACACACGTCCGCGGATCGCGCAGTGTCATTGCAATGGACATGCTGATTCTCCTTCGTGGTGTGATTTCTCAGGCGCTGCTGGTCGATGTGGCCAGGTCTCGCTTCGCAAGGCATGCGACGCAGACCTGGAGCGGGTCGAGGGGCGCCCCGGGAAGCTGGAAGTAGGGCCGGAAGCTCCTGCCGCACAACGCCTCGACGTCGTGTTCCGATGCGGGAGCAGCGAGATGCGTGTCGTGGTCCGCAGTGGTGGCGAGATACCAGCGCATGCTGGGCTCCCGCTGGTCAAAGCACGGTCTCGCGCGACGAAAGCCCATGTGCACTAACACCTCTCGCCCACAAAACGAGCGATCATCGCCTTGGACTGCTGAACGTCCAGACTGATCTCATCCAGGCGTCGAACGACGGCCGCGTAGCCGGCGACCGCGGACTCCTCCTCGACGAAGAGGCTGGAGTTCTCGTTCTGCAGCCACACGAGCGGCTCATGCCTCTCAAAGTGCAACTTCGTGAACGACCCGTTCATCCCGGCGTGTGCACCTGCTACGGCCGGAACGATTCGAATCGCGAAGTTCTGCCTGTTTCCGCAGAAGAGAAGGTGCTGCAATTGCTCGACCTGGACCTCGTGGCTGCCGACTTGAAGCGACAGAGCCAGCTCGTGAATGTAGAAGGTGCAGGCCGAAATGCCTGACAGAAGCCTCTGCACCTCGGCCTGGGCGGCTACACGATCCTCAAGCTCATCCGCAGGCACGTTGGCGGATGCACGCAGCACCTCACGCGCGTAGCTGTCCGTCTGCAAGAAGCACGGCACCACATGGTCCTGCCAACTGATGATCGACTTGGCGACAGCCAGATGTCCAACCACAGTGCGGAGACGAACGGGACTGCAAGCGCCGTGCTGCTGCCACCAGCCCCTGACCTCGGTCTCCCGGAAGAGCTTCAGCAAGTGCTCGCGCTCAGGAAGCGCCGTTCGGCACGCACCGAGCAGAACGGCCACTTCGAGTTCGCTCGCACCACCCTTGCCCCGCACCAGGTCCGACAGCTTGCTCTCGTGCCAACCGACCACCTCGGCGACCGCACGCGAGGGCATACCGGTCGCCCCCAATGGCTGCCCGCAGTCCGTCACCGAACTCGCGGCTCGCGCTGTCGAGACTCTTCTTGGCATGTCACCAGAAAACCGCACGTCAAAGCACTCGAGAACCCCGTCAAGCGATGATCTTGCGGAACGACTTCTCCCCTTTCAACTGGGAGAAGTCGTAACCTTGGAAACCTCCGCTAAGGTCCGCGCAAGCCAGCGATCCAAGGAGGCGGGCAGATGTCACCGTCGTTTCGGAGCATCCGCCAGGAGCAGGAAGCGCTATCTGCGGCCGCACGATCCCAACATCAGACCTGGGGCGAGATCGCACGCGACTTCTCCCAGCGCTACAACGTCAACATGCGCGTTGCCTTCCGCCTCGCGAGAGGGTGGAGCCAGCGCGAGGTGGCTGAGCGTTGGAATGCCAAGTGGCCCGCCGATCCCAAGTCCTCCAAAGCCTTCTCCTACTGGGAGACCTGGCCCGCGCCTACCGGACATGAACCGTCCATCGTCGTCCTCAGCCGACTTGCCGAGTTGTACGAGTGCAGCGTCAGCGAGCTTCTCTCCGACTGCGCCGACTTCCGATCGTCCGACCCCACATTCGGAGCAGCGCAGCAGCTCGCAACGTTCAAAGCCGGAACAGGAACCGATCAGAACGTCGCCACTCTCGTCGAACAGCTGGAACACAGCAGCGCGGAGGACCTGGCGAGGCTGGGAACCGCATGGGTGCGGAGCGGGGAAGACTCAGTGAGCAGGCGATCACTGCTGATGAAGCTGACCGCCGCACTCACCCTGACCGCATCGAGCTTGGCGAGCGCCGATGACAAGGCGTCGGCCAGCCCGACCGGCCACCAGGACAAAGCAGACCCGACCGACTTCACCGGCATCTGGCACAGCCGCTACCACTACACCAGCACCGGACGCAGCAAGGACTTCGTCGGCGAACACTACGTCGTGATGCATCAACGCGGCGACACCTTGACCGGGCAAAGCGTTCCCGCAGAAAACGGCTCGATGTTGATGCTGAACCTCAATGTCCGCGGAACTGTCGCCACGGGAACCTGGGTCGAGAGAACCTCACCTGGCGGCTACTACAGAGGTTCCGTCTACCACGGCGCTCTCCAGCTGGTGATCGACCCGATGGGCAAGAGCCTCCGCGGCAAATGGGTGGGCTTCGACCGCCAATTCGCGGTCGCCAGCGACGCGTGGGAACTGCACTGGGTCGAGGAGGCCACCTCGGCACAGGCGCTACGCCGGTATCACCTCAAGGCGTGACCACACGCTCATCAGCGATGGCGCAGCCGAGCCGTCCTTTCCACACGAACCCGGTGGGGTGGTCCCGTCACGAGTCGTGCCACAGCACTCGCCGCGCTCGCTCCTGGCGCGACTCGTGACGGGACCACCCCACACCGCAACCAAACAACGCAACCGCAAGCCGCCCAACGCAACCGGCGTGCCATCAACCCGCCCGCGGCGCTGGCCGGTCCTTGATCAGATTGGCGGGTCTGGGGCGGAGCCCCAGAAAGCAACCGCCGGACACGCCCGCAACGCGCCCACCTACGAACAACCAACCAGCGCCCGCCAACGAACCAGGGGGACGACCCACGAAACCTGCGCGATCCGAAAATCAGTACAGCGCGGAAGCCAGGTTCCGTCGCGCCGCGGCCACCCGAGGATCATCCGCCGGGAACAGCTCGAACAGCCCGACCAGGTGCTGCCGAACCCGATCCCGATCGTCCCCGTAAACCCGCCGAACGGTGTTGACCAGCCGAGCGAACGCCTCCTCGACCTGCTGCAACGCCACCTGGGCATCAGCCGCCGCCAACTGGGCGTCGATGTCGTCCAACGCCGCATCGGCCTTGGCGATCACCGCAGGGTCGACCGACTCGGCCCGCTCAGCGAACCGAGCCTGAGCCAGCCCTTCCTTGGCCAGCTCGTTGGCAGGCTCAGTGGCCAGAATCTGCGAGTAGAACTCCTGAGCGGCCGCGTAGTCGCCGCGCTCGAAGGCCTCCTCGGCCGCGACGATGCGGGGGTCCTCGACGACCTCTTCCTCCACGGGAGCCCCGGCCCGAGCCTCGCCGGCCCGAATCCCCGGCAGCCGGTCCCGCAGCGCGTCCAGCAACCGCGCGATCCACGCCGACAGCTCGCTGTCCGCGATCGGACCTGCGAAGGCGTCGATGGGCTGACCTGCGGCAACGGCCACGGTCGTCGGTACGGACTGCACGCCGAACGCCTGGCCGATGCGCGGGGCCTGCTCCAGGTCGACGCGCGCCAGGATCCACGCGCCGCCGGACGAGGTGGCCAGCCGGGTGAGGGACGCGGCCAGCGTCTGCGACTCCGGGCTGTAGGAGGCGCCGAGCAGCACCACCACCGGCACCTGGAGGGACTGTTCGACCACGGCCTGGAACGAGGCCTCGGTGACGTCCACGATCCACGGCGCGGACCCGTTGTCGGGACCCGGAGCACCCGGAGCGGCGGCGGGGGCGGCGGCGGCCTGGCGGGCGGCGTCGGCTCGGGCCTTCAGGGCGCCGAGGTCTACGGCGCCGGAGAGGGCGGCGGACAGTGCGGCGGTCTTGCGAGGATCAGGCCTTGTCACGTGTTCCATCCTGGCACGGCTAGTTCCCGGACCGGGTCCAGGGCCATCGGGTTGACGCGCATCGCCTCGTTGGCCGAAGCGATGCGTAGTGCGAGCGGTGTCATCAGGTCGATGAACCGCGATGTGGGACCAGCGCCCAACGCCTCCCACGGGGCCACGGCGGCGGCGTCGGTCGCGCGTTCCACCGCGGCCAGGTCGCCCGGCAGATCCGAGACGGATTCCCATTCCTCGACGGTCCAGCCACGCGCCTTCCGCATGTACGCGGGGTCGAGGGAGTGTTCGCGGGCGTAGAGCGCAAGCGCTTGGCACGGGCCGATGCCGTGGGCGACGAGTGCGGCCACGTGGCCGTCGCCGCGGGCCTCGCGCAAGATCGTGCAGGCGTGCCACAGGGCCAGATGCGGCTCAACGGGCCACGGCAACGCACGGTTCGCCGCGGCCAACGGGCGCCCGGCCACGTCGACCGCCAGAGCCGCCTCGCGCGCCAGCGACGCGGCCTCGGTGATCTCGGGGGTGTCGACGTCGCCCAGCATCCGGCGCAGGGCGAGGTCAGCGCCCTCCAACCGCACGCGCAGGTACTCAGCGGGCGAGGCGACCGCCCACGCGTCGGGCAGCGCGCGCGACACCATGCGTGGGGAGAAGTTGTAGAAGACGGCCGTCACCAGCTCCGGCGACGCCGCGCCCAGGGGTGCCGCGCGCATGCCGAAGTAGCCCATCCAGCCGCCCTTGCAGCCGAGCGCGTCGGTCGCGGCGCGGGACTCGGGCGTGAAGTACGTGACGTCGTGGTAGGGCTCGAACCTCAACCACAGCTGCCTCGCGTCCACGCCGACACGCTAACCCAGCGAACGCCTCCGCACGGCGTCGCTCACCGAGCCGGCGTAGAGCGTTCGGCCATCCGAGGCGGCGATCACGGCGTGTCGGCCAGGTGCTCCTCGACCCGTTCGACCTTCGACCGCAGCTGCCCGGTGTAGCCGGTCCGGATGTCCGCCTTGAGCACGAGCGAGACGCGCGGGGCGCTGGCCTGCACGGCTTCCGTCGCGCGCTTGACCACGTCCATCACCTCGTCCCACTCCCCCTCGATCAAGGTGAACATCGCGTTCGTCTCATTGGGCAGGCCCGACTCCCGCACGATCCGCACGGCTTCGGCGACGGCCTTGGCCACGCTTCCCGACGAGTCCGATGCGGACGGAGCAACGCTGAACGCGACAAGCACACGTGCCTCCCTGATGATCCCTGCGCGTACTGACTGGTAGCTTCGGTGCCCATGACACCGCTGCCGTTCGATCCGATCGCCCGCGCGGCCGAGCTGTGGGACGACCGGGTGGGTCCGTCCACGTCGATGGCCGCCGTCACGAGCGTCATGCGTGTCCAGCAAATCATCCAGTCCGCCGTGGACGCAGCCCTCAAGCCGCACGGACTCACGTTCGCGCGCTACGAGGCGTTGGTGCTGCTGTACTTCTCGCGCAAAGGCGCGCTGCCCATGCGGGTCATGGGCGAACGCCTGCAGCTGCACCCCACGAGCGTCACCAACATCGTCGACCGGCTGGAGCACGACGGCCTGGTCCGGCGCACCCCGCACCCGACCGACCGCCGCACCACGCTGGTCGAGATCACCGACGCGGGCCTGCAGCGCCGGGAGGCGGCCACCGCCGCGGTCGTCGAGGTCAACCTGGGGCTCAAGGGCCTGACCGACCGGCAGACCGAGCAGCTCACCGACCTGCTCGCGAAGGTCCGCCGGGCGAGCGGCGACTTCGAGGACTGAAATCCGGTTGAGCCGATCGCGATGATGGTCGCGTGACGGAACGGTCGATCATCGCCCTGGTCAGCGCCCCGAGCGGGTTCGCGGGCCGAACTGACGCGCTTCCGATCGAGTCGCCGTTCTGGAACCACGTCGAACCGGTCAACGAGGCCCTCGAAGCGGTGCTGGGCGTCCGGACGAGCGTGCTGCGGCTGATCTCCGTCGAGAACGGCGAGTCACCGCGCGGCGGTCTGGTCACCTACCACGTCGAGGCGCACGGCGAACCGGACCGCACGAAGCTGCACCCGGCGGAGGAACCCGAGGCGGACGCACCGCTGCGGGCGCCGTACGCGCGGCTGGGCGGCCCCGCGGAGCTGATCGAGTGGGCCGACACCCAGATCGAACGCACCGGGCCCGCCGTCCAGGTCCGCACGTGGAACCTCTCCACGGTGCACCGCCTGCCCACGAAGAACGGGCAGGTCTGGCTGAAGGCCATCCCGTCCTTCTTCGTCGACGAGGGCGCGGTGATCAAGATGGTCGCCGCGCACGACCCGACCCTGGTGCCCGAGCTGATCGCCTCGGCACCGCAGCGGGTCCTGCTCGGCGACGAGTCCGGCAGCTCCTGCTGGCCGATCAGGCCCGACCACGTCGAGCTCGTGGTGCCGCGCTGGGTGGCCGTGCAGAACGCGCTGGCCGGCGCCCCGCGGCTCCCCTCGACATCGGTGCCGATGCCGTCGTTCGGGCTTCCCGACACGCTCACGCACGGCGACTTCCACCCCGGCAACTGGCGGGCCACCGGCAAGATCATCGACTGGTCCGACGCCGTGTGGGGCCACCCGGCGCTCGACGCGTGCCGCCTGCTGGAGTTCTGCCCGCCCGAGATCCACGACCACATCGCGAAGGTGTGGAGCGAGGCGTGGCTCGTCCACCGGCCGGACAGCGAGCCGCTCAGGGCACTCGAGGTCGCCCGCCGCGCGTCACACCTGCACAACGCGGTGAAGTACCAGGAGTTCCTCGACAACATCGAGGAGTCCGAGCGGATCTACCACGAAGGTGACCCGCAGACCGAGCTCAGAGCTGTTCGGGAGCTGGTTCGCTGAGGCGGCCGGTCTTCGAGGCCCAGCGCTCGAAGATCACCGTGCCGAACGGCGGGATGCTGGAGAACAGGCCGAGCACGAGCGTGCGCGCGTCCCACTTCAGCGGCTCCTTCGCCATCAGCGTCACGAGCACGAAGCCGATGAAGACGACGCCGTGGATCGGGCCGAAGATCTTGACGCCGATCTCGTTCTGCACGACGACGTACTTGAAGAACATCCCGAGCAGCAGACCCGCCCAGGAGATCGCCTCGGCGAGCGCGAAGATGCGGAACCGTCCAGCCGCGGTGGAGAACGTCATGGCTCCCCATCATGAACCGTGACGGGGAGCACACGACCACTGGGGCTTGTCCTATTCCTCCCATTTGAACACGCGCGAGGCCAGGAAACCGACCACCAGCGCGAAACCGACCAGCACCGCGGCCGGCACCGCCAGCGCCTCGATCCCCTTGCCGCGCACCAGCACGTCGAGCATGCCGTCGTTCATGTGCCGCAACGGGAAGACCTTCGACACCGCCTGCAGCCACACGGGCGCCTGGTCCATCGGGAAGAACGTGCCGGACATGAACGCCATCGGCAGCACGACGATGTTGGCCGCCGCCGATGCCGCCTCCTCGGTCTTGGCGAACGCGCCGACCAGCATGCCGAGCGCGAAGAACGCGATGGTTCCCAGCAGCAGCAACGGAATCGCGAGCCACCACGACCCGGACAGCCGCAACCCGAACACCGGCAGCGACGCGACGCCGACGAAGATCGCGCCCTGCAGCAGCGCGACCCCCGCGCTGACCAGGATTCGGGACGACAGCACGGAGGTCGCGGACACCGGCGCCAGCCGGATCCGGCGCAGCACCTGCTTTCGCCGCCACGACACCAGCGTCAGCGCCGAGCCGAACACCGCCGACACCGCCACACCCCACGACAGGATGCCGGGCGTCAGGAACTGGATCGGCTTGAGCGAGGCGTCCTCGACCTTCTCCGCGGCGAACGTGAAGCGCGGCGGCTGACCGGTCGCGGCGACGTTCGCCTTGTCCACGAACCCGTTGACGATCCCGACCACGGTCGCGGACTTGACCTGGTCGCTCTGCGCGAACCGCACGTCGAGCCGCTGCCCGCGGACGATCAGGGCCGCGGGCAGGTCGCCGTCCTTCACCTTCTGCACGGCGGCGTTCTCGTCGTTGAACGGCTCCAGCTCCAGCACGCCGCTGTCGCGCAGCGCGCTGACGATCGGACCGTCGCCGACCACCGCGATCTTGGTCTTGTCCGCGCCGACGTCGCGCAGGATCAGACCGAAGATCACCAGGAACATCAACGGGAACAGGAAGGTGAAGAACAACGTCACCTTGTCCCGGACGAAGCCCTTGAACATCGCCAGCGAGAGCGTCTTGAACGCGGTCATGCGCGGTACTCCCGCCCGGTCAGGTTGAGGAACACGTCTTCGAGGGTGGCCGTGCGGACCTGCAGGCCGTCGAGCGCGCCGCGGTCGGCGAGCGCGGACAGCACGGGAGCGGGGCGGCGCGTGGAGATCGTCAGCGACACCTCGTCCTCGTGCGCCTCCTCGACACCGTCCAATGCGGACGCTTCCGCGACGGGCAGCACGCCCTTCTGCAGCGTCACGTGGGTCGGTGCGTCGAGGCCGCGTACCAGCACCGCGGGCGGGTCGAGCGCGAGGATCCTGCCCTCGTCCATGATGGCCACCCGGTCGCAGAGGATCTCGGCCTCGTCGAGGTAGTGCGTGGTGTAGACGATGGTCTTGCCGCGCTCGCGGATCGCGCGCAGCACGTCCCAGAGGTTGCGCCGCGCCTGCGGGTCCAGCGCCGCGGTCGGTTCGTCGAGGAACACGATGTCCGGGTCGTGCATCAGCGCGCACGCGATCGAGAGCCGCTGCCGCTGACCGCCGGAGAGCTTGTTCTCCTGCTCGTTCGCCTTGTCGGTGAGGCCGACCAGTTCGAGCATCTCGTCGGCCCTGGTCGAGTTCACGCCGTAGAGCGAGCCGAACGTCTGCAGCTGCTCCCTCGCGGTCAGCTTGTCGAAGAACGACGACGCCTGCAGCTGAACGCCGATGCGCGGCAGCAGCTTCACGTTGCGCGGCCACGGCCTCTCACCGAGGAGCGTCACGTCACCGCTGTCGGGTTCGCGCAGGCCCTCGATGATCTCCAGCGTGGTCGTCTTCCCGGCGCCGTTCGGCCCCAGGATGCCGAAGAACTCGCCTTCGGCCACGGTGAACGAGACCCCGTCCACCGCCTTCAGCTCGCCGTAGCTCTTGCGGATGTCCCGCACCACGACCGCCGACCGTTCCTCTGTCATGGCCGAACGTTAGGTCAGCACATCTCGGATCGTGGGCCGGAACGACGAAAGTCGGTGGCAAGTCGAGACCAAGGAGTGGCCGGCTAGCACCCGGCGACGAGCAGCGGGCTCGCGGTGTAGATGTCGTTGAGCCGCCGCAACGCCGCGGCGAACTGGTCGAAGCGCGCCCGCGGGACGGCCGCGCGCACCTCGCCGATCACCTGCCACAGGTGGCGGTGCTCGGAGGTCTCCATGATCGGCAGCGGCGTGGCCTCCCC
Source organism: Lentzea sp. NPDC004789 (assembly GCF_053601075.1). Classification (NCBI taxonomy): domain Bacteria; kingdom Bacillati; phylum Actinomycetota; class Actinomycetes; order Pseudonocardiales; family Pseudonocardiaceae; genus Lentzea; species Lentzea sp. NPDC004789. The sequence continues at coordinate 149,695 of NZ_JBSGBE010000004.1, read as the reverse complement.
CAGGCCGGGCCGGACGTCGCAGGCGAACGCGAGCGCGACCGCGGCGGCCCGCAGGCACGCCGTCGCGAGCGTCACGCAGTCCTCGACGAGCGTGCGGTCGTCCTGGGCGCGCACGACGCCGCTGACCGCGAACCGCACGACCTGCATCAGTGCGAGGTAGAGGCGCTGGCCGGCCTGGTTGCGCCGCTGCGGGAGGTGTGCGGCGCCGGTTCCCGGCGGCACCACGGTCATGCCGAGCTGCGGGCGGCGCAGCACGTGGTCGAAGAGCGCTGTGGGCGCCCAGAGCAGCGTGCGCCAGTCGTCCTCGCCCAGGGACGTGCCCATGCGCGCCGCGTTCTCCAGCACGTCGAGGTAGGCGATCAGGACGCTGGACAGGAAAACGCCACCGCGGTCTCCGCCCACCCGCATGATGCCGAACCGGTCGTCGTGGCTCGCCTCACCGGTGCCGTGGCCGGGTTTCCACTCGATCACGTCACTGCTCGCGAGCACCACGCGGGCCAGCCGCTGGTGCACGGGCGGCGCCGAGAGCACCGTGTCGTCCAACCCCATCTGGACGAGCATGGACGCAGCGTGCTGCAGCGACTCGCGCCGTTGCGGCACGAGGTCGGGGTGCAGCAGACGGAACGGTTCCACGTCGCTCCCTCCCCTCGCGTTGGTTGTACTCACAATGAACGCCGGTGAGCGCGAAGTCATCCGGATGAACGGCAGCGTTACGTCTCAGTTGGACCGGTCAGTTCGACTCCGCCCACGCGACGAGCTGCGCGCGAGTTGAAAGATTCAGCGCGGTCTTCACGTTGTGCACGTGGGATTCCACCGTGCGGTGCGAAATGCCGAGTTTCGTGGCGATTTGGGTGTTGGTCAGGCCCTGCGCCACCAGCTCGACCACCATGCGCTGCCGGTCGCTGAGCACCGCGTCCCGCACGATCTCCTTGTCCAGCGCGGTTTCCAGGGCGTGCCGCACGTCCATCGCCCGGCCCGCGTTCAGCGCTCGGGTGAAAGCCGCGCGAGACAAGGCCTCCCGTGCGACGTCCAGCACGGAGTCCATCTTCCGCTGCCACCACTGCTCCGCCGGAACAACCCACGCCGTGCGCATCTGCCGGCACGCGGCCAGCAACCGCACGCCGAGCTCGTGCCGTCCGGACAGCACCGCGACCAGGCCACGACCCTCTACCGACTCCAGCGCCGCGCGCGGCATGTACGCCGACAGCTGCGCACTCTCCGCGAACCGCGCGCCGGCCGTGGTCAAATCCCCTCGTTCCAACGCTATGCAGCCCGACGAGTGCACGGCGATCGACACGACATCTCGCCGTGCATGCGCTCTCAACGTGGGCAGCGCGCCTTCCACCAGCTCGCGCGCGCCCTCGACGTCGCCCTGGACGAGCAGCATCCAGCCGAGGTTCTGGCTCGACACGGCCACGCTCACGTCGTTGCCGTTGCGTACGCCGTGCTCGATCGACCGGCGCAACGCCCATGCGGTGTTCGCCGTATCGCCCGAACCGTCGTAAGCGGTCGCTAACGTGCGATAGAGCCGGCACATGATCAGCTGCTGCCCACCGGTCTCCGCGGTGTGGACCGCCTCCAGCGCGTACTTCACGGCTTCGTCGTGACGTTCCTCGTGCACCGCCAGCAGAGACGCGTACTCCAGCGCGATGATCCGGTACCGGTGGTCAGCGGCCGCCTGGTGCAGCACCTGCATCAGCACCGCACCCGCCTCGGCGAAGTAGCCGCGGTCGAAGCACACCCTCAGCAACATCGTGGCGAGCATCAGCCGGCGCACGTCCCGCGGTGCGGTCAAACGGGCGAACGCGTACGCCACGTTGTCGTACTCCTGGTGCTGCGCCTTCACCTGCTCCGGCGCGAGGATCGACGAGGTGACGCCGGGTTCGCCCTTCTCGCACAGCCACTCGATGATCCGCTCGGCCGTCACGCCGTGTTCGTCGTGCTCCCTGAGCCGTTCCTCCGCGTACAGGCGCACCGACTCGAGCATCCGGAAGCGGCCGTCGTTCTCCCGCACCACCAACGACTTCGCCTGCAACGCCGTGAGCAGCCCGATCACCGTGCCGGCCGCGGGACCGGTCGCGGGGCCACCGTGCACGACCTGGGCGATGTCGAGCCCGAACCCGCCGGGCAGCAGCGCGAGCCGCCGGAACAGCTCCTTCTCCTGCCCGGTCAGCAGGGCGTGGCTCCAGTCGATGGCCGCCCGCAGGCTGCGGTGCCGCGACTGCTCGCCCCCGGCGTCGCTCAGCAGGTCGAGCCGCTGGTCGAGGTGGTTCGCGAGATCGCACAGCGGCACCGACCTGGACAGCTTCGCGGCCAGCTCCACCGCGAGCGGCACCCCGTCGAGCCGCGCGCAGACCGCCGCGATCAGCTCCTGGTCGCCCGGCACGCCCGCCCGTTCGGTGAACAGCCGGACCGCGTCGTCCTCCATGCCGTGCAGCGGGTACACCGCCTCCCCGACGGCCCGCAGCGCCTCCCTGCTGGTGGCGAGGACCTGCACGTTCGGGCAGCGCGCCAAGAGCGCGTCCACGACACCGCAGCACTCCTCGACGAGGTGTTCGCAGTTGTCGACGAGCAGCAGGATCCGCCGGTTGCCCAGCGCGGCCAGCAACGTCGTGCGCAGCGCGACCCCCGCGTGCTGGTACGCCCCAACGGCTTCGGCGAACGCCTGCACCACCTGGTCCGGCCGGCTCAGCTTGCCCAGCTCGACCGTGCGGACCTCGACCTTCCTGGAGCGCCGCGCGACCTCGACCGCGAGCCGCGTCTTGCCGACCCCTGCCGATCCGACGATCGTGAGCAGCCTGTGCTTGCGCAGCAACGAAAGCAGCTCGGTCAGCTCGGCCTCGCGGCCGACGAACGCACCGTCGTGCACGGGCAGTTCGGTGACCACAGTGGACGTACCCGCGGAGCGCCTGCGGTAGGCGCGTTGACGGCAGGCGTTCGAGCAGTACCGCGCCCGCGACGGCAGGGGCGCGAATTCCGTGCCACAGCTCGCGCAGGTGCCCATTGGACGAGCCTACGTCCGTTTTGGCGTCTCAATTGGAAAGTGTGTGGAGGTCGACCTCCAGCGTGGTACCGGAACGCAGCTCGGCGAGCTCGATCCGATCTTTCCTCCGGTTCAGCCAGCCACTGCGAATCCGCTCCACCACCTGCGTTTTCGTCGTGTCCGCGGCCTCGGCCTTGATCACGATGTCCTTGCCGTTCTCCAGGTGGACCACGGCACGCCGGAATTTGGGCGCATGTGGCACGAATTCGCCAGTTCCGGGCACCACGGGGTACATGCCGAGCGCGCTGAAGATGTACCAGGCCGACATCGTGCCGAGATCGTCGTTGCCCGTGACACCGGCCGGCCCGTTCACGAACAGCGTCTGCGCGGCCCTGATGACCACCGACGTCTTCTCCGGCTTGCCGATGAGCGCGTACATCCACGGCGCGTGCAGGTCCGGCTCGTTGTTCGGGTTGTACCTGAACTGGTTGTAGTAGTCGTACGGCCCGACGACCCACTTCTCGCGGACGGTTCGCTTCGGGTCGGTCAGCAGGTCCTGGTAGGCGAAGAAGTCGTCGAGCCTGGCCTCGGCCGCCGCCTTGCCGCCGAGCGCGGTGATCAGGCCGTTGACGTCGTGCTGGGCGAGCCACTGGTACTGCCAGGCCGTGCCCTCGTGGAAGCCCTCCGCCCCCTGCGGCGTGAACGGGCTGAGCCACGCACCGCCGGCCAGCTTGGGCCGCGGGAACCCGGTGAAGCCGCGGTCGGTGACGCTGTGGTCCCAGAGGTCGCGGTGGTTGAGACCGCGCTTGCGCAACCGCTCGGCGTCCTCCGCGTGACCGAGCTCCGCCGCCATGATCGCCAGCGTGGCGTCGGCCAGCGCGTACTCGAAGGTCGCCGACGCACCGTGGTGCGGATCGGTGTCCTGCCCCTTCTTCGGGAAGTTCTTGTCGTACTGGACGAAGCCCTTGGCGAGGTAGTTCGGGTTGCCCGACCGCCCCTGGAACCGCGAGCTCTCCGGCGGCACACCGTCGACGTTCTGCACGAGTGCCCGGTACGCCTGCTCCTCGAAGCCCTTGAGGTGCCCGAACCGCCACAGGTCGACCAGGAACGGCGTGACCGGATCGCCGGTCATGCAGTTGGTCTCCTGGTTGGCGTAGGCCCAGCGCGGCAGCCAGCCGCCCTGCTCGTGGATGGCGAGGATGCTCCGCGCGACGTCCTTCGCCCGCTGCGTGCGGATCAGCGAGAGCAGCTGGTTGTGGGCGCGATAGGTGTCCCAGAGCGAGTAGTACTCGTAATAGGTCCAGCCCTCGGCCTGGTGGATCCGGTTGTCGAACCCCCGGTACCGGCCGTCGACGTCGCTGCCGGTCAACGGCTGGAGCAGGACGTGGTAGAGCGCGGTGTAGAAGACCGCCCGGTCGTCCCAGTCGTCCGTCTCGATCTCGATGCAGGCGAGCTCCCGGCGCCACGCTTCCTGGGCCTCGTTGCGCAGCTCGTCGAAGGACCTGCCGACCGTCTCCGCTTCGAGGTTGGCCCTGCTGCCCTGCTCGTCCACTTGGGACAGTGCAGTGCACGCGGTGACCGGCCCCGGTTCGAACGTGACCCAGGCACCCCGCAACCCGGCCCCGCCGGCGGACTCCCGTTGACCCGGCTTGGCTCCGGCCGGCCCCCAGGTGCCGAACTCCCGGAACGGGCGGTCGAACCTCGTGGTGAAGTACGAGACGTACGGACGACCACCGCAGAACGCCTGCGTCTCCACGGTCCCGGTGATCGTGCGGTCGTCGAGAACCTTGACGCTGCTCGCGGAAACCGGTTCCTTGTCGTTGGCCTGTCCGACGTTGACGAGCAACGTGCCGCTGACACCACCCGCCCACGTGTAGCGCTCCACCCCGGCCCTGGTGGTCGCGGTGCACTCGACGGTGATGCCGCGAGCCAGCTTCACCTTGTAGTAGCCGGGCTTGCCGATCTCCCCGTCGTGGCCGTACCCGGTGGCGTAGCGCTTGTGGTCGAAGCTGGCCGGCAACGCGCCGAACGTCGGCAGGATCGACACCAGCCCGCCCTGCTCCCAGCACCCGGCACCGGATAGGAAGAAGTGCCCGAAGCCGCGGATCATCGGATCGTCGTACCGGTAACCGGCGTAGTGCGAGCCGATCGGGCTGGAATGCGCCTTGCCGAACGGCATGGACGCGCCGGGGAACGTGTTGCCCTCGTCCTTTGTGCCGATGAACGTGTTGACCGACTCGATGGGATCCAGTGCGTCCACGGGTTTCACCCTAGTGCGGGTTTCTGGGGGTTGCGGGGTGTCGGCCTGGTCCGGTCGGGTGGTTGCGGAGGCTTGCCGGGTTGGGCCGGACGGACGGGAGCGTCATTTCATCGCCGCTCACCGACATCACCACACTCATGCCCGGTTTTGAAGGCCGAAAGCATCTCGCCAGAGGTCGTCAGCGACCAAGACCCAGGCCGCGGTCCACACAGGACCGCGTCACCCCGGCGCGCTGACATCGGCGGACAGGCCGCTTGACCGGTTCCGGAACGGTTGACAAGCACGTGAAGCCGGGGTGAGATACGGCCACTATGACAACGTTGTCCCCCAGCGGACCGGCAACCGGTCAGCGCAAGGTCCGTCGCGCGACGATGAACGATGTCGCGCGGCTGGCGGGCGTGAGCATCAAGACCGTCTCACGCGTGGTCAACGACGAGCCGGGTGTGCACCCGTCCACCGCCGAGCGCGTGCTCGCGGCCATCGACCAGCTCGGGTTCCGGCGGAACCTGAGTGCCCGCAACCTGCGCCGAGGCTCGTCCACCGGCACGATCGGGCTGGTGCTGGAGGACGTCGGCAACCCGTTCTACTCCGGCGTGACCCGCGCTGTCGAGGAGATCGCGCGGCTGCGAGGCCGGCAGGTGATCTCCGGGTCCAGTGACGAGGACCCCGGCCGCGAAAGGGAGCTCGCGCTGGAGTTCTGCAGCCGCAGGGTCGACGGGCTGCTGATCGTGCCGGCGGGGTTGCAGCACAGCTATCTGGTGCCGGAGATGCGCGCGGGTACGCCGGTGGTGTTCCTGGACCGGCCTGCCGGAGACGTCGTGGCGGACACCGTGCTGGTGGACAACATCGGTGGCACCGTCGAGGCGGTCACGCACCTGGCTTCGCACGGGCACCGCCGCATCGCGTTTCTCGGTGACGCGCCGGACATCTTCACCGCCAACGAGCGGCTGCGCGGGTACCGCGAGGGCTGTGTGCGGGCGGGCATCGGGTACCACGAGGAGCTCGTGGCCATGGGGCCGCACGACGAGGCCACCGTGGTGACGACGTTGCAGCGGTTGCGGAACCTGCGCGATCCCGCGACGGCGATCGTGGCCGGCAACAACCGCATCACCGTGCACATCCTGCGCGCGCTCGCGGGGTCCGCGGAACGGCCCGCGCTGGTGGGCTTCGACGACTTCGAGCTTGCCGACCTGTTGTCGCCGCCGGTGACCGTGATCGCGCATGACGCGAGCGCGCTCGGCAAGGCGGCCACGGATTTGTTGTTCGCCCGCTTGGACGGCGACAACTCGCCACCGCGCCGCGTCGTGCTGCCGGTGCGTTTGGTGCCACGAGGATCCGGGGAGGTCCACGCGTGAGTTCTGGTGTGCTCCACCAGCCTGTCAGCCTGCCGGCCAACCAGCCGAAGCAGTTCTACCGCGGCGGGGAGGCGATCGCCGCGTTGCGCGGTGGCACGAGCGGCGACTTCGGGCCCGAGGACTGGGTGGCCTCGACGACGACGTTGTTCGGGCGCAGCGATGCCGGGTTGACAACGTTGCCGAACGGCGTCCTTCTCCGCGACGCCGTCCGGGCGGACCCGACGGGATGGCTCGGCGCGGACCACGTGGCGAAGTTCGGCGCGGACACGGCGTTGCTGGTGAAGCTGCTCGACGCGGGCCAGCGCCTGCCCGTGCACTGCCACCCGTCGAACGCCTTCGCGGCCTCGCACCTGAACTGCCGGCACGGCAAGACCGAGGCGTGGATCGTCGTCGGCACGACCGGGAGCGACCCGACCGTCTACATCGGATTCCGCGACGACGTGCCCGCCGAGACCGTCGCCGAGTGGGTGGCCACGCAGAACACGCAGGCGATGCTCGACTCGTTGAACCCGATCTGCGTGCGGCCCGGCGACACGGTGTTCGTGCCGGCCGGGGTGCCGCACGCGATCGGTGCAGGCGTGTTCATCGTCGAACTGCAGCAGCCGACGGACTTCTCGGTGACGCTGGAGTGGCGGGGTTTTCTCGCCAACGCCGACGTCGGTCACCTCGGGCTCGGCTACGACGTGGCGCTGGACTGCGTCGACCGGCACGGCTGGGGCAAGAAGCTGGACCGGCTCGTGCACCAGACGTCCGAGAAGTGGGCGCCGTCGGTCGATCTGCTCGGTCACGACGCGGACCCGTTCTTCCAGGCCGACCGCCTGCACGTGGAGGGTTCCCTCGCGCTGGAGCCCTCGTTCGCCGTGCTGGTGGTGCTGGAGGGTGCCGGCCGGCTCGGTGAGCTGGAGGTCCGCAAGGGCAGCACCGTCGTCGTGCCGCACGCGGCGGGCGAGCTCGGGCTGACCGGTGACCTGGTGGCGATCCGCTGCCGACCACCCGTGCTGTCCACAGTGGAGGACGTGTCGCCATGACCGAGCCGTTGCTGGAGGCTCGTGATCTCACGAAGAACTACGGCACCGTGGAGGCGCTCCGCGGTGCGTCGTTCACCGCCTACCCCGGCGAGGTCGTGTCGCTGATCGGCGACAACGGCGCGGGCAAGTCCACCCTGGTGAAGTGCCTGTCCGGGGTGGAGCAGCCGAGCGGCGGCACCCTGCTGCTCGACGGCAAGCCCATCACGCTGAGCTCCCCCAACGACGCCCGCGACCGGGGCATCGAGACGGTGTTCCAGGACCTCGCGGTCGCGCCGGACCTCGACCCGGCCGCGAACATGTTCCTGGGCAGGGAGATCCTCAAGTCAGGCCCGCTCGGCTGGCTGGGCGTGCTGGACAAGAAGGCGATGCGCCGGCAGGCGGTCGAGCACTTCACGCGGTTCGGCGCGACGCTGCAGAGCATCGACGTGCCGATCGCGGCGCTGTCCGGTGGCCAGCGCCAGTCGGTCGCGGTGGCGCGGTCGGTGGCGTGGGCGTCGAAGCTCGTCTTCATGGACGAGCCGACCGCCGCACTCGGTGTGGTGCAACGGGAACGCGTGCTGGACGTGATCAAGCGGGTGCGGGACGAGGGCATCGCCGTGGTGCTGATCTCGCACAACATGCCGGAGGTGCTGTCCGTGTCCGACCGCGTCGAGGTGCTGCGCCTCGGCCGCCGGGTGGCGCGGTTCAAGGCCGCCGAGACCACCGTGGAAGAGCTCGTCGGCGCGATGACCGGCGCACTGTCGCAAGAGGACGCCGCGTGATGACCGATACGAAGACAACGTTGTCAGAGGATCTGTCCACCGAAAGGCGCACGCCGCTGCTGAAGCGGCTGACCGGGGCGAACACGCTCTGGATCGGCCTGGTGCTGCTCGTGCTGGTCGCGGTGTTCGGGGCGATCCGCCCGGACGCGGTGTTCCAGGTGACCACGCTGCAGTTCCTGCTCGCGGAGACCGCGGTGCTGCTGGTGCTCGCCGTCGGCATGACGTTCGTGATCATCACGTCCGGCATCGACCTGTCCGTGGGCTCGGTGCTGGTGTTCGCGAGCGTCGCGTCCGCACTGGCGATGAACAGGTTGTCCGGTGGCGACGCGACGAACGCGGGCTGGGGCGTCATCGCCTGCGGCCTGCTGGTCGCGGTCGTCAGCGGCGCGGTGTGGGGGCTGCTCAACGGTCTGCTGATCTCCCGCGCGAAGATCCCGCCGTTGATCGTGACCCTCGGCTCGTTCGGCGCGGCGCAGGGTGCCGCGCTGTTGCTGAACAACGGTTCCAACGTGTCCGGCATCCCGGACCGGCTGAACCGCACCTTCGGCTCCGGCACGTGGTTCGGCATCCCGAACATCGTGATCGTGGCCGCGATCGTCACCGCCGCAGGCGCGCTTCTCCTGTCCACCACGCGGTTCGGCCGCTACACCTACGCCGTCGGTTCCAACGAGGAGGCGGCCAGGCGCGTCGGCATCTCGGTGCGCAACCACCTCACGAAGGTCTACCTCCTCGCGGGCACCCTGGCCGGTCTCGCGGGGTTCATGGGCAACGCGTTCTTCCGGGTCGCGGTCGTCACCGGCCACGAGACGGACAACCTGAACGCGATCGCCGCCGTCGTGCTGGGAGGCACGAGCATCTTCGGCGGCATGGGTTCGGTGCTGGGCACGGTGTTCGGCGTGTTCATCCCGGCGGTGCTGGAGAAGGGCCTCGTGATCATCGGGGTCAGGGAGTTCTGGCAGCCGATCGCGGTCGCGATCGTGCTGGTGGCCGCCGTGTGGCTGGACCAGACGCGGCGGCGGGCGCGCAACCAACGTTAGGGAAAGGTGCTGGACCAATGAAGATCCGCTCCTCAATGACTCTCTCCGCGGCTCTCTCCGCCGTGTTCCTGCTCGCCGCGTGCGGCGGTGGCGGGCAGATCGGCGACTCGAACTCGGGCAACGCCGCCGCCAACAAGAAACTGGTGCTGATCCCCGGCATCACGGCCGAGCCGTTCTACATCTCGATGCAGTGCGGATTCCAGGAGGCGGCCAAGGCGGCGGGCTACGAGTTCGACACGCAGGCCCCCGCCAAGTTCGACGCGGCCCAGCAGACCCCGATCGTCACGGGCGTCCTGGCGTCCAAGCCCGCGGCGGTGCTGATCGCGCCGACCGACGACAAGGCCATGGCCGGCCCGATGAAGCAGCTCAAGGACGCCGGGATCAAGGTCGTCGAGGTCGACACCAAGCTGCAGGACACCTCGATCGCCTCGTCCACCATCTCCTCCAACAACGAGCAGGGCGGCAAGCTGGCCGCCGAGACGATCAACAAGCTCACCGCGGGCAAGACCGGTTCGGTGCTGGTGCTGAACACCAAGGCGGGCACGTCCACCACCGACGCCCGCGCCAAGGGCTTCGAGGACGCCATCAAGGCCTACCCGAACCTCAAGTACATCGGGCAGCAGTACACGGACAACGAGCCCGCCACCGCCGCCTCGAAGGTGACGGCGACGCTGGCCGCGAACCCGGACCTGATCGGTGTGTTCGCCACCAACCTCAACACCGGTGAGGGCGCGGCGACCGGTCTGCGCAACGCGGGCAAGACCGGCGCGGTGAACCTGGTCGGCTTCGACGCCTCGCCCAAGCAGGTGCAGGACCTGAAGGCCGGCACCGTGCAGGCCCTGATCGCCCAGGACCCGGGCACGATCGGCAAGCAGGGGGTCGAGCAGGCCCTAGCCGCGATCGAGGGCAAGGAGACCAAGCGCAACATCGAGACCGACCTGGTCGCGATCACCAAGGACGACGCGGACAAGAACTCGAAGTACTTCTACAAGCAGTCCTGCTGACCTTGAATTGTGAAAAGGGCCGTTTCCACGCGGAACGGCCCTTTTCACATTCCAGTGAGGAACTCGTGAGGAACCTGTGAGCACCGAAGGACGCTTCTACCTGCGGCGTTGACCAACAAGGCAACGTCGAAACCGAACTTCAACAGTTATCACGGTTAATGTCATCCACTCGTCCTGAAGTACGATTCCCCCTGCCCTTACAGCTCTGCTAGAAAGTCGGAACCAAGTCGCCCGGCGCAAGCGGGAGGCGTGAAATGAATTGGTTCTCGCTCTCTAAGGATGACCGCACATGGCGCAGCCGACCGGTCCGCGTGCCCTCACTCGCCTGCCCGCACCGCTCGCGGATCGGCTCTCGAAGGCGCGCAGACGCGCCTTCGTCGGCCGGGCCCAGGAGCTGACCGAGTTCCGGGAGGTCCTGGCAGGCGCGCCCGAGGGCCGCACGGTGCTGTTGCTGCACGGGGTGGGCGGCGTCGGGAAGTCGGCGCTGATCCACCGGTTCGCCGACGATGCCGCCGCAGCCGGCCGTGCCGTGGTCGAACTCGACTGCCGGACCGTGGCCGGACGACAGGCGCACTTCCGGACCAAGGCGAACCAGGCGCTCCACCTCCGCTCGGCCGTGCTGCTGATCGACGCGTTCGAGCACTGCCAGGACGAGGAAGAGTGGTTGCGCGACCACTTCCTGCCCCACCTGCCGGAGGACGCGGTGGTGGTCGTCGCCGGACGACAGCCTGTTGGTCCACAATGGACCTTGGACGCGGGCTGGGCGGCTCTCACGCGGGTCGTCCGGCTGAACGATCTCGGCACGGCCGACGCGGTGGAGCTGCTGCGGACGTGCGGTGTGCCGGACGAGCGGCACGGGTGCGTGCTCCGGTTCGCCGGTGGACATCCGCTGGCGTTGCGGCTGGCGGCCGAGGCGATCACCCAGGACGACGACCACTCGGCGGAGTGGGCGCCCCCGCCCGAAGTGATCAGCACCTTGCTGATGTGCCTGCTGGACGAACCTCCGACACCGGTCCACCTGCGGGCATTGGAGATCTGCGCGCACACCCTGATCACGACCGAGGAACTGCTGCGCGCCGTGCTTCCCGAACACGACGCCGCGGCACTGTTCACCTGGTTGCGGCGCCTGCCGTTCGTCGAGCACGGCGAGCGCGGGCTGTTCCCCCGCAACGTGCTGCGCCGGGTGCTCGACGCCGACCTGCGCTGGCGCGATCCGGAAGGATTCACCCTGGTGCACCAGGGACTGCGCGCCCATCTGGTGGGGCGCGTCCGCTCGGCGCCCCCGGAACAGTTGATGGCACGGACCCGCGAGCTGATCCACCTCTGCCGGTTGCACCGCCAGGAGGGGCCCGTGCCGGAGGGCGGACGGCACGCCGCCGACGGAACCTACGAGGACGAGTTCCGCGAGGAGGACCGGGCCGCGGTGCTCCGCGTCGCCGTGTGGGCCAGAGGGGCCGCGTTCGTGCCGGTGATCAGGTTCTGGCTGGACCGCCGGCCTTCTTCCGTGCGGACCTACCGGTCCTGCGCCGACGGCCGGATCGTCGCCTTCCTGCTGCGGCTGCGGCTGGCCGGACCCGTGGCGGAGGAGTCGGCCGCGGATCCGGCGGTGGCTGCCGCCTGGACCCACGTGGCCAGGACGGGACCGCTCGGCGACGGCGAGCACATCGTCGTCGTGCGAGGGGTCGTCGACCCGGCCGCACTCGGCGTCGAGGGCATCACCGATCTGCTCTCCTGGCGGCAGGTCGCCGACGTCTTCCACGCGGACCAGCCGGCCTGGTCGTTCCGGCTCGTCCACGGCGACACCCCGGACTGGCTAGCTCGCTGGGGCTTCTCCGACACCGGAACCGTTGTCCGGGAAGGCATCCCGGTCCACCTCAACGTCCGCGACCCGCGGGCGGCGCCGGCCGAGGAGCTGCTGGGCTGCCTCGACCGGCGGCTCGGCCTCCGCACGGAGCGAAAACCCGCCGCCCGCGTTCGTGCCGTCCACGACTCGCGACGGCCGGAGTTCGACGCGGCGGTCAAGGACGCGCTGCGGTGCCTGCACAACCCCGCCGAACTGTCGGCCAACCCGCTGCTCCGCGACCGCGCGCTGGCCGGTGAGTTCGGTGATTCCTCGCCGGAGACGCTGCGCGCCCAGCTGGCCGAGGTGATCGCGCAGCTGGCCGAAACCCCGCGCACGGTGAAGCACCACCGCGTCCTGACCGCGACCTACCTCAACGGCAACACCACCCAGGCGGGCACCGCGGAACGGCTCGCCATGCCGTTCAGCACGTACCGCAGGCATCTCACCGCCGGGGTGCAGCTGGTCTGCGACCACCTCTGGAACCTCCGCTCACGGCGCCCGGCGTGAGCAGTGTTGAGCAGCAGTGAGCACCAGTGATCACTTGAGCACTCCGCGCACACCCGTAAATGATTTCGACACCGTGGCAACCCAGCCAGGAATGCGGGATCAGGGAGAAACGGAATGCACGTCATTCGCAAACAGGTGATCGCACTGCTCATCGGCGCGGCCACCATCACCGGGGCGATGATTCCTGCCGCAGCGCAGGCCGCGCCCGCCGCGCCGGTCTCCACCTCGGGCGAGATGGCCGTCCAAAGCGTCGGCATCGACGTCTTCACCAAGAGCCTGGACATCACCAACAAGATCATCAAAGTTGTCCAGGACGCCATCGAGCACGGTCAGAACCGAGACGGTTACGTGAAGAGCCTGATGGAGGGCGCCTTCTACGACGCCCGCCAGCAGTACAACGTCATGGTGATCAACACCGGCAACCGGTACTCCGCGAATCTGCAGAACGTCGTCTACGAAGCCAACGTCCACGGCAGCGGATATCCCTCTTTCCGCGTCATCGTCTTCAGTTCCGGCACGTTCACCAACCAGGGCGACGGCGGTTACGGCAACTGGGCTTTCCGCGGCTGGTTCACCCGCGACGGAATGACCGTGAACTTCCGCAGGCCCTGAATCCGCAAAGGACAACAGATGAAGCTCAAGACACTGCTCGTCGCCCTGCCGATCGCCGTGCTCGCGTTGCTCGGAGCAGGGGCCCAGGGACACGCCGCGGTCGGCCAGCCCACCTCCGCTCCCGCCCCCGTCGTCCTGTCGGACGATCCGCCCAGCGTCTCCGTCACCGTGCACACGGACAACGGCGCCAACGGCGTCCAGGTCGCCAACGCGATCAGCGGCATCAGGGAGAAATCCCGGGACAAGTTCGTCCAGCGCGCGGTCGACACGGCCTTCTCGGCGAGCGGAAGTCGCTTCAACGTCATCATCATGAACCTCAGTCAGGGGTACACGCACAACCTCCAGGGAATCCGGCTGTACGCGAACATCCGCTACGGCCAGATCAACTACGGCATGTGGATCGCGGAAGCCGGGAGTTTCACCAACACCGGTGACGGCGGCTGGGAGAACTGGGGTTTCCGCGGCTGGTTCACCCGCAACGGAATGACCGTCAACTTCCGCCGCCCCTGACCGGCTCCCCTCACCGAAGAACGGACACCACACCATGAAGGTCCGGCAGAAGATCGCGTCCTACGGCATCGCACTGCTTTCGCTCACCGGCGCGCTCGCCCTGGCAGCACCCCAGTCCGCAGTCGCCGCCGACATCGACACCTGCGATCTGAGCAAAAAGGTCGACGAACTGCGCGGCTGGGACACCAACGGCCAGTACAACATCATCGTCTGGAAAGACTCCGCACGAGAGAGCGCTCGTCTCAACGGAGTCGTGGTCCAGGGAAATGTCAGAGCTCTCGACTGCAACAACCACGTCGGAGTCACGAGCTTCTACCTCTGGGCGATTTTCCGAGACGGTGAGTTCACGCAGAAGGGCGACGGCGGTTACCGGAACTGGGCCTTCTACGGCCGCTGGACCCGCAACGACAGGCACGTGACCTTCCTGCCCCGCTGACCTCTCCAGACAAGGACACCGCGAGATGAAGACCAAGATGACGGCCAAAGGCCTCGCGTTGCTGACACTCGTCGGCGCGCTGTCCGTCGCGGCCCCTCAGGCGGCGATGGCGGACTACCTCAACACCTGCGACCTCAGCACGAAGATCTCCGAACTGCAGGGCTGGGGATCCGACACGTCCAAGAACATCATGGTCTGGAAGGCGAGCGCCGAGCAGTCCATCAGGTTCAGCGGTGGCGTCTCCTCGGGCACGATCTGGGCAGTGCCCTGCGACAGCTACCCGAAGAACCACGAGTACCGCTGGGTGGTCTTCTCGGGCGACGGCGAGTTCGTCCGCAAGGGCGACGGCGGTTACCGGAACTGGGCCTTCTACGGCAGCTGGGACCGCCCCAGCGACAACGTCGTGAAGTTCCACCGCCGCTGACCACCGGGTCGATCCGGCCAGCCGGGCGTGACGTCTGTCATGTCCGGCTGGCCGGATCGGCGTAAGACCAGAGTTGTAAGCGGTTACCGCCCTTAGACCGATGCTCCCGCCCCCTGCGACGGGGTGAGCTGAGGTGCCGGCCGGGCTCGGCCGGCGGAAGGGGGAGAACCGAATGCACCGCGGCAAACTCGCGGCGGCACTCGCCGTCGTCACCGCAACATCGCTCATCGCACCACAGGCACAGGCGAGTCCCACGCAGACCATCCAGTGGCAGAAGTGCTTCCAGGAGGTGCCACCCGGCTCGCCGCCGGGCGCGGAACGGCTGGAGTGCGGGCAGTTCACCGCGCCGATGGACTGGAACCACCCGGACAACGGCAAGACCATCACCATCGCGGTCAGCCGCACGGTTCCGTTGCACGGCACGGCGAAGAGCACCGTCTTCACCAACCCCGGCGGACCCGGCGGTGAGGGCCGGACGTTGCCGCTGGTCTACCTGAACCGGCCGAAGCTCAGCGAGAACGCCGAGATCATCGGCATCGACGTGCGCGGCACGGGCGCCAGCAGCAACGTCACCTGCGGCAACGTCGACACCGTCGGCGTCACCGATCCGCGTGACCGCAGCAGGGCGAACCTCGACCTGCTCTACGGCGCCATCGAGCTGCAGGCCAAGTTCTGCCAGACCAAGTCCGGCGAGTTCGGCAGGTACGTCACCACCGACCAGACCGTGAAGGACCTGGACCTGCTCAGGCAGCTGCTGGGCCGCAAGAAGGTCAGCTGGGTCGGCTACTCCGGCGGCACCTGGCTGGGCGCGTACTACGCGACCTACTTCCCCAAGACGCTCGACAAGATCGTGCTCGACTCCAACGCCGAGTTCACCGGCCCGTGGCAGCCGGTGTTCGACGACTGGGGCATGGGCTTCGAACGCCGCTTCCGCGTCGACTTCCTGCCGTGGGTCGCCAAGTACGACAACGTCTACCACCTCGGCAAGACCGGCGAGGAGGTCCGCCAGGCGTACGAACGCACGCGTGCCGCACTCGCCAAGCAGCCCGTCTCGCGACCGGAGGGCACCTACTACCCGGTGTCGCTCGACAACGTGCTGATAGGCGCCCAGTACAGCAAGAGCGCCTTCGCCGAGGCGGCCCAGGTCCTGGCCGAGCTCGCGGGCACCGCGCAACCGCGGCTCGCGGCCCAGGCCAGTTATCCGGACGCGCAGAGCGCCACGGCGTACTCGATCCTCTGCAACGACACGCCGTTCCGCGGTGACCGCAGGTACCTGGAGCAGGACGGCACGCGGGACGGCGCCAAGTGGCCGCTCGTCGGCTACTACCAGGTGATGGCCCCCTGTGCGTTCTGGGACCGGCCGAACGTGAACCTCAAGCACCCCGACGGCGTCGGCGTCGCACCGACGTTGATGGTGCAGTCGGTGCGCGACCCGGCGACACCGCTCGAAGGCGCGCGAAAAGCACACCGGAACTTCAACAACTCGGTGCTGCTCACCGTTGAGGACGAGGGCGACCACGGCATCTACGGGCTCGGCAACAGGTGCGTGAACGACATCGTCGAGCGCTACCTGGTGGACGGCGTCACGCCCGCGAAAGACCTGACGTGCCCAGGGGTTCCGCTGCCCGCACCGGGCGAGACCGTGCAGAACCCGCTCACGACGGCCCGGCAGCTCGCCACCCGGTTCGGTTGGTAGAAGAGGGGAAACCGATGCACCGCAAGAAGACTGCGGCGGCCTTAGCCGTCGCCACGGCAACATCGCTGCTCATCGCTCCACAGGCCCAGGCCCAGAGCACCTTCGCCACGCAGCAGATCCAGTGGCAGAAGTGCTTCAGCTCGGTACCGCCCACAGCCCCGCCCGGCACCGAACGCCTGGAGTGCGGCACCTTCACCGCGCCGATGGACTGGAACCACCCGGACAACGGCAAGACCATCACCATCGCGGTCAGCCGCCTCACGCCCAAGAACGGCACCGCGAAGTCGACGGTCTTCACCAACCCCGGCGGCCCCGGCGGTGCCGGGCGGACCATGCCGGTGATGTTCCTGAACCGGCCGAAGCTCAGCGAGAACGCCGAGATCATCGGCATCGACGTGCGCGGCACGGGCGCCAGCAGCAACGTCACGTGCGGGATGTTCGACGCGCTCGGCGCGACGGATCCGCGCGACCGCAGCAAGGCCAACCTCGACCTGATCTACGGCGGCATGGAGCTGCAGGCCAAGTTCTGCCAGACCAAGTCCGGCGAGTTCGGCAGGTACGTCACCACCGACCAGACCGTGAAGGACCTGGACCTGCTCAGGCAGCTGCTGGGCCGCAAGAAGGTCGACTGGCTCGGCTACTCCGGCGGCACCTGGCTGGGCGCGTACTACGCGACCTACTTCCCCAAGACGCTCGACAAGATCGTGCTCGACTCGAACACCCAGTTCACCGCGCCGTGGCAGGCGATCTTCGGCGACTTCGGCATGGGCTTCGAGCGGCGCTTCCGGACCGACTTCACACCGTGGGTCGCCAAGTACGACGACGTCTACCACCTCGGCAAGACCGGGGAGGAAGTGCGCCAGGCCTATGAGCGGACGCGCGCGAAGCTCGCCCAGCAGCCCGTCACGCTGCCGGAGGGCACGTACTACCCGATGTCGCTGGACTTCCTGCTCATTCGCGCCCAGTACAGCAAGTACGGGTTCGACGCCGCCGCGCGGAAGCTGGCCGAACTGGCCGGCGCGGTGTCCCCGCAGCTGACGGCGCAGGCGAGCTACCCGGACGCGCAGAACGCCACGCTCAACACCATCATCTGCAACGACACGCCGTTCCGCGGTGACCGGAAGTACCTGGAGCGCGACGCCGTGCGCGACGGTGCCAAGTGGCCGCTGCTGGGTTACTACCAGATCATGGGCCCCTGCGCGTTCTGGGACCGGCCGAACGTGAACCTCAAGCACCCCAACGGGATCGGCGTCGCACCGGCGTTGATGGTGCAGTCGGTGCGCGACCCGGCGACACCGCTGGAAGGCGCGCAGAAGGCGCACGCCGGGTTCGCCGGCTCGCGGATGCTGACGGTGAAGGACGAGGGCGACCACGGCATCTACGGGTTCGACAACCCGTGCGTGAACGACATCGTCGAGCGCTATCTCGTCGACCGCGTCACGCCCACCGGCGACCTCACCTGTCCCGGTGTGCCGCTGCCGGCGCCGGGTCAGCAGCAGGCGGGTGTGCTGGAGCAGGCGCAGCGGCTGGCGGTTCAGCTCGGCTGGTGAATCTCCAGCACAGCCTCGGACAGCGTGGTGTACCAAGGGCTTTCGGTGAACCCGGGCTCGGTCTCCTCGCCGAGGTAGAGGTCGATGTGCCGCTGACCGCCCAGTCCCGGCGTGAACTCGTCGGTGATCTCCCACGACGAGGACGCGAGCTTCTGGCACACGGAGGAGTCGACGTTCGCACCCTCCGGCGTCTGTCCACACGAGACGAGCTTGATCCGCGACCCGGTCTTCAGACCGTCCGCGGCCGCTGAGACGAACGGCCGCAGAGGTTTGCCGAACGAGTCGCGGGGTGCGGTGTCGAGCCAGTAGCCCTTGTCGTAGGACCAGTTGAGGTACCGGCCGGAGGTCGTCCGGCCGGTACCTTCGTCCTTCACGGCCTTCGCGAACGACTGCGGGAAGTTCCCGAGCAGGTCGTGGCCCTTCTCGCAGTCGATGACCGGGCACCCGTGCACGGGCACCGCCGGTCCGCTGTGGAACGACTCGACTGCCGTGTAGTAGACGGTGACCTGCCAGCCCTCGTCGGTCGCCGGAGCGCTGGAGGTGGGCGGACCGCCCTGACCGGCGGAACATCCGGCCAGGATCAGCACCGCCCACAACCAGCGCACGGAACCTCCCGTCATCCCGCCATCACGGTCGCGACGGACACGAACGCGTAGCCCGCCGCCTTCAGCCCGTCGACGGTCTGCTTCAGGTACCCGGTACCGAGGTACGGGTGGTAGAAGAAGCTCGCGACCCCATCATCGACCACCTTGAGCTGGTTCGCCGTCTTGATCAGGTCGGCGGGCAGCCGGGCCGGGTGGTTGTTGAACGGCTCCGGCTCGACGTTGCCCACCGCTTCGGGGGCGACGACGGACCCGTAGATGTCGCGGACCAGGTACGGGAAGTACTGGCCGTAGATCTTGTCGTACTGCGGGGCACCCGTGCCGCACGCGCCACCGGGGCAGTAGCCCGCGAAGTACAGGCCGCGGTCGTAGCGCTTGCCGAAGTTCTGCTGGAAGACCTCGTAGTCCGCGGCCGACGCGGCGTAGTGCGGCGGCTCGAAGATCGTCGGACGGGCGAAGCCGGCCAGCGCGAACGCGCTGGACGCCGAGTTGACGCGGCCCTGGGCGTAGGACGCCGAGTCGCCGGGCACAGGTCCGTCGTAGATGACGTTGTTGTTCGCGTCGACGTGGGCCGTGTAGAACTCGAAGTCGTTGCCGCTGCGCCCGTCGTACGGGTTGGCGATCTTGCCGAACTGGTGCGTGTAGCCGTGCATCAGGATCGTGCCGCCGCGCTGGGTCATGTACCGCAGGGCGTTGACGACCTGCGGCCGTTGCGCCAGGTTCGCCGACTCGGGCACGCCGTTGTTGTCGGCGCCGAGCGGGTTCTCGAAGCGCGGGTAGACCGCGATGGTGAACGGGATGCGCTGCGCGTACAGGTAGTCCGCGACCGCGCGCAGCTCGGTCGGGTCGGCGTCGGGGCCGACGTCCTCGATGCGCACCAGTGCCCGTTTGCGGTCGGCCATCGCCGGGTTCGAGACCTTGCTGATCAGGTCCGCCGCGGCCAGGTAGCGGTCACCGTGGTCGACGTAGCTGAACGGGATCTCGCCGATGTAGGTGAGGTTCTTCGACTTGGTGGCCCAGTTGATCGGGCCGGCCGCGGACCCGGTCGCGATCGCCGGTGCCGACGCGATCGCCGGGTTCGTGATCGACGTGATCATCAGGCCGGACGGGGTCGCGAGCGGGCTGCGGCCCAGGTCGGTGTTCTCGTACCGGACCGTGGTCGCGGCGCCGGTGTCGTACTGGACCCAGTTCCAGCCGTAGGTCGTCTGGAAGCTCGGTGCGCGAGCCGTGAGCTGCCAGATGTTGTGCGCCATCCACAGCACCGGCTTGGTCGTGGCCAGCACGTCGTCGAGGAACGCCACCGGGATCGGCTCGTCGTAGGTCGAGCCGATGTAGATCACGCCGGTGTAGCCGGAGAGCTCACCGGCGGTGTAGCCGGCGACCGGGTGCATGACGTACGGGCTGCCGTGCGAGACGAGGTTGGCCGTCTCGACCGCGTAGGCCTCGCCGAGCCACGCCCACGGGCCGGTGCTGTCGTAGAGGACCAGCGTCTTCTGCGTCGACTTCGCACCCGGTGCGCCACCGCCGTTCGTGCCCGCCGCGGCGGTCGAGGACAGGCCGAGCGTGCCGAGCACCGTCGAGATCACGCCCGGCTGCGAGGTGCGCTGGGTGATGCGGGAGCTGGTCGTTGACGGCTTGGTGGTCGTCAACGGCGGCGCGGGCAGGGTGCTGCCGGCGAGCTCGCCGAGGTTCAGGCCGAGCGAGAGGTCCACGGCCTGCGCGGGCGCGGGAATCAGCGAGACCGCGAGCAGTGCCCCGGCGGCCGCCTTGAGAAGTCTGGCCCTCATGCCACATCCACCTCTCCCGGCACGCGCACGCTCGCGCTGCCGGCGTAAGGAGCGAACTCAACGGGTCGTTGCTGCTGAAGGCCCAGCAGCCAGGCCAAGGCCTGTTCGGTGCGCACGGAGGCGAGCCCGTCGCCGAACGGGTTGCCGTCGGCGGTCATCGCCTCCCGCGCGGAGGGGTTGTCGAGCAGACGAATGGTGAGCGACGTGATCCGCTCGCGGTCGGTGCCGACGAGCACCGCGCAGCCCGCGTTGACGGCCTCCATCCGTTCGGTCACGTCCCGCAGCACCAGCGCCGGGACGCCGAACGACGGCGCCTCCTCTTGAATGCCGCCGGAGTCGGACAGCACCAGCGTGCACTGCGCGAGCAGCCGGGCCATCTGCGCGTACGGCAGCGGGTCGGTGATCGTGACGCGGCCGACGTGCCCGAGCACGTCCAGCACCTGTTGGCGCACAGCGGGGTTCGGGTGCGCCGGGAGGACCACCTCGACGTCGGGACGGGCCGCGACGATGTCGGCCACGGCGTGCAGCACGCGGTCGAGCGGCTCACCCCAGGACTCGCGGCGGTGCGTGGTGACCAGGACGAGCCGCGCCCCTCCCGCGTTGACCCTGTTCTCGATCTCCTGCAGCCGCACGTCCCCGTAGGGCGCGCGGCGGGCGGCGACGTCGAGCACGGCGTCGACCACGGTGTTACCGACCGTCAGAACGTTGTTGCCGCGCAACGACTCCGCGGCGAGGTGCGCGGTGGCGTCCGCGGTCGGCGCGAGGTGCAGCGAGGCGAGCTGGCCGACCATCTTGCGGTTCCCCTCCTCGGGGAACGGCGACGTCAGGTCGTGCGAGCGCAGGCCGGCCTCCAGGTGCACGACCGGGATCTGCTGCCAGAACGCGGCGAGCGCGCCCGCGAGCGTCGTCGTCGTGTCGCCCTGGACGAGCACCGCGGCCGGTGACCGTTCGGTGAAGAGCCGGTCGAGCTCCTCGATCAGCTGGCTGGTCAGCTCGGCCTGACCGCCCGTGACGCGGTTCAGCTTGAGCCGCACGTCCGCCGCGAAACCGAACGACTCGAGGGCCTGGTCGACCATCTCGGGGTGCTGTCCTGAGTTCACCACCACGGGCCGGATCCGCCCGGCCGCGAACATCGCGGCGGCGACCGGTGCCATCTTCACGGCCTCCGGGCGAGTTCCCGCGACGAGAAACACCTCGGGAACCTCTCCGCGGTAGAACCGCCTCGGGCCGGGCACCAGGGCACTTGGTCCCATCTTTTACCTCTTCGGACTCTATCCAGGGCACGTGCGGCGAACGTGCGCGCTATCTCGACGGCAACTCGATCATCGCTGACAATCAATTGGTACCCGTCCCGCGCAGGTACCGCCAGATCGGTGATTGGCTTTACGAAGTTCGTGTAACGAAGCTCCATTCGTCCCCGATATGGCCGGTTGACGCTCCGCTCTGCCTGCCCCTAGTCTCGCCTCTAACACCAGCTCCTGGCCTTGCTGTCTGGTATCTCGTACCCGCCCAGCGCTTCGTTACCAGGAGCCAGCAATGACTCAACTTCAGATCCGGTTCGCTGTCGTTGCCAGCGCAACCGCTTTTGTAGACAGGTTTGTGTCATGACCGACACGACACAATTCGCGACGTTCATGCTCGTGTTGCTCGTGTTTTGGCCCAGCTACAACCTGGTACTCGCGCTGTTCGTGTGGTGGCGGCCGAAACCGGATGGGTCAGAAGTGCCGTCACGGCATCCGCTGCAGTACTGGATCATCATTCCGGCGTTGAACGAGGAACGTGTTGTCGCCAACACGGTCCGTTCCGCGCTGGCGCTCGACGGCGCGCGCACACCGGTCCAGGTCGTCGTGGTGGACGACGGTTCGGACGACCGCACACCGCACGTGCTCGCCGAGATCGACGACCACCGGCTGCACGTGCTGCGCCGGAACCTGCCGGACGCCCGCAAGGGCAAGGGCGAGGCGCTCAACCACGCGTACCGGTACATCCGCGGCCTCGCCGAGGAGGCGGGCACGGTGCACCGCACGATCATCGGCGTGATCGACGGCGACGGGCGCGGCGAGCCGGGCATGCTGTCCGAGATCACGTCCTACTTCGGCCAGCGCGACGTCGGCGCCGTGCAGTGCCGCGTCCGCATCCACAACCGCACCAACCTGCTGGCGTTCCTGCAGGACCTGGAGTTCAGCTGTGTCGTGGACGCCTCGCAGTCGCTGCGGGACGTCGTCGGCACGGTCGGACTCGGCGGCAACGGTCAGTTCGTGCGGCTCTCGACGCTGACGGAACTCGGTGACGCACCCTGGTCCGCCTGCCTGGTCGAGGACCTGGAACTGGGGCTGCGCGTGCACCTGATGGGCCGGCGCATCCGGTACGCCACGCACGCGACGATCACCCAGCAGGGCCTGATCGACGTGAACCGCCTGCTGCGCCAACGCACCCGGTGGGGTCAGGGCAACCTGCAGTGCCTCAGGTACGTGCCGAAGCTGGTGCGCGCCAAGCACGTGGGATCCATCGCACTGCTCGAGTTCCTGCAGTACCTGCTGACGCCGTGGCTGGTCGCGCCGATGACGTTGCTCATCACCGCGTTGGTGGGCATCAACTTCTACGCGCAGTTCAGCGGCCACAACATCGGCGGCATCACCGCGAACGGCTCGAACGCCCTGGCGGCAGTGGGAATCTGGCTGGTGGCACTGGTGCTGCCCGGCCTGATCTGGGGTGTGGTGCACCGGCTCAAGCACGGCGACGAGCGGCTGTGGCGGTGCCTGGCGGTGGGCCTGGCCTATCCGGGATTCCTGATCATGGGTTCGATCTCCACGTTGCGCGCGCTGTACCGGCACTTCGCGGGGCGCAACACGTGGGCGAAGACGGAACGGCTGGCGGAGGTTCCGGCCTCGAAGCCGGTGCCCAGAGTCGCCTAGAAGGCACCGGGGTGGGTGCGTCTGCGTCTGGCCGCGTAGACGCCCGCCTCGGTGCGGCGGTCGAAACCCAGCTTGTGCAGCAACGACGACACGTAGTTCTTCACGGTCTTCTCGGCGAGGAACAACCGGTTGGCGATCTGCCGGTTCGTCATGCCCTCGGCGATGAGGTCGAGGATCCGGCGCTCCTGCGGGCTCAACGCGGCGTACCGCGGATCTTCCTCCGGACCGCCTCTCAGCCGTTGCAGGACGGTCGCCGTGACACCGGCGTGCAGCAACGAGCCGCCGGCCGAGAGCGTGCGCACCGCTGCCACGAGATCGTTGCCGGACACCTCTTTCAGCATGTACCCGGACGCGCCCGCCATGATCGCGCCGAACAGCGCCTCATCGTCCGAATAGGACGTGAGCATCAGGCACGCGGGCGGCGGCTGCACCAGGCTCCTGATCTCCCGGCACACCGTGACGCCGTCGCCGTCGGGCAACCGGACGTCGATGATCGCCACGTCGGGCTGCAGCCGCGGTGCCAGCGTGATCGCGGCCGTCGCGCTGTCCGCCTGTCCCACGACCCGGATGTCGTCCGCCTGCGCCAGCAACTGCACCAGGCCGCGGCGCACGATCTCGTGGTCGTCCACCAACAGCACCGCTATCGCCATGTCGCCTCCTGCAGGACCAGCGGGACGAACCACGTGATGCTCACGCCCGCACCGGGGATCGAGTCCACCGCGCAGTCACCGTGATGGCGCCGCGCCCGAGCCGCCATGTTCGCGAGCCCCCCGGCGTGATGGGGCACGCCGGAGGAATCGTCAGTCAACGGCAAGCCGCGGCCGTCGTCGGTGACGGTGAGCTCCAGCCGCGTCATCGTGCGGTTCACGCTCACGACGACGGCCACGTGCCGCGCCCTCGCGTGCCGCACGACGTTCGTGAGCGCCTCCCGCAGCGTGGCCAGCAGATCCGGCCTCAGCTGATCCGGCACCACGGTGTCCAGCGGCCCTTCCAGTGACACGTCCGGCTCGAACCCGAGCAGCCGCGCGGACTCGTGCACCGCGCCCAGCAGCTGCCCGCGCAGACTCGTGCCCCCGGACGGTGGTTCCTGCAGGGAGAAGATGGTTCGGCGGATCTCGCGGATCGTGTGGTCGACCTCCTCCACGAACCCGCTGATCCGTTCGGTGACCTGGGGCCTCGCGGTCATCCCGGTCAGCCCCTGCAACCCCAGTCCCAGCCCGAAGAGGCGCTGGATGACCAGGTCGTGCAGATCGCGCGCGATGCGGTCGCGGTCCTCCAGCACCGCCAACCGCTCGGTGTCGCCCCGTGCGCGCGTGAACTCCAGTACGAGCGCCGCCTGCGCGGCGAAGGCCTCGACCAGCTCGGGGTCGTCGAACTCGGGCTCGCCCTCCTGCCTCGCCACGATCAGCACGCCGATCCGGCGGTCCCCCACGGTCAACGGCACCACCACGCACGGCCCCGGCACCGTCGGCACCGTGCCCTCGCCGTGGCACTCCGCCTGCCCCGACTCGTAGACGCGGTAGGTGACCGTGCCCTCTCGCGGCACGCGCATGCCCTCGGCGTCGTACGTGCCGCCGTCGGTCACCTCGACGACGAGGTCACCGTTGTGGTCGGGCAGGACGAGCGCGGCGACGTAGCCCTTCGCGGCCGCACGTGCCGTCTTGGCCACGACATAAAGCGCATCACGGCCGTTGGTGCCGGTCAGGAGGTTGGTGGTCACCTCGGCGGCGGCGCGCAGCCACGCCTCGCGCTTGCGCGTCTGCTCGTAGCGGTCGAGGTGCCCGATGGCCGAGCCCGCCGCCGTGGCCAGTGCCGTGAGGATGTCGCGGTCCTGGTCGGTGAACTCGGGCTTGCCGACGAGGAAGAGGTTGCCGAACGTCTCGTCGTGGACCACGACCTGCGCGCCGAGGTAGTCCGCCACGCCGATCGAACGCGGGTCACCGGACGTGATGTGGACCTGACCGTCGTTCTGGGCGAACTCCAGCAGTTCGCGGTGGCCGTTGACCACGGCGAGGGCGCCGTACGGGGCCCCGATCAGCTCGCACGCGGACTCGACGACGTGTCGCAGCAGGTCAGGCAGGGTCTCGTCGGTGGAGAAGGACAGCACAACGTCCAGCACTCGCTGTTCCGTGCTCACGTTGCTGCCCACGGCTTCACCCCTTGGGGGGAGAGAAGTGACACCGTACGAACGACTGAGGGTAACTCCCCAGCGTAGTCAAGGGGGAGACCATCACTGCAAACGGTGAGAACCAAAACTACTGAGCGTATGTGCTTACGGCACGCGGGGACCTTTCGTACTCTCCGAGAGTACGAAAGGTCCCCGCGTGCCGCTCAGTGCAGACCGACGGTGAACCCCTCGTCGATCACGCCGCGGTAGATCTGCGGCGCGAACGTCCGCAGGCCGTGGTCGATCGGCGCGATGAAGCCCGCCGAGTCGCCGAGCGGCAGCCGGTAGCCGTTCTGCACCCGGTGGAACTCCCAGAGCGGCTCCATCGTCGGGTGCGCCGGCCGGAACCGCTGCGGGTCGCGCGGATGCAGATCCACCCGGACCATGGTGCGCCTGACCAGCGCGTCTGCCAGCTGAACGGCGCGTTCCCGCGTGCGCGAGATCGAGATCGCGCCGAGCTCCTGCCAGCCGACCGCCCACGGCATGCCCTGCGGGTCGTCCAGCCGGATGCCCTGCGGTTCGATGATCAGCTTGCGCGGGCGGGAGATCGTCTTCCACTTCACCACGGCCATCAGGCCGATGCCGGTGAAGGCGACGCCGATGACGCCCGCGATGATCCCGCCGACCGGCTCGCCGTCCGCGAACGCCAAGACGGCGCCGACCAGGGCGAGAATGCCGAGGACGCCGGCGACCGAACCGCCGGCCAGCACCTTGCGGGTGGCGCTCCTGCCGAGGTCGACGACGACGGGCGGAGGCGGTCCCCAAGCGGTCATGGCCGCAGGTTACCGCTGATCAACTGCTCGGCGGCGGCGAACGGGTCCAGCTCACCGGACACCACGCGCTTGGCCAGCTGGTCCACCGCGCCGAACCGGGTTCGCACGCGTTCCACGGCGATCGCCTCGATCTCGGCGCCCGCGCGGCGCAGCCGGCGTTCCTCCAGCTCGCCGTGCGCGGCGAGCCACGACCGGTGCTCGGTGACGGCCTCGACCACGCGGTCCAGGCCCTGCGCCCGCGCGGCCACCGTCTTCACCACGGGCGGCCGCCACAGCGGGCCCTCGCGGTCGCGGCGGCCCAGCGAGATCATGTACTTGAGGTCGCGCGCGGTCTGGTCCGCGCCGTCGCGGTCGGCCTTGTTGACCACGAAGACGTCGGCGATCTCCAGAATGCCCGCCTTGGCGGCCTGGATGCCGTCGCCCATGCCCGGCGCGAGCAGCACCAGGGTCGTGTCGGCGAGCGCGACGATCTCGACCTCGGACTGACCGACGCCGACGGTCTCCACGAGGATCACGTCGAACCCGGCGGCGTCGAGCACGCGCAACGCCTGCGGGGTGGCCCACGACAGTCCGCCCAGGTGCCCGCGCGTGGCCATCGAGCGGATGAAGACGCCGGAGTCGGTGGCGTGGTCGCCCATCCGCACGCGGTCACCCAGCAGCGCGCCGCCGGAGAACGGGCTGGACGGGTCCACCGCGATCACCGCGACCCGCTTGCCCTGCTCGCGATAAGCCCGCACCAGGGCGTTGGTCGAGGTCGACTTGCCGACGCCGGGAGCGCCGGTGATCCCGACGACCTGGGCGTTGCCCGTGTGGGGAGCGAGCGCGGCGGCCACCTCGGGCAGTGCGGAACTCCCCTGCTCCACCAGGGAGATCAGCCTGGCGACCGCGCGCGGCTCGCCGTCACGCGCGCGGTCGACCAGTCCTGCTACGTCAACAGCTTTGGCCACAGCCGAAGACACTAGGCCTTCGAGGGCACGCGGATGATCAGAGCGTCGCCCTGACCACCACCACCGCACAGCGCGGCCGCACCCACGCCGCCGCCGCGCCGCTGCAGCTCAAGTGCGAGGTGCAGGGCGATGCGGGCGCCGGACATGCCGATCGGGTGGCCGAGCGCGATGGCGCCACCGTTGACGTTGACCTTGTCCTCGGAGATGCCGAGCTGCTTGGTCGAGACGATGCCGACCGCCGCGAACGCCTCGTTGATCTCGACCAGGTCGAGGTCGGCGGGCTCGATGCCCTCCTTGGCGCAGGCGGCCTTGATGGCGTTGGACGGCTGCTCGTGCAGCGAGGCGTCCGGACCCGCGACGACGCCGTGCGCGCCGATCTCGGCGAGCCACTCCAGGCCCAGTTCCTCCGCCTTGGCCTTGCTCATCACGACCACGGCCGCGGCACCGTCGGAGATCTGCGACGCCGAGCCCGCGGTGATGGTGCCGTCCGCGGCGAACGCCGGGCGCAGCTTCGCGAGCGACTCGGCGGTGGTGTCGCCGCGCACGCCCTCGTCCGTGCTGAACAGGATCGGGTCGCCCTTGCGCTGCGGGATGGCGACCGGCGCGATCTCGGCGTCGAACACGCCGTTCTCGGCGGCCTTCGCGGCGAGCTGGTGCGAACGCGCGGAGAAGGCGTCCTGCTCCTCGCGCGTCACGCCGTAGCGGCCGTTGTACTTCTCGGTCGACGAGCCCATCGCGACCTGGTCGAACGCGCAGAACAGGCCGTCGTGCGCCATGTGGTCCTGCAGCGTCACGTCGCCGTACTTGAACCCGCTGCGCGACTTGGGCAGCAGGTGCGGCGCCTGGGTCATCGACTCCTGGCCACCGGCCACGACGATGTCGAACTCACCGGCGCGGATGAGCTGGTCGGCGAGCGCGATCGCGTCGATGCCGGACAGGCAGACCTTGTTGATGGTCAGCGCGGGCACGCTCATCGGGATGCCGGCGGCGACAGCGGCCTGGCGGGCTGGGATCTGGCCCGCACCGGCGGTGAGCACCTGACCCATGATCACGTACTGCACCTGCTCGGGAGCCACGCCCGCGCGTTCCAGTGCCGCCTTGATCGCGACGCCACCCAGCTGGGCGCCGGAGAAATCCTTGAGCGATCCGAGCAGTCGCCCCATCGGGGTGCGCGCCCCGGCGACGATGACGGAACCGGACACAGCTGCCTCCATGGAAGAGCGAACGGTCGTTAACTGAGCACCATACCCGCGGCTACTGGGCGGTAATTCTGTGAGACCCCGCACAGACCCACCTGCACCGATCAGGTAGCTACCCTTGCCCGTTATGAACGCAGAACTCGCTCGATTCGTGACCGCGGTCGACCATGTGGGCATCGCGGTGCCCGACCTGGACGTGGCGATCTCGTTCTACCGCGACAACTTCGGCCTCGAAGTCGCGCACGAAGAGGTGAACGAGGAGCAGGGCGTGCGCGAGGCGATGCTGCACGCGCCCGGCGACCACGACGGCACCGCGATCCAGCTGCTGGCGCCGCTGAACGAGGACTCGACGATCGCCAAGTTCATCGGCCGCTCCGGCCCCGGCCTGCAGCAGCTCGCCTATCGAGTGTCCGATGTGGACCTCGCGGCGGACGTGCTGCGGGGCAAGGGCCTGCGGCTGCTCTACGACCAGGCCAAGCGCGGCACGTCCAACAGCCGCGTCAACTTCGTGCACCCCAAGGACGCGGGCGGCGTGCTCATTGAGCTGGTCGAGCCCGCGGCATCAGCGCACTAGCCACGAACGTCAGCTCTCGGTCGATCGGGTCGTCCTCGTCGCTGTGCCGTGCCACCGAATGCCGGTAGCTCACGGCCAGCGCGAGGAGCGCCGCGGCGGCCTCCACGTCCTTGATCGCCACGGCCGCGCCGCCCGCGGCGAGGATGACCTGTTTGATCTGCGCCGCGACGTTGTCGTAGCGCGCCTGCATGGCGTCGCGGACAGCCGAATGCGTATCCGCTTCACGCCACAGCAGGTGTGACAGCAACGGTGATGCGTTCAGGCGCGCGTCCAGTGCCGCGACGAGCCTTCTGAGCGATTCGGCGATGTCCCCCGCCACTACGACCCTGCGGTGGTCGACCGTGCTGTCCGGCAACCGGGCGACCAGCGCGGCCAGCAGGTCCTTCTTGCGGTTGAAGTAGTAGTGCACCAGGCCTTTGGGCACGCCGGCGCGTTCGGCGATGCGCGAGGTCGGGGTGGCGTCGAAGCCCGAGTCGGCGAAGAGCTCCTCGGCTGCGGCCAGGATGCGTTCCTTGGCCGAGTCCTCCACGCGTTCCTCCATCGAGCAGGGATGTGGGCCCAAGAACTCCTCCTGGGCCCACGGTTTTCGTCAGTGCTGAGCCGCAGCAGAGTGCGCGGCGTTCGCGGCGGGCATCGCCAGTGCGCCCGCGGCGACGGTGAGCACACCACCGACCCAGGACGCCCACGAGGCGGCCGTCATGTCGGTGTAGCTCATCACCCACGGCGAGATGAACAGCAGTGCGCCGAGCACCATCTGCACGTACTCCCCGTAGATCATCGCGGGCATGGCGAGGTCGACGAGTCCGTCGATCGCGATGAGCGCGCCGAGCACGATCATCGTCCACATGGCCGCGTTCGAGGTGTCCACGACGAGCGGAGAGAGCAGCACCAGCACGCCGATAGCCACCTCGGCCCAGTCCTGCCACCTGGTCCACGCCTTGGTCATCTCCACACACCTCCTCCTTACTCGGACACCTCCATGCTCCGCTTGGTTGGCCGCCCGGTCAAGAAACTTCAGTGGAATCCCTCACAGGCGTGATTCTGAATCGGTTACTCCTGAGTAACCTCCGGCAACCTGCGACGATCCCTCACTAGGGAAGGAATGCCGCCGTGCAGAAGATCCTTGATGCGATCCTGGCCGACGAGCTGGACGCGATCGGTTCCTTGGACGTTCCGGAGAGCTATCGGGGCGTGACCGTGCACGCGGACGAGGCCGACATGTTCTCGGGCCTCGAGACGCGGGACAAGGACCCGCGCAAGTCGCTGCACGTCGACGAGGTCGCCACGCCCGAGCTCGGGCCGGGCGAGGCGCTGGTGGCCGTGATGGCGTCCGCGATCAACTACAACACCGTGTGGACCTCGATCTTCGAGCCGGTGTCCACGTTCGGGTTCCTGAAGAAGCTGGGCGGCCGGCACGACCTGCCGTACCACGTCGTGGGCTCGGACCTGGCGGGCGTCGTCGTGCGCGTCGGTCCCGGCGTCACCGCGTGGAAGCCGGGCGACCGCGTCGTGGCGCACTGTCTGGACGTGCCGCTGGAGGCGCCGGACGGCCACAACGACACGATGCTCGACCCGCAGCAGCGGATCTGGGGCTTCGAGACGAACTTCGGCGGTCTCGCGGACCTCGCGCTGGTGAAGTCGAACCAGCTGATGCCGATGCCCAAGCACCTCACGTGGGAGGAAGCGGCGTCGCCCGGTCTGGTCAACTCGACCGCGTACCGCCAGCTGGTGTCCGTCAACGGCGGCAACATGAAGCAGGGCGACACGGTCCTCATCTGGGGCGCGTCCGGCGGTCTCGGTTCGTACGCCACGCAGTTCGCGCTGAACGGTGGCGCGACGCCGATCTGCGTCGTCTCCTCGCCGGAGAAGGCGGAGATCGTTCGTTCCATGGGCGCCGAACTGATCATCGACCGGTCCGCGGAGGGCTACAAGTTCTGGAAGAACGAGCAGGAGCAGGACCCGCGCGAGTGGAAGCGGTTCGGCGCGAAGATCCGCGAGCTGACCGGCGGTGAGGACCCGGACATCGTGTTCGAGCACCCCGGCCGGGAGACGTTCGGCGCCTCGGTGTTCGTGACGCGCAAGGGCGGCAAGATCGTCACGTGCGCGTCGACCTCCGGGTACATGCACCAGTACGACAACCGCTACCTGTGGATGAACCTGAAGTCGATCATCTCGTCGCACTTCGCGAACTACCGCGAGGCGTGGGAGGCGAACCGCTTGATCGCCAAGGGAAAGATTCACCCGACAGTGTCCAAGGTGTACTCACTGGACGAAACGGGCCAGGCCGCCTACGACGTGCACCGCAACGCGCACCAGGGCAAGGTCGGCGTGCTGTGCCTTGCGCCGGAAGAAGGTCTGGGCGTTGTGGATCATGAGATGCGCGCGAAGCACCTGACTGCCATCAACCGATTCCGGGGTGTGTGACCTTCTGGGGTTACCCGAACGGGTAGCGTGAGGGGCATGGGCCCCCTCGCCGACGACCGTGACCTCGTCCCTCTGGGATCCGGCTTCGACATCGTCAAGCGCGGTTACGACCGCGCCCAGGTCGAGGACCATCTCGAACGCCTCGACTCGGACCTGCGGCTGCTGGCCGCGGACCGCGATGCCGCCGTGTCCCAGACGTCCGACCTGGCGCGCCAGCTGGAGGCCGCACGCTCGGAGATGACCGAGCTGCGCAACCAGGTGGAACGCCTGTCGCTGCCGCCGACGACGCTGGAGGGGCTCTCCGAGCGCCTCCAGCGCATGTTGCGGCTGGCCCAGGACGAGGCCAACGAGATCAAGGCCCGTGCCGAAGCGGAAGGCGGGCACATCCGCGCCAAGGCGGAAGCCGACGCGGGTGTGCTGCGCCAGCGCTACGAGAAGCTCATCGCCGAACTGGACGAGCGCCGCGCGGCCATGGAGGCCGAGCACAAGGGCGTGCTGGAAACGGCCCGCGCCGAGGCCGAGAAGATCGTCTCCGAGGCCGAGGCCGCGGCCCGCAAGATCTCCGACGACTCCGAGGCCCGCCGCGTGACCGTCGAAGAGGACTTCGAGATCGCGATGGCCGCCCGCCGCTCCGAGGCCATGGCCACCCTCGCCCAGCAGGAGGCCACCTCGAAGGCCGAAGCCGACCGCCGGGTCCGCGAGGCCACCGAGGAAGCCGCCCGCATCCGCGCGGCCGTCGCTCAGGAGCAGACCTCGTCGAAGGCCGAAGCCGAACGCCGCGTCCGCGAGGCCACCGAAGAGGCCAACCGCCGCCGCCACGACTCCATCACCGAGGCCACCGCCCGCATCCAGGAAGCCACCGACGAGGCGAACCGCCGCGTCCGCGAGGCCACCGAGGAAGCCAACCGCCGCACCACCGCCGCCACCCAGCGCGTCGACCAGCTGCGCAACCTCCGCAACCGCCTCTCGCACCAGCTGCACAGCGTGCGGACGGCGTTGCAGGAGGTCGTGCCGCTGCTCGACCCGGTGGAGGAGGAGTCGGAGCCGCCCGCGGGCCAGCTGGAACCCGCCGCGCCGGTGCCGGCCCAGCCCGCGCCCGCCGCCGCGCCTCAGTCGACGCCTGCCGCACAAGCCGCGCCGCCTCAGGCGAACCCCGCTGCGCAGCCCACGCAGGCCGCGCCGTCTCAGGCGGGCCAAGCCGCACCGAGCAAGCCTGCCCAGGCATCGGCTCCGGCACAGGCTGCAGCGCCTCAGACGGCCTCGGCACCGTCTGCCGCAGCACCGGGCAAGCCCGCCCAGTCGCCTCAGGTCGACGGTCCGACCGCGAAGATCTCGCGGCCACAGCCCGCCAAGAAGTCCTGACGGCCCAAGCTCGCGCAGGGGTCCCCTCCAGGGGGTCCCCTGCTTTCATTCTCCCATCCAGCACCGACAATTCCGGGTCCGCGCAGCTCAGGCCTTTGTCCTGTCCGCTCGAACCTCGCGGTGCCCGGACCTGCCTTGCGGGTCGATCGAACACTTGCGGCCGGCCTGCGCCTTGAAGGTGGGGACCCCTCCCGGGGAAGCGCGCACATCATGCCCACATGGGCACTGCTATTCGAGTCATCCGGTGGGTCGCCGTCGCCGCAGTGCTGTTCTTCCTGATCGCATTGATCACAGGCGTCGGCATCGAAGTGGCCGTTCCGCTGCTGGTGATCACCGTTCTGGTGGTTGCCGGCACCAGCGTGACGGACCTCGCGATCAGGCGCAGGAGATGAGTCTCCGCGTGCTCAGCCGGACGAGACAGCCGTGACCTCGTAGATCGCCGGCATCGGCATCGCCCGGCAGAACTCCCAGTCCGCGTGCTGCCCTGCCGCGATCAACGCGCGCGACAGGAACGTCCCGTGCGACCCCACCAGCACGGTGGCGTCCGGGTACTCCACGGTCATGCGCGCCAACGCCTTCCCCGCCCGCACGGTCAGCTCGTCCAGGCTCTCCCCTGCCCCGTGCGCTACCGACGGCCGTGCCCAGCTGCAGGCGTACCACCCCTCCCAGTCCGCGCTCGGCAGCAACCCCGACTCCCACTCCCGCAGCTCCGGCCACGTCGTCACCGCCAGCCCCAGCGCTTCGGCCGCCGGTGCCACGGTCTGCACCGCCCGTCGCTGCGGACTCGACAGCACCGCCGACGGCGCGAACGCCACCAGGCGCGGCACCAGCTCCTGGGCCGCGGCCAGACCGTCCGGGGTCAACGGCCGCTCGTCGAAGTCGGGAACGCCGAGGCGCGGATGCACGGACTGCGCGTGGCGCACGAATACGATCCGGGTGGTCACAACACTCATCTTGGGGGAACAGGATGTACGTGAGGTCGTTGGGCGACGGCGCGGAGCTGCGCCCGTTGGAGCCGTGGCAGGCGGAGGAGTTCTTCGCGCACATCGAACGCGGCCGGGCCTTCATCGCGACGCACATCGCGTTCGCGGACAAGGCGAAAGACCTGGAGAGCGCGCGGAACCTGCTGCAGCAGTACGCCGACAACACCGCCGCGGACACCGCGCGCATCTGCGGGATCTGGCTCGACGAGAAGCTGGTCGGCGGTGTGATGCTGCGCGAGATGGACGTGCCGCAGGGCCGGGCCGAGGTCGGGTGCTGGCTGGAGCCGAGCGCCACCGGCAAGGGGCTGGTCACGCGTGCGGCGAAGGTCCTGATCGACTGGGCGGTTCGCGAGCGCGGCGTGCATCGGGTTGAGTGGCTGGTGTCGCCGGCGAACGAGCCGAGCATCGCGGTCGCGCGGCGACTCGGGTTGACGAAGGAAGGCGTGCTGCGCTCGTACTACCCGCTGCGCGGGGTCCGGCAGGATCTCGAGGTGTGGTCGGTGCTGGCGCCGGAGTGGGAGAGCTGATGGACGATCTGGTGCTGTTGCACGCCTTTCCGCTCGACGCGCGGATGTGGGACGTGCCGGGCGCGTTGACGCCGGACCTCCGCGGCAGCGGTGAGCCGGACCTCGACGCGCTCGCGCGCCAGGTCATCGCCGAGCTGGGAGACCGCGAGGTCGTGCTCGGCGGGTGCTCGATGGGCGGCTACGTCGCGATGGCCGTGCTCAGGCACGCCCCAGAACGCGTGAAGGGCCTCGTCTTCGTCGACACCAAGCACACCGCCGACACTCCGGAGGCCGCCGGGAACCGGCACGCCATGGCCGACCGGGTCGAACGGGAGGGCGTCGGCGAGTGGCTCGTCGAGGCGACGCTGCCGAACCTGCTCGGCCCGAACGCGTCACCGCAGGCGCGCAGCCTGACCAGGACCATGATCCTCGACCAGCGGCCGGAGGACGTGGCGTGGTGGCAGCGCGCGATGGCGAGGCGGCCCGACTCCACCGAGGTGCTGGAGGCGCTGGACGTGCCGTCGCTGGTGCTGGTGGGCGAGCACGACAAGCTCACGCCTCCCGACGTGGCCGCGAAGCTAGCGGTGACGCTGAAGCACGCCACCAGCGAACGCGTCGAGGACGCCGGGCACCTGCTGCCGGTCGAGCAGCCCGCGGAGTTCCGCGCCCGGCTGGAACGGTGGCGCGCACAGGTCCGCGTCTAGCGGTCCAGAGGCCGACGGCTCCCGCGAGCACATGGTGCAGGTCACCTCGCCCGCCACCACGGCGTTGCCGGGACGCAAGAACTACCAGGGCTTCAGCGGTTTCTCGCTCGCGGTGGCCGACGACGAGAAGGTCGTCTTCTCCACCACGTTGACCGAGGTGACCTGGGACGACGCCCGGCTGACCACCGCCGACCCGGTGACCGTGGCAAGCAGCTCAGGCAGGAGGGCGGCGAGGTGGACCGGCTGAGCATCACGCAGTGCCCGAGCCACTCGGGTGACCGAGAGCGGCGCGATCTGCCTGATCTACGACCGGAAAACCGCGGCGTGAGGTCTCACCACCGTCGCGCGGCCGGCCCCCGACGGCCGCGCGAGTCCCAGCAGCCCTGGTGCCAGTGGCGGCGTTCCTCGACCGAACCGGTCTCCTCGGCCGGCCAGGCGACGACGTGCGGGACGCCGGGGCGGATCTCGTGGTCGCAGCCGGGGCAGCGGTAGGTCTTCTGCGCCTGCGCGCCCGAGATGGCCCGGACCAGCCACTCGCCGTCCGGACCAGACTCCACGCGTGCCCAGCCGACACCCCCGCCGAGCGGTCGGGGATCTTCGTTCTTGGGCGCGTTGCGACGGGGCACGGCCACACGGTAACCGCTCGTAGAATCGGGCCGTGCCGACCTACGAGTTCCGTTGCCGAACCTGCGACGACACCTTCGAGCTGCAGCGACCGATGAGCGAGTCGTCCGCTCCGGCGAACTGCCCCGACGGTCACGCCGACACGGTCAAGCTGCTGTCGATGGCCGGGATCAGCGGGACCCAGCAGCAACAGCCCGCTCAGGGCGGCGGTGGCTGCTGTGGTGGCGGGTGCTGCGGATCCTGAGCAGGTACAGCACGCTGGCGACCAGCAGCGCGGCCGCGAGGGGAATGTGCAGCGCCACGAGGTGGAAGACGCCGGCGAAGACCTGAGCGGTGATCAACGCCAGGAAGCCCGCCGCGTACCAGATCGGCCGCGCCGACCCGCCGCCCGGCCGCCACGTGAGCACGGCGACGACGAGGTGGACGACTGCCACGACCCACAACGCGTACGAGCCGGCGCTGTGGAAGACGTGACCGTCCGGGAGCGTCAGCCTCAGCCCCGCCGTGATCGACTGGACGAAGACGAGCACGGTCTGCAGGGCGACGGTGGTGTGCAGGAGTTTGACCATGACAGTCCGACGACGCAGCGGCCTGGAACGTGAGGCCGCCGAGATCACGAGCGAACGACGGCAGCTGCTGAACCTGGCCTACCGCCTGCTCGGGTCGCTGACCGACGCCGAGGACGTGCTGCAGGAGACCTCCGCGCGGTGGTACGCCCTGTCGCCGCAGCAGCGAGCCGCGATCGAGTCCCCCGGCGCCTGGCTGACCAGGGTGGCCGGCCGCATCTGCCTGGACGTGCTGGGTTCGGCACGGGTGCGGCGAGAGCGCTACGTGGGCGAGTGGCTCCCGGAACCGCTGCCGGACCAGGGCGCGGATCCAGCGGACCAGGTCACGCTCGACGAGTCGGTCACCATGGCGTTCCTGGTGGTGCTGGAGCAGCTGACCCCGGCGGAGCGGGTGAGCTTCGTGCTGCACGACGTCTTCCGCTACCCGTTCGCGGAGGTGGCGGCCGTCGTCGGCAGGAGCCCGGCGGCGTGCCGGCAGCTGGCGACGTCCGCGCGGCGGCGAATCCGTGCCGCCCAGCGCGACGAGACGCCGGCCGCGAGGCGCGCGGAGGTCGTGAAGGACTTCCAGCGCGCCTGGGAGGCGAAGGACATCAAGGCTCTCGTCGCCCTGCTGGACCCGGCGGCCGTCATGGTCGCCGACGGCGGCGGCCAGGTCAGCACGGTGCTCAGGCCGGTGGTGGGCGGCGAGCAGATCGCCCGCTACCTCGTCGGCATCGGCAGGCTGGCGCCGGAGCTCGCGGTTCTCGCCAGGACGGTCAGCAACCGGCCGGGCCTGGTCGCGACGCACGACGGCGTCACGGTGACCGTCGCCGCGTTCGAGGTGGTGGACGACCGGATCACCAGGATCTGGGCGGTGCGCAACCCGGAGAAGCTGGCTAGTTGGAGTGCTCGCGGTCGATCATGACCTCGGCCACCTTGCGGCCCTGGTCGCAGACCGTGCCGAACTTGCCGGACGAGTCGATGATGATGATTCCGAGACCACCGCCGTCGTAGGGCACGACGAGCACGCACGACGGTTCGACGTCCGGCTCGTTGGAACGGTCGAGGTAGGTGACCTTGTGACCCTTCACGTCCCAGTCGCCGGTGGTGCGCTCGATCGTGATCTGCCTGCCCTCGCGAAACCGCAGGGAGACGCCGACCTCGACCTTGTCGATCTTCGTGGTCCAGCGGCACGACTGGTCGAACGTCGAGTCGTAGTTGATCTGCGTCGGCGGCGTCTCGGCCTTCGCGCCGGGATAGGGCAGGTCGGTCCACTTGAGCTTCGCGCACACGCCCTGGACCTCACCGTCGATCGGCGCGACCGGCGGATCCTCCGAGGAGCTCGGCTCGGTCGAGGCCTGGTCCTTGTCGAACGGCGAGGTCGCGTCGAGCGGGGCCTGCGCGACGGGAGTGCCCTCGACCGTCTTGCCGGCACAGCCGGAAGCGAGCACGAGGACAGCCAACAGGAGCACCAGTCGCCGCATGACACCACCATGCCAGATGCGACATGGTGCTCCCGTTAGCGGCTCACGAGTAGTCGCGGAATCCCTTGCCGGTCTTGCGGCCGAGGCGGCCGGCCGTCACCAGGTGCTCCAGCAACGGGGCCGGTGCGAAACCGGGCTCGCGGAACTCCATGTAGAGCGTGCGCTGGATCGCCAGCGACACGTCCAGCCCCACGACGTCCAGCAGCGCGAACGGTCCCATCGGCAGACCGCAGCCGACCTTCATCGCGTTGTCGATGTCGTCGGCCTCGGCGTAGTGGGCCTCCAGCATCTTCACCGCGTCGTTGAGGTACGGGAAGAGCAGCGCGTTCACGATGAAGCCGGCCACGTCACCGCAGTGCACCGGGTGCTTGCCG
Source organism: Lentzea sp. NPDC004789 (assembly GCF_053601075.1). Lineage (NCBI taxonomy): Bacteria > Bacillati > Actinomycetota > Actinomycetes > Pseudonocardiales > Pseudonocardiaceae > Lentzea > Lentzea sp. NPDC004789. Next base: position 111,719 of record NZ_JBSGBE010000004.1, on the reverse strand, counting down.
AGGTCGAGGCAGATCCTGCGGGCCGTCGCCACCACGTCGGCGCCCGTGGAGATCGTCTCGACGATCTCCACCAGCTTCATGACCTGCGCCGGGTTGAAGAAGTGCAGGCCGACGACGTCCTCGGGCCTGCTCGTCGCCGCGGCGATCTCGATGACCGGCAACGAGGACGTGGTCGTCGCGAGCACCGCGCCGGGCTTGCACACCTCGTCGAGCGCCGCGAAGACCTCCTTCTTGATGCCGATCTCCTCGGCCACCGCCTCGACGATCAGGTCGCAGTCCGCCAGCTCCACGAACTCGACGGCGGGCGAGATCCGCTGCAGGACCGCGTCCCGGTCGGCCTCCGCGAGCTTGCCCTTGCTGACCGCGCGGTCGAGCGACTTGCGCACGGCCCCGATCGAGGCCTCGGCCTTCTCCAGGCTGCGCGCCCGCAGCACCACGTCGTACCCGCGCTTGGCGAACACCTCGGCGATGCCCGTGGCCATGGTGCCCGTGCCGATGACACCGACCCGTTGCACCTCGCGGGTCTGCTTGGCGGCGTCCACTTCGGACGGTGTCAGCGCGTCCTTGACGACGACCGGCGAGTCGGGCCCGTCGTAGGTGTAGAAGCCGCGCCCGGTCTTCCGGCCGAGGAGGTTCGCCGTGATCATCTGCTTGAGCAGCGGCGCCGGCGCGTGCAACCTGTTGCGCGACTGGTGGTACATCGTGTCGAGGATTTCGTACGCGGTGTCGAGACCGATGAGGTCCAACAGCGCCAACGGTCCCATCGGGTAACCGCAGCCGTACCGCATGGCGGCGTCCAGGTCCTCACGCGTCGCGTACTTGGACTCCAGCATCTTCACCGCGTGGTTGAGGTACGGGAAGAGCAGCGCGTTGGCGATGAAACCGGCCCTGTCCCCGATCACGACCGGCGACTTGCCCAGCCGTTCGGCGAACGCGACCACGTCGGTGATCACATCCGGCTCCGTGACCACCGTGCGCACGACCTCGACCAGCTTCAACACCTGCGTGGGGTTGAAGAAGTGCAGGCCGACGACCTTGCCGGGCCGCTTCGTGACCACCCCGATCTCGGTGATCGACAAGCTCGACGTGTTCGACGCGATGATCGCCTCGGGGTCGAGGATCTCGTCGAGCTCCTTGAAGATCCTGGTCTTCAGCTCGACGCTCTCCGGCACCGCCTCGATCACCAGGTCGCACCCCTTGAGGCTGCCCAGGTCGAGGCTCGTGGAGACCCGGCTCACGAGCTGGGCCTTCTCGTCCTCGGTGAGCTTCTCGCGCTTCACGGCCCGCGTCGTCGAGTGCTCCAGGTGCCCGAGCCCGCGCTCGACCCCCGCCGCGTCGACTTCCACCACCTTCACCGCAAGCCCGGTGCGCGCGAGTACCTCCACGATGCCCGCGCCCATGGTTCCGAAGCCGACGACTCCGACGGTGTTGATTTCGCGCGCCACTGCAGACCTCCCTGCGGGGTAAAGCGTGGGCTACCAAGGAGTAACTTGCGGGCGACTATGCCACTCCCAGCGCAGACGGGTGCCGTGAGCTTCGCCATCAGGATCGAAACAGTTATCGGTCCAGCAAACTCCTAGAACCGGCCTTCTGCCTGATGAACCCATGTGGGGCAACGCGAAGTTGAGCCGTCCGGGTAGCCGTCGAGTGCACCGGCAGGTCGGCGAGGTGATTCACGCTCAGCTGAGCGCCTCCCACGCCCCCGTCGGACCGCGAATTCCCCGGTGACCCACCGCGAGCTCAGTCGTCGAACCCCCTCTCCGCCAGCTCCTCGATCCGCCGGACCGCCTCCTCGGCGTCCTTCCCCGTCGCCACCACGGTGATCGCCCCGCCGCCCGGCGCGCTCAACCCCATCAACGCCAGCACGCTCGCCGCGTTCGCCTCCTCGTCGCCGTACCGGACGACCACGTCCGCATCCAGCTCCGCAACCGTGCGCGCCAGCAACGCCGCCGGGCGGGCGTGCAGGCCCACGTCGTTGGTCAGCAACACCTCCGCGGACACCGCATCCGGCACGAGGTGCAGCGAAGGCCGCGAAGGCACCGCCGCCGGACTCTCGCCAGAAGCGCCCTCCGCCGCGGCCGCGACGTCGGCGAGAGACGCACCTCCTTGTGCCGCAACGGCTGCTGCCACCGCACCTTCCACCAGCGGCCCGTCGACCACGGCGTAGCGCGACGGCTCGTCCGCGGACTCCACGGCCATCTCGGCGGTCATCTTGGCGCTGCCGAGGTCGTAGAGGACGACCACGCCCGCCCCGGAGTCCGCGTCCGCCAGAGCCTCGACCACCGAGCCGTAGTCGGTGCCAAGACCGCCCTCCTCCGTGCCGCCGACGGGCAGCACGGCGACGTCGGGCGCCATCTGCCCGGCGAGCTCGGCGACACCGTTGGCGAGCATGTCGCTGTGCGAGACGATGACCAGCCCGACCCGGCCGGTGTCCGACGCCGCCGTCATACCGCCACTCCTGCTCTGCCTCGCCGAACGTTCTGTTTCACTGGTGCGGCAGCGCTTCCGGATCGGGACGGCTCAACGCGCTCAGGCCGCACAGCAGCACTCCCAGGTCGAGGCGGCCCGACACATTCAGACCGCACCCCATCCCACCGAACGCCCAGCCCCGCCGCACATTCAGGCCGACCCGGCTCGACGCGCTCAGGCCGCACCCCACCCCGCCGAACACCCCGCGCCGCCGCAGCAGTGCTTCCGGATCGAGGCGGCCCGAGGCGCCCAGGCCGCACCCCACCTCGCCGAACGTTCTGGTTCGCTGGTGCGGCAGCGCTTGTGGATCGGGACGGCTCGACGCGCTCGGGCTGCACTCCATCCCTCCGAACGCCCCGCCCCACCACAGCACCACTTCCAGGCCGAGGCGGCCCGACGCGCTCAAGCACCATCGTCACGCCACACCACCACATCCCACACCGACACCGCCGGACCGGGCCCGCCCGGACAACGCCGTCACGCCTTGGCCGCCGCATCAGCGAAGGCCCGCAGCAGCAGGGCCGTCGACCGCGCGCCGGGGTCCAGGTGGCCGGCGCTGCGCTCGCCCAGGTACGACGCCCGTCCCTTGCGCGCCACCATCGGGATCGTCGACTCCGCGCCCTCGGCCGCCGCGTCTGCCGCCGCCGACAGGGTCGCCGCCACCGAGCCGTTCGCCGAGCCGTTCACGGAGGCGGCCGCGGTCACGGCCGGGGTGAGGGCGTCCACCATCGTCTTGTCGCCCACCACGGCCTTGCCGCGCGCCACCACGCCGTCCAGCGCGGCCTGCAGGGCGCGGGCCACGGCCTCGCCGTCGAGTTCCGGCTCGTCGCCCACGGCGGCCGACGCGCGCAGGAAAGCGGTGCCGTACAAGGGGCCCGCCGCGCCGCCCACGGTCGAGATCAGCGTGGTGGCCACCAGCTTCAGGACCTTGCCGGGAGACGAGGGCTCCTCGGTGTCCAAACGGGACAGCAGGGCGGTGAAGCCGCGCTTCATGTTCTCGCCGTGGTCGGCGTCGCCGATCGCCTGGTCCAGGCGCACCAGTTCGTCGCGGTGTTCCTGCACCACCGCGGCCGCGGCTCGCAGGGCCGCCACCACCTCCGCCGCCGTGCACCCCACGTCAGACTCCCCACCGCAGTGCGGGCGTGTGCACCGGCGCGTCCCACAACGAGATCATCTCGTCGTCCAGCTTCAGCAGCGTGAGGCTCATGCCCTGCATCTCCAGGCTGGTGATGTACGGGCCGACGAGTCTGCGTTCCACGGTGATCCCCCGGTCGGCCAGCAGCTGTTCGGCGATGCCGTGCGCCAAGTACAGCTCGATCAGCGGAGTTCCGCCCATCGAGTTCGTGAACAGCAGCACGCGGTCGCCCGAGGTGAACGGCAGGTCGTCCAGGATCGGGGTCAGCAACGCCGACACCATGTCGGAGGCGGAGCCGGCGGGCACCCGCGCCCGGCCCGGTTCGCCGTGGATGCCGATGCCGATCTCCATCTCGTCGTCGGCGAGCTCGAACGACGGCGAGCCCACGTGCGGGACCGTGCACGCGGTCAGCGCCAGGCCCATCGACCGGACCGACGCGATCACCCGCTCGGCCAGCGCGACGCACGCCTCCAGCGAGTCGCCGCGCTCCGCCGCCGCGCCGACGATCTTCTCCAGCAGGACCGTGCCGCCGACGCCGCGCCGGCCCGCCGTGTACAGCGAGTCCTTCACCGCCACGTCGTCGTCGATCACGACGCTGCGCACCTCGGACTCCGCCATCTCGCCCGCGGTCTCGAAGTTCAGCACGTCGCCGGTGTAGTTCTTCACGATCAGCAACGCCCCCGCGCCACCGTCGCACCGGGACACCGCGTCGAGCACCTGGTCCGGGGTCGGCGAGGTGAAGACCGCGCCGGGACAGGCAGCGTCGAGCATGCCGCGCCCGACGAACCCGCCGTGCAGCGGTTCGTGGCCGGAACCGCCGCCCGAGATGATCGCGACCTTGCCCTGCACCGGCGCGTCCGCGCGCACCACGACCGCGGGGTCGTAGTGCACGGACAGCAGATCGGGATGGGCGGCCTGCATTCCCCGCAGCGCGTCCCGCACCACGGTCTCCGGATCATTGATGATCTTCTTCATCGAACAGCCCTCCCGATCGGCGGTGACCGTGTTCCTTCTTACTCCGGGGGTCTGACACTCGGAACGGGCAAACGTCCCGGGTACCGTTAGGCTGCCCTAAGAAATGCAGGTCAAAGTCACTGCGAGTAGTGGAGGAACCACGTCGTGTCGAAGAGAGCAGCTCTGCTCGTCGCGGTCGCACTGACCCTGACCGCGTGCACCCAGAGCACGCCCGACAAGCCCGCCGTCGCCCAGGGCGGCGCGGACTTCGGCAAGGCGGGCGAGCTGAGCAACGGCTTCGGCACCACCGCGAAACCCGGCGAGTTCCCGCGCACGATCAAGCACGCGATGGGCGAGACCAAGCTGGAGAAGAAGCCCGAACGGGTGATCGTGCTGGACACCGGAGAGCTGGACAACGTTGTCGCGCTCGGCATCAAGCCGGTCGGCATCGCCTACACCGACGGTTCCCCGACCATGCCGTCCTACATCGGCGACAAGGCGGGCACGCCGGAGAACGTCGGCACGATCAACAACCTCAACCTCGAGGCCATCACCAAGCTCGAACCCGACCTGATCCTCGGCTCGAAGCTGCGCGCGGAAGCCCTCTACCCCAAGCTCTCCGCCATCGCGCCGACCGTCTTCTCCGTGCGCCCCGGCTACGTTTGGAAGGAGAACTTCCTCCTCAACGCCGCCGCGCTCGACCGCCAGGCCGACGCCGCGAAGATGCTCGAGGACTACACGAACAAGGCCACCGAGACCGGCACCGCGATCGAGCAGAAGCTCGGCGTGCGCCCGACCGTGACGGCGCTGCGGTTCATGCCGGGCAAGATCCGCCTGTACGCCAAGAAGTCGTTCATCGGCACGGTCCTGGTCGACGCCAAGATCCCGCAGCCGACGCCGTCCCAGGTCGACGACCTGGCCGCCGAGGTGAGCGCGGAGGAGATCGGCAAGGCCGACGCGGACTTCGTCGTCTACTCGACCTACGGCGACCCGGCCAAGACCGCGCAGCCCTCGGTCCTGGGCGGTCCACTGTGGAGCGGCCTGAACGCCGTCAAGTCGGGCAAGGCCAAGCCGGTCGCCGACGAGACCTACTTCCTCGGCCTCGGCGTGCTCGCCGCGAACGTGGTGCTGGACGACCTCAGGACGCAGCTCGGCGCCTGAGCGCCCGCTCGCGCGGATGCTCTGCTACCGGCCGAAGAGCATCCGCGCGAGCCGCAGCATCTGCTTGCCCGCCAACGACGACCGGTCGAACGTCGCCATGTCGAGCACCGCCTTGAACCGCTGCTTCGTCACGGCCTTCGGGTAGGCGAACTCGCGCAGCCCGTCCTCGCCGTGGATGCGCCCGAACCCGGAGTCGCCCACCCCGCCGAACGGCAGCCCGGGGATCGCCGCGTAGGTCAGCACCGAGTTGACCGACACCATGCCGACCCGCAGCTCGCGCGCCAGCTCCTCGCCGCGCGACTTCGAGAACACCGCGGCGCCCAGCCCGTACTTCGACCGGTTCGCGAGCCGCACGCCCTCCAGCGCGTTGGGCACCCGGTTGATCACCACGGTCGGCCCGAACGTCTCCTCGGTGATCGCGAGCGAGTCCTCCGGCACGTCCGTCAGCACGACCGGCTCGACGTACGGCGGCCTGATCGACTCGGGCCCGCCCACCAGCGCCTTGCCGCCGCGGTCCAGCGCGTCCTGCACGTGCTCGCGGATGATCTCCACCTGCGACGGCATCGTGATCGGCCCGAGGTTCGCGCTCGGCTCGCCACCGGGCTTGAGCTTGCGCGCCCGCTTCACCGCGATCTCGATGAACTCGTCGGCCACGTCCTCGGCCACGTACACGCGCTCGACGCCCGCGCACGTCTGGCCGGCGTTGGACACCGCACCCCACATCGCGGCCTCGGCGGCGGCCGCCAGGTCCGCGTCGGAGTCGACGATCAACGCGTCCTTGCCGCCGCACTCGACGAGCACCGGCGTCAACGTCTGAGCGCACGCGGCCATGACCTTCTTGCCGGTCCTCGTGGAACCCGTGAAGGCGACCTTGTCGACACCGGAGGCGCACAACGCCGCGCCCGTCTCGCCGAAACCGGTGACGACCTGGAACACCGGGTACTCGGGCACGGCCTCGGAGAACGTCGACGCGAGGAACGTGCCGACACCCGGCGTGAACTCGGAAGGCTTGAACACCACGGCGTTGCCCGCCGCGAGCGCGTAGGAGATCGAACCCATCGGCGTGTGCGCGGGGTAGTTCCACGGCCCGATGACGCCGATGACGCCCAACGGCCGGTACTCGACGGTCGCGCTGTGGTTGAACATCAGCATGCCGGAGGAGACACGGCGCTTGCCCAGCACACGGCCCGCATGCCGCGCGGCCCAGTGCAGGTGGTCCATCACCAGCGCGATCTCGACGCGGGAGTCGTCGGCCGGCTTGCCGGTCTCCGCGCTGATCAGCGAGACGAACTCGTCGGCGCGTTTCGACAGGACTCTGCGCCACGCGTCGAGCTTGGTCTTGCGCCCCTCGAAACCGAGGCCCGCCCACCACGCGGAGGCCTCGCGCGCCGAGGACACCGCTTCCTCGACCTCGGCGGCCGTGTGGATCGGGTGGTGCGCGACGACTTCGCCCGTGCGCGGGTCCAGTGAAGCGAACCGCCGCTGCTCGCCATCGGCCGACAGCGCGCTGTCCGAAGCGGTCTGCGTCATTGGGCCCTCCCGGGTACTCGCCAGTAACCTCGACACTAACGCGTACTTGAAGAACTTTCAGCCCCCGCCTGGCCCCGTCAGGCGCTGGGCAGGCCCGGAAGCACCGCCTTGGCGAACGCCTGCGCCGCCTGGCAGCGGTCCAGGGTCTTCTCCTTCGACGCTCCGACGGAGAAGTCCGCGATCTCACCCGCGTCGCTGGAGTCCTTCGTGCGGACCACGATCAGATCACACGTCGGGAAGGGACCGTCCTTGAGCACCTGGTAACCCTTCACCCCGCCGAGATCGACCTCGGCCGAGTCGCGGTCGAACTTGCCGTCCTTGGGGATGCGCGCCGTCCGGAACTCGAGCTGCATCTGCGCGCTCTGCCCGCTCCACGAGCACTGGTGCAGCCCGAACGGCAGCGACCGCGGCGAGGCACCGAGCACCGGCGCGAGCGTGGCCCTGTCGACGACCGCGCACGGGTCGACCTCGACCGGCGACCCCTTGGGCGGCGTGTACCTCTGCGGGTTGCCCCTGGCCTTGCGGACCGCTCCTTCGAGCACCTTGCGCCCCGGCTCGCACGGATCGGCCGCCTGGTCGCCGGTGCCCGTGCTCGACTGGATCCGCACCGCCTGCGCCGGGTTCTCCTGCGTCACCGCGCTGAGGAAGCACGACGAGCCCAGCTTCTGCTCGCTGCTCTTGAGCCCGGCGAGCTGCTTCGTCGCGTTCTTCAGCTCCGTGGACGTCAACGAGTAGCCGAGGTCCAACGTGATGTTGAGGGTCTTGCCCGCCTTGTCCTTCATGTAGTTCGAGCAGCGCGTGTAGTTGCTGCTCGTGTACTTCGACGGCGTGCCGACCGTCTGCAGCACTTCCTTCTCGATCAGCGCGCACGGGTTGACCAGCCGCAACCGTTCCGCCGCGAACGCCGGGTCGACCGGCTTGTTCGGCTGCGCGGTCGGCTTGGACGACGGGTCGGTCGAGCTCGCTTCGGCGCCCGCGTGCACGGTGCGGCGCGGGGAGTGCGTCTTGGCGAGACCGGGACCGGTCGTGCAGCCGGCCATCAGCAGAGCAGCGGCGGCGACCACGGCCGTGGCACGAAAACGGGGCACGACGTGCACGGTAGCGACCTTCGCGGCCGCTCGTGGGCGGTACCCCGTGATCCAGGCGTGGCCGGAGTCACGGAGCGCTTCGGGAACGATTCAGAAGATCAACGCGCTGTACCAGGTGAAGACCCCGATAGAAGGAGAGACGTGTACAACCGCATTCGCCGCGCATTCAACTGGCTCGACGCGTGGACGATCGAGGCCTTCAACCCTGTTTACCCAGGTCGTCCGCAGTCGTGACCTTCTTCGCGAACTGAGGCCGCAACGTCGCCCAGGCGGCGAACGCCGCCGACAGCACCACCATGGCGATGCCGGCCCACAGGTTGATGTTGACCCCTTCGGCCTTCTTCAGGTCGTCGTCGGACGTGAAACCGAGACCGACGACGACGAGTACAACGCCGTACAGGCCGAAGAGGAAAGCGATGATCAGTCGCAGGTCGAACAACCTCATGACGGCCTCCCTCAGCCGAAGATGATGTAGAGAACGGTCGTCAGCGCCAGCACTCCGCCACCGAGCAGGGCGGGCGAGCGGTACCAGCCCGCGTCCTCGCCGGTGGTGGAGTGCGAGCGGTCCTCCTTGGGCGTCAGGCTGTAGACCAGGCCGACCAGCTCGTTGTCCGGCTTCGGCCGCGTGACGAGGCTGACCGCGACGCTCACGACGACGTCCACCACGAACGCGAGACCCGCGCCCAGGAAGCTCGCACCCTGACCGGGCAGCTCCAGCCACTTGATGCCGAACGACGGCTCCGAGATCGCGTAGATGAACATCGCGGTGAACGTGCCCGCGAGCAGACCCACCCAACCGGCGGTGGGGGTCATCCGCTTCCAGAACATGCCGACGATGAACGTCGCGAACAGCGGCGCGTTGAAGAACGAGAACAACGCCTGGATGTAATCCATGATGTTGGACCCGCCGAGCGCCGCCGCGATGAACGCCGTGCCGATCGCGAGCACGCACGCGCCGACCGTGGCCAACCGTCCGACGCGCAGGTAGTACTCGTCGGGCCGGTCCTTCTTGATGTAGTCCTGCCACAGGTCGTAGGTGAAGACGGTGTTGAACGAGCTGACGTTCGCCGCCACACCGGCCATGAAGCTCGCCAGCAGACCCGTGATCGCGACGCCGAGGATGCCGTTGGGCAGCAGGTCGCGCATGAGCAACGGCAGCACGTTGTTGTAGGCCACGCCACTGCTCGTGTCGCCGGACTTGAGCTGCGCCATCTCCGGCACGATCACCGCGGCGATGATGCCGGGAATGATGATGATCCCCGGGATGAGCGCCTTCGGGTACGCACCGATGATCGGCGTGCGCTTGGCCGCCGACATCGACTTGGCGCTCATCGCGCGCTGCACCTCGGCGAAGTTCGTCGTCCAGTAACCGAACGACAGCACGAAACCGAGACCGAACACCAGCCCGATGACACTCCACACCGGGTTGTCGATGCCGGTGAGCCCGGTCGCGGGCCAGGCGCTCAGCTGCTCCTGATCCGTCACCTTCTGCACGAGACCCTGCCAGCCGCCGACCTTGATCAGGCCGATGATCGTGATCGGCGCCAGCGCGGCCACGATCACGAAGAACTGCAGCACCTCGTTGTAGATGGCCGCACTCAGGCCGCCCAGCGTCGTGTACGCGAGCACCACCAGCGCCGCGACCACGATGGACACCGGCAGCGGCCACCCGAGCAGCGCGTCGATGATCACCGCGAGCGCGAACAGGTTGATGCCCGCGATCAGGATCTGCGCGACCGCGAAGCTGATGGCGTTGACGAGGTGGGCCGGCTTGCCGAACCGCCGGCGCATGAACTCGGGAACGCTGCGCACCTTCGAGCCGTAGTAGAACGGCATCATCACCAGACCGAGGAACACCATCGCCGGGATGGCACCGATCCAGTAGTAGTGCACGGTCGCCATGCCGTACTGCGCACCGTTGGCCGTCATGCCCATCAGTTCGAGCGCACCGAGGTTCGCCGAGATGAACGCGAGACCGGTGACCCACGCCGGCAACGACCGCCCGGACAGCAGGAAGTCGAGGCTGGAGGAGACGGATCGTCTTGCCATCACGCCGATGCCCAGCACCACCGCGAAGTAGATGACGAGCAACGCGTAGTCGATCGGTCCCGCGTCAAGCCGCAGGTCCGCCCCGGCCAACACCGACACCGCCCACCTCCCAGACTTCCACAAAGTCCAACATCAACGACCAGGAGGGAACGTTACTCCAGGTGCGCCGGTTACTACCCCGTGCAGCTGATCACCAAACCACGAGCTGTGATGGGGCGCTCACTGAAGTTGAGCCTCGTAGCGCCACAGTGACGGAAGCGCTGCACTGAGTACCCCTGCCGATGCCAAACAAGCCACACCGCCGATCGCCACCGTCTTCCTGATGCCGAACCGCGTGGCCATCGCACCCGCACGCAGATCGCCGAGCGCGGGCCCGACCGATCCGACGAGCATCTCGATCCCGGCCAGCCGGCCGCGCAGCTCGTCGGGGATCGTGCTGTTCCAGATCGCGCCGCGGAACGTGTCACCGAGCCAGTTCGCCGCTCCCGCCAGCGCCAGGAACGCCACCGCGAGCCAGATGTCGCGCCTGACCGCCACCCCGATCATCGCCACGCCCACGAGCGCCGCGGCGAGCAGCACCCACCGCCCGTGCCGGGTGACCCGGCTGGTCCAGCCACCCGTCGTGGCGGCCACGAGCACGCCCAGCGCCGACGCCGAGTAGAGGAACCCGACCGCCCACGGCCGGTCCGCCGCGAGGAACGGGAACAGCGCGGTGGGCAACGCGAGCACGGTGGCCGCGAGGTCGACCAGGTAGGTGCCGACCAGGTCCGGCCTGCCCGCCACGTACCGCGCGCCGTCGACGAACCTCGGCCACTCGGCGTCGGCCGCGGTCGGCACGGCACGAACGCGCGCGAGCAGCGCGACCGACACCGCGAACGTCACCAGGTCGAACGCGAACGCCGTGGTGACTCCCGCCGCGGCGATCACGATCCCGGCCGCGGCGGGCGCGAAGATGCCGCCGACGCCCCACCGCAGCCCCAGCAACCCGCCCGCCGCGACGAGCTGATCACGGGGCACCAGGCGCGGGATCATCGCCTCCAGCGCGGGTTGCTGCAGTCCCTGGATCGCGGCCGCGATCGCGGCCGACCCGAACAGGAACACCAGGCTGGTCGGGTTGACCAGCAGCAACGCCACGACCGCCGCCAGCGCGACCTCGGTGACGAGCGCGATGGTCCGCCGGTCGAACCGGTCCGCGAGCACGCCGCCGTACAGCCCGAAGGCGATCGACGGCAGCAGCTCGACCACCCCCACGGCCCCGACCGCGAGCGGTGACCCGGTGATCGCCGCGATCTGCAGCGGCACCGCCGTCATGGTGAAGACGGTGCCGAGCATGGTGACCGCACCGGACCACCAGACGAGCCGGAAGTCCTTCTGCCGCAACGGGCGTAAGTCCACGTCAGGTCTCCTTATCAGTGATAAGGGGAATTTAGCGGCGATAAGGTGACGGGTGCCAACAGGTTTTTCGGAAGGTGCTCATGGCGTTGCAGAGGGACGAGGTCGTCCGCACGGCGTTGAAGCTGCTCAACGAGGTGGGCATCGACGGCCTGAGCACCCGCAGACTGGCCGCCGAGCTGGGCGTGCAGTCACCCGCCCTGTACTGGCACTTCAAGAACAAGCGCGAGCTGCTCGACCTGATGGCCGAGCAGATGCAGGCGGAGGTCCTCCCGCCGGAGCGCCGCCCGACCGACGACTGGAGCGTGTGGCTGGCCGCCGACGCACGCGCCAAACGCCAGGCGCTCCTGGCCTACCGCGACGGCGCGCGCGTTCACCACGGCACGGTGCCCACGGCCAACGAACTGCCGGCCATCGAGTCACAGGTGCGCGCGCTGTGCGATGCGGGGTTCACACCGCTCGATGCGTTGCGACTGATGCTCGCGGTCGAGCGCTACCTCATGGGGTGGGTGACCGAGGAGCAGGCGTGGCTGCAGCACGCCCACGAGCCGCTGTACCCGGACCTGGACGACGTGCCGTTGCTGAAGGAAGCCGCCCAGGTCCTGCGGATGGAAGACCGTGACGCCGACTTCGAGCACGGTCTGATGCTGCTGATCGAGGGCGCGAAAACCACGTGCGGACGTGCGTCCGGCACCCCAGACTGCCCGCGTGGCTGATCACAAGCAGAGGACCTGGGTGTGCCCGTTGTGCCGCGCGGTGGTCACCGACGGCGGCGACAACGGGGCTGACCTCTGCGACATCTGTCAGCTGCGACCGGCCTGGGAGGCGCTGCCCCAGACCGTGCGGGACGAGATCGGCCCGATGATCGACGCGGACGGCCCGATCCGGTCGGGCTACGAGCTGGCTGAACTGGACGGAAACCGGCGCCCCACCATGGAGTACATGAAGCTGGCCTCCTACCGCGGCAGGATCGGGAAGAGGACCTGCTCCTGCACGGAGACCGACTACGGGCACGTGAGCTGGACGTGCCCGTCCTGCGACCGTCCGCTCCTGGGCTGCGACCACAACCGGGGCAGGATCTGCGCGCCCTGCCGCTCACGACCGGACTGGGAGGCGCTGCCCCAGGCCGTGCGGGACGAGGTCGGCGCGATGAGCGAGGTGATGTCCGCCGCCCACCGGCTGCGCGACCTGGACCACAACCGGCTCAGCATCTTCGACTACACGCTCATGGCGGTCTATCAGAACAGCCTGAACTCGTCCGGCTCGATCCCGCGCAACGCGTCGTAGTCCAGCACCACGCACCGGATCCCGCGGTCCTCGGCCAGCACCCGAGCCTGCGGCTTGATCTGCTGCGCCGCGAACACGCCCTGCACCGGCGCGAGCAGCGGGTCGCGGTTGAGCAGCTCCAGGTACCGGGTGAGCTGCTCGACGCCGTCGATCTCGCCGCGCCGCTTGATCTCCACGGCGACCGAGACGCCGGACGCGTCGCGGCACATCAGGTCGACCGGGCCGATCGCGGTCGGGAACTCGCGGCGCACCAGCGTCCAGCCCTCGCCCAGGGTGGTCACGTGCTCGGCGAGCAGCTTCTGCAGGTCGGCTTCGACGCCGTCCTTCTGCAGGCCGGGCTCCGGGCCGAGCTCGTGCTTGGAGTCGTGCAGCACCTCTTCGAGGGTGATGATCAGCTTCTCCCCCGCCTTGTTCTGCACGGTCCAGATGTCCGGGTCCTCGATGAGCCAGCAGGGCGGGCTCATCCAGTTCAACGGCTTGTAGGCGCGGTCGTCGGAGTGGATCGACACCGAGCCGTCGGCCTTGATCAGCAGCAGTCGCTGAGCCATCGGCAGATGGGCGGTGAGTCGTCCGACGTAGTCGACCTGGCAGCGAGCGATGACGAGACGCACCGCGACAGGCTACGGGGTGTGTCCATGAACGAGGCGTTAGGTACGGTCCGTGGCGTGGAGAGCCTTGGCACCCGTCAGGTGTACTCGAACCCTTGGATGACCGTTCGGGAGGACGCGATCCGGCGCGCGGACGGCACCGACGGCATCTACGGCGTGGTCGACAAACCGGACTACGCGCTGATCATCCCGCTGGACGGCGAACGCGTGCGGCTCGTCGAGCAGTACCGGTACCCGCTCGGCGTCCGGCGGTGGGAGTTCCCGCAGGGCACCGCGCCCGACCGCGCCGACTCCGACCCGCTGGAGCTCGCCACCCGCGAACTGCGCGAGGAGACCGGCCTGCGGGCCGGCAAGATGATCGAACTGGGCGTTCTCGACGTCGCGCCCGGCATGTCGTCCCAGCGCGGCCGCGTGTTCCTCGCCACCGAGCTCACCGAGGGCTTCCACGAGCGGGAGCACGAGGAGCAGGACATGCGTTCGGCGTGGTTTCCGCGCGCCGACTTCGAGGCGATGATCGCGAAGGGCGAGATCGCCGACGCGCAGTCGATCGCCGCCTACACGTTGCTGCTGCTCCACGAGCACGCTCAGCCCTAGCTGCGACAACCCTGGAAGGCCGCGCGGTAGCTCTGCGGTGAGGTCCCGGCGATCCGCTTGAACCTGTCGCGGAACGCCGTGGCCGATCCGAACCCGACCTTGCTCGCGATCAGCTCCACCGGCTGGTTCGTGGTCTCCAGCAGGTGCTGCGCCTGCCGCACCCGCGCCCGGTGCAGCCACTGCAACGGCGTCGTGCCGGTCTGCTCGCGGAACCGCCGGTTCAACGTCCGCGTGCTCATCCCGGCCCGCCTGGCCACGTCCTCCAGCGTCAGGTCGTTCGCCGCGTTGGCCTCCATCCACCGCAGCACGGGTTCGAGCTCCGCACCCTGCGGCGCCACCGGTGGCGTGACGATGAACTGCGCCTGCCCGCCTTCTCGCTCCAGGGGCATCACGGCCAGCCGTGCCGCGTCGGCCGCCACCGCGGACCCGTGGTCGCGGCGGATCATGTGCAGGCACAGGTCCAGCCCCGCCGCAGCACCGGCCGAGGTCAGGAACTGCCCGTTGTCGACGTAGAGCACGTCCGGGTCGACCCGGATCGCCGGATGCCGCGCCTGCAGCTCCGCGGCCGCGAGCCAGTGCGTGGTCACCCGCAGCCCGTCCAGCAGCCCGGTCGCCGCGAACACGAACGCCCCCGAGCAGATCGACGCGATCCGCGCGCCCCTCGCGGCGGCCTGCCGCAGCGCCTCGATCACCCGCTTCGGGATCACCAGGCCGGGGTCGTGCCCGGGCAGCAGGATCGTGTCCACTTCGGACAGCAACTCCAAGCCGTGCGGCACTTTCAGGTCGAACAGCTCGGCCTTGGCGGTCCTCTTCGGACCGCAGATCCGGACCCGGTACCGCCCGGTCCAGTTGAACGCGTCGACTCCGACGGCGAAGTCGAACGGGACCACGCCGTCCATCACCACCACTGCGACCTCGTGCACAGCCATCACAGTAGCTGGCGAGAATCCGTTGGAACATGGCATTCCAGCCAGTTCCGGGCACGCCTTCGCGCTCCTACCGTCGTGATCACCGACAAGCAAGGAGGAGCGGATGCTCGCTCAGGTGGTGTTGTTCGACGGGTTCGACCCGCTGGACGTGATCGGCCCGTACGAGACCCTGGCCGCGGGCGGGATCGAGGCCGAGCTGGCCGCGGTGGAGGGGCCGCGGGAGGTGCCGGCGGGCCTGGACCTGCTGTCGCTCAAGGCGACCGCCCAGCTCGACCCGAAGGCGGATCTCATCGTGGTCCCCGGCGCGGCAGCTCGGACCGATGACGAGACGATCGCCCTGCTCAGCAAGGCCGCAGCCACTCTCGCACCCGCGTTGACCGGCGCGAACACGCTCGCCACCGTGTGCGGTGGATCCTTGGTGCTGGCCATGACCGGCCTGATCAAGGGCAGGAACGCGACCACCAACCACCTCGGCCTGGCAGCGCTGGAGTCCATGGGCGTCAACGCCGTCCGCGCCAGAATCGTCGACGACGGCGACCTGGTCACCGCCGCCGGCGTCAGCTCGGGCATCGATCTCGGCATCTACCTCGTGGAACGCGAGATCGGCGCCCAGCAGGCGCTGGAAGTGGAAACCCTCTTCGCCCACGAACGCCGCGGCACCGCCTGGAGGGCCGCGTGAGCAAGCTGTTCCTCTCGCTGCACGTCCTGGCCGCGATCATCGCCGTCGGCCCGGTCACCGTGGCCGCCAGCATGTTCCCGAAAGCCGTCCGCGACAACGGCGATCCCGAGCTCCTGCACCGCATCTGCCGCGGCTACGCCCTGATCGGCATCGCGGTGCCGGTCTTCGGGTTCGCGACGGCCGGCGTGATGGGCGTGACCGGCCACCCCTGGGTGGTCGTGTCGATCGCGCTCACCACCGCCGCCGCGTTCGTGCTGGCGCTGAAGATCCTCCCCGGTCAGGAGAAGGCCCTCGGCACCAAGGACCTCAAGCACCTGGCCATGTACACGGGCATCTTCAACGTGCTCTGGGCCGCGGTCACCGTCCTGATGATCCTCAGGCCCGGCTCGACCACGGGCGCCTAGCGCTGGGCCACCGGGCGCACCACGATCTCGTTCACGTCGACGGAGTCGGGCTGCGAGATCGCGTAGGCGATCGCCTCGCCGATGGCGGAGGCGGGCAGCGCGATCTTGCGGAAGTCCTCCATCATCGACGCCGCGAAGTCCTCGGTGATGGTGTCGGCCAGCTCGGACTCCGTGACACCGGGCGAAACGACCGTGACGCGCAGGTCGTCGCGCTCCTGCCGCAAGCCCTCCGACAGCGCCCACACCGCGTACTTCGTCGCGCAGTACACAGCCGCGGTGGGCATGACCATGTGCGCGGCGATCGAGGCGACGTTCACGACGTGCCCGCCGCCGGTGAACCTCGGCAGCACGGCGGCGATGCCGTTCAGCACACCGCGGATGTTCACGTCCACCATGCGGTCCCACTCGTCGACCTTCAACGAGTCCAGCATCGACAACGGCATCACGCCCGCGTTGTTCACCAGCACGTCGACTCGGCCGTAACGCGCCACGGCCGAGTCCACAAAGGACTGGAACGACTCGCGCGAGGTCACGTCCAGCCGTGCGAAACCACCGCCGATCTCTTCGGCCAACGCCTCCAGCCGGTCCTCCCGGCGCGCCCCGAGGAACACCTGATGCCCGGCCTTGGCCAGCACGCGGGCCGTCGCCTCGCCGATACCGCTGGAAGCTCCACTGATCATCACAACTTTGCTCATGGCCACAACGATCGGCGCGAAATCCGCACCCAACCAGGACACCTTCTCCCTAGGTGTGACACACCCGGGCAGGCACCGCGAACGACGAATACCCTGAAACGCGTGCTCGGAGAGTTCCTGAAAGCCCACCGCGCCCGCGTCAACCCGGAGGACGCCGGCCTGCCGAGCCACACCCAGCGCAAGGTCAAGGGCCTGCGGCGGGAAGAGGTCGCGGTGCTGGCCGGCGTGAGCGCCGACTACTACGCCCGGCTGGAGCAGGGCCGCGAGACCAACCCGTCCGCGCAGGTGCTCGACGCGCTGAGCCGGGCGCTGCGGCTCGACACCGACGCGCGCGCCCACCTGCACCGCCTCGCCGGGGTCGTCGCCGACGAGGGGCACGCGCCGGACGTCGTCAGTCCCGAACTGCGGCGGCTCATCGACGGCCTGCACGACATGCCGGCGTTCGTGATGAACTCGCTGCTCGACATCCTCGCCGTCAACGCGCTGGCCGAGGCCCTGTACGAGCCGTTCAGCCCCGCCGACAACGCCGCCAGGATGACGTTCCTCGACCCCGCCGCCACCAGCTTCTACCCGCGCTGGCAGTGGGTCGCCCAGAGCACCGTCGCGCACCTGCGGAAGACGGCGGATCCGAAGTCCCAGCGGCTTGAGCGGATGGTGGCCGAACTCAACCGGCACCCGACCTTCAAGGAGCTCTGGGAACAGCACGACGTGCGCGGGAAGACCCAGGACGCCAAGGACTTCGTGCATCCGGCGGTCGGCCCGCTCACCCTCGAATTCCACTCGTTCGACGTCCGCGAGGCGCCCGGCCAGTTCCTGGTGATCTACCAGGCCGAGCCGGGCCCGAACGCCGACGCGCTGAAGCTGCTCGCGACTAGTCGGGCCACACGGGCGGCCGCTTCTCCAGGAACGACGCCCGTCCCTCTTTGGCTGACGGGGTCTGGGAGGTCTCGGCCATGACGGCCAGCGCGATCTCGTAGGCGTCGATCTCCGGCCGGTCCAGCTGCGCGTAGATCGCCACCTTGCCCGCGGCCTTCGACGCCCGGCTGCCCCGCGTCGCCCGCGCCAGCAGGTCGTCGACCTCGGCGTCCAGCTCCTCGGCCGGCACGGCCTTGTTGATCAGGCCCCACTCCACCGCCGTCGCCGCGTCCACGACGTCGCCGGTGAGCGCCATCTCCATCAACCGCTTGCGCCCGATCGAGCGTGCCACCGGCACCGCGGGCGTGTGGCAGAACCACCCGCCTTTCCCACCGGGCAAGGCGAAACCGGCGTCCAGCGAGGCCACGGCGAGATCGCAGGAGGCCACCAGCTGGCACCCCGCCGCCGTCGCCAGCCCGTGCACGCGCGCGATCACCACCTGCGGCACGGACTGGATGGTCTTCATCAGCGTCGTGCACAGCTCCAACAGCTCTCGCACGCCCTCCTTGTCACGGGCGTGCACGTCCGCGAAGTCGTGCCCTGCGGAGAAGACCGGGCCCTCGGCGGCGAGCACGATGCCCGCCGCGTCGGAGGTGCCCGCTTCCCGGAACGCCTCCAGCAGCTCGGTCAGGTGCTCGGCGGACAGCGCATTGCGCTTCGCCGCGCGGGTCATCGTGATGCGTACGACCGAGCCTTCACGCGCAACATCGACCATCCCAGAGACCCTAGAGCCCTACGACAGCGAGTGCACCTCCCGGATCACGGTGACGATCTCGTCCATGATCTCGGTCAGCTCGTAGTCCTTCGGCGTGAACACCCGCGCCACACCGCGCTCGCGCAGCTTGGCCGCGTCGTCCGGCGGGATGATGCCGCCGACGATCACCGGGATGTCCCCGGCACCGGCCGCGCGCAGCCCGTCGACCACCGCGGGCACCACTTCGAGGTGCGAACCGGACAGGATCGACAGGCCGACGACGTGCACGTCCTCCTGCACGGCCGCGGACACGATCTGCGACGGCGTCAGGCGAATGCCTTGGTAGACGACCTCGAAACCGACGTCGCGGGCCCGCACGGCGACCTGCTCGGCACCGTTGGAGTGCCCGTCCAGGCCCGGCTTGCCGACCAGCATGCGCAGCCGCTCGCCGATCTCCTCACCGGTCCCGCGCACCCGGTCGCGCACGCGCGCGATCTCCGAACCCGCCTCACCGGACGCCGAGGCACCGGAAACACCGGTGGGCGCACGGTATTCGCCGAACGTCTCCCGCAGCGCCTGCGACCACTCACCGGTCGTCACACCGGCTTTCGCGCAGGCGATGGTGACCTCGACGAGGTTCTGGTCGGACTTCGCGGCCTCGCGCAACGCGTCCAAAGCCTCGGCGACAGCGGCGTTGTCGCGGTCGGCGCGCCACTGCTGGATCGCCTCGACCGCGTGCATCTCGACGATCGGGTCGATGGTCTCGATCGCGTTCGCGCCCTCGGCCTGCAGCGGCGACGGCTCGGTGGTGTCGAACTTGTTGACACCGACGACGATCTCCTCGCCCGACTCGACGCGGCGACGCCGGTCCGCGAGCGACGACACCAGCTGCGACTTCATGTAGCCGGACTCGACGGCCGCGACGGCACCGCCCATCGCCTGCACGCGGTCGATCTCCTCGCGCGCACCGGCCAGGATGTCGTTGACCTTGGCCTCGATCACCGGCGAGCCGTCGAAGATGTCCTCGTACTCCAGCAGGTCCGTCTCGTACGCGAGCACCTGCTGCATGCGCAACGCCCACTGCTGGTCCCACGGGCGCGGCAGGCCCAGAGCCTCGTTCCACGCCGGCAGCTGGATCGCGCGCGCACGAGCGTTGCGGGACAAGGAGACCGCGAGCATCTCCAGCACGATGCGCTGGACGTTGTTCTCCGGCTGCGCCTCCGTGAGCCCCAGCGAGTTGACCTGCACGCCGTAGCGGAACCGGCGGTGCTTCGGGTTCTGGACGCCGTAGCGCTCCAGCGTGATCTCGTCCCACAGCTGGGCGAACGCGCGCATCTTGCACATCTCCTCGATGAACCGCACACCGGCGTTCACGAAGAAGGAGATGCGGGCAACGACGTCACCGAACTTCTCCTGCGGCACCTGACCGGAGTCGCGCACCGAGTCCAGGACGGCGATCGCCGTGCACATCGCGTACGCGACCTCCTGCGCCGGCGTCGCGCCGACCTCCTGGAGGTGGTAGCTGCAGATGTTGATCGGGTTCCACTTCGGCACGTTCGACACGGTCCACGCGACCATGTCCGTGATCAGCCGCAGCGACGGTCCCGGAGGGAACACGTAGGTGCCGCGGGACAGGTACTCCTTGATGATGTCGTTCTGCGTGGTGCCCGCGAGCGAGGCGACGTCCGCGCCCTGCTCCTCCGCCACGGAGACGTACAGCGCGAGCAGCCACATGGCCGTCGCGTTGATCGTCATCGACGTGTTGGCCTCGCCCAGCGGGATCTGGTCGAAGAGCTGACGCATGTCGCCGATGTGGCTGATCGGCACACCGACCTTGCCGACCTCGCCCTTCGCGAGCTCGTCGTCGGGGTCGTAGCCGGTCTGCGTCGGCAGGTCGAACGCCACGGACAGGCCGGTCTGCCCCTTGGCGAGGTTCCGGCGGTAGAGCGCGTTGGAAGCCGCGGCCGAGGAGTGACCCGCGTACGTGCGCATCACCCAGGGGCGGTCGCGTTCGCGGTCAGCTGGATACGGCACAGCAACCTCCCACATCGTCGTTCTCCGGAGCGTACTGGCCAGTAACCATTGCTGCGCGTGCGATTGCTCACTGAATCGAGACCACTGAGAGCATGATGAGGGGGTGACGGGCTTCTACCAGACCGCGGTCGTCTTCGGCGTGATCGGACTGCTGGTGCTGGTGTTGCGGTACTTCGCGGGCAACGACGAACGGCCCGTACCGGATCTGGACGGCACGGACTTCGGGTTGCTGAGCGAGGTCGCGCTCGTGCCCACGGAGGAGGCCGCGAACGTCCTCGTGCGGAAGCTGAAGGCGAATGGGGTGCGTGCCACGCGTTCGCGGAACGCACCGTACCGGGTGATGGTGTTCCCGGCGGACGTCGCGAACGCGCGGCTGGTGCTGAAGAGCTAGTTGCCGGTCACGGCACTAGGAAACCCGCTCGACGTCGGCACCGAGTTTGCGGAGGTTTTCCACGAACCCAGGGTAACCGCGCTCGATGTGGAAGATCTCGTAGACCTCGGTGGCGCCGTCCGCGCACAGGCCGGCCAGCACCAGGCCCGCACCAGCGCGGATGTCCGAAGCCCACACCGGCGCGCTGGACAGCTGCTCGACGCCGCGGATCACCGCGTGGTGACCGTCCGTGCGCGCGTCGGCCCCGAGCCTGATCATCTCGTCGATGAACCGGAACCGCGCCTCGAACAGGTTCTCGGTGATCATCGAGGTGCCCTCGGACACCGCGGACAGCGCGATCGCGAACGGCTGGTTGTCCGTGGCGAAACCGGGGTACGGCAGCGTCACGAAGTCGACCGCCTTCGGCCGGCCCTCCATGACGACCCGGAAGCCCTCGTCCTCGCCCTCGTAGACGGTCACCTCGGCGCCCGCCATCCGCAGCTTCTCCAGCACCAGGTCGAGGTGGTGCGGGTTCACGCCGCGCACGCGCACGTCGCCGCGCGTCATGGCGGCGGCGAAGCCCCACGTGGCGCCGACGATCCGGTCGCCGATGACGCGGTGCTCGGTCGGCGTCAGTTCCTTGACGCCGTGCACCGTGAGCGTGGACGTGCCGGCGCCCTCGATCTTCGCGCCCATCTGCGTGAGCATCAGGCAGAGGTCGACGATCTCCGGCTCGCGCGCCGCGTTGTCGATGACCGTCGTGCCGTTGGCCAGCACCGCCGCCATGAGGATGTTCTCGGTGGCGCCCATGCTGGGGAAGTCGAGCCAGATCTGCGCGCCGTGCAGCCCTTCGGCCTCGGCGACGATGCAGCCGTGCTCGATCCACGTCTTGGCGCCGAGCTTCTCCAGGCCGCTCTGGTGCATGTCGAGCGGCCGCGACCCGATCGCGTCCCCGCCCGGCAACGCCACGACCGCGCGCTTGCACCGGCCGACCAACGGGCCCAGCACGCAGATCGACGCCCGCAGCTTGCCCATCGCCTCGGAGTCGGCGTGGTAGCTCAGCTCCTGCGGCGTCGTGATCCTCGCCACGTCACCTTCGAGCTCCACCTCGCACCCGAGGCTGCGCAGGGCGTCCGCCATCAGCGGCACGTCGAGGATGTCCGGGCAGTTGGTGAGGGTCGTCGTGCCCTCGGCGAGCAGGGCTGCGGCCATCAGCTTGAGGACGCTGTTCTTGGCGCCGACGACATCGACCTCGCCGACCAGACGTGCGCCACCGTGTACCCGGAAATGCTCGCTCACGCGGCAATCCTACGTACGGCCATAGAGTGCCGGTCATGGCGGTACATCTCACCAAGATCTACACGCGGGTCGGCGACGACGGCACGACCGGACTCGGCGACTTCTCGCGCGTTCCGAAGACCTCGCCTCGCATCGAGGCGTACGCGGACGTCGACGAGACGAACGCGGCTCTCGGCGTGGCCCTGGCGCTGGGACAACTGGCGGAGGACGTGCACGACGTCGTGCGCAAGGTGCAGAACGACCTCTTCGACGTCGGAGCGGACCTCTGCACGCCGATCGTGCCGGACCCCAAGTACCCGCCGTTGCGCATCACCCAGGCCTACGTGGACCGCCTGGAGGGCTACTGCGACACGTTCAACGAACGGCTGGGCAAGCTCGACTCGTTCATCCTGAACGGCGGCACCCCCGGCGCGGCCCTGCTGCACCAGGCCCGCACGATCGCCCGCCGCGCGGAACGGCGTGCGTGGGCGTTGATCGAGGACGACGCCGAGCACACGAACGTGCTCACGGCGAAGTACCTGAACCGGTTGTCGGACCTGCTGTTCATCCTGGCCCGCGTCGCGAACCCGGACGGCGACGTGCTGTGGCAGCCCGGCGGAAACGCCTAGCTGGCCCAGGGAATGCTGCGGCCCGGAGGCGCTGACTCCAACCAGGACAGGAACCCCGTCAGCGCGTCCGGGCCCATCGCGATCTCGACCTCGCCACCGGGGACGCGGCACCGCAGCACCGTGGCGCCGACGGGCATGGCGTAGGCCTCCGGCCCGGTCGGTTCACGGCGCGCGTCGATCTCCAGCCCGTCCCGGGAGATCAGCTGGTTCGGGCCGGACCCGAGCGAGAGCACCCGGAACCAGGCGAACGAGTCGCCCCGGTAGTGCCCCACGCCCAGGTGCCAGCCACGTCCACGATCGTCGAACTGGCTGCGCAGAGCGACGTGCACGCCACCCTCACGCAGCAGCCGGATGCGACGCCAGGCGAAGTAGGCGATGACGACCGCCACCCCAAGAAGGATCAGTCCGGCAATCTCGGTGATCCCCACGGCTGCGCCCTCGCGCCCGGTCTCAGGCCGACTGTTCCACGGCCCGCACGCGCGCTGCCGCACGTGCGCGCTCGGCATCGTCCGAGTCCTGCAGCGCCGACCGCGCCGCGTCCACGTCGATCTCGCCCGCGAGCTCGGCGTCCTCGGCGAGAACGGAAACGCCGGTGCCGGTCACGGAGAGGAAGCCACCGTGCACGGCGGCGGTGACGAGGCCACCGTCCGTCGTGCGGATGCGCACCACACCACCCTCGACGAGCTGACCGAGAACGGGCTCGTGACCGGGCAGGATGCCGATCTCGCCCTCGGTCGTCTGCGCCGATACAGAGGTGGCCTTGCCGGACCACAGGCGGCGTTCAACGGCGACCAGTTCAACGGTCATCTCGGCCACGCGTATCTCCCTCGTCGTCTGGAGTCGATCTGAGTCTAAACGGTCGCCCGGCCGGCTCGCCGCCCGCCCGGTCCTGAGCCATCGCCGAACCACGTCGCGATCGCCTCGTCGAGCCCGTCCCCGCCGGCCCACGCCACGACACCGTCCGGCCGCACGAGCAGTCCTGGCAGCTCCGGCTCGTCCTGGCAGCGCGTGCTGACCGTGCGCACGCGATTCCGTGAGACGTCCGGCACGCCGCCGAGGTCCAGCAGCAGTCCACTGCCGTCGTGCAGGTGCTCGGCGAGCGTCGTGCCGTCGGCCAGCACGAGGTCCGGCGCGCTGCGGCCGATGAGCGGGTGGTCTCCTGGCAGGTCGTAGCGGTGCCACACCCCGGAGATCTTCTTGGCGAAGTAGGTCGTGACCGCCGTCGTCCCGATCAGCTCTCCGACGATGTGACGCAGGGCGCGAGCGTGCGAGTCGGGCCGCATCAGCGCGATCTGGGCGCGGGTCCACTCCAGCACCCAGGCGCCGATGGGGTGGCGTTCGGCGGTGTAGGAGTCGAGCAGGTTCTCCTCCGCCCGGCCCCGCACCACCTCCGCGAGCTTCCAGCCGAGGTTCACCGCGTCACCGATCCCGAGGTTCAGCCCCTGCCCGCCGAACGGCGAGTGGACGTGCGCGGCGTCTCCGGCCAGCAGCACGCGGCCGAGCCGGTACGAGCTCACCTGCCGGGCGTTGTCGGTGAACCGGGTGGCCGAGACGACCTTGGTGATCGTGACGTCGACCCCGGACACCGCGCGCAGGCTCTTCTCCAGCTCGTCGCGGGTGATCTCGGCGTCGCGGTCGGCCGGCGGCCCGTCGAACTCGACGGTGAGGATGCGGCCCGGCACGGGGCCGTGCGCGTAGATGCCGGTCGGCGTGGTCTGCCAGCCGCGGCCGAGCCGCTCGTGGCCCTCCATCTCCACGATCGCCTGGTGCCCGGTGATCTCCGGTGCCGTGCCGGGGAACTCGAACCCGGCCAGCTTGCGCACCTGGCTGCGGCCGCCGTCGCAACCGACGAGCCAGCCCGCCTGCCACGTCCGGTCGCCCGCGTGCACGGTGACGCCGGTGTCGCTCGCGTCGAAGCCGGTCAGCTCGACGCCCCGCAGCACCTCCACGCCGAGCTCGGCGGCCCAGTCGCCCAGGATCGCCTCGATCTGCTGCTGCGAGACGAACCCGACCTCACCAGCCGGGCCGCGCCCCTGGAAGGCCGGGTCGCCGTCGTCGAAGTTCTCGGCGGACAGCCAGAGCCCGCCGAAGTGGCCGGCGAACTTGGGCGGTGTCGCGTCCTGGGGCGCCTTCTGGCCACCCGCCTTGGCGAGGAAGGAGCGGAAGTGCCCGAAGGACTCCTCCTGCGCGGCGACGAGCCGGGGCAGCAGGCCGCGCCGGTGGAAGGCCTCCGCGGTGGGCACGTTGATCGAACCGGCCTTGATCGTCAAGTCCGGTTCGGTCAGGCGCTCCAGCACGGCCACGGAGACGCCGCGCAGCCGCAGTTCACAGGCGAGCATCAGGCCGGCCGGACCGGCGCCCGCGATGATCACGTCATGGGTCATGCAGAAAACTGTACTCGACTCAAAATTCAGCCGGGTATAGTTTTCGCATGACGTCGTTGCGCGAGCGGAAGAAGGCCGAGACCCGGCAGCGGATCGCCGACGTGGCGACCGTGATGTTCGTGATGCGCGGCTTCGACAACGTGACCATCGCCGAGATCGCCAAGGCCGCGGACGTGTCGAAGGTGACGGTGTTCAACTACTTCGCACGCAAGGAGGACATCTTCTTCGACCGCTACCCGCAGGCCGAAGAGCTGCTCACCGCGGCCGTGCGCGACCGTTCGGCGGACGAGTCACCGCTGCGGGCGTTGCGGCGGCTGTTCGTGGAACTGGCCGAACAGCAGCACCCGCTGGGCGGGTTCCACGAGCGGTACCCGCCTTTCTGGCACACGGTCGTGGCGTCACCGGCCCTGCGCGCACGGGCCCGCGAGGCCGTCGACGAACTGCAGGCCCTCCTGGCCCGGTTGATCGCCGAGACCAGCGACGACCCCACGCCCGCCATCACCGCCGCGGTGATCATGGCCGCGTATCGCGCGGTGTTCACCGACAGCGTCGCCCGCATGCTCGCGGGTGACCCCGCCGACGAGGTGACCGCCGATCACATCGACGCCGTCAACCGCGCCTTCGACCGGATCGCGGCCGGGCTGACTTAGTCCCCGTGCCACGACCGCCAGAGCGCCGCGTACGTGCCGCCCCTCGCGACCAGATCACGGCCGGACCGACCTAACCCCCGTGCCACGACCGCCACAACGCCGCATACGTGCCACCCCTGGCGACCAGATCGTCGTGAGACCCCAGCTCCACGATCCGGCCCGCGTCCACCACCGCGATCCGGTCGGCGTCCCGCGCGGTCTGTAGCCGGTGCGCGATCGCGATCACCGTGCGGCTCTCCCGCACGGCCGCGATGGCGCGCTCGGCGTGCCTGGCCGTGGCCGGGTCCAACGACGACGTCGCCTCGTCCAGCACCAGGGTGTGCGGATCGGCGACCTCCACCCGTGCCAGCGCCAGTTGTTGTGCCTGCGCGGGATCCAGCTCCACGCCGCCGGCTCCCAGCCTGGTGTCCAGCCCTTCCGGCAGCTCGTCGAACCAGCGGGCGCCGACGGTCCGCAGCGCGTCGAGCAGCCGTTCGTCCGGCGCGTCCGGCGCGGCCATCGCCAGGTTCTCCCTGAGCGTCCCGATGAACACGTGGTGCTCCTGCGTCACCAGCACGATCGGCTGCTCGCCCGCGGCCACGAGATCCGCGACCGGCACTCCGCCCACGAGCACAGAACCCCCGGCGGGCCGGTCGACCCCCGCGATCAACCTGCCCAGCGTGGACTTGCCCGCACCGGAGACGCCCACGACCGCGAGCCGCTCTCCCGGCTGCACCACGAGATCAACGCCGTGCAACACCTCGTGTCCGTCCACATAGGAGTATCGGACCCCGCGCACCTCGACGCGGTCGTCCTCGGGTTCACCGACCGGCGGCACGGGTTCGGCGTTGGCCCCGATCCCCTCGATCCGCGCGAACGACGCGGCACCGCGTTGCACGAACTCGACCCACATCAGGATGCGGTCCATCGGTTCCACCAGCCGCCACGTCCACAACGCCCCCGTGATGACGACCTCGATGCCGACGCCGTCGGCGGAGTAGGCCACACCGCCCACCAGCAGCACCAGCACGGTCGGCAAGGTGTTGACGAACGAGCCCACGGGGAAGAGCACGTTCCGCAGCCGCAACGTCCGCAGCCGCGCCTGGTACGAGCGCGCGATCGTGTCGTCGGCGGCGGCCACCATCCGGTCGCGCAGTCCGTAGGTCTCGATCGTCCGGCTGCCCTCGCCGACGGCCGCGGAGATCTCCGCCACGTCGCCGTTGGCCTCGCTCTCCAAGAGGTACGCGCCGCGAGCACGTGCCAGATACCAGCGAAGCACCCACATGACCAGCGGCGTGCCGACGAACGCCACCAGCCCGAGCACCGGATCCAGCAGGAACATCGCCACGAACACCACGACGATGTGCACGACCCCGGTGAACACCTCGGGCACGCTGTCCCGCAACGCCTGCCCGACCGTGCCGACGTCGCTCGTCACGCGGGTCAGCAGATCGCCGGTGCTCAGCCGGTCCACCACCCGCGCCGGCAGGGCGAGCGAACGCGCCACGGCCTCCTCCCGCAACGCGGCCAGGAACCGTTCGCCGAGCCGCGCGGTCTGCAGGGCGCTGTACCGCACCAGCAACAGATGTGCGACCGCCGCGCCGAGCACGCCCAGCGCCATCAGGTCCACAGTGGACACCGTCAGCCCGCCGCGCTCCACGCCGCCCACGATCTTGCCGAGCAGATACGGGCCGACGAGCCCGACCAGTGCCGTCAGCACGGTGAGCACGAGCACCGCGGCCGCCGTCCGCCGTTCGCCCCGCATCAGGCGCACGGCCGCCAGCCGCACCTCGCGCCGGTCCGCGATCGGCAAGCGGTTCATCGGCTCTGCTCCAGTTCTTCCCGCACAACGGAGGAATCCAGGTGCACCACGCGGTCCGCCTGCCCCACCCACAACGGTGACGACGACACGACCACGGTGGTCCGCCCGAACCGCGCTTCCTTCACGCGCCTGGCCACCGCCGCCTCGGTCACCGCGTCCAGCGCCGACGTCGGTTCCACCAGCACCAGCACGTCCGGTTCGCTCAGCAACGCCCGCACGAGCCTGAGCCGTTGCCGCTGGCCGCCGGACACGTTGCGCCCCTTGGCCTCCAGCTGCGAGTCGAGCCCGTCCGGCAACGCCTCCACGACGTCCACCGCGGCCGCCGCCCAGATCGCCTGCTCCAGCTCGATGTCGTCGTGCTCGGCCACCGACACCGCCTCGCGCACGGTCCCGCGGAACAGGTAGTCGTCGTTGTCCGCCACCACACCGGGCAACCGTTCGACCGCGTCGCGCGCCGACGCCGAGTTCGCGGACACGACCACGGTCAGCACGCCGCGCTGCACGTCCAGCGGCTCGCCGGTGTCGTCGGCGTCCCGCCGCAGGGTCAGCAGATCGACCACCCGCCGCGCCGACACCAGTGCCCGCGGAATGGCGTCCGCGCCTTCCATGAAGAAGCTGACCGGGACGATCAACGTCGTGACGTACAGGTACACCGCGAGCATCTCGGGAACCGTGATCGTCCCGCTGACCGCCATCCGCGCCACGATCCACGTGACCACCGCGAGGAACAGCGCCGGCAACCCCCACGTCAGCGCCTGCACCCAGCTCAACCAGGCGGAGACCCGGTAACCGTCCTTCAGCACCTCCCGCGACATGGCCCGGAAGCGCTCCTCGAACGCCGGCTTGCCCCCGATCCCGGACAACACCCGGAGGCCGGACACGATGTCCCCGGCCCGCGAAGTCAGTTCCCCCTGGCGGTGCCGGTATCCCGCCTCCACCGCGTGCAGCCTGCTCATCACCGGCCCGGTCGCCACCGCCAGCACCGGAACGCCCAGCAACACGACAACGGCGAGGAGCACCGAGATCTTCAGCAGCAGCACGGCCGTGACCACGTACGCGATCACCGCGCCCACGCCGGGTCCGGTGCTGGTGAGCGCATGCGCGATCCGCGCAGTGTCCCCGTTCTGCAGATAGGTCAGCTCACCCGTGGACAGCTTCCGCCGCACGACGCCACCAAGCGTCGTGACGTGCCGGACGACGACCTGCGCCGTCCTGAGCGCCGCATCGGTGCGCACCAACGTCATCGTGCGGTGCCTCGCCACCCCGACGAGAGCCAGCAACACCGCCGCGACGACCAACGCCACGCACCACCACACCAGGGCCGCGCGGTCGGCCGCCCGAAGCGCCTCGACCGCCTGCGCGATGAGGTACGGCGGCAGGATCAGCCCGCACATCCACAACGACCCCCACCACGCCCCCGCCAACACCCGTCGGCGCTGCATCCGCACCAGCCACCACAGGTACCGCCAGGCCGATCGGGTGTCGGGCGTGCCCGGATCGTCGTAAGGCGCGTGTCGGGACATGCCCCGACTCTGCCATCACCCCGCACCGCGCCACGACCGCTTTAACGGCCGAAGGGCCGTCCCTCCACAAAGGAGGAACGGCCCTTCGGGTCGGCTGTGCCGAAGCTCAGTTGCCAGCGAGCTTCTTGGCGTTGGCCTCGACGTCGTCCAACCCGCCGCAGGAGAAGAACGCCTGCTCCGGGTAGTGGTCGAACTCGCCCTTGCAGACGCGGTCGAACGCCTCGACGGTCTCCTTGATCGGCACGAAGGAGCCCTTCTGGCCGGTGAACTTCTCCGCGACGAAGAAGTTCTGGCCGAGGAAGCGCTCAAGACGACGCGCGCGACCGACGAGGACCTTGTCCTCCTCGGAGAGCTCGTCCATACCGAGGATGGCGATGATGTCCTGCAGCTCCTTGTACTTCTGCAGGATCCGCTTCACCTCCTGGGCCACCCGGTAGTGCTCGTCGCCCACGATCGACGGCTCGAGGATTCGAGACGACGACGACAGCGGGTCGACGGCCGGGTAGATGCCCTTCTGGGAGATCGGACGGGAGAGCTCCGTCGTCGCGTCCAGGTGGGCGAAGGTGGTCGCCGGGGCGGGGTCGGTGTAGTCGTCCGCGGGCACGTAGATGGCCTGCAGCGAGGTGATCGACTTACCGCGCGTCGAGGTGATGCGCTCCTGGAGCTCACCCATCTCGTCGGCCAGCGTCGGCTGGTAACCCACGGCGGAAGGCATGCGGCCCAGCAGGGTCGACACCTCGGAACCGGCCTGGGTGAAGCGGAAGATGTTGTCGATGAAGAGCAGCACGTCCTGGTTCTGCACGTCGCGGAAGTACTCCGCCATCGTCAGAGCGGACAGGGCGACGCGCATACGCGTGCCCGGCGGCTCGTCCATCTGACCGAACACCAGCGCGGTGTCCTGGAGGACCTCCATCTCCTCCATCTCCAGGAGGAGGTCGGTGCCCTCACGGGTGCGCTCACCGACGCCGGCGAAGACCGAGGTGCCGGAGAACTCACGCGCGATACGCGTGATCATCTCCTGGATGAGCACGGTCTTGCCGACACCCGCGCCGCCGAACAGGCCGATCTTGCCGCCCTTGACGTACGGGGTGAGGAGGTCGATGACCTTGATGCCGGTCTCGAGGATCTCGGTCTTGCCCTCGAGCTGGTCGAACGACGGAGCCTTGCGGTGGATGCCCCACTGCTCGCCGTCACGGCCGAGGCCCGGCTGGTCGAGGCAGTCGCCGAGGGCGTTGAACACGTGGCCCTTGACGACGTCACCGACGGGAACCGAGATGGCAGCGCCGGTGTCGGTCACGGTGGCACCGCGGACCAGACCGTCGGTCGGCTGCATCGAGATGGTGCGGACGAGGTTGTCGCCGAGGTGCTGCGCGACCTCGAGGGTCAGCGTCTTGGCGACGGCCTCGAACGTGATCTCCACGTTCAGGGCGTTGAACAGCTCCGGCACGGCGTCGCGCGGGAACTCCACGTCGACGACCGCACCGATCACCCGGACCACACGGCCGGTGCGGGTGGTGGTGGCAGTAGCACTCATGTCACTCATCACTTCCTGCGCCACCGGTAAGCGCGGCAGCGCCACCGACGATCTCGCTGATCTCCTGGGTGATCTGGGCCTGACGGGCCGAGTTCGCCGCCCGGCTGAGGTTCCGGACCAGCTCCGTCGCGTTGTCCGTCGCGGCCTTCATGGCCGTACGACGGGCAGCCGACTCCGAAGCCGCCGCCTCCAGCATGGCGGAGAACAGCCGAGTCTTCACGTACTTGGGCAGCATGGCACCCAGCAACGCCTCGGCGCTCGGCTCGAAGTCGTACACCGCGCGCGGGCCCTTCGGCGCCTCGCCCGTGTACTCGACCTCCATCGGCGCGATCCGCCTGGCGGCCGGCGTCTGGCTGAGCATGGACTTGAACTCGGTGTACACGACGTGGATCTCGTCCACGCCCTGCGCGCCGTTCTCCGTGCCCTCCAGGAACGCCTGCACCAGCGCGTCACCGGCCTCGACGGCGTTGACGTAGTGCGGGGTCTGCGAGAACCCGCTCCACGCGGCCGTGATCTCGCGGCGGCGGAACTGGTAGTAGCCCTGGCCCTTGCGGCCGGTCACGTACAGCACCGGCTCCTTGCCCTCGGACCGGAGCAGCTGCAGCAGCTGCTCGGCGGCCTTGAGGACGTTGGCGTTGTAACCGCCGCACATGCCCTTGTCGCTCGTGATCACCAGCACCGCGGCGCGCTTCGGGTTCTGGCGCTCCGTCAGCAGCGGGTGGTCGAGGTTCGCCGAGGCCTCGGCCAACGCGGAGAGCACGTTCGTGATCTCGTCCGCGTACGGCCGGGAGGCCGCGACCCTGGTCTGCGCCTTCGCGAGGCGAGACGTCGCGATGAGCTCGTAGGCCTTCGTGATCTTCTTGGTCGAGTTGACCGTTCGGATCCGCTGGCGGAGCTCCCGAATCTGTGCGCCCATGGCTCAGATCACTTCTTGGTCGGCTCGGGCTTGTGCAGCTTCACCGACTCCTGCGCGACCTTGTCCGCGTCCATCGCCTTCTCGGGCGCCTCGTTCACGATCGTCGTGCCGTCCGAAGCGGTGAACTGCTTCTTGAACTCGGCGATGGCGGCGACCACGCGGGACTGGGCGTCGTCGGAGAAGACCTTGGTCTCGACGATGCCACCGAGGACGTCCGCGTGGTTGCGGCGCAGCGAGTCCTTGAACTCGGCGACGAACCGGCGGATGTCGCCGACGGGGACGTCGTCCAGGTGGCCCTTGGTCGCGGCGAAGATCTCGACGACCTGCTCCTCGACGGGCACCGGGGAGTACTGACCCTGCTTGAGCAGCTCGACCAGACGGGCACCGCGGTCCAGCTGGGCGCGCGAGGCGGCGTCGAGGTCGGACGCGAACGCGGAGAAGGCCTCCAGCTCGCGGAACTGCGACAGGTCGAGACGCAGCGAGCCCGCGACCGCCTTCATCGCCTTGATCTGCGCGGCACCACCGACGCGGGAGACGGAGATACCCACGTTGACGGCCGGGCGGACACCGGCGTTGAACAGGTCGGACTCGAGGAAGCACTGACCGTCGGTGATCGAGATGACGTTGGTCGGGATGTACGCCGACACGTCGTTCGCCTTGGTCTCGATGATCGGGAGACCCGTCATCGAGCCGCCGCCCATCTCGTCCGACAGCTTCGCGCAACGCTCGAGGAGACGCGAGTGCAAGTAGAAGACGTCGCCGGGGTACGCCTCGCGGCCCGGCGGGCGGCGCAGCAGCAGGGAGATCGCGCGGTACGCCTCGGCCTGCTTGGTCAGGTCGTCGAAGATGATCAGGACGTGCTTGCCCTGGTACATCCAGTGCTGGCCGATGGCGGAGCCGGTGTACGGCGCCAGCCACTTGAAGCCGGCGGAGTCGGAAGCCGGGGCGGCGACGATCGTCGTGTACTCGAGCGCGCCCGCCTCCTCCAGCGCGGCCTTGACGCCCGCGATGGTGGAGCCCTTCTGGCCGATGGCGACGTAGACGCAGCGGACCTGCTGCTTGGGGTCGCCCGACTCCCAGGCCTTCTTCTGGTTGATGATCGTGTCGATGCAGACCGCGGTCTTGCCGGTCTTGCGGTCACCGATGATCAGCTGACGCTGACCGCGACCGATCGGGGTCATCGCGTCGATGGCCTTGATGCCGGTCTGCATCGGCTCGGACACCGGCTGACGCTGAAGCACGGTGGCGGCCTGCAGCTCCAGGGCGCGGTTGTCGTCCGCGACGATGTCGCCGAGACCGTCGATCGGCTGGCCCAGCGGGTTGACGACGCGGCCGAGGAAGCCGTCGCCGACCGGCACGGACAGGACCTTGCCCGTCCGGCGGACCTCCTGGCCCTCTTCGATCTTGTCGAAGTCACCGAGGATGACCGCACCGATCTCGCGGACCTCGAGGTTCAGGGCGACGCCGAGGACGCCACCGGGGAACTCGAGCAGCTCGTTGGTCATCGTGCCCGGAAGGCCCTCGACGATGGCGATGCCGTCGTAGGTCTCGGAGACGACACCAACCTCTTCCCGGCTGACCTCCGGGGAGTAGCTCGAGACGTACTTCTCGATCGCACTGCGGATCTCGTCCGACGAGATCGTCAGCTCCGCCATGTCGTTCCTGCTCTCACTTCTTCGTTCTTGGGAAAGGGCTCGGGGGCTAGCTGGCGAGATTGCGGCGCAGTGCCGCCAACCGGCCGGCGATGCTTCCGTCGATGATCTCGTCGCCGATCTTGATCGTGAGGCCGCCGGCCAGGGCCGGGTCGACCTCGACGTGCAGCGCGATCGGGCGCGAGTAGATCGTGGTCAGCGTCGCGGTCAAGCGGTCGATCTGCTCCGCGGTCAGCTCCACCGCGGACCGGACGTGCGCGACGGAACGCTGACGGCGCTTGGCCGCCAGGTCGGCGAGCTCGGAGAGCCCGTCCGCGACGCGCATCCCACGCGGGTGGCGAACCAGCTGGTCCACCAGCGTCTTGGTGACCGGGCTGACCTTTCCCTCGATCAGGGAGTCGACCAGCGCGACCTTGCCGTCCACGGACCCGGCCGGGTCGGCGAGCAGGAGCTCCAGCTCGTGCGAGCCGGCGACGATGCGGCCGAGCCGGAACAGCTCGTCCTCCGTCGAGTCGAGCTGGCCGTCGCGCTCGGCACGCACCAGCAGCGCGGTGCGGGCGAGCGACTCGACGCCGTCGACGAGCTCGCGCGGGCTGGACCAGCGCGCGGTCACGACGGCGACCAGGACCTGCAGGGTCTCCTCGCTCACCTTGCCCGCGAACAGGCCGCGGACGAGCTGCTCGCGACCCGCGGGCTCCGACGAGGCGTCCGCGAGCGCGCGACGCAGCGCCGGCTGCTCGATCAGCAGGCCGAGCACGGCGAAGAGCTCCTCGCCCAGCCTGGCGAGGTCGTCCGTGGACGTGGTGGCGTCGGCCAGCTCCAGCAGCCGCAGTTCCGCGGCTGCCAGAGCTTCACGACTTGCGGCATGCAACGTCATCGGCAGCCTCTACTTGTTGGCCGGCGCCGCGACGGCGTCCAGCTCGTTGAGGAAGCGGTCGACGGTGCCGCGGCGGCGGGCCTCGTCCTCGAGGGACTCGCCCACGACCTTGCTCGCCAGCTCGACGGCGGTGCGGCCGAGGTCGGCACGCAGCTCGGCGACGATCTGGGCGCGCTGCGCGTCCAGCTGGTGCTGGCCCTGCGCGACGATGCGCGCGGACTCGGCCTGCGCCTGCTCACGCAGTTCCTCGATGATCTGCAGGCCCTCGGCCCGCGCGTCGTCGCGGATGCGAGCGGCCTCGGCACGCGCCTCGGCCAGCTGCTCCTTGTACTGCTCGAGCGTGCGCTGAGCCTCGGCCTGGGCCTGCTCCGCCTTCTCGATGCCACCCTCGATCTTGGCCGTCCGCTCCGCGTACAGCGCTTCGAACCTCGGCGACACGAACTTCTTGATGACGAAGAAGAGAAGCAGGAACGCAACCAGACCGAGGATCACCTCAGCGAGCTGCGGAACGACCGGGTTGTGCTTCTCCTCCGCGGCCAGGATCAGGATGTCGTACACGACGTCTCCTAACTCGTAGAAGGGTTAGGTCAGCCGGCGGTCGCGATGAAGTACACGACGAAGCCGATCAGCGCGAGGACCTCGACGATGGCGAAGGTGGTCCACGCAAGACCGAGCAGGACGCCGCGGGCCTCGGGCTGACGGGCGGTGCCGCTGATGACCGAGGAGAAGATCAGACCCACGCCGATGCCGGGGCCGATGGCCGCGAGGCCGTAACCAATGGCCGCGAGGCCCTGGTTGATGTTCCCGTTGGAGGCTTCCTGGGCGATCATGAGAGCGCTCACTG
The DNA here is from genome assembly GCF_053601075.1 of Lentzea sp. NPDC004789. Classification (NCBI taxonomy): domain Bacteria; kingdom Bacillati; phylum Actinomycetota; class Actinomycetes; order Pseudonocardiales; family Pseudonocardiaceae; genus Lentzea; species Lentzea sp. NPDC004789. The sequence continues at coordinate 76,644 of NZ_JBSGBE010000004.1, read as the reverse complement.
TTGCTGTTCCCTTTCCAACTCGGTCCGCGAGTGTTCGCGGATCGGAGGCTTTGTGCTGTTACTCAGTGCTCTTCTGCCAGCGCCATGCCGATGTAGCTGGCAGACAGCAGCGCGAAGATGTAGGCCTGCAGGCACATGATCAGTGCCTCCAGGAAGGTCAGCGCGAGGGCGAAGGCGAAGGACACCGGCGCCACGATGACGGTCAGACCGCCGTTGAGCAGCAGGAACTCACCAGCCAGGGTGAACACCAGCAGCAACAGGTGACCCGCGAACATGGCCGCGAAAACTCGGATCGCGAGCGTGAGCGGGTTCAGGACGAACTTCTGGAAGAACTCGATCGGGATCAGCAGCGGGAGCACGAACCACGGCGCGCCCGGCGGAACCGTCTGGTGCTTCAAGTAACCCACGAAGCCGTGCCGCTTGAACCCGACGAAGTGGTACACCGGGTAAACGACGAGCAACGAAACGGCGAGCGGGAAACCGATGTGCGACATCGTCGGGAACTGGACGAGCGGGATGAGCCCGAACAGGTTGTTCACCAGGACGAAGCAGAAGATCGTGAGGACCAGCGGGATGAACGGCTTGAAGTCCTTCGCGCCGATCTGCTCCCTGGCGATGTTGTTGCGCCCGAAGTCGTAAAGCGACTCGGCGGCGAACTGGAACTTGCCGGGGATGAGCTTCAGGTTGCGGGTCGCCGCGATGAAGAAGGCGCCGATGATCAAGATCGACAGCACCAGCAGGACCATCGGCTTGGTGACCGAGCCGAAGATCGGCGGGAGGAAGAAGTCCGCAACTCCGGGGGCGACGAACTTGTCACCCTCAGCCAGCACCATCGTGGTCACTGTGTTCCTTCCGGTTCTCCCGGCCGGCGTTCACTCCGCCGGGGGAATCGTCACGATCTGGACTTAACGTACCTTACGGTTCGCAAGCGACTACCAGAGGCACCCCTGCTATCGGGTGTCCCTGGTCTGCGCGGACCATATCAGCAGGTCTCAGGCGCCTTCCGAGGCGGGCACCACCATCTGACTACGGCTGCGCTTGGAGGCTCTCGCCTCCAGGAAAGACGTCACGAGCACGGTCGCCACCAGGGTGATTCCCAGTGCCTTGGGTTCAAGCCACGACTGGTTGCGCAACAAGATCACCGCAGCCAGCAGGACGATCAGCTTGCCCATGAATCCGCCGAGTGCGGCGACCATCACGAACATGGGATCGAGCGCCGCGGTCTTGCGCATCAACAACAGCGTCGCGAGGCTCGACGCGATGGCGATCGCACCACCGATCAATGATCCGTTGAGACCATTGGTCCCCCAGATCACGGTTGACACGACGACGCCGGCGGCAAACGTGCCGAGCGCGGCCCAGGCGGCCGCGCGGAACATTTCACCGGCGAGCCGCTGGATCGTCAGCTCGTGCGTGACGGCCTTGTCCGCGTCGCTCATGTCTCGAAGTGTAGGAAGTCCCATTTGGCGTGCCGCAAGCAGCCCCGGTTAACGGCGGTTAAGCGGGGCCAAACAAGATGAACGCCGTTTACGGCTTGCGGGTGTCCCGGAGCCTGGGGATGACCGAGACCACGAACGTCACGATCAGCCCGATCACGAAGCACGTGGCCACGATGACCGGGTCGAACAGCGTGAGCGCCACCGCGCCGAACGCCAGCACCCCGGCCCACAGGTAGATGAGCAGCACCGCGCGCCGCTGCGAGTGCCCGATCTCCAGCAACCGGTGGTGCAGGTGCATCTTGTCCGGCGAGAACGGGCTCTCGCCGCGGCGAGTGCGGCGGATGATCGCCATCAGCAGGTCGAGCACCGGCACGAACAGCACGGCGGCGACGACGATCAGCGGCGACAGCAGACCGAGCAGGTCCACGGCGCTGCCGGTGGCCTGGTTGAACTTGCCGGACGCGCTCGTCGTGGCGGCGGCGAGCATGAGGCCGATGAGCATGGAACCCGAGTCGCCCATGAAGATGCGCGCGGGGTTGAAGTTGTGCGGCAGGAACCCCAGGCACGCACCGGCGAGCGCGGCGGCGATCAGCGCGGGCGGGTAGGCCTCGACCGCACCCTGCCGTTCGATGAGCAGACCGATCGAGAACGCGCACGTGGCCGCGGCGGCGATGAGCCCGATCCCGGCGGCCAGCCCGTCGAGGCCGTCGACGAAGTTCATCGCGTTGATCATCGTGACCGCGAGCAGCACCGTCAGCAGCGCACCCTGGTTCTGGTCGAGGCTGATGGTCGCGCCGCCGTCCCACGGCACCCACGCGATCATCCACTGCAGACCGAACAACACCAGGATGCCCGCCGCCGTCACCTGCCCGGCGAGCTTGGTGAGCGAGTCGAGCTCGAACCTGTCGTCGATCGCACCCACGAGCACGATGACGCCGCCCGCGACGATGACTCCCCACGGGTCGTTGGAGAAGTCGAACGCCGCCCGCAGCACCGGCAACTGGTGCGCCACGAACATGCCGCACAACACGCCGCCGTAGATGGCAACACCACCCATGCGCGGCATCGGTTGCACGTGCACGTCACGCTGCCGCGGGTAGGCGACCGCCCCGACACGGAACGCCAGCGCGCGCACCAGCCCGACGAGCAGGAACGTCACGACGGCAGCGATCAACGCGACGAGCAGGTACTCGCGCACGGGAAGGACGAACGAGGATGCGGGCCCCACGGGCCTACCAATCAATCGGGAGTGTTCGGGGTGCTCGCCACGGTACCCGCGGCGACATGATCAATTCTGGCAGCAGCGGCTCAGCGCGCTACTTCGACCTCGACACCGAGCACCTCGTTGACCGCTTCCCCGCTCACCGCACCCTCACGCAGGATGAGCGCCTCCGGCCCGGTGAGGTCGACGATGGTGGAGGCGACGTTCTCCCCGCTCAGCCCACCGTCGAGGTACACGGGCACCGCGTCCCCGAGCTGATCACGCGCCTCCTGCGCACTGGCGGCCGGCGCGTGCCCGGTCTTGTTGGCGCTGGACACCGCCATCGGCCCGACATCGCGCAACAGCTCAAGCGCCACCGGGTGCAACGGCATGCGCAACATGACCGTGCCGCGCGTCTGCCCCAGATCCCAGGCAAGGCTGGGCGCGTGCGGCAACACGATGCTGAGCCCACCGGGCCAGAACGCCTCGATGAGCGCCCGCGCCTGCCGCGGCACGCTGAGGACCAGTCCGTCGATCGTCGTCCAGGACCCGACCAGCACGGGCACGGGCATGTCAGGCCCACGCCCCTTGGCGTCGAGAAGACTCCGGACCGCTTCAGCGTCGAACGCATCGCAGCCGATCCCGTAAACGGTGTCGGTGGGCAGGACGACAAGTCGCCCGCTCCGCACCGCACCGGCCGCGGCGGCGAGACCCGCCGCGCGGTTGCTCGGTTCGCTGCAGTCGTAGACCGTGCTCACCTCGGTGAGCCTAGCCAGCCGCCTCGACCGGGTGACGCAAGGCCCGCCTAATCACTCAGCGTCCCGTCGCTCTCGTCCGTGCCGCGTTGCCACTCTGCGCGTTCGAAGCGCTCCTGGGCAGGTGAAGTTTCAGCCCAAACAGGGTTGAGTAGTTCAACGCATCCCCCGAACGGACGCACCACTGTATGGTCATGAGTCGACCACAGAGCGCAATCGGGGAGGGTCGAGCTCCTGTGTCCGAGGAAGCAACGTCGTGGGGGAAGCGCGCCAGCCTTCTGCCGAACAAGCACGTGCAGGCTGTGCTGGGCACTGGCGCCGCGGACATCGCGGCAGCCAGCAGGGCGGTAGCCGCGGCAACCGGGTCCGGAACGTTCTCCGTCGACCCGGCGACTGTCGACAGCATGATCAAGAAGTTGGGCGAGATGCAGGACGAGCTGGCCGCGATCTCGAGAAGGTCGCGCGAGCTCAGCCAGGACACCAAGCTCGGCGACGGCTACGCCAGGGTGATCAGCACCCACAACGCGCAGTTCGGGGAAGAAGTGACCAGGCGACAGCTCACCGACATCGCTCGGGAGATCAACGCCTTGAAGACCCAGCTCGAAAAGAGCCGCGCCTCCTACAAGGGAGTCGACCAGGCTCACGCCGACTCGCTCAAGAACCTCGACGGGAAGTCATGAAGCGCACTCTCATCGCAGCCGCAATCGGTCTCGTCGCTCTCACCGTCGGTTGCACCGGCACCAAGGGGGACGCTAAACCAGATCCGACCGGCGGCACTCCGACAAGTTCGTCCGAAGCCCAGAGCGGCCTGGCCTCGATCAAGCCGTGCGATCTGCTCACCGAGGCCGACGCGAAGTCGGTCGGCCTCAGCTACCCCGGCGAGACCGCGGACATCGGCACCGCGAAGGGCTGCGACTGGCGGGCCAGCGGCAACGGCGGGCTCAGCGCCAGCGTTCGCGCCAAGAGCGGCGTCAAGGAACTCAACTTCAAGGGCGACAAGATCTCCGAGATCAAGGTCGGCAAGTTCACGGCCACCAAGGTCGAGGCGCCGGACGGCGACAAGGCCGCCTGTTCCGTGTTGATCGCGGTCACTGAGAGTTCATCCGTCTCGGTCCAGTCGAACATGGATCTCTCGTCCACCGACACCGCGACGGCCTGCGACCGTGCCTCCAAAGCCGCCGAAAAGATCGCGGCGAAGCTGCCGTAACAACGCCCGAGGGGGAACTCATGGCGCCCGTCAAGCCCACCGTGCAGCCGTCGACGGAGAACTACCCGGCGCAGCAACACGAGCACATGAAGGACCTGGTCAACCAGAACTACGACCCGAACGCCGCGACGACCGTGATCGACGCGTGGACGCAGTTCGGCACCAAGTTCAAGGAGTTGGCGAACGACTTCAATAAGATCGTCAACGACTCGCAGGCCGGGTGGAACGGCACGGCTGCCGAGGGGGTTCGGCAGGCGCTGGGCAAGGTCGGCAAGTTCGCGGACGACACCGGAACCGCGTTCCACGCCACCGCAGGCGCCATCGCGGTGCAGCGCGACGCGGCGGTGCAGGCGAACCGGAGCATGCCCGAGCCGGTCGACTACAACCCGTTGAAGATCGCCGGGAAGTGGGCGAGCGCCGCCGTCATCGCTCCGCCGGCCATGATCGGCGGGGCCTACGAGATGTTCTCGACGTACAACGAGAAGCAGGAGGCCAAGCAGCAGGCCGTCCAGGTGATGCAGACGCGTGACGCCACGATGATGTCCGCGGCGCAGTCCATGCCCGCCATGGACGCCACTCCGCAGGTCACGCAGGACCAGGGCGTCACGCAGCCGAGCAGCACCACGCACTCGCAGAGCCTGAACAGCGTCAACTCCAACCAGCGGTTCAGCAGCAGCAACAACACGGGCATGCCACCGGGCTCGAACAGCAACGGCACGACCAACGCGTCGTGGGTGGCGCCGCAGGCGAACAACCCGTCGCTGCAGAACCCCGGCAACAACCCGAACAACCTGCCTGGCGGACAGAACCGGCCGCCGATCACGCCTCCCGGCATGCTTCCGCCCGGCATGAGGCCTCCTGGTGGCGGCCCCGGCGGCGCGCCCGGCATGCGGCCGGGAGGCGCCGGCGGTGGTCGCGGCACGGGATTGGGCGGGCCCGGCGGTGGTCGTGGCACGGGTGCCGGCGGCCTGGGCGGACCCGGTGCGGCCGGGCGCGGCGCGGGCAGCTTCGGGCCGTCCAACCCCGGCGGTGGCGCCGGAGTCACCGGCAGCGGGCCCAACGCAGCCGGGGCGGCGGGACGTGCGGGAGCGGCCGGGGCCGGTGGCACGGGGGCCGGTGGTGGCGCCGGTGCCGGCAAGGGTGGTGGCGAGGAGGACAAGGAGCACAAGTCGAACTACCTCGTGCCCACGGACGAGTTCTTCGACGACGATCGCATGGTCGCGCCGCCGGTGATCGGCGGATGAGGCTGATCGCTCAGCTCTCCCTGCCCGCGTTCGAGGTTCTCTGGGAGGACCTGCGGGCGGGGAGTGTGCCCTACCCCTTCGACGTCGACCAGCACGGCGACACGCTCGACGAGCGTGCGCGCGTCAAGGCCTCGGTGCATCAGGATCTCGAACGCAGGGGGCTCGCGCGGCGCGGCAGGCCCGAGCCCGATCTCGAGGACGCGCTGAACCTGTTGGCGCGGCCCGAACTTCGGGTTGCCGCCCTGTGCGTGCCGGACATGAACCAGCAGAGGTTCGTGCGCGCCAGCGTGGTGGCTCGTGGTGGCTACGCGGTGCTGGTGACCCAGGACGACGCCGGTGTCACGCTCAAGCTGGTGCAGCCCAACGAGATCGCGACCAGTCTCGCCAACGCCATGCCTCCGGGCCGGCCCGGGCCGGGCAGGCTCGTCACGGTGCCCGGCGAGGCTTTCGAAAGCCGTCAGCAGGAAGGGTTCCGGCAGACGGTGCGCACGACGGAGAACGACGACGTCCGGCTCGCCAAGCAGATGCTCACGGGGCCCGCGATCGGCAACGGCCACTTCCTCGTCCAGCTCGGGCAAGGCCGGGCCAAGCGGGACTTCCCGCCGATCACCTGGATCGACACGAACCGGGGCCGGTACGCCAACGTCCAGACCCGCGCCGGCTGGTACACCATCAGCCCCGCGGACAACACGGGTTTGGCGCGGCACCTCGGTCAGGTGCTGGCGATGACGGTTGAGCGCTGACCCGCGCAGGCACACACGCGGTCACGCGCGAGGCGGCGGTTCCTCAAAGCGCGTGACCGCGTGCCCTCCCCGACGAGAGAACATACGACCGTTCGGCCTCAACGCGACAAAACGTCAGATTATTGGCCAGGATTTGGCAAGTCCGTCCAGGACTCCACCACCCGCAGGCCGCTGCGCAGCGCGGTGAGCCCCTCGCGGAACACCGTCATCATGCGGCGGACGGGCACGTCGGTCGCCTCCAGCCGGTGCGTGCTCGCCAGCAGCGCCTCGACGCCGGGAATCAGCTCGCCCAGCTCGGACACGAACGCCGCCTGGAACGACGCGCCGGCCGCCCTCAGCACGCGGTCCGCCTCGAAGGCCCTGCGTTCGAACGTCCGGCCGGCGTCGCGCAGGCGGGCAGCAGCGGGTCCCAGAGCCGGCCAGTCGACGCCCACGAGCTCCCGGAACTGCGCGACGACGGCCGAGGTCGAGGCGATCACGGCCTGGACGTCCCGCGAGAACCGGTCCAGCTCGGCGGAGACGTCGACGTCCAGCACCGGCGCACCGCTCAGCAGAGCCTGTTCGGCTGCCTCGACGCGGTCCACCAGCTCGCCGGCCAGTGCCAGCATCGTGCGGCGCCACACCGGCGAGGCCGTGCCCTCCAACCAGGCCTCGCGAACACTGCGGTACTGGCGTTCCTGCACGATCTGCACGGCGAGGTCCGGGTTGTCCTCGGTCAGGTGGTCGCCGCCGAGCAGGACGACCGGCAGCAGCAGGCCGCGGACGCCGTCGACGAGAGCCTGGTTGTAGAAGAGGAACAGCTCTTCGCGGCAGTACGGGCGGTCGAAGTAGCGGCGGGTCAGGACGGGCAGCAGGACGGTGGCGCTGCGCACCGAGGCCCTGATCACGGGCTGGGCGAGATCACCCCACCCGATGGCCTCGCGGTCCAGGAAGATCTCCAGCTCGCGACCGCGGTCGGCGTAGGCGTAGTGGCGCAGGGCGTCCTTGAAGGGGCCCACGAAGTCCATCACCACGTCGTCCTGGCGGGCGTAGCTCAGGAAGCAGCGGATCGGCGGAGCGTCCGGGAAGGACGTCATCTGCCCTCGTTCGGCGCATTGACAATGTGCAATTCGTCCACCTTCGACTCATTTCGACCTTGACCGACTATTGTGCCAGCAACAGCGAAAAATATAGGCCCCCAACTGTCCTATCACGTCCCTGACCAGCACGAACGACCGGTGCTTGAATTCAATGACAGAAAGTGGACAGGACAATGTCAACTCCTGCGGTGACGAAGGGAAGCGATTCTCCGGCGTTGCGCGACGACACGACCCGCTTCCTCTGCGGAGCCGCACACCGCGACGAGGAGTTCGCGGACGCCGCCATTCGCGAGTACCTCGTGGAGGCCACTCGGTCCGTGCCTCGGTCCCCCGGCGTCAACGCCGGCGCGGTGTTGCGGGAGGCGGTGGCGGCACGGACGCGGCGCAAGGTGCGCGACAGCGTGCTGGTGGTGCTGGCGGTCGTGGTGCTGTTCGCCGGGAGCGGGTGGCTGCTCGGGTCGTGGCTGCTGGTCGCCGTGTCCGCCGGGGTCGTGGCCGAGGCGCGGATCGGGCTCGGGCGGCGCGTGCGGCGGGGCTCGCCGCACGAGCGCGGGCCGCTCGCGCTGGGCACGGCGGTCGGGATGCTCGCGCTGTTGCTCGTGTTCTACAAGATCACCACGATGCTCTCCGAGAGCGGCAGCAGGTACTCGGACGAGTACGAGCAGGAGAGCGGCGACGGCGGGCTCGCGATCACGATCATCGCGATCGTGCTGATCTTCGCGGTGCTGCTGGCGGACCGGGACATCACGTGGCGGCTCGTGACGAAGAGCTTCCGCCGCGCCCACTTCCGCACCAGCAGGCCGGCGGAAGAGCTGTGGCGCAACGAGTGGACGGTCCGGCGGCTTGGGCAGTCGAACTACGCCGAAGCGCTCGCGCGGTATCCGGTCGACGACGACGTGACTGACGACCCCGATCAGGCAGAGGTGATCGTCTACCACGGTTATCGCCCGTTCGTGGGGTCCGGCACGATGTTCGAACCGTGGTCGATGGCACTGCCGCTCAAGCCCGCCGCCGGAAAGGATGCCCGGGAAAGGACGGCACTGCCGGGGTTCACCCTGCCAGAGCTGTACGAGCACGTCACGAACGAGCTGGTCAAGACCGGCCGGTCGCCGTCGCTGTCCCCCGGCCACCGGTTGCGCGACCTCAGGACGGGCGACCGCGTCGTCATCTCCTCGATCGAGCTGGTCGACCACGTCGACGACGCGGAGGCGCGGATCGTCCTGCCGGACAAGGACCACTCGCCGCGAGGCAGTGTCGGCAAGTCCGTTGTGGACGAACTGATCGCCAGGCCGATGGAGTGGATGCGGTACTTCCGCTCGTTCGAGGTCGAGACGTGGGACCGCGACGTGGTCGTGTCCGCGTACCTGACGTTCGGGCTCGACGAGGAGATGCTCTACGTCGAGTGGACGCCCTGCATCCTGCACCCGATCCAGGCGCGGTACCGCGAGATCGACGTGCTGCCCGAGCAGTCGATGCGCCCGTTCAGCGATGCGCTGGTCGACCTGCTCAGGTTCCCCGCCACGCTGCCGCGGCGGGTCGCGACGGCGGTGGGGTGGATGAACCCGATCCACCAAGCCGAGGGCACGCTCGTCGCGGCGAGGTACGGCGCGAACATCAGTCTGCGCGAGCTCGCCGGCGAGCAGCAGGTCGACAACTACTTCCAGCTCACCGACGTGGAGCGCTACGTCAAGGTCCTGGAGGCCCGGCTGCTGCGCACGACGGGCGAGTTCCTGCAGGACAAGGGCATCTCGGTCACCGAGTTCATGGAGCAGGCCATGCAGGTGACGAACAACAACGTGCACATCACCGGCCCGGTGATCTCCAGCAACATCGCCACGGCCGGCAAGGCCCGCACGGGCACCGCGAAGATCAGCACCACCGGGGAAAAATCATGAACGAGCGGAAGTTCGAGATCAAGGGGCCGGTGATCGGCAGCAATCTCGGCACCAGTGGACGCGCCAGAGCCGGAGACGTCCACATCGGACACATCAAGGACGTCGCGGCCGTGCTGCGGCTCCTCGACGAACTGCGCGAGGACCTCAACGCCGCCAAGGCACCGACGGCGACCATCGAAGCGCTCGACGACCTGCGCGTCGAGGCGCGCAAACCCAAGCCCAGCAAGGACGTCACCGAACACCTGATGGAGAAGCTGGCCGACCGCGGCCTCGGCGAGCAGATGAAGGAACTGGCGAAGGCCTTCGACGCCCTGTTCTAGGAACGTCGTGCTAGGAGACCTTGCGGGCGGTCGCGAACCGGGGCCGTCCCGCCAGATCGGCGTGGTCGGCGACGTCCGTGAGCACCCGGCGCGCCGAGAGCAACGCCGGCACGGACTCGCCCTGCGTGTCGTCGTGCTCGATCCCGACCGCGCCACCCGGCTTCAGCCACCGCGCGGCGGCGGAGACGACGTGCCGGATCACGTCCAGCCCGTCCGCGCCGGAGAACACCGCGTGGTGCGGATCGTGCACGCCGACCTCGGGCTGCACGGGAGTTCCCTCTGGCACGTAAGGCGGATTGCACACCACGAGATCCACCAGACCGTCCAGATCGGACAGCAGTGAGGGATCAGTGGCGTCACCGGAGTGCAGCCGGATCGGGGTGTCCCCCAGCGCGATCCGCGCGTCCGCGTTCCGCCGCGTCCACGCAAGCGCTTGCGGATCGATCTCGACCGCGTGCACCACCGCATCGGGACGAGCATGAGCGATCGACAGCGCCAACGCCCCGGTGCCCGTGCACAGATCCACGACCACGGGCGCGGAAACACCGACCAGGGCCTTGAGGCCCCACTCCATCAGCAGCTCGGTCTCCGGCCGCGGCACGAACACCCCCGGCCCGACCTCGACCTCGATGGCGCCCATCGGCGCCCAGCCGAGGATGTGCTGCAACGGAATGCGCGACGCCCGCGTGCGGACGAGCCGGTGCAGCTGGTCGATCACCGGCGGATCGACCAGCGGGATGAGCGGCAGCCGCCCGCGTTCCACCCCGAGCACGTGCGCGGCCAGGTACTCCGCGTCGACGCGGGGACTGTCCACGCCCGCCTCGGCGAGGATCTTGGCCGCCTCGGAGATCGCGAGGCGCAGCGGCTGCCGGTTCATCATCAGCGAAAAGGTATCTCAGAAGTTGATCATGTGCCCGGCCAGGCCGTGCACCGCTTCCTTGACGGCCTCCGACAGCGTCGGGTGCGCGTGGACGTTGCGCGCGACCTCGTGAACGGTGAGGTCCCACTGCTGCGCCAGCGTGAGCTCGGGCAGCAGCTCGGTGGCCTCCGGCCCGATGATGTGGCCGCCGAGCAGCTCGCCGTGCTTGGCGTCGCTGATCAGCTTCACGAACCCGCCGGGCTCGGCGAGACCGTGCGCCTTGCCGTTCGCGGTGAACGGGAACTTCGCGACCTGGACGTCGAAGCCCTTCTCGCGGGCCTGCTCCTCGGTGTAGCCGAACGACGCGATCTGCGGCTGGCAGAACGTCGCCCGCGGGATCATCACGTAGTCGAGCTCCATCGTCTCGGCGCCCGCGATGGTCTCCGCGGCGATGATGCCCATCGACTCGGCGGTGTGCGCGAGCATCAGCTTCGCCGTGACGTCACCGATGGCGAAGATGTGCGGCACGGACGTGCGCCCGCGACCGTCGATGTCGATGGCACCGCGGTCGGTCAGCTTCACGCCGGTGTTCTCCAGGCCGTAGCCCTCGACGCGCGGCACGAAACCGATGGCCTGCATGACCTTGTCGGCTTCGAGGACCTCGGTCGCGCCGTTCTTCGTCACCGTGACGCGGACCTTGGGGCCCGACTCGTCGATCGACTCGACGCGGGTGCCGACGCGCACGTCGACACCCATCTTCTTGTAGCGCTTGAGCAGCTCCGCGGACACCTCGGCGTCCTCGAGCGGCACCATCCGGTCGAGGAACTCGACGATGGTGACCTTCACGCCGTAGTTGTGCATCACGTACGCGAACTCGACACCGATCGCGCCCGCACCGGCGATGATGATCGACTCGGGCAGGTCCTCGGTCATGATCTGCTCTTCGTAGGTCACGACGCGGTCGGACTTCTGCGTGTTCGGCAGCATCCTGGTCGTGGCACCCACGGCGAGGATCGCGTGGCCGAAGGTGATCGTCTCGTCCCCGACGGTCAGCGTGTGGTCGTCGGTGAAGTTGGCCCACCCGTTGTACTCGGTGATGCCGTTCTTCTTCATGAGGAAGTGCACGCCCTTGACGCGCCCGTCCGCGACCTTGCGGCTGCGCTGCCACGCCGCGCTGTAGTCGAAGCTGACGGTGCCGTCGACCTTGATGCCGAACGTCTTCTGCTCGTGCGTGAAGATGTGCGCGAGCTCGGCGTTGCGCAGGAGAGCCTTCGACGGGATGCAGCCGACGTTCAGGCAGACGCCGCCCCAGTACTTCTCCTCGACGATGGCGGTCTTCAGCCCCAGCTGAGCCGCCCGGATCGCGGCGACGTACCCGCCGGGACCCGCACCCACGACGACGACATCAAAGTGTGCGCTCATAAGCACACACCCTAGGTCCCGAGCTGCTCCTGCAAGAACTCAACCGTCCGTTTCCAGGCGTTCGCCTGAGCGTGCGCGGTGGCCTGCGGAACACCACCACCCGAGAAGGTGACGCCGGGCCCCGGATAGGTCACGTCGGTCGCCGGACGGTGCGGCGGGCCCGCTATCAGGTGTCCTGCCTCGGGATACACGACGTGCTCGAACGGGAACGGGTGCTCGTGGTCCTTCAGCCGGCGCACGGCGACCTCGCTCAGCTCCGCGGACGGCCACCCGTCGTCGCGCCCGGACGAGATGAGCAACACACCGCCGACGATGTTCTCGACCCGGATCTCGGTGTCCTCGGGGATGCCGTCGGAGGTGTCGAACGCGAGCCGCAACGGCACCGGTTCACCGTTGACGATCTTCGCCCGCAGCTCGTCGCCCACGTGGCAGGGCAGGTACGGCAACGGCTCGCCCTTCAGCGTCCACGACGCCGCCTCGTGCGACAGCTTCTGCAGCAGGTTCGCGCCGGGCCCGATCCCCTGCGTCACCACGCCGCTGCCCACCACGCTGACCACGGCCCTGACCTGCGGGTACGTCGCACCGATCAGCAACGCCAGCTCACCACCGCGAGACCCGCCGACCACCCCGATCTCGCCGGAGCGTTCCGCGAGGTGCTCGATCGCCGTGCCGAAGTACTCGAGCGGAACGTCCACGAGGTGCTCGGGCAGGCCCTGCATCCCGAAGTAGCCGAGCGCGAACGTGACGAACCCGTGCGCGGCCAGCAGAGCCGCGTCCGTCTCGTGCAGACCGCCCTCGGACCCGCCGAGCACGATCACGCCCGGCAGCTCGCCTCCGTCGTCCCCGGGAGCGAACAGGGTGCCGACCAGACCGTTCTCCCGCACCTCGACGCGCTCGACGCCCTCGGGCACGGTGAGACGTTCGAGAACGCGATCACCCACGCCGTCGACGGACAGGCACATCGGGCTGGGCTTGCCGCCGGTGCGTTCCAGCGACCAGAACAACCCCATCGGGTCAACGCCGCGGTAGCTGCCCTCCAACGGGGCATGCCGAGTCAGGTCGACGACGCCGCGATCATCGGCCTCGAACGAGGCGTGCGAGGCGCGGTCGCCGGTGGAGAGCTGGACCGTGAGGGGCTGGCCGGGCTTCAGGCCGACGATGACGACGTCGACCGGCCGGTCGAGAGGCGCGGACTGCGGATTCACCAGGATCTCGGCCACAACGCGCCCCTCTCACGTCGGATTACCCGCCTGCGAGCCGTTCTGCCCGGTCGGCGGCGGCCAGCGCGTCCACCACCGCGTCCAGGTCACCGTCGAGCACCTGGTCCAGGTTATGCGCTTTGTACCCAACCCGGTGATCAGAAATTCGTGATTCGGGGAAGTTGTAGGTCCGCACCCGCTCCGACCGGTCGACCGTGCGGATCTGCGTGCGCCGCGCGTCCGACTGCTCCTGCGCCTTCTGCTCCTCGGCCAGCGCCGCGAGCCGCGACTGCAGCACCTGCATCGCACGCGCCTTGTTCTGCAGCTGGCTGCGCTCGTTCTGACACGAGACCACGATCCCGGTCGGCAGGTGCGTGATGCGCACCGCCGAGTCGGTGGTGTTGACCGACTGCCCACCCTTGCCCGACGACCGGTAGACGTCGATGCGCAGGTCCTTCTCGTCGATCTCGACCTCCCCGACCTCCTCGGCCTCGGGGAACACGAGAACACCGGCCGCGGACGTGTGGATCCGCCCCTGCGACTCCGTGACGGGCACCCGCTGCACGCGGTGCACACCGCCCTCCCACTTCAGCCGGCTCCAGACACCTTCCGGCGTCGGGCTCTTGGCCTTGATGGCGACCGTGACGTCCTTGAACCCGCCGAGGTCGGAGTCGGTGCCGTCGAGCATCTCGACCTTCCACCCCTGCCGCTCGGCGTACCGCGTGTACATCCGCAGCAGATCCCCGGCGAACAGCGCGGACTCCTCGCCACCCTCGCCGGACTTGATCTCCAGCAACACGTCGTCACCGTCGTGCGGGTCGCGCGGCAGCAGCAGCTCGGTGAGCTTCTCCTCCAGTTTGGGAAGCTGCTCCTGGAGCTGGTCGACCTCTTCCTGGAACCCCTTGTCCTCGGCCGCGAGCTCCTTCGCCGCTTCGAGATCGCTCCTGGCCTGCTCGATCTCCCGAGCGGTCTTCACGATCGGCCCGAGCTCGGCGTACCTCTTGCCCAGCTTGCGCGCCCCGGCCTGGTCAGCGTGCACGCTGGGGTCGGCGAGCTTCTTCTCGAGCTCGTCGTACTCGGCGAGCAGGCTGTCCAGCGACTGCGACACTTGAGGACTCCCTAGTAATGACCTGCAAGACGGCAAACGGCGCCTGCCTCGGCACGTTTGCCGAGGTCAGGCGCCGTTGAAGCAGCTACTTGTTGCGCTTGCCGTAACGCGCCTCGAAGCGCGCGACGCGACCGCCGGTGTCCAGGATGCGCTGCTTGCCCGTGTAGAACGGGTGGCAGTTCGAGCACATCTCGACACGAACCTCAGACGCCGAGGTGGTGCTGCGGGTGGTGAAGCTGTTGCCGCAGCTGCACGTCACCTCGGTGGCGGTGTACTCCGGGTGGATTCCAGCCTTCAAGATCTTGTCCCTTTCAGACGATGGCCGCCGGGTCCCAGTGGTAACGGGTGAACCGGAGCCGGACTCGACCGTTTAGTTTGCCAGACCCTTCAACACGTGCAAAAACGCGGTTGTTCCCGACCCTCGCCACCGCCCTCCGGGGTGTTTGAAGTCACAACCGCTCACCGTCCTCAATACGCCGTTCGGCGCAAGGTGCAGCCGTTCGGCCACATACGGCTCCGTGTTGTTGGTGGCCGTCCATCAGACTGTGTGCCGTGTTCTGCACCGCCGAACGGCCCCTGAACCAGCGCGTGTGGCTGGCCGTGCCGTTCCTGTTCTCCGCCGCAGTGTTCGGCCTGCTGGGCTCAGCAGGCCTGATCACCGCATCCTGGACAACAGTTCCGCTGTACCCGGTGGTCACCGGTGCAGGCGTGGCGGTAGCCGCGGCCGTGTCCGGCGGAGTCCGCTGGCGCCGCCCGTGGCAACGCACCTGGCTGAGGTGGCCCTACCTGGCCGCCGTACTGGTGTTTGGCGTCCTGGTGGGCGCCGTGGAGGTGCCGGCGCTGGTCACCGCTGTGGTGGGCCTACCGGTCCTGCTGGCCCTGGTGTTCCAGTGCCTGGTGCAGAACGACGAAGGCCAACCAGCCTCGAACTGCCGCTAGCCCTCTCGCTTTGCCGCACGCGGGGCCCTTTCGTGCGCCAGGAGAGTACGAAAGCTCCCCGCGTGCCCCAGGAGCAAGCGGGGGTGCGGGGCTTGGCGTTCGAGTGAACGGATGCGAAAAGACCCCCGGCGACCTGCACCGGGGGTCTTTTCACGTGAAACTTGCGCGGGCGATCAGTCCTGCTCGGCCCCAGGCGTCGTCTTCGCCACCTGCATCAGGAACTCGATGTTGGTGCGAGACTTCCGCAGCCGGTCCAGCAGCAGGTCGATGGCCTGCTGCCCGTCCAGCGCGTGCAGCACCCGGCGCAGCTTGTGCGTGACCGCCATCTCATCCGGCGACAGCAGCAGCTCTTCCTTGCGGGTACCGGACGAGTCGACGTCCACAGCCGGGAACGTCCGCTTGTCCGCGATCTTCCGGTCGAGCTTGAGCTCGGCGTTGCCGGTGCCCTTGAACTCCTCGAAGATCACCGAGTCACCGGCGGAACCGGTCTCCACCAGCGCCGTCGCGATGACGGTCAACGAGCCGCCACCCTCGATGTTGCGGGCGGCACCCAGGAACCGCTTCGGCGGGTACAGCGCGGTCGAGTCGACACCACCGGACAGGATCCGGCCGGACGCGGGCGCCGCCAGGTTGTACGCACGGCCCAGACGCGTGATCGAGTCGAGCAGCACGACCACGTCGTGGCCCATCTCGACCAGGCGCTTGGCCCGCTCGATCGCGAGCTCCGAGATGGTGGTGTGGTCCGACGGCGGCCGGTCGAAGGTCGAGGCGATGACCTCGCCCTTCACCGAGCGCTGCATGTCGGTGACCTCTTCCGGACGCTCGTCCACCAGGACGACCATCAGGTGGCACTCGGGGTTGTTCTTCGTGATCGCGTTGGCGATCGACTGCAGCACCGAGGTCTTGCCGGCCTTCGGCGGCGACACGATCAGGGCGCGCTGGCCCTTGCCGATCGGCATCACCAGGTCGATGACGCGGGTGGTGAGGATGTGCGGCTCGGTCTCCAGGCGCAGACGCTCGTTCGGGTAGAGCGGCGTCAGCTTGGTGAAGTCCGGGCGGTTGCGCGCCTCGTCCGGGTCCAGGCCGTTGATCTTGTCGACGCGGACCAGCGGGTTGAACTTCTGGCGCTGCTGCTCGCCCTCGCGCGGCTGGCGGACGGCGCCGGTGATGGCGTCGCCACGGCGCAGGCCGTACTTGCGGACCAGCGACAACGAGACGTAGACGTCGTTCGAGCCCGCCAGGTAGCCCGACGTGCGGACGAACGCGTAGTTCTCCAGCACGTCGAGGATGCCCGCGACGGGGAGCAGGACGTCGTCCTCGCGCACCTCGGTCTCGCGGTCGGGACGCTCGCCGCCCTCACCACGGCCGCCGCGGCGGCGACGGTCGCGGAACCGGCCACGACGGCCGCCTTCCTCGTCGTCACCCTGCTGCTGGCCGCCCTGGCGGTCACGGTCGCGGTCGCGGTTGCGGTCACGGCCGCCCCGGTCACCGCGGTCCTGACGGTCGCCGCGCTCAGAACGCTCGCCGCGCTCCTGGCGCTCACCGCGCTCCTGCCGGTCGCCCCGGTCGGAACGCTCCTGGCGCTCACCGGAACGCTCGGAACGCTCAGCGCGCTCCTGCCGCTCCGGGCGCTCGGCGCGCTGCTCGGGCTGCTGGCCCTCGCCGGCCTCGGCGTTGCCGCCACCACGGCCGGAACGACGACGGCGGTTGCCTCGGCGGCCGCCCTCCTCGGACGAGCCGGTCTCGGCGGGAGCTGCGACGACGGCGGGCTTCTCCGCCACGTCGAGCTGCTGCTGAACAGGCTTTTCGGCAGCCGCGGGCTTCTCGGCGGCCGGAGCCGAAGCCTTGGCGGCGACCTTCTCGGTCTTCGCCGGCTTCTCGGCTTTCGCGGGGGCGCCGGAGCCCTGCTTCTCCTTGATGGCCGCGATCAGGTCGCCCTTGCGCAGGCCTGCGGTTCCGGTGATGCCCATTTGGCCGGCGAGCTCGCGCAACTCAGCGAGCACCATGCCGGACAGACCCGCGCGGCGGCGCGGCGTCGTGCCGTTCGAAGGGGTGGACAGAGCGTTCTCCTCGGCTCCAGAACCAGAAGCAGCTGCGACATCGCTGCTCAGCAAATCGGTGTTGCTCACACATGTCCTTCCTGACCAGGCCCCGCCTCCTACGCGGCCCAGCGGACCCGTCTTCCCACGTCAACTGGGGAACGACGGTCAAGTCCGATGCAGACGGAAGCACACACCGCTTCCGGCAGGCACGGGACTTTTCTCAGGTCACACGGCGATCGGGTGCCTCTTTTGCGTCCGCCCCGCCCGCACGGCACAGGGCCGGAACACAAAAGGATTGCGACCCGGAACGAGTGTCCGGGCGCGACACCGGCGCCCGTGCGCGCGGTGACTGATCGCCCCCGAGGGTAGACGCCGGTCTCCCCCTATGCAACAACCGGGGTCGGGCGTGTCAGTCCAATGGCCGAACACGCACGCCGGCGGTGTCGACGTCGAGTCTCCGCACGTCGAAGCCGTGGACGTCGACCTCGGCCGGCAGGTCGCCGAACGCGATCACGGTGGGTCCCGCTCCGGACACGCACGCGGGAACACCGAGCTTGCGAAGATCGTTGATCACCCGAACGGTGTCGGGCCACGCGGGCTCGCGGTAGTTCTGGTGGAGGCGATCCTCAGTCGCAGCAAGGAGAACCGACGGATCCGACGTCAACGCGTGCACCGCCAGGGCGGCCCGTCCCGCGGCGTGCGCGGCGTCCGCGTGCGGCACTTCGGCCGGAAGCAGGCCGCGCGTGGTCTTGGTGGACGACTCCTGGGACGGGATCAGCACGACCGGGCGCACCCGTGCGTCGGGCTCCATCCGGACGGCGCGGAACCGCTCTCCTTCAGACCACGCAACGACTACGCCGCCGTACAAGGAGGCCGCCGCGTTGTCCGCGTGGCCCTCGAACTCGGCAGCGATTTGCAACGCGTCCGTGTCCAACTCGCGACCCGTCAGGGTGAATCCGGCTGCGACACCCGCCACGATCGCCGCCGCCGACGAGCCCAGTCCACGTGCGTGCGGAATGACGTTGCGGCACTTCAGGGCGAGCCCACCGGTGTACCCGGCGGCGCGGACGGCCCGCACGACGAGATGGCTCTCGTCGAGCGGGACGTCACCCGATCCAGCGCCTTCGACGGTGATCGACAGACCGTCCGCAACGGCGACCTCGATCTCGTCGTGCAGGCCGAGCGCCATGCCCAGCGCGTCGAACCCCGAACCGAGGTTCGCGGTCGACGCCGGGACGGTGATCAGGAACCTCACGCGAGCTCCAGCGCGTGCGCGACCGCACCGGGGTCGACCGGGACGGGTTCGACCTCGGTGACGCCGAGCAGCGCGGTGTCCGGGTCCTTCAGACCGTGGCCAGTGACGGTGCACACAACCGTCGACCCGCGCGGCAGGCGATCGTCCTCGGCGGTCATCAGCAGACCGGCGATGGACGCGGCCGACGCGGGCTCCACGAAGATGCCCTCGGACGACGCCAGCAGCCGGTACGCGGCGAGGATCTGGTCGTCGGTGACGGCGTCGATGAGGCCGCCGGAGGAGTCGCGGGCGTTGATCGCACCCGTCCACGACGCGGGCGACCCGATCCGGATCGCGGTCGCGATGGTCTCCGGGTTCGTCACCGGCTCGCCGCTCACCAACGGCGCCGCACCGGCGGCCTGGAAGCCGAACATGCGCGGCAGGCCCTGGTCGTACGACGTGTAGCCCTTCCAGTACGCGGTGATGTTGCCCGCGTTGCCGACCGGCAGGCAGTGCACGTCCGGCGCCTGGCCGAGGACGTCGCAGACCTCCCACGCGGCGGTCTGCTGGCCGATCAGGCGCACCGGGTTGACCGAGTTCACCAGCGTGACCGGGTACTCGGCCGCGGTCTTGGACGCGAGCTCCAGGCAGTCGTCGAAGTTGCCGTCGATCTGCAGGATCTTCGCGCCGTGCATGACGGCCTGCGCGAGCTTGCCCATCGCGATCTTGCCGCTGGGCACCAGCACGGCCGCCGTCAGCCCGGCCTTGGCCGCATAGGCCGCGGCCGACGCCGACGTGTTGCCGGTGGAGGCGCAGATGACCGCCTTCAGCCCGGACGCGAGCGCGTACGTCATGGCCACGGTCATGCCGCGGTCCTTGAACGACCCGGTCGGGTTCGCGCCCTCGACCTTGACCCACACGTCCGAACCCGTGGTCTCGGACAGGCGCTTCGCGTGCACCAGCGGCGTGCCGCCCTCGTGCAGCGTCACGACCTCGGCGCCCTCGGGGATCTCGATGCGGTCCCGGTAGGCGTTGATGAGACCGGGCCAGCCTGCTCTGACAGCCGAATTTTCTGGGCTCACTCTTCGCCCTCCACCCTCATGACGCTGACGACGTCCCGCACCACGGGGAGGCCACCGATTTTGTCCACAGTGGACCGCAGCGCGGCGTCCGTCGCCGCGTGCGTGACGATCACCAAGCTGGCGTCCTCGGTGCGGCCTTCCTGGCGCACCGCGGCGATGCTCACGTCGTGCTCGGCGAACACCGCGGCGACCTGCGAGAGGACACCGGCCTTGTCCGCCACGTCGAGGCTGATGTGGTAGCGCGTGGGCGTGTTCCCCATGGGCTGCACGGGAAGCGCGGCGTAGGCCGACTCGCGCGGACCACGTCCGCTCGCGACCTTGTTGCGCGCCACGGCGACCAGGTCGCCGAGCACCGCGCTCGCCGTCGGGGCGCCACCGGCGCCCTGCCCGTAGAACATCATCTCCCCCGCCGCGTCGGCCTCGACGAACACCGCGTTGAACGCGCCGTTGACCGAAGCCAGCGGATGCGTCCTGGGGATCATGGCCGGGTGCACTCGAACGGCGACTGACTCCTGGCCGGACGGAGACGTGACGCGCTCGCAGATCGCGAGCAGCTTCACCGTGCGGCCGAGTCCCTTGGCCGCCGCGATGTCCGCCGCGGACACCGCGCGGATGCCCTCGCGGTACACGTCCGCCGCCGTCACCCGCGTGTGGAACGCGAGCGACGCGAGGATCGCGGCCTTCGACGCGGCGTCGAACCCGTCGACGTCGGCAGTCGGGTCGGCCTCGGCGTAACCCAGCCGCGAGGCCTCCTCCAGCGTCTCGGCGTAGCCGGCGCCGGTGGCGTCCATCGCGGACAGGATGAAGTTCGTCGTGCCGTTCACGATGCCCATGACGCGCGTGATCCGGTCTCCCGCAAGGGATTCCCGCAACGGGCGCAGCAACGGGATCGCACCGGCGACCGCGGCCTCGAAGTAGAGGTCCGCACCGGACGCGTCGGCCGCCTCGAACAGGTCGGAGCCGTGCTCGGCGAGCAGCGCCTTGTTCGCGGTGACGACGGACTTGCCCGCCTTCAGCGCGTCCAGCAGCAGCCCGCGCGTCGGCTCGATGCCGCCGATGACCTCGACGACCACGTCCACGTCGGGGGACGCGACGAGCGCGGCGGCGTCCGTGGTGAGCAGGTGCTCCGGCACCTCGCGGTGTTTGTTCGGCCTGCGCACGGCGATGCCCGCGAGCTCAACCGGCGCGCCGATGCGCTGGGTGAGGTCCTCGGCCTGGTCCGTCAGCAGCCGGACTACCTCCGTGCCCACCGTGCCGCAACCCAGCAAGGCGACCCGAATCGGTTTCACGGCTCTCATACCTCCAGACGGAACAGATCGTCCTCGGTCTCCCGGCGCAGCAGCAGCCGCGCCTCTCCACCGGTCACCGCGGCGAGCGCGGGCCGTGGAAGTCGGTTGTACCCGCTCGCCATCGAGTAGCAGTAGGCCCCGGTCGCAGCGATCGCCAGCAGGTCTCCCGGCGCGAGGTCGTCGGGCAGCCAGCAGTCGCGGACCACGATGTCACCGGCCTCGCAGTGCTTGCCGACCACGCGGCACAGCACGGCCCGCGACTCGGGCTCGGCGGCGCGCGAGACGAGCTTGCAGTCGTAGACCGCGTCGTAGAGCGCCGTGCGGATGTTGTCGCTCATGCCGCCGTCGACGCTCACGTACCGGCGGCGCGCGCCGCCGTCGAGCTCGACGTCCTTGATCGTGCCGACCTCGTACACGGTGACCGTGCCGGGCCCGACGATCGCGCGGCCCGGCTCGACCGCGATGCGCGGCATCTCCAGCCCGTTGTGCTCGCACTCCTTCTGCACGATGTTGTGCAGCTGCCGCGCCAGCTCGGCGGGCGGGGGCGGGTCGTCGTCCGGCGTGTACGCGATGCCGAGACCGCCACCGAGGTCGACGACCGTGAGCGACTCGATCTCGCCGTGCTCGGAGCGGATGTCCGCCAGCAGGCCGATGACACGACGGGCCGCGACCTCGAAGCCGGACGCGTCGAAGATCTGCGAACCGATGTGGCTGTGCAGGCCGACGAGCTTGAGCCCGGACGCCTTGAGCACGCGCCGCACGGCCTCGGCCGCGTCGCCGGAGGACAGCGAGAAGCCGAACTTCTGGTCCTCGTGCGCGGTCGCGATGAACTCGTGGGTGTGCGCCTCGACGCCGACCGTCACGCGGATCAGCACCGGCTGCACCACACCGCGTTCGCGCGCGATCGCGTCCAGGCGTGCGATCTCGTGGAACGAGTCGACCACGATCCCGCCGACGCCCGCCTCGACCGCAGCGGTCAGCTCGGCGACGCTCTTGTTGTTGCCGTGCAACGCGATGCGCTCGGCCGGGAAGTCCGCCCGCAGCGCGATGGCGAGTTCGCCGCCGCTGCAGACGTCGATCGAGAGGCCCTCTTCCGCCACCCACTTCGCGATCTGGACGCTCAGGAACGCCTTGGAGGCGTAGTGCACGAGCGTCGGGTCGCCGAACGCCTCGGCGTGCTCGCGGCAGCGCGCGCGGAAGTCCTGCTCGTCCATGACGAACAGCGGGGTGCCGTACTGCTCGGCGAGCCCGCGCACGTCCACGCCCGCCAGCTCCACGACGCCGTCGGCGTTGCGCCTGGCGTTGCGGGGCCACACGTGCGGGGGCAGGTGGTCGAGCTGCTCGGAGGTCGAAGGGCGGTCGCCGGCGGTGCTGCCGGGAACGAGAACGTCGGCGTGCCGGGGTCCGGCCGGGTGCGCGCGCATCACATGCGCTCCGGGGCGGTCACGCCGAGCAGGCCGAGACCTGCGGCGAAGACACGCCTCGTGGCGTTCACGAGCTGAAGCCTGACCTGGTGCAACGGAGTCGTCTCCTCGTCGCCGCGTGGAAGCACGCGGCAGTCCTGCTGGAAGCGGTGGTACGTGCCCGCGAGCTCTTCCAGATAACGAGCCACGCGGTGCGGTTCCCTCAGTTCGGCGGCGGTGGCCACCACGCGCGGGAACTCGCCGATGGTGCGGATGAGGTCGCCTTCGCGCTCGTGGGTGAGCAGCGCGAAGTCCTCTCCGGGGGTGATGCCGAGGTCGGCGGCGTTGCGCAGGATCGACGACGTGCGCGCGTGGGCGTACTGCACGTAGTAGACCGGGTTGTCGTTGCTGTGCTTGCGCAGCAGGTCGAGGTCGATGTCCAGGGACGAGTCGACGGACGAGCGGATCATGGCGTAGCGCGCCGCGTCCACGCCGACCGCCTCGACCAGGTCGTCCATGGTGATGACGGTGCCCGCGCGCTTGCTCATCCGCACGGGCTGACCGCCGCTGACGAGGTTCACCAGCTGGCCGATCAGCACCTCGACGGTGGCCGGGTCGTCGCCCAGGGCCGCCGCGGCGGCCTTGAGCCGGCTGACGTAGCCGTGGTGGTCCGCGCCGAGCATGTAGATGCAGAGGTCGGCCCCGCGGGCCCGCTTGTCGAGGAAGTACGCGATGTCGCCGGCGATGTAGGCCGGGGCGCCGTCGCTCTTGATCACGACCCGGTCCTTGTCGTCGCCGTAGTCGGTGGACCGCAGCCACCAGGCGCCGTCCTTCTCGTAGAGCGCCCCGTTCGCCTTGATCCGCTCGACGGCCTCGGCGACGCGGCCGTCCTGGTGCAGCGAGTCCTCGTGGAAGTAGACGTCGAAGTCGGTGCCGAACTCGTGCAGGGTGCGCTTGATCTCGTCGAACATCAGCCCGACGCCGACCCTGCGCACGGTCTCGGGGTCGGCGAGCGCACCGGGCTCGCGGCGCAGGACCTCGGCCGCGATGTCGCTCACGTACGTGCCCGTGTAGCCGTCCTCGGGGGCCGGTTCGCCCTTCGCGGCGGCGATCAGCGACCGGACGAACCTGTCGATCTGCGCGCCCGCGTCGTTGAAGTAGTACTCCCGCGTGACCTCGGCACCGCGGGCTTCGAGGACCCGGCCGAGCGCGTCGCCGACGGCCGCCCAGCGCGCGCCGCCCAGGTGGATGGGGCCGGTCGGGTTCGCGGAGACGAACTCCAGGTTGATCTTCTTGCCGGCCAGTTCCGAGCCCGTGCCGTAGCCGTCCTTCAGCGCGTCCTCGACGATCGCGCCCTGCGCCTCGGTGGCGATGGTGAGGTTGATGAAGCCGGGACCGGCCACGTCGGCCTTCGCGATGGCCTTCTGCCCCCGCAGGGCCTCGGCGAGCCACGTGGCGAGGTCGCGCGGCGCGACGCCGGCCTTCTTGGCGAGCTGGAGCGCGATGTTCGTGGCGTAGTCGCCGTGCTCGGAGTTCCTGGGTCGCTCGACCGTCACCTGCGCGGGCAGCGAGGTGGCGTCCAGGCCTCGGTCGCCCAGCAACCGGGCAACCGTGCTCCGAACGAGATCGGCGAGCGCTTCGGGGGTCACGACGCATGAGTCTAGAGAAGCGTTGTCGCAGGTCTCGACCGGGTTACCGGGTCTCGGAGGGTGAGACGGCAAGTGTTAACGAGGACGTGGTATCGCTACGCGCTGACAGTGACCAGACACGAAGTCCCTACACTGGCGCCCGGTTGACCAGGACGACATCTGAGGCGGACATGGTAAGCGGCAAGAAGACGAAGGCCACACGCAGCAGCGTGGCGGCCGCCCGTTCCTCGGTGGTGGCGAGCAAGCCGAAGCCGTGGGGAACGATCATCGCGGTGATCGCCGTGCTCGGCCTGGCCGGCGGCGTGTTCGGATACGCGTATTCGCAGATCCACGCGAACAACGTCAAAGAGGCCGCCCTGGCCAAGTGGAAGCCCTCCGACACGAACAAGGACCCGTCGACGCAGCTCGCGGGCATCGTGATCAAGGAGTACAAGGGCTCCCGCCACGTCGAGCCGACCCAGCGCGTCGCCTACGACCAGAGCCCGCCCTTCGGCGGTCCGCACGACGGCCAGTGGGCCGACTGCACCGGTGTCGTCTACGACAAGGCCGTCCGCACCGAGAACATGGTCCACGGCCTCGAGCACGGCGCCGTCTGGATCGCCTACAACCCCGACCAGGTCAAGGACGACGCGCTCGCGAAGCTCAAGACCAAGGTCGAGGGCGTCCCGTACACGATGATGTCGCCGTACCCCGGCCTCGACAAGCCGATCTCGCTGCAGTCCTGGGGCCACCAGCTGAAGGTCGAGAAGGCCGACGACGAGCGCATCGACCAGTTCATCTCGTCGCTGCTGCGCAACCCGAACACCTACCCCGAGGTCGGCGCGTCCTGCGAGAACCCGCAGTTCCAGTCGAACCCGGCCCCGTTCGTGGCCGAGAAGCCGGGCGCGGACGCCGTGCCGATGGACGGCGGCAAGGACGAGTCGAAGACCGAGGCCGCGCAGAACATGAGCACGCCGCCGTCGTCGGGTTCGCCGGCGACGCCTCCGTCGTCGGGATCCCCGTCGACGCCGCCGTCGAGCTGATGAGCACTCCCGCCGAGGAGACCGAGGTGTCCGGGCGTCCCTCCGGGGTCGCCCGCGCCCTCGTCATCGGTGCCGCCGTGCTCGCCGTGCTCCTGCTGGGCGCGGCGGTGGGCCTGCTCGTGAAGCTGCCGGGTTCAACGTCCTCCGCGGTGCCGGCGTCCGGTTCCGTCGACGTCGGCTTCTGCCAGGACATGGCGCAGCACCACCTGCAGGGCATCCAGATGGCCAACATCGCCCGCGATCGGTCCGCCGATCCGGAGATCAGGCAGCTGGCGTTCGACATCGCCTCCACCCAGCTCGAACAGGTCGGGCGGATGAAGGGGTGGCTGATGATGTGGAACGAGCACGAGCAGAACGTGTCGGGCGTCTACATGGCGTGGATGAACGACGCGGGCGTGCACGGCCACGGCGCCACCACGCCGGAGGCCGGCAAGCCGCTGATGCCCGGCATGGCCGTGACCGACGAGCTGGCCAAGCTGCGGACGCTGACCGGACGCGAGTTCGACGTCTACTTCCTGCAGCTGATGCTCCGCCACCACACCGGCGGCGCGCCGATGGCCGAGTACGCGGCCACGCACGCCGGCCAGCCGTTCGTCCGGACGCTGGCGGACAACATGCTGAAGTCGCAGTCCGCCGAAGTGGAACTGATGAAGGACTACCTGGCCAAGCGCGGAGCCGCCCCGCTGCCGTAGCCCGGTGCTTCCTCGATGAAGGGAACCTTTCTCCACCTCAAGTGGAGGAAGGTTCCCTTCATCGTTTTCACCCCCAGAGCCGGTGGACATCCGCCTACCGCCGAGTAACGTGGGTCACACCCCTACTCGGAGGTAACCATGACCGTCGACGAGCGCGCGGCCAGGCAGGTCGCCGAACAAGCACGGGAAACCCGCTGGCAGCGACCGAGCTTCGGCAAGGAGCTCTTCCTCGGTCACTTCCGCATCGACCTCATCCACCCGCATCCGAGTGGCACGGCGCAGGACCGGGAGCGCGGCGAGGCCTTCCTCGAGAAGCTGCGCGAGTTCACCGAGTCCCACATCGACAACACCGTCATCGAGCGGGACGCCCAGATCCCCGACGACGTGCTGAAGGGCCTGAAGGACCTCGGCGCGTTCGGCATGAAGATCAAGCCGGAGTACGGCGGCATCGGCCTGACCCAGGTCTACTACAACAAGGCGCTGATGCTGGTCGGCTCGGCGAGCCCCGCGATCGGCGCGATGCTGAGCGCGCACCAGTCCATCGGCGTGCCGCAGCCGATCGCGATGTTCGGCAGTCCCGAGCAGAAGCAGGAGTTCCTGCCCCGGTGTGCCAAGGGCGAGATCACCGCGTTCCTGCTCACCGAACCGGACGTCGGCTCGGACCCGGCCCGCCTCGGCACCATCGCCACCCCCGACGGCGACGACTACGTGCTCAACGGCGTGAAGTTGTGGACCACCAACGGTGTCGTGGCCGATCTTCTGGTCGTCATGGCCCAGGTGCCGAACAAGGGCATCACCGCGTTCGTCGTCGAAGCGGACGCCGAGGGCATCACCGTCGAGAACCGCAACGCGTTCATGGGCCTGCGAGGCCTCGAAAACGGCGTCACGAGGTTCCACGACGTCCGCGTGCCCAAGAAGAACGTGATCGGCAAGGAAGGCGCTGGGCTCAAGATCGCGCTGGCCACCCTGAACACCGGACGGCTGAGCCTGCCCGCGCTGTGCGCCGGTTCGGCGAAGTGGTGCCTGAAGATCGCTCGCGAGTGGTCGAACGAGCGCATCCAGTGGGGTCTGCCGGTCGGCAAGCACGAGGCCATCGCCGGCAAGATCGCCTACATCGCGGCGACGGCGTACGCGCTGGAAGCCGTGCTGGACCTCAGTTCCGAGCTCGCGGACGCCGGCAGCCACGACATCCGCATCGAGGCCGCGCTGGCGAAGCTCTACGCGTCCGAGAAGGCCTGGCTGGTGGCCGACGAGCTGGTGCAGATCCGCGGCGGCCGCGGCTACGAGACGGCCGAGTCGCAGGCGGCGCGCGGCGAACGCGGCATCGCGGCCGAGCAGGTGCTGCGCGACCTGCGCATCAACCGGATCTTCGAGGGCTCCACCGAGATCATGCACCTGCTGATCGCCCGCGAGGCCGTCGACGCGCACCTCAGCGTCGCCGGCGACATCATCGACCCCGACGCCGACCGGCAGGCGAAGATGAGGGCGGCGGCCAAGGCCGGCGGGTTCTACGCGAAGTGGCTGCCCACGCTGGTCGTCGGCAAGGGCCAGAGCCCGGCCGGGTACACGGAGTTCGGGCCGCTCGCCAGGCACCTGAGGTTCGTCGAGCGGTCGGCGCGCAAGCTCGCGCGGCAGACGTTCTACGCCATGTCGCGGTGGCAGGGGAAGATGGAGCGCAAGCAGCGGTTCCTCAGCCGGATCGTCGACATCGGCGCCGAGCTGTTCGCGATCAGCGCCGCGTGCGTGCGGGCCGCGCAGGACTCCAACCCCAACGCCCAGCTCCTGGCGGACGCGTTCGCCAAGCAGGCGCGGATCCGGGTCGACGAGCTGTTCGAGAAGCTGTGGAAGAACACCGACGACAGCGACGTGCTGCTGGCCAAGCAGGTGCTCGACGGCAACTACACGTGGCTGGAGGAGGGCGTGCTGGACGCGTCCATCCCCGGCCGGTGGATCGCGGACTCGACACATCGGGAGTCGACGGCGACGAACGTGCACCGGCCGACGCCGCGCTGAGGCCGTTACTGCACTGGGCAGGCTGATGGTGCGGGCGCGGCACCTGCCCAGTGCACGGCCGGTAGGGGGCTACGTCCCCCGCATCCCCCTACCGACTCCCCTTGCAACGGAAGGACACAACACCCTCCAGGTGGAGGTGCCGGTAACGCTAAGCCACAGAACGCCGTTAACAGCTACGACAATTGAGTGAATTACCAGGTGAGGGCCACTCGACTACTCTCAGAGAGTAACTTCGAAGACCAATTCACGCGCGGCCTCCAGGCCCATCGCGATGGCTCCGGAGAGCACCGCGCCATCACCGAGCGACCCCGCCACGATCGGGGGCGCCAGCGGCGTCGTCGTGCGCAACGCGGCTTCGATCGGCGCGAGCAGCAGGTCGACGTTCGAGCCGACGCCACCACCGAGCACGACCAGCTCGGGATCGATCACCGCGGCCACGGACGCGACGAGGAACGCCAGGCGTTCCGCCTCCAGCCGGACGACCTCGACGGCCAGCGCGTCACCGGCCCGTGCGGCGCTGAACACCTCGCGGGCCGTGCGCGCCGCCAGCCCGCGTTCACGAGCCAGTGCCACCACGGACTCCGCCGCCGCAGCCTGTTCGAACTGTCCACGTTGG
The DNA here is from genome assembly GCF_053601075.1 of Lentzea sp. NPDC004789. Classification (NCBI taxonomy): domain Bacteria; kingdom Bacillati; phylum Actinomycetota; class Actinomycetes; order Pseudonocardiales; family Pseudonocardiaceae; genus Lentzea; species Lentzea sp. NPDC004789. Next base: position 48,192 of record NZ_JBSGBE010000004.1, on the reverse strand, counting down.
ACGTCCGAAGCGGACTTCCCGAACGGCAGGAACCCGACCTCGCCCGCCGCCCCGTGCGCGCCGCGGAACAGCACGCCGTCCACGCAGATCCCCATGCCGACACCGGTTCCGACGGTCACGCACACGAACACCCGCGCGTCCTGCGCCGCTCCGTAGACGTGTTCGCCGACCGCGGCCAGGTTGGCGTCGTTCTCCACGATCACCACGGGGCCGAGCGCAGACTCCAGCCCGTCGAGCACACCCGCGGACTCCCAGCCCGGCAGGTTGGGCGCGTGCCGCACGACCCGCGAACGCCGGTCGATCACCCCGGGACTGCCGATCACCTTCACCACGACGTCGGTCAACGCGATCCCCGCGTCCGCAACGGTCCGCGCGGCCAGCTCCGTCACCGTGCGGACCAAGGAGGACGCCGACCGGCTGCGGTTGCGCTCGTCCACCCGTGCCACCACGGACCCGCCCAGATCGGCCACCGCGGCCCGGATCCGTTCCCGCCCGATGTCGACGCCCAGCACGTACCCCGCGACCGGATTCGGTTCGTAGACCACGGCCGAGCGGCCAGGGCCGGCGGTGGTGCGACCGATCGGGCGCACCAGGCCGTGCCGTTCGAGATCGACGAGCGCCTGCCCGACCGTCGGCTTGGACAGCCCCGTGTCCTTCGCGATCTGCGGCCGGGTGGCGGCACCCAGACGGCGCAACCGGTCCAACACAGCGCGTTGGTTGAGCACGCGCATGCCCGCTGGTGTGCCCACCTCTGGCGGCTTGCGGTCGGTCACCGGCCGAGTCTAGATCTTGAACTGGGGCATCTGCGCGCGACTGTGGAGAGGACAGGTTCGCAGACAAGTTCCGTCCGGTCCCTTGACAACGATGTCAGCTGCCGAAACGCTCCCTCGCGAACGGGGCAGGCAAGGCGGCGGAAGGGTTGCAATGAGGCAACTGGGGAAGAGACGAACCACGACTCTGTTGAGCGTTGCGATCACTGCGACACTGGTGTGCGGCGTTACCAGCGGCAACGCGGCCGCGGCACCAGAGGAGTCAGGCGTGGGCTTTTCGTCGTCCTTTGAGGACGGTCAACCGCAACCGTCGTGGGTGAGCACGGTCGAGACCGACGCGACCGGCCAGCCGAAGTCGGCCGGCGTGATCGGGTCGAGCGGTCCTGGCCTTCCGGGCAACGTCGCCGACAAGGCGGTGGTCGCGGCCAACGGGGACAACGACGCCTCCGGCGAGGGCGTCGACAAGATCAACGACGGCAACGTCAACACCAAGTGGCTGGTCTTCGCCTCCACCGGCTGGGTCACGTTCGACTTCCAGAGCAGCCCTCAGACGATCAAGAAGTACTCGCTCTCGTCGGCGAACGACGAGCCCGAGCGCGACCCGAAGGACTGGACGCTGCAGGGCTCGAACGACGGCACCAACTGGACCGTCGTCGACACCCGCACCGGCGAGAGCTTCGCCGAGCGGTTCCAGACCAAGGTCTACGACGTCGCCTCTCCGGCGTCGTACCGGCACTACAAGCTCGACGTCACGGCGAACCACGGCACGGACATCGTGCAGATCTCCGAGGTCGAGCTCTCCGACGGCTCTGCGAACCAGCCGACGCCGAACATGCGCAGCCTCGTCGGCAGCGGACCCTCCGGCGGCTACACGGCCAAGTCGAAGGTCGGCTGGACCGGCGTGAAGTCGTTCCGCGTCCAGGGCAAGCACACGACCGAGGGCCGCGCGTACAGCTACAACAAGGTCTTCGACGTCGACGTCAAGGTCGAGCCGCAGACCGAGCTGTCGTACCTGATCTTCCCGGACTGGGTGAACGACAACCTCAACTACCCGAGCACGTACTCCGCGGTGGACCTGGCGTTCTCCGACGGCACGTACCTCAGCGAGCTCAACGCGGTGGACCAGCACGGCGCGGTGCTGTCGCCGCAGGGCCAGGGCGCGGGCAAGTTCCTGTACGCCAACCAGTGGAACAAGGTGGCGGCCACGATCGGCGCGGTCGCGGCCGGCAAGACGATCAAGCGGATCCTGGTCGCGTACGACGGTCCCAAGGGCCCCACGGAGTTCGGCGCCTGGTACGACGACATCCGCATCGGCGACGTCGTGAAGAAGCAGTACTCTAAGCCGTCCGACTACGTGCTGACCACCCGCGGCACGAACTCGAACGGCTCGTTCTCGCGCGGCAACAACTTCCCGGCGACGGCGGTGCCGCACGGCTTCAACTTCTGGACCCCGATGACCAACGCGGGTTCGCAGAGCTGGCTGTACGAGTACCAGCAGCGCAACAACGCGCAGAACCTGCCCACGCTGCAGGCGTTCACCGCCTCCCACGAGCCCAGCCCGTGGATGGGTGACCGGCAGACGTTCCAGGTCATGCCGTCGGACAAGGCGCCGACGCAGGACCGCGCCGCGCGTTCGCTCGCGTTCAAGCACGACAACGAGATCGCGAAGGCGCACTACTACGGCGTGACCTTCGAGAACGGCATGAAGACCGAGATCGCGCCGACCGACCACGCGGCGGTGTTCCGGTTCACGTTCACCGACGGCGGACAGAAGAACCTGGTGTTCGACAACGTGAACAACTCCGGCGGCCTCACACTGGACGCGGCGAACGGTGTCGTCACCGGCTTCTCGGACGTGCGGCTCGGGTCGGCGGGCACGACCCGGTTGTTCGTCTACGGCAAGGTCGACAAGCCGGTGACGGCGAGCGGCAAGCTCACCGGAGCCGGCCGGGACAACATCGGCGGCTACTTCTCGTTCGGTGACAAGACCGTCGAGCTGCGGATCGCCACCTCGTTGATCTCGGTGGACCAGGCGAAGTCGAACCTCGATCAGGAGATCAAGCCCGCGGACTCCTTCGACGCCGTGCGCGACCGCGCGCAGGCCGCCTGGGACAAGATCCTCGGCATCATCACCGTCGAGGGCGCGTCCGAAGAGCAGCTGATCACGTTGTACTCCAACATGTACCGGCTCTACCTCTACCCGAACTCGGGCTTCGAGAAGGTCGGCGACAAGACGCAGTACGCGTCCCCCGTGTCGCCGCCCGCCGGTGCGAACACGCCGACGCAGACCGGCGCGAAGGTCGTGGACGGCAAGATCTACGTCAACAACGGCTTCTGGGACACCTACCGGACCACCTGGCCCGCGTACTCGTTGTTCACGCCGTCGCAGGCGGGCGAGATGGCCGACGGCTTCGTCGAGCAGTACCGGCAGGGCGGCTGGGTGTCGCGGTGGTCCTCCCCCGGCTACGCCGACCTGATGACCGGCACGAGCTCCGACGTGGCGTTCGCGGACGCGTACCTCAAGGGCGTCAGCAACTTCGACATCAAGTCCGCCTACGACGCCGCCGTGAAGAACGCCTCCGTGGTGCCGCCGAACAGCGCGGTCGGCCGCAAGGGCATGGAACGGTCGGTGTTCCTCGGCTACACCGGTCACGACCAGATGGACTCCGAGGCCTGGTCGTGGGCGATCGAGGGCTACCTCAACGACTTCGGCATCGCGTCGATGGCGAAGGCGCTGCACGAGAGGACCGGCGAGAAGCGGTACGCCGAGGAGTACGAGTACTTCCTCAACCGCGCCCAGAACTACGTGCTGACGTTCGACCAGCGGATCGGCTTCTTCCAGGGCCGCAACACCGACGGTTCGTGGCGTGTCGCCGATCCCGCGAAGTACAACCCGCAGGAGTGGCGTTACGACTACACCGAGACGAACGGCTGGAACATGGCGTTCACGGTGCCGCACGACGGACAGGGCCTCGCGAACCTGTACGGCGGGCGGGACAAGCTCGCCCAGAAGCTCGACCAGTTCTTCTCGTTGCCGGAGACCACCAAGTTCCCCGGCGGCTACGGCGGCGTGATCCACGAGATGGTCGAGGCGCGGGACGTGCGGATGGGCCAGTACGGCCACTCCAACCAGCCGTCGCACCACATCGCCTACATGTACAACTACGCGGGCAAGCCGTCCGGCACCGCGGAGAAGGTGCGGGAGATCCTGTCGCGCCTGTACATCGGTTCCGAGCAAGGCCAGGGCTACGCCGGTGACGAGGACAACGGCGAGATGTCGGCGTGGTACCTGTTCTCGTCGCTGGGCTTCTACCCGCTGCAGATGGGCAAGCCGGCCTACGCGATCGGTTCACCGCTGTTCAAGAAGGCCACCGTGGCGCTGGAGAACGGCAAGAAGCTGGTGATCAACGCGCCGAAGAACAGCGCGAAGAACATCTACGTGCAGGGCGTGAAGGTCAACGGCAAGGCGTGGAACAAGACGTCGCTGCCGCACGACGTGCTCGCGGCCGGCGCGACGATCGACTTCGACATGGGCCCGACGCCCTCCGCGTGGGGCACGGGCGCTTCGGACGTGCCGGACTCGATCACCACCGGTGACGCGGTCCCGACGCCGCTGCGGGACGTTTCGGCAGGTGTGGCCACGGCTGCTTTGGTGGACAACAACTCCGCGACCTCAGCGGTGGTGCGTTCGTTCGACTTCAAGGCGGCCGACGCGAAGGAGAAGGCGGAGTTCTACACGCTGACCAACGCGAAGACCGGCAAGTCGCCCTCGTCGTGGGAGCTCAAGGCCTCCTACGACGGCAAGACCTGGGCGACGGTAGACAAGCGCTCCGGCGAGAACTTCCAGTGGCAGCAGTACACCCGGTCGTTCAAGATCGCGTCGCCGGGCCGCTACAACTTCTACCGCCTGGAGTTCTCCGAGGACGTCGCGCTGGCGGAGTTCGAGCTGCTGTCGAAGCCGCTGCCGGTCCCCACCACCAAGGTGACCGGCACCGTCAACGGCCCGCTGCAGGTCAAGGGCGTGACTTATGTGGACGGTGCCACGATCAACGGCCCGGTCACGGTCACCCGCGGCGCGACGCTGTACGTCTTCGGCGGCGAGATCAAGGGCCCGCTGTCGGCCTCCGACGCGGCTTCCGTGGTGCTCGTGGGCACCACCGTGGGCGGCCCGGTGACGGTCAACGGCTCGGCCACCGAGGTCTCCGTCGAGAACACCACCATCGGTGGCCCGGTGTCACTGACGTCGAACAAGACCAGGTCGGTCGTGGCGTTCTCGACCGTCGGCGGCCCGCTCTCCTGCACCGGCAACACCCCGGAGCCGTCGAACAACGGCTTCCCGAACGAAGTGAAGGGTCCGAAGGCAGGACAGTGCACTGGTCTGTAGCGACCAACTGATCTCGTTTGAACCAGAAAGGCCGCGTTCCGTCACGGAGCGCGGCCTTTCCCGTTCACCTGAAAGGATCTATCCCTTTCAGACATACTCCGATGAGATCTTGGCAATTCACGAGGTGCTGACCGGGGAGGCTGTTGTGGTGCCGTTCGAACGAGGCCGCGTGCGGGTCGTCGTACCACAACCCCGTGAGCCTCTTCCGTCACGAACAGGCACCCCGTCCACTAAGGACGGCTTCCGCGACCTGCCCGCCTCACCACGACAGCTCCCGGCACCGCTGCGCTGACGAGCCGCCCTCGACCTGCAACGTGGCGTGCTCGATGTGGTACTTGGTCGCCAGCAACGACTGCGCGGCCTTGAGCACGGCCTCGTGATCGGCGTCCTTCGACGTCGCGAGGTGAGCCGAAGCCACCTCCATCCCGCTGGTCAACGTCCACACGTGCAGGTCGTGCGCCTCAGTCACCCCGGGCAGCTCCGTCAACGCCTTCTGCATCTCGGTGACGTCCAACCGCTCAGGCGCGTGCTGGAACAGGATGTGCAACGCGTTCTTGGCGAGCCCGTACGTCCGCGGCAACACCCACACGCCGATCAGCACACCCATGATCGGGTCCGCGTACTTCCACCCGGTCGTGAGCATGACCAACGCCGAGATGAGCACCCCGACCGACCCGATGAGGTCCGCCAGCACCTCCAGGTACGCACCCTTGACGTTGATGCTGTCCTTCGCGCCCTCCCTGAGCACGGCGAAGCTCACGAGGTTGGCCACCAGCCCCAGCGCGGCCGCGATCAACACCGGCCACCCCGGCACCGCGGGCGGATCCTGGAACCGCCCGACCGCCTCGTAGATCACGTAACCGGCGACCCCGAACAACAGCACCGCGTTGGCCAGCGCCGCCAGCACCTCGGCCCGGTAGAACCCGAACGTCCTGTTCCGCCCGGCCCTGGCCCGCTTCGCGACCATGATCGCCGCCAACGCCATGCCCACACCCAGCACGTCCGTGAGCATGTGCGCGGCGTCCGAGATCAGCGCCAACGAGGACGTCGCGAACCCCACGACGAACTCGACCACCATGAACACCGCGCCGATGCCGAACGCGACCCACAGCTTGCTGGCGTGCTGCCCGCTCGCTGACGCCGATCCGTGCCCGTGCCCGTGCCCGTGACCCATGCTCGGAACATATAGCGATATGCGCATGAGTGCAATCCGGGCGATTCCCGCCTCGGCGTGGACGTGGCGGAGACCACGCTTCAGCGGTTCGAGGGGGTGGGTGTGAAACCTGGTCGCCCGAGTGCGCTAGGATCTTCCATGTTGGTAGCGCCCCCGTAGCTCAGGGGATAGAGCACCGCCCTCCGGAGGCGGGTGCGCAGGTTCGAATCCTGCCGGGGGCACCACAGTGATCAAGCGTTTCCGCAGGTCGGCCCTGTTCCTTAAGGGGGCCAGCAAATACAGCGAGGCGTAAAGCCGCAGGTCAACCCGGTCCGGTATGTGCCCTCTGGGGACACATAGGTCTCGCTCGGTCTTCTCTGGTGGAAGCAGCACGACCAGCGACTGTCGGCGCATTTCAGTGTCTCTCTGCTCTCGCGACCAACGGCCGCAGCACCCGGCAAACGGCCCCCGAGGGTGTCAGACGATGAACGCAGGGACACGGTAGCCCAGCAGCACACCGCTCCACGCCCGCGATCACGCGGCAGCCAGGTTAATGGCGGCGTAGAAGTACGCCTTCTACTCGATCAGCCTCAGGGTCTCGCTGCTGAACGTGCCTCGCGAAACAGGATTGTCATGGCGTTCCTGCCGATCCGGTCAGCCAGGTAGCACAGCGGCGCATCGACCGCAGCGCCGGCGAAGATCAGAGCGGGGGTCACCATGCCTTCAGTGCATCAGTTCGTCCAGCCAGGAAGCAGCGCCGGATGCGCTTGTCCGCGACGGCGACGGCGACGGCGACGGCGACGGCGACGGCGACGAGCAGGCTGCACAACAGTCCTAACGCATAACAGAACGTCCCACAGGTCGAGCGATTCCCTCGAAGCGCCTGACAGTGCGTTCTCGGTACCGGGCCATTTCCCGCAGGACGAAATGAATGCACTGAACCCGCTAAAGGCGACGCGGCGGAATAGACCTAGGCCCGGATGCCTGGATCGAGGAAACCTCTGACCGCAGTTTCCCCAGGCGTTCACCTTCTTCGATCAAGTCGCGAACAAAGCCCTCCCAGATCTCGTCGAGCTTGGCCCGGGTCAGTTCACTCTCGATCCCAGTGATAGCGAGCGCTCAACCGTTGAGCATTTCTTCCATCCAGGACCAGTCACCCGGCACGTTCTCCAGACGTCGCACGGCCAGGTGGAAGCACCGTTCAAGGCTGACGGAGTCGACCCGCAGGTCCACTCCAGCTTCCTTGCCGTACAGAGTGACCGTCCACAGCTGACCACTGAAACCAATGCGCTCGTGATCGAACTTGATGTAGCTCGACACACCACGGCGCCCGAGTTCATCCAGAAGGAGTTCAACACCTACAAAGTCCACGATCATGACCTAAGCATAGGACCGAAGCATGTTGGCAATCCCCTGCACATCGTCATAGCCCTACCGATCGCGCCGATTACGTTCCAAAGTCCTTCAGGGACCGGCGTGCGACCATTCCTTTCCATCAACAGCGAAACCACGTCATACGCCGTCCGCTTGTTACCCTCGAGAAAAGGATACCCGTCGGCGATGTCACGAGCCGCCGAGGCGACCTTCTCGCAGTAGTTGCTGTAGTAGTTGACATTCAGGACAACAGTTTTCGAGGTTATCTTGTCCTTGCTCAGATGCCCGCTCGCGTGTCGGCGGTTGATGTCGCAGATCTCCCGTACTTCGACACCGACTTTGAATCCCCCGTTGGGACACCAACCACTGTTGTGCACAAGTGACTGGATATTCCCAAAAACGACGTAGAACGTGTGCAGGCCGTCGACCGTCAGGTTGTAAACCTTCCGGTACTCAGTCCACTCAGTGGTACTGACGACCTCGACCCGCGAGCCGTCAACGGCTCGAAGATCGTCACCTGGCTCGAGTTCCTTCGCGTCACGCCAAGCCGCGCGGCCTTCGACCCAGAAGGGAGGCCCACCGGTCGCAGTCAGGGAATCGGTCTTGACCCCCACTGCACCATCGGTGTCGACGGTGATCTTGACCAGATCCTTCGCGCCTGTACCGACGATCAGATCGGTGACTTCGCGCGCTCCTGTCCCATCTGTTGTCGGGTCGGTGGCCAGCACCTTGTCGCCGACCTTGACTTCCTGGATCGGCTTGGTGGAGCCGTCCTCCATCAACTCACGTGTGTCGGCAGCGAAACTGTTGACAGTACGCAGGCAGCCCATAGCACTGACAGCCTCATCGCCGTACTTCTGCAAGCCCTTGCCGATGAGCTTCGCGCCAGTCGCCGCGGCGCCCGCGAATGGCACGAGTGCCGCTGCCGCCAGAGCTGCGTTCAGGTAGTCGCCTTCGGCGAGGTACCACAGCGCGTTGATTCCGTCCGCGATCTCGCCGACCACCGGGATCATGCCGACCACATCGAGGATCGTGTGGCCGACCTCGGACCAGTCGATGCTGCTGACCTTGTGGTCCACCCACTCCCAGAAACCCACCTCCTTCGGCTCGCCGACCGACTTGATCACAGGCTCGCCACCGGTGACCTTGTCGACGTCCTTCTTGATGGACTCCTGCCGATCAGCGACCTTGTTGTCCGACACCTGCTGAGCAGGCGCATTCGGCGAGGACGACACGGGCGAGCTCATCGAGTCACCGGCCGACCGGACCCGCGAAGATCGGAGCCGTTGCTGCAGCTACCGGAGGGAGCAGGTTGTTACGCGCCGCCGACGCTGCCGCATCCCGCGCTACATCGGTCGGTGACGGGCCTGGCCGGTATACACCGAGACCTCCCGTGTTGTTCTTGACCGGCGCAACCCCAACGCCGGTGACACCATCGAACACGCACATCGGGAGTGGGGGGCTGACACGCGAGGACGTACTTGCCCTGGTCACCACCGCGGCTGGCCTGCTCAACAGGCGCTGAACGCGACGAAGAGTCCGGTCGCCAATCTCCTAGCGAGACATACTGCAGAGTTCGTCGATTAAGAGACATCGACCCATTCGGTGTCTGCTAGACCCCGTGCCGCAAGACGGAGCTGTTCGAGCTCCGTCTTGCCCAGCGGTTTCAGCGGTTCGTCGAGGTCCAGCAAGCCAACCCGAAGCCCGTCCGCAGAACGACCCTCAAGAATCAACTCGGCGGTCTCTTCGGCTACGAAGAGGTCCGGTGGCCCGGTATAACCGATCCCGTCGGCGATCCAAGCCACCACACCCCCGGAACGAAAGATCCAGTCGAAGACCAACTCCACCGAGCGACGCCACGAGTCGTTCGACGGGAACTCCTCGAAAGTTATGTCCCAGACATTCACGTCTTGCAACCGACCTGCCATCAGGTAGGTTTTTCCGCCTTTGACCACGTTCTCGAACACATTCACGTCGAGATCGCCGCCAGTCCACGTTCCTGCAGGCTGAATCGAGTAGAAGGTCACCCCAGGCCGTCCGCCGCTGAAGTCCTGAGTCAGTGCGGCACGAGCGTTGATCGTCACGGAATCACACCCCATCCCCTCAGCTGCTGCAGATTGGGCACGAAGGTGGTCGCCAGCTGTCCGTTCATCGGACCTGCGGTGTAAACCTGCGCAGCAATGTACTGGCCATTGTACATACCCACGTAGATGTCCTTGGGGTCACCCTGCCAACTCGTGGGTGTCACCTTCTTGGTCGGATTGGTCAAGATCGGCATCAAGATGTCGCGCAGTTCGCCTGGACTCGTCTTCCCCTTCCAGGGCCCAACAACGCCTTGCTGTTCCAAGTGCCTCCACCCGTGCTGCAGTCGCTTGGTACTGCTCAACGCGTTCTCGGCCGTCTTCGTACACATTCCGGAGTTGTGCACGAGCACTTCTGGCGACTCCGACGAGGCCGATTTCACGTAGTACGTGTGAATGCCATCGACGGTGAAGTTGTAGACGGTCGCGTACTCGGTCCACTGGGTAGTCGCCACCACCTCGATCGACGAACCGTCGACGCGGCGCAGGTCATCACCGGGCGCGAGATCCTTCGCATCGAGCCAGGCGCCCCGGTTGGTCACCCAGAACGGGTGACCCGCAGTCGACGTCAGGACATCGGTCCGGTCGCCCGCCGCCCCGTCCGTGTCGACGGTGATCTTCACCAGCTCCTTGTCACCGGTGCCGGTGATCAAGTCCGTGACCTCACGGGGCACCGTCTCACCAGTGGTGGGATCAGTCGCGAGAACCTTGTCGCCGACCTGTACGTCGCGGATCGGCTTGGTGGTGCCGTCCGCCATCAGCACGAGCGTGTCACCGATGAAGCTGTTGCACGTCTTGAAGATCTTCCCGAGCCACTCGGCGACCTCAGGACTCCTCTTGCCGACCCACTTGAGACCTGTGCCCGCCCACCCGACGAACGGGATCATCGAGACGCCGGCCAGTGCGGCGTTCTCCCAGTCGCCTTCAGCGAGGTAGAAGAAGGCATTGATGCCGTCCGCGATCTCTCCGTAACCAGGGATGAGCCCGGCCACGTCGAGAACGAGGTGGGTCATCTTGAGGCTGGTGTCGAGAACCCATTCCATGTAGCGCTCGGGTTCGCTCATGAACTGCGCGATCTGCGACAACTCCGACAACGTCGGCGGCCTGACGTTGTCGATGGGATTCTTCCCCTGGAGAGCATCGATCATGATCTTGCTGATCGCATCTACCAGCGTCGCCTCCACCCATTCCTGGGTGACCTTCGCAGGTAGCGACGGCGACGATGAGACCGGCGGCTGGTACGAGTTGTCGACGGTGCCCGCGTACATCGGCTGTGTCGCTGCGGCAATCTGCGGCAGCGGATTGTTGCGTGCTGCGTCGACTGCGGCCGCACGTGCGACTTCGGTTGGCGATGGGCTCGGCCGGTACACACCGATCCCCGTGTTGTTCTTGCCGGGCACGACCCCTCGACCGGGCACCGTGCTACCTGGGTTTGCGCTGCCACCAAAGGAGTCGTTGGAAGGCCCGCCGTCATAGGCTCCGCCGGGCCGATTGCAGTAGCTGCCTTCGGCTTGGCACCACGAAAGCCCCGGTTCGGGAGCAGGCGGGCAGTAGGTCACGCGCGGACCGAACCCCGGGTCGCTGATGACGGTGCAGTTCCTGGGGAGATGACCGTCGGGGTCGTCGTAGTTCGTCGGCGCGCCGAGACCGTAGGCGTAGCGATTTGAAACACCAGAGGGCGAGGAGGGCAACGTGATGTTGTCCCGCGCGGTGAACCCGCCCGCTCGCGGCGAGTACCAGCGGGCGCCCATGTCGACTTCGCCACTGGCCGGATCGGTGTAATCGCCCTGGAATCCGAGCGAACGCTTGGAGCCTGCCGAGGCGATCGCCTGTCCGAACGGGTCGAAAGCCACGCTGTCGGTCAACGTCTGCAGCGAACCGGCCGGATCGAATCCTCCGACGAGATCACCGTGTCCGTCGCTGACCGTCAGGCGCTTCTGGTCGCCCTGGCCCAACGCCAGCAGCGAGCCGTCGGCCCCGCGGCTGAAGCGCGACTCGCCATCTGACACGACGTCCAGCGAGTTGCCCGCGTAGGTGAAGTTCTTGCCGTTGCGCGCACTCAGCCGGTCGAGGCCGTCGTAGGCGAACCGCGTTTCGCCGTTGCGAACGGCGCGGTCGAACGAGTCGAAGCCGTACTTCTCCTCCAGCCCGGACGAAACGCGGGCGGTCAGGGTGCCGCGTGCCGACCACTTGTAGGTGTAGTCGCCGTCGCCCTGCAGCCGGTTGCGTTCGTCGTACGTGGCGGTCTTCGCGCCGACGCGCACGCGGTTGCCCGCGTCGTCCCAGCCGTAGTCGGTGCGAGTGCCGTTGGACGTCCACGCGGTCAGGCGGTTCGAGTAGTCGTACTCGTAGTTGTTCGTGCCTGAGCCTGCCAGGCCTGTGGTCGTCTTCGAGGTCAGCCTGTCTGCGAGGTCGTAGCCGTAGCCGATCGAGGCCGCGATCGTCCCGCCTGCGCCGGTCATCGTGTCGGTCTTCAGGCGGCCGTACTCGTCGTAGGTGAACGAGCGGGTGCGGTCGGCGCCGTAGTCGACGGTCTTGACCTCACCTGCGTCGTTGTAGCCGAACGTCTGCGTGGCGCCGGTGACGGAGTCCTGCACGGTCGCGGCGCGGCCACGCAGGTAGGAGTACCGCGAGGTGCCGGACTCGTCGGTGCGGGTGGCCATGCGGCCGTTGGGGTCGTAGGTGAACAACGACTTGCCCGATGGGCCGTCCGTCGTGAGCAGTGAGCCGCGGTCGTTGTAGGTCAGCACATTGGTGCCGCCGGGCGCGCTCGACTCGACCATGAGGCCGGCCAGGTCGTAGCGCAGAGTGCGTGCGTCGGTCGACTCCTCGGCGCCCGTGCCGGTTTCACCGGTCAGGCGGTTCAGCAGGTCGAACGTCCGCGTGCGAGTGACGCCACCCGGTGCCGTGACGCGGTCGGGGTTTCCGGCCAGGTCGTAGCCGACTGTCCACGTGCGGTCCGCGGTCTGCGGGTGTGCCGTGGTCGAGGGTTCGATGGTCGACTCGCCGAGACCGAGGCTGTTGACCGTGTACACGGTGGTGTTGCGGCGCCCGTCGGTGAAGCGGGTCCGGTTGCCTGCCGCGTCGTAGCCGAAGGACGTGGTGATCGTCTTGTTGTCGGCCACCGGTTCGGTCTGGCTCGTGACGCGCCTCAGCGCGTCGTAGGTGTAGGTGGTCGCGCGCTGGAAGGGGTCGGTGGTCTGCACGAGGTTGCCCGCGCGGTCGTAGTAGTTGCGCGACATGCGCAGCAACGATTCATTCGCATCGAGCGTGTACTGAGTGGACGGTCGACCAGCAGTGTCGTAGGTCAGGAACGTGGTGCGGTTCAGACCGTCGGACACGCGGGACTGACGGCCGATGCTGTCGTATCCGAGCTTGGTCACCACGCCGGCGGGATCGGTGGACGAGGTCCGCTGCCCCAGCGGGTCGTACGCGAACGTGGTGGTCTCCTCAGCCGGTGAGGTGATCGTCTTGAGGTTGCTCGCGTCGTCGTAGGTCATCCGCGTCGTGAACGCGGACGGCGTCGGGAAACGCTCCAGCTGCGTGGACGTGACCGCGCGGCCGAGGTCGTCGTAGGTCGTCTCCACGCGGGCGCCGGTCGGGTCGGTGACCGACAGGCGTTCTCCCGAGCGGGTGTAGCTGTAGAGCCAGGAACCCGTGGTGTGACCGGTCGTCGTGGCGTCCGCCTGGTACTGCGCGACGAGACGGCGCTGCTGGTCGTAGCTGAACTCGGTGACGGCGCCACGCGGGTTGGTGACCTTGCGGACGTCACCCAGCGGCGTGTACTCGGTCAGCGTGACGGCTCGAGCAGCGGTCGCGGTCCCGGGCTTCGTGTACTCGGGCGACTCCGTCCGCACTACGCGGCCGAGCTTGTCGAATGCCTGTTTGCTGATGTTTCCGTTGGCGTCCGTGAGCTCCGTCGCGTCACCGAAGGTGTCGAGTCCGGTTTGGATGGTCGGCCGCGTGGAGCTCGGCGCCGTGCCGTTCGTCTCCACCTGCACGGTCGGCGAAACCACAGCGACCAGCCGGCCGCTTTCGTCGTAGGTGTAGTCGGTCGTGAAAGCGGTGGCATCCGCGCCCTCGGCCGTTCCTCGCGGATCGGTGGCGGAGCGCAGCAAGCCGCGCTGGTCGAAGACGCTCGACGTGGTCAGCCGCTCGGTGCCGTTGAACGAGGTCTCGCTCGTGCGCCGACCGGCGGAGTCGTAGCCGTACTCGACGGCGAAGGTTCGCTGAACGTCCTGGTGCACGCTGTTGGACGGCTTGCCCGTAATGGCGACCTTCGTGACATTGCCGCCCGCGTCGTAGTCGTACGAGGTGGTGCGGGCAAGGCCGGTGGGGTCGGCGTTCTCGGTCTTGACGCGGTTCAGGACGTCGTAGGTCTTCTCCACGACAAGGCCGCCCGCGTTCACGACCCGCGTGACGTTGCCCGCCTTGTCATAGGTGAATTCCTGCAGCACCAGATCGCGGGTCGCGCCGGAGGGGTCGAACGGGTCCCTGATCTTCGACGCGATGACGCGGCGGACGGAGTCGTCCTTGTAGTACTCGTACCGCTTGCTGCGGCCCATCGCGTCGGTCTCGCGGGTCAGCCTGCCTGCGACGTCGTAGGCGTACGACTTCAGCACCAGCGTGTCGAGCACCGTCCGGTCGCCTTCGCCGTCCCCACCAGGACCGCCCGGCCCGACCGGGTCGCCGTGCCACGCCCGCAGCCGCACTTCGGCGATCTTGTTGCGGCTGGTGTAGGCGAACTCGTACTTGGTGCCGACCGCGTCCACGGTCCAGGCGAGGTTGCCGAAGCTGTCGTAACCGCTGGTGGCCACGTTGCCTTCGGGATCGGTGATCCGCGCCGCCCGGCCGTAGCCGTCGTACTCCGTGGTGACCTGCCTGGTCTGGTCACCACCGGTCAGATCGCTGACCTTGACCACCGTGACGTTGCCGTCCGCGTCGTAGTCGTAGCTGGTCTGCTGGGTGTGTTTGACACCGGTGACCTTGTTCGTGGTCGCCGGGCGCGTAATCGTCTTCTGCCGCGAAAGCTCGTCGTAGGTGAACGTCGTCGTCAGGCCCTGCGGGTACGCCTGCGAGACCTCGGTCTGAGTGATCTTGCGGCCGAGCTTGTCGTAGGTGAACCGCGTGACCAATCCCGCGGCGTTCGTCACCGACTCCAGGTCACCGGACCGGTAGTAGGTGTACGAGATCTTCGCGCCCCGGCCGTCGGTCGTGGTCTCCACCAGGCCGGCGGGACCGAACGAGGACGACGTGGTGTAGGTGTGCCGCACCGTCGAGCCGTCCGGCAGGCGCTGGGACTCGAACAAACCACGCACGCCGACACCTGTGTAGCTGTTGGTCGTGCGGTAGGTCGCGTCGTCAGGGCCGGAAGACCGGCCGTCCGCGGACGTGAGCAGTTTGCCGTTGCGCGGGTCGGTGAGATCGCTGGGGTTGTTGTAGTAGGTGAAGTACGAGGTTTGGCAGTCGGTTTTCGACGTGCGGCAGGTCGTGCGCGAGACCGGGTTGCCGCGCGAGTCGTTGGTCAGGTTGACCTCGTTGCCGTTCTCGTCCGTGATCTTGTTCAGGAAGCCGCGGTCGTCGTAGTCGAACGTCCGCACGCCCGCTCCGCGGTTGGGGCCGCCGCCCCACGGGTCACCTCCCGGCGGCACGGGGCCGCCAACGGGGATGTCCTCAGGTCGGACGCCCTGGCCGAGCGGCGTCAGCGAACGCAGGATTCGGCCACGTGACGGGTCGTAGTCGGCATAGTGATAGCGGTTGCCCGGATCCGTGACCATGGTGGTGCGCACCAGGTTCTGCTCGGTTCCGGTCACCGCAGGCGCGGCGATCTTCCACAAGCCACCGTTGCCGTCGGTGTATTCGCGCAGCCGGTCGTTCACCACGTCGTAGGTCATCGTCGCGGCGACCCTGTCGCTGGGCAGCGTGATCTTCGTGAGCTGGTCGGCCGGCTTGGCCATCTCGAAGTGCTGCTTGGCCGAGGTGCTGCCGATGGCGTGCTCGTAGAACGCGACCTCGTCGATCGAGCCCGAGAAGTACCGCATGCCGCCGGCGAGGCCAGGCCAGCCGTCGGTGTAGGCCGCGCCGAGCTGGTTGTTCGTCATGGTGAGGTGGTCGATCTCACCGAGCGCAGTGCCGACGACCTCTCCGTCGAGGTACAACGACTGCGTACCAACGGATCCGGAGAGCACGACGTGGTGCCATCGATCGTTGTTGACCGTGCCCGTGGTGGTGATGGGCTCGACCTTGCCGTTCCAGAAGTTGCCGCGCAGCTTGCCGTCCGTGCCGACCCACAGCACGGGCATCTGCGGCGTCGACGGCGTGGCACCGGGAGCGAACTCGTAGTGCTGCATGCCGAGCAACGGGCCGCCCGAGGTGGTCTTGAACCACATCTCCACGGCGAGGTCGCGATTCTTCTTGATCAGGCCGCCCGGCAGCTTCACGAACGACGACGAACCGTTGAACTGCCGTGCACCGTCCGGAGATCCGGCGATCGCACCGGGCACCCACGTGGTGTCGTTCGCGGCGCCGTCGTCCTTGCCCAGGTTGGTGCGGACCTGGCTCTCGATCTTGGTACCGGCCGGGTCGCCGAGCCGCCAGTACGAGCCCGGGTTGGAGTCGATCACCGCGCTGCGGTAGTGCGACCCCTGGTCGTACTGGTACCGCGTGCATCCCGACTTCGGATCGCACACCTTCGACAGCTTGTCGCCGACGTACTCGTAGTTCCAGGTGAGCTGCTGGTTGTTGCCTGCGTCGACGGTCACGGACCGGACGTGCGGCTTGAACGTCGGCTGTGCGTCGGCCCAGGTGAAGCTCAGCTTCCGCTCGTTGCGGGGATTGACGACCTCTGCCAGCCTGCCCGTCACCTGGTCGTACGTGACCTCGACGAACTGTCCCGTCTGGTCGGTGATTCTGGTGAGCTTGCCGTCCTGGGCGAACCGGTATGAGGTGGACCGGGTGTCGACCATGATCCAGCCGCCACCGAACTCGGCGGGCTCCGCGTGCAGGTCGGCCTGCCTGCCGGGAGCCGGCGCGAAGCCACCACCGGGGTTGCGGCCGAACCGCACCTGCTGACCGTCCGGGTAGGTGATGAGGACGTTGCCCGAACCGTCGTTGTCCGGCACTGCCCGCATGTCCCATCGGGTCGACCAGCCCGCGCCGAACGCGAGGTCACGACGCGGGTCGAGGCTGTTGTACGTGCGGGCGACCGAGAGCTCGGGCCCGGCACCGGACAGCGACACGTCGATGGCGCTGGAGAAGTAGTTGCCGTTCTGCGGGTCGAAAGCCTTGTTCGCGCCGTTGTACGGGGCGTTCGCCAGATGCGTGGTGATGCTCGGTTGCGGCACCGAGGTCAGCAGGTGGCTCCACGGCAACGCGGGGTTCTCCTGCGTGCCGTCGAAGGCGAAGGACCGCCACACGTAGTCCCTGCCCCAGTACAGCTTGTCGGCTGGGATCGTCCACATGTGAGTGTCGACGCGGCCGGAGTCGAAGCAACTGCCCGTGACGGCGCCGTCCGCGAACTCGCAGATCTCGAACCTGTACTTCAGCGCCCGGTTCGACGGCGAGTCGATGTCGACGGCATCGGTCCACACCTGTGGGGTGAGCGTCGGCGAGGAGTAGCCGTTCGGCGGGTACTGCGCCTTGACCACCGGCGGGATGTTGTAGACGCGGAACGACAACCGGGCAGGCGCGATCTGCTCGTCGGTGAACCACGCGCCGCCCTTGCGCAGCATGGAGAAGTCGAGCAGGTAGCCACCGGCGTCGAGCGGGTCGATCCACGCGTCCAGCGTCACCGAGCCACCGCGCGGCACGTCTTGCGGAAGCTGCGCGGTCTCCACCGCCCTGACCGGGTTGCCCTGCTCGGTGAACGCGCGGTAGCCCAGCGCGAACGTCTGCGGAGTCCACGTCTCCGCACCGCGGTTCGTCACCGTGATCTTGACCTTGCCGCCCTGCTGGGCGTGTACCGGAGGTTCTGGTACACTGCGGTCGATGCGGTATTCGGCGTCGTACGGCGTGTGGGTGATGTAGAGGCGAGGCGGGTTCGCGGTGTCGCGGCCGGTGAACTTCTTCCAGCCGTAGTTGTCGGATTCCGACGCGCGGACGCTCAGACCGTAGTTCGCCTGTTCTGAGCCGGGACCGCCTCGCTACTCCGATCGAGCAGCACCCGGTGCTCGACAATCAGGCGCCCTCGCAAGAGAACCCTGATAGAGCCTGTTCCCATCTGTTGTGTGCCCAGCCGGGGGCACCAAAGTAATCAAGTATTTTCGCAGGTCAGCCCAGATCCCTCGCGAAGTCGGTGAGGGCATGGAACTTAAATCCGCAGGTCACCCCAGGTCCGGTTGGTGCCCCACTGGGACACACCGAGTACTTTGAAGTTGTCGTACCGGCCTGGAGGCGTGGCGGAGCTTCCGTCCGCTGGTGGTATGACAGCGTGTGCGCAGCCGCTGACCCCGTTCGTCCCTGGCCACACCCTGGCGGAGGCCCTGGACGTCGCGGTCCTCGAAGTCCTGGTCGCGCGGACGTATCCACCGAAGCAGGGTCCAGTTTGCGGAGTCGGGCTTCGGCGACCTCGACCGACCTGACGCACAGGCAAACTGCCGACCGAACTGTCCTGCCGCTTACCCACCCACGGATCACGATTACCACCCTCGGCCGGCCGCGCCCAAGGATTGCGGGCGGCAACGTCGCCCTGTCGTTCTTGAACGTCCACCGATGAGAAGTGTCACGTGACCCGGACCGACTTCTAGCTGGGGTGGGCGGAACTGCGGCATCTCTAGCTCGACGGAAGTGCCAAGTTCTTTGGCGGTCTGCCTCGGCGAGACTTCGGTGGCCGCCACGCGCGCAGTTCGTCGGCGGTCGCATCCCACCGCTGTAGTTGCCAGTTCAGGAAGTTGGTGACGTCCGCACCGGAGTCGTCGACCGCCAACCAGGTCATCCACGGCGACAGTTCCAGCAAACCGGCGAGCAAGGGTAGAGCGGAACTCCGGTCGAGGGTATCGGCTGGCGCGAGGAGTCCCATCAGGACGGCGGCACGTTGCCGTTCGTCCCACCCCGCCCACCCGAGCAGCATGTCCTTCCTTCCCTTGGCAGACGCTCGCGGGTAGGAGACAAAGCGTTCATGCGGCACGTCGAACT
Organism: Lentzea sp. NPDC004789; assembly: GCF_053601075.1. Taxonomy (NCBI): domain Bacteria; kingdom Bacillati; phylum Actinomycetota; class Actinomycetes; order Pseudonocardiales; family Pseudonocardiaceae; genus Lentzea; species Lentzea sp. NPDC004789. The sequence goes on along the minus strand of NZ_JBSGBE010000004.1, from coordinate 29,298 downwards.
TGCCGCGCAGGCGCCAATAATCGATCTTGAGGTAGTCCGTGGAGGAGTAACTGGGAGGCACCAGCGGAAGCGAAGGACCAGCGGAATCGGTGACGTCCTCCTCGTGCTGCAGCCGCCACACCCGTTCCCACTCCGCACGCTTGGCGAGGCCGGACTCACGCATGCGTAGTGCCGCCAGGTAGGGCACGTACTCGCGCTCGACGCAGGACGCGATCACGTCCACAACAGGCTTGCCGGGCGCGTAGAGCGTCACAACCTCCGCGACAGCAGGATCGCTGGCGACCTGTCGAGCGAGTTCCGCGACGGTCAGTGGCCTGGGCCGCGCCTCGGTCCCGTCGAGGGCGAACCAGTGTCGCGGATCCTCGCACCGATCGAGGATCCAACTTTCGAGCGCGGCGTCCTGGAGGTCTTCCCAGGAGACCCTGGTCCACCGCCGCTTATACTCCGGCCGTTCCACCAGGCCGAGTTCGGGGTTGTCGCGAATGGCTCGGACGCGGCGTTCGACAACGTCCTGGTACTCAGCCGGCCACTCACGTGGCACCTCGGTGGTGATCGCGGCGCCTTGCCGCTCGAACCAGGTCGTGGTGTGTTCTCCGGCGCGTGAGCGTTCGGCCAGCACGAGCTCGAACGCTCGCTCGCCAACGCTCAACTCGGGGACCGCATCGGGGTGCGCGACCAGGTCTTCGCCGTGAGTGAGACCGTAGAGGTGGTAGACCTCCCAGTCGAGTTCCTCCTGCAAAGCGATCATCGTCGCCCGCACGGAGTGCCACCGCACCTTGGCGAGGGCCAGCCGCTCGGCGGTCGGCGGACCCGCTGCGAGAACCTCGCTCGGTTCCAGCGAAACCAGTTGTCGTGCGAGCTCGGCGAGGCGTGCGCCCGACCGCGTCGGGATGCTGTTGGGCAGAGGAAGCCCCCGCAGGCGAGACGGCGTGAACTCGTAGATCTCCATCCACGGCTCTGCGGTCGCGGACGACCCCGGCACGATGTGCCGCTTGCTCTGGCTGTGTTGCTTCAGCCAGAAGCACGCGGCAGAGCTGTTGAGGAGGCCGAGGAGCCCGACGTGGTCCTCCTCCGTGGCGGACTTCGGCAGCTTGATCACCGGAGCGGAGGTTAGGGGCATCGCACGGTTGCGCGACAACGCGAACTGGTTGTGCGTCGCGACCCAAGACAGTGTGATCGACCATTCGTGCGCATCCTGCGTGTAAGTCACCTGGTGCCAATCGAACCAAGCCCTGCCGTCTTCCCGGTAGGAACGGCCGGAGTAGTTGGAGCGCGCGAGCAGGCTCGTCCGGTACGGCCACAGGCGACGGAGGTGTCCGGGATACCGCCTGATGTCAACCAGTCCGCTCCACCTGTCACGAGGGAAGAAGGCGACGTTCACGGGCTTGGCCGTCCAGTCCCTGACTTCCGAGCCGGTGATAACCGGAACGAGCGCGTCACCGCCCTCGGCCCCGACGCGCTCGAAGTGCCGGGGTGGGGCAACGAATACAGAGTCCGAGCCCGTGGTGGCGGCATAGCCGATGCGGATCGCGCGATCACCGAGCGACTCGCCGCCCGCCATCCGTTCGAGGAACCCGGCGGTTCGTGGCGGGGAAAGGCTCCAGGGGTGAACGGCCAGGTCGCCTCGGTCGACGGTGAAGGAAGAGCTCCACTCCGAACTCAACCCCGCCTCCCACGACTGCCGCGAGATCGATCGCCACACGACACCGTCCTCGGGTCGGTCGGGAAGCGTCGGCTCGCCGCGTAGCCCCGCGACGACGAGGATCTCGTCCTCCGTCACGGGTCGTCGGTTACGTCCAATGAGTACGACTGTCGGTGTGCCACGGTCAGGGATGTACGCGCCGGATGTGTCGAGGACGTGCGTCAGGGTCGCACGCTCACCGTAGAAGTCCTCCACCAACCTCTTGCCGAACTCGCGCTTCATGAACGCGTTGGAGACGAACTGACCGACGTGTCCGGCCTGGTCGCCCCTCACGGCCAAGCCGAACATCAGCTCGGCGAACGGGACGGTGAGGGCGAAGTGCCCCGTGCACGACGGATACCGTTCTCGATAGCGGCTCGCCAGTGCTCTGTCGGCGACCGTGATGTACGGCGGCTCCGACACCACTACGTCATACCTGCCTGGCGTCAGCATTTCGCCGAGCCGCCCCGGTTCGTCGCCTCCCACGAGGACGTCGGCAGGAGCAGGCAGGAGCGCGTCGCCCACCACGACGTTGAAGTCGTGTTCACCGGGCAGCGGGTCACCGTCCAGCAGTCGGAGCGCCGCGACGAGGAGCCGGAACCGCGTGATCATCACCGCGGGTAGGTAGCGATCTACCCCGTGTACGGCGCGAAGCGCGCAAAGCACGCGTTCCACGCGGGAGGCCGTCGGTTCCCACTGCTCCCACGCACGAACCACCCTCTCGAAGGCGGAGAGAAGGAACCGACCCGAGCCGCATGCCGGGTCTATGATCCGCAGTTCGGCCGGATCGTCTTCCAGTCGAGGGTTCAGCGTGTGGTCGAGGACCAACGACACCACCATTTCAGGCGTCGTCAGGAGTGCGTACCGATTTCGCGCCGACCGCGACAGATCTTCGTAGAGAACTTCGGTGAAGACCGTCGACAGATCGACGTCCCGGAAGCGGTGGACGGCCGCACCGTCGGCGTCGACCCGCCTCCAGAAAGCGATCAAGCGAGCGGCGGCCGCCGCTGAGATCGGGCGACGCGCGAGGAGGTCGATCGCGGCCCCCAGTACGTCAATGCCGCCGGGTTGGGACAGGCGGCGGAACACCGCCATCAAGAAGTCGGCAAGCGTCGCTGACGGATTCTCGGCGAACCAACGGGTCTGCCCCGTCTCCGCCGCGCGGACGCCATCTTGATCCTCGCCCGACAGGAGAGGCACCCCTGGCAGGAGCTGGTTGTCCTCCACATATCGCACGAAGACCGAGGCCAGCACCCAGCACACGGCGGCGCAGTCCACCTGTTCGTCGACCCATGCGGAGAAGGTCGTCCCAATGCCCATCTCGTGCACTTGACGCTCATATGTGACACGCAGCGCGTTGGCGTCACCGGCAAGCCCGATGTTCTGGCGCAGGTCCTTCTCGACGGCTCGCACCTCGTCCAGCAGCTCGACGAGCAGTCTGCCTGGGTCGATCACCTGATCGCTCCTCCACGTCGGTTGCCGCTCGCGCCTACCGGTTATTTTTTAGACCGTGTTAGTCGGCGTGCTGCTAGCCTAGCACTGCGCCCGCCTGTTGCCGGTCTGTCGCCGGGGCGCGCCTCGCGCTGTGGAGACCCGATTTGGAGGGCGCCTTGTTGAACGCCACATGGCTCCGGCTCATTGTGTTGCCGCTGCGCGTGGTACCAGCCCTGCTGCTTGTGATCTTCGCCGGCGTGGTCGGACTCGTCGCGCTGTTCTGCCCGTCGGACCGCAGGGACTACGCACTCGATCTCGTGAGCACTTGGACGACCGCCGCCTGCATCATTGCCTTGGGGCAGAGCAAGGTGGCCCTGCCCACCGGCTCGTCCAACCAGAAGCTCAAGCCCGGACGAGGCAGATCTCTGGCGACGAAGTGAAGCCCTGTGGATCAACCCGCTGGAATCGATGGGCGTGGTCCAGCCGTGCGCCTGTGGCGAGCGATCCGCAGCTCCAGGCTGGGCGGCGTGTCGCTGCCGCTGCGTTCCCCTCACCGCCGCGTCAATGCGGAAGTCGATCACGGACTAGCGGACGGCCAACGGGGCGAACGACAGCAACACGTAGAGAATGCTGTCGTCTACCCAGACCAGCAGACAGTGTGAACCGCTGAGCAGGTGGACGCATGAGCCGGCACGACACGCTCGTCGTGGGCGGCGGGCTCGCGGCGGCGCTGGCGCTCTCCCGCGCCGGCCGCCGGATCCTGGTGGCCGAACAGGCTCCTCAGTTCGCCGAGACCGGCGCCGGACTCCAGCTCGGCCCCAACGCGTTGCGGGCCTTCGACCAGCTCGGCGTGCTCGGGCACGTACTCGACAATACTGCCGGGCCCGCGCCGTGATCCGCGACGCCGTCACAGGCGACGAACTCACGTGCTCGACCTGGGCGACCCGTTCCGCGCCCGGCACGGCCACCCGTACGTCGTCGCGCAGCGCCACGACGTGCTGTCCGCCCTGCTCGACGCCTGGCGCGCCGAGCTGGGCATCTACCTGTGGACCGGCTGCACCGCCGCCGGTGTGCAGGAGCAGGCGGAGCACGTAGAGGTCATCGTTCACGGAGTGACCCGTCGTCCGGCCACTGCACGGCCAGCGGCGGCGGCCCTGCGGGCTCACCGAATCGGGGTGGTCGACCTCGTCGCGCGCACCGAGAAACACCGCGGTGACCAGGTCATCGAGTTCCTAGCTGTACCGCACGCCCGCGGCGGTTGACTTCCGGCTGGGCGACCGAGATCAGTGCCGCCAACCAGGTTGATCTCGTAGCCCGGCTCCGAGCCGCCGGACCACGCCACCGTCCGCTCCTCGGCGAGGTTGGTTGAAGAACCCGAGCGCCATCGGGCTGCGGCCGGCGTTCGGCACCGTGCTGTGGGACGCGAACTGGTCGTAGCTGGTGTGCAGGAAACGTTCGATGATGTCCGGGGCGAACACACAGGATCATGCATGCGCCGAGGCTCAGCCTCACGCTCGCCTGATCAGGGCAGGTGGGCCCAGTCGAGTTCCTGGCGTAGCGCCCACTTCGTGCGGTGCGTGTCGCGGACCGCGGCCATGTGGTCGCAGAAGTCACCGTCGCGGTCGCAGCGGGCGAACAGGCTCCTGACTTCGGCCAGCAGGCGGGCCGCCGCCTGGTAGGAGTCACGGTTGCGGAGCTCGATCGCCCGGTCGGCGGCGCGGAGCAGGATCGGGATGGCGTCGGCCGGGTGGCTCGCGGCACGGGCGCGCGCGAGGCGGAGCCACAGCCCCTCCGAGCAACCGCCGTCGACAGCGGCCTGCCAGGCAGCATCGATCTCGTCGTCGGCCAGCAGGATCTCCACCAGCGTCGAGCGACCCGGCGACCAGGATCCCGTGGCGGGCGGTGCCTCGGAGAGGAAAGCGAGCGCGCGTTCCCGCCAGGACGGAAAGCCTTCGGCGGTGGCCTGGCGCAGCGCGCGGAAGGACTCCAGACTCGGACGGTCGACGAAGTTGGCCCACAACATCTCGCCCGCCTGATCGCGCCGACCGGCGCGCAAGTGGATCTCGGCGGCCAAATCACGCAGGCGAAAGTCAGGATCGAAGTCGGCCAGACCGCGTTCCAGCCAGGTCAGCGCCTCGTCGTCACGGCCGTCGACGCACAGCCGCCCGGCGATGCGGAGCACATCGTAGGCACTCGTCACATCCCGGCCCAGCACCTCGATCAGTCCATCCGCCCCACCCGACGACTCGGCCAGGCTCTCCATGAGGTGGCTGATGACGAAACGGCGGGCGCTGTAGTCGTTCGGCTTCTTCGGAGGCAGCTTCCGCCAGGCCTGCTCGACGAGCTCCCGGTACCGCGCCAAGCCCGCTGAGCCGAGCACCTCCTCGTACTCGGGCAGCACGTCGAGGAACACCTCGTACTCGCTGCTCACCGCACGCGTGACCAGACGCTCAGCCAGCTCCACCGGGTCCGGCGAGCCCGCTTCACACGCCGCCAGATGGATCTCCTCCGCGCGGGCGATCGCCTCGGCCGACCCGCCGTCGGAGTCGTCCACCCGCTCGGCGGAGGACTCCAGCAGTTCCAGCGCGTACTCCGCGAGAGTGATCGCCGCATCGGCGAACCCGGCTCCGACCAGTCGCTCGACCTCGTCCAAAGCCTCACCGACGTGCAGGAAATAGCCGTACGCCCCGCCGTAGTCGACGAAATCGGGGATGTCGATGGCACGTTCCAGGCGGTCTCTGATGTCCCGGTCGTCGAACGCGTTCTCCTGCCCGGCCTCGACGGCCAGCCGCGCCCGCAGCACTCGATCCGATTTCGCGGCCGTCATCAACTGCTCGATCAGCCACTCCTGATCACAACCACGCAGGAACAACCGCAACCGCTTGTCCGACAACGGCTTCGCACGCGGCTCCCCCAGCACACCACCTTGCTCCAGCCAAGCCAGCGAGGCGGCCACGCAATGCTTGCAGAACACGCCGTCAGCTCCGTACGGGCAGGAGCAACGGCCGCTCAAACCGTTCGGCGTGACATCAAGCCGCACCCGGTAAGTACGAGTGCCGTCCACCGTGGCGTTCACGATCGAACCGTTCACCGTGACCCGCCGAACCTGACCCGCCGCGAAGTACTGCTCACCTCGCTCGAACGACCTCGCGTCAGCCAGCTTCCGCACCGTACTCACGCTCACCACCACGGTTGGTCATCCTGCCAGGCACACAACAGCGCCAATCACATGCGGGCCGCACCCTCACTGGACCGCGACAGCGACACGCCACCCTTTTTGGTGAATCCTTTCCATCAGGCGCCGCAGGAAGCGGGTTTGGCGGTGAGATGGTCCCCCGCCCCGAAAGGCACCTCCCCTGATGACCTCGCACTCCCCCTCGCACCTGGACGTGATCGAACAGCGGTTCCTCGTGATGACCGCCGGTCCGCAGCCGCTGACCATCGACTGCGCGGCACTCGGATGCGGTCTGCCCGACGAGAAGCTGCCCCTGGACCAGGTGCGCGTACTGCTCCTCAAGCGACAGACGAGCTGGGTGAGCAAAGACGCCGTGTGGCACGAACTCGTCCGAAGGGCACACGCGACACCCGAACCGTGGACCACCATCGCGGCCGCGATGATGATGCCCGGTCTCAAGCACATCGCCGGAAAGCTGGGATCCCGCTTCTGCGGTGACCGCAACGACCTGGACTCCGAGATCCTCGAAGGCTTCCTCCAAGCACTCGACATCGCCGACGCACGATCACCGAAGATCTTCGGGCAGCTCTACTGGGCAGCCTTCCGACGCGGCCACGAAGCCTGCAACAGCGAAAGGCGACGAGCGATGTCACGGTCCGAACTCACCGACACCACAATCGACGCCCGCACAGCCGACGGACATCCAGACCTCATCCTGGCAGGAGCCATGCTGTCCGGTGTCATCACACCCCACGAAGCCGACCTCGTCTCCGATGTGCTCCTCGACCACGGAGACCGGTCAACCGCAGCCAAGCAGCGCGGGATAAGCCGCCACCAGGTGGCGGCCCAGCTCAACACCGCCTCCCGCCACCTCGCCGACTACCTCCTCGGCGGCCCACTTCGTCCGGCCGTATGACCACACTCATGATGCTGCGTGCACCGAAGTGGCACGTGCACGCAGCATGCAGAACCACAGACCGAGAAGTCGACTGGATCGACGCCGCGCCAGGAAGCAACGCCGCGGCGGACTGCAAAGCGATCTGTCGCCTATGTCCAGTCCGCCTCACCTGTGCCATCACGGCACTCACCAGGGACGAGAGCTATGGCGTGTGGGGCGGCATGGACCAAGTCGACCGCGAAGCGCTCAGACATGCTGAGGTTCAGGTCGCAGCATGAACACAACTCCCGACTCCAGGCAGCAGACCCGCCGCCAGCAGCAGCATGAAGCCGTGGATGTCGTCTTCGAGGTCAACCTCGTTGACGGTGCCGAAGCTGAGCGTCTTGGCCTGCTGCAGGCGGCAATCATCCGCGATGTATTGCTGTGGCACCACCGAAACGGAAGCGCGCCACCGCACAGGAGCGCCACCTGACTACAACAACACGAAACTGGCCTGCACGACCAAGCATCCACGCTGAAACCGCTGGTCAGCCCTGTTCCCATCCTTTGGTGCTCCCGCCGGGGGCACCAAAGTCGATGGGCGATCTGTGTTCGCGGAGTGCGCGAACCGGGTCGCCTTTGGGCGTTTTCTGGGGGCCGAGCCCCAGACCCCACGCCGGGGGCGAGCCCCCGGACCCCCGTAGGTTGCCCAGCGCCGGATCCACGCAGATGGTTCTGTTCTTCTCTGCTCTCGTGACCAACGGTCGCAGCACAGGCGTTGGAACGAAACTCATCGCGCTGATCGACACGACAGTCAGCCGACCTGACCATCCCTGCGCCTGCTACCTCGACGGTTGCAGGTAGTTCGTGTCGCCGAAGTCGTCGTCATCAGGGGTGTTCAGCTCGTCACGAAGGCGGCCCAACCGGCGCTCTCCCTCGGCGGCGAGGCGCTCGCGCTCCTCCTCCGGCATCTCCTTGTAGCGTGCGGCCGCCTCCTGCACGCCTGGCGTGAGGGCCTGGCTGAACAGCGGGCTCGCCACCGCCTCGCGCAGTCCTCGGCGGCCGGCCAGGACGTCGTCGACGAGTTTGCCGAACGCCGGGTCCGCCGAGCGGTCACGGAGGATCTTCAGGGACTCGCGCAGCACATGGGAGTGGGCCGCGTCGCCGCGGGCCACGTCGAGCAGCGGTTCTGGCCTGGGCTTGGTCACGTCAGGCTCCCGGGTGGTCGTAAGCACCCTTTGGCAGCGGGTGGTCCTTCATGTCGTGCAGCAGGCTCAGGTAGCCGGCGATCGTGCCGGTCACGCCGGTGCAGATCGTCCACGCCATGCCGTGGGCCTTGCAGATGTCGCCCCACACCGAAATCGCCTTCATCGCGGTCGCGGCCATGGTGGCGCCGCCCGCGATCGCGCCGACCACGGTCCACGAGGCGGCTGCTGTGGCGGCTGCCTCGATGGCCCAGGCGATGACCAGGTCCAGCAGCAGTTCCAGGAGGCTGACGATTGTCTTCGCCACGCCCCACACGCCGAAGGCAGCCTGCTCGAACTGGTGACCGGTGTTGTTGAGTGCGCTGATCTGTGCGCGCAAAGCCGTGGGCAACTGGTCGAAGTAGGCGTGCGCGGCGCTGGCCGCATTGCCTTCCCAGCTCTTGAACATCGTGTCGAGGCCGCCCGACACGACACTGGCGTAGGACTCGTTGAACTTGCCCAGGTTCTTGAGCGCGCTGCCTGCCCTCGCCAAGGCCTCGCAGCCGACGTAGACCCAGTGTCCAAGACTGAAGTAGTCCGGGAACGACAGGATCTTGTCGAATGTCTCTGGAATCATCTGTTCACCGACGGGTGCGACCAGGGCGGCCGACGGGTTGGTCATTCGCGCGCTCCGGTCACTTGCTGGGACAGGTGGCGTCGAGGCGGCGTTCTTCGGTGTCATCGGTGCTGCGGTACATCTGCGCTGACTTGTGCAGCTCCGCCGCGGACTTCGTCACGACCTCGATCAGTCGGTCGAGAGAGTCGGAGACAGCGGACTTGGTGTCATTGCTCGCGCTCGCGATGCTGGCGAACATTCGCGCATCGCCGTAGTCGTACGACAGGTGCTTGTGCAGGTAGTCCTTCGCCGCGGCCGTGTCGTCGACCAGTCCCTCGAGGACAGCCGCGAATGCGTCCAAACTCGACGGATCTGCCCTGAACGACATGACTCCACTCCTCCTGTCGAACTGACAGTGTCCGATCAGTCACGTAAGGTAGCGGTACTGGAGACGGCGCGCCCGGCGAGCGGAGGACGGTGTGGCCACCGGCACCTGTCGATGGGGTCTGATGTTCCGGACCCTGTGGATCGCGGTCTTCGCACCAGTTCTCATCGGGCTCCTGGCCGGCGGGATCTTCGGCCACCCCGTGTTCCTCGGCGTGTTCGCGATCTGGCTCGGTGTGCTCGCCTGCGTCCTGCGGGCCGAGGCGCTCAACGCCCAAGCACGCGCGCAGGAGGCACCGAACGCACGGCTGCTGGGCAAACGGGCTGGATGGATGCTGCTCGCCCTCGTGCTGATCTTCGGGAGCGCTGGACTGGTTCGTGCCGTACTCGGCTAGGTAGGCCACCGGGCTCGGGGTGGATGGCAACATCTGAACCAGCCGGCCAGGAGTCGCGGCGTCGGTCAGGTCAGCGCGTCGATCGGTGCGACGGTCACCAGATCCTTCACGGCGTGGGCGAGTTGCTCGTCGAGCGTGACCAACGCGTCTGCCTGGAGCTGGGTCAGGGCGACGTACTCGGCGGCGAAGGTGTCGGGCCATCCGAGTTGATCGGCCACCTTCCACGCGGTCGCCTGGAGGACCCGGTCGCCGAGCAGCCGGATCCGCAGGCCGCGCAGGTGGTTGAGGTGTCGGTCGGCGTCCTTTTTGGTCAACTTGCCGCGGCGCACTTCCTGGTAGAGGAGCGACAGCGTCTGCGAGCGGAGGAGCGTCGGGGCCAGGAGCTGGTGTCCGGCGCCGATCACGGCCTGGTCTTGTGCCAGGCGGACGGCCACGTCCGGGCCGATCACGTACTTGGTCATGGGAGGTCCGCGCCTTTCCGTTGCCTGACAGCAGTGTCGGCCGCCGCGATGAGCCGGGCGAGTTCGGCCGGCTTGGTGTGCATGGGCCAGTGGCCGGAGTCGAGGTCGACGAACTCGAGGTGCTCGGCCTTGGCGAGTTCTGGCACGTCGCCCGCGTTGATCCACTCCTTGGCCTGGGCCGGGGTGAACTCCGGGCAGATGACCACGACCGGGACCTCGAAGCGCCGCTCGTCGGTCAGCCGCACGACGCCTGTGGCCACGCCCTCGGGAACGGGGATCGCGGTGGCTTCGAACGCGTGCTTCGCTTCCTCGTCGAGGTCCGCCGAGTCCGGGCCTTCGAACGCGGGCCAGCCGGGGAAGGGCATGGCGCCGTCGCGCAGTTCGAAGAAGTCGGCGTACGGCTTTCCGCCGGAGGTCGGGAAGCCGCCTACGAGGACGACTCCGGCGATCTTGTCCGGACGCGCGTCCGCGGCCAGCCAGGCCAGGGTGCAGGCAGCCGAGTGGCCCACCACCAGCGGTTTGTCGGCGGCCGCGTCGACAGCGGCGAGCACGGTCGTCACCTGGTCGTCGAGCGTGGCGGAGGTGGATCCGTCGCCCTGGCCGGGCAGGGTCAGCGGCACGGGGCGGTGGCCTAGCGAACGGAGTGCGGAGGCGACGTCGTCCCAGGCGGATCCGTTCAGCCACAGGCCGGCGATGAGCAGGACATCCATGATCAGTTCTCTCTTCCCGTGCGCGGTCAGGTCACGCTAGAGGCAATTCCGGACGATCTACTTCCGGTTTGTCGGAGTGATCGCCTAGCCTCGGCGGGTGCCGAGTGATGTCAGTCCCACCGCGCGGGCGCTGCGTGCGCTGGAGATCCTTCAGGCGCGTCCCGGCACGACGGCCGACCAGCTCGCCGAGAGGCTGGGTGTCACGGAGCGAGCGGCCCGGCGCTACGTCGGGATCCTGCGTGAGGCGGGCATCCAGGTCGAGTCGGTTCGCGGCCCGCACGGCGGGTACCGGCTGCGGCGCGGGACGCGGCTGCCGCCCATCGTGTTCACCCAGGCCGAGGCGCTGGGGCTGGTCATGGCGGTGCTCGACGGTCAGCCGGCCGCGACCGAAGCCGACGACCCGGTCGGTGCGGCACTCGGCAAGGTCATCCAGGCGCTGCCGGAGAACGTCGGGCGGCAGGCGGCCGCCCTGCGCGAGCACGCCACGGCGGCGCCCGATCGGCACTCCGCACGCCCGGATCCCGCCATCACCGGCGCACTCGTCGCCGCCGTCGCGGCCAGGCGCCGCGTGTTGATCGCGTACCGCAGCGAGAGCGGCAACGCGTGGAAGTCCGAAGTGGACCCGTGGGCCGTCGTGGTCCGGCACGGGCGCTGGTACCTGTTGTGCCATTCCCATCGCGCGGACGCGATCCGCACCTATCGGGTCGACCGGGTGCGCGCGGTCGGGCAGACCGGGCACGAGTTCGAGCCACCCGACGACCTCGACCCGATCGCGGCACTGGAGGAGAACCTCGGCACCGGCTGGGAGTTCCCCACCCGCGTCGTCTTCGCCGCCCCACCGGCCGAGGTGGCGCCCTGGATCCGGCCTCCCATGGGGCGGCTGCACCCGTTGGACGACGGGTGCGTGCTCATCGGCAGCACCAGCAATCCGGCGATGTACGCGCAGGAGTGGTTGGCGACTGTGCCGTTCGCCTTCCGCGTCGAGGGCGGAGACGAGCTGAAGGCCGCGGTCGCGGAAGTGGCGACGCGCTTCGCCGCGGCCGTGGCGCCGATCTCGTAGAACTGCCTTTTCCCGTTGTGCCGATTGGAGTTTTATGGCCTCACGCAGAGGTCCGTACGGTCGGGTTCATGGGGAATTTCCGTACGGCAGAAGAACTTCTGGCCGCCTTGCGCGCCGGTGAAGTGACCTCGGTGGAGCTGACCGACGAGGCGATCGCTCGTGTCGAGCGGGACGACGAGGTGATCAACGCGATCGGCGTGCCGGACTTCGACCGCGCCCGCGCCGCCGCGCGCGATGCCGACCAGGCGCGCGCTCGCGGCGAGGACCGGCCGTTGCTCGGTGTGCCGGTGACGGTCAAGGAGTGCTACAACGTCGCCGGGCTGCCCACTACCTGGGGCATGCCGCAGCACCAGGGCTTCGTGCCGGCCGAGGACGCGGTCGCGGTGTCACGGGTCAAGGCCGCCGGGGCGGTGGTGCTCGGCAAGACCAACGTCCCCTTGGGGCTGCAGGATCTGCAGAGCTTCAACGAGATCTACGGCACCACCAACAACCCGTGGGACCACGCCCGTACGCCGGGCGGGTCCTCCGGCGGGTCGGCGGCGGCTCTGGCGGCCGGCTTCGGTGCGTTGTCCCTCGGCACCGACATCGCCGGTTCGCTGCGCACCCCCGCGCATTTCTGCGGGGTCTACGCGCACAAACCGACACTCGGGCTCGCGGCCGGCCGCGGGATGGTGCCGCCGGCCGAGCCGGCGTTGCCGGTCGACCTCGACCTCGCCGTCGTCGGTCCGATGGCGCGCACCGCCCGCGACCTCGCGCTTCTGCTCGACGTCATCGCCGGGCCGGACCCGTTGACGCACGGCGTGGCACACGAGCTGACCCTGCCGCCCGCCCGGCACGACCGGCTCGGCGACTTCCGGGTCCTGGTCCTCGACGAGCATCCGCTCCTGCCGACCGGGTCCGCCGTGCGGGCCGGCGTGCACCGGGTGGCCGAGGCGCTCGCGGACAGCGGCGCCCGCGTCGAACGGCGCAGTCCGCTGCTGCCCGACCTGGCCGAAGCCGCGACGATCTACACGCAGCTGCTGTTCTCGGGCTCTGTCGCGCGTTTTCCCGTCGACGAGGACGAGCAGCTGCGGGTCCGCGCAGCCGGACTGGGCGCGGACGACCGGAGCCTCGACGCGGCACGGCTGCGCGGCATGGTGCTCAGCCACCGCGACTGGATGGAGGTGAACAGCCGCCGGGAGGTCCACCGCCACGGCTGGCGGCAGCTGTTCGGCGAGTTCGACGCCGTGGTGTGCCCGGTGACGCCGACGCCCGCGTTCCCGCACGACCACAACCCAGACCTGATGGCGCGCCGGATCGACATCGACGGCGTCGAGCACCCGTTCTTCGACCAGCTCGTCTGGGCCGGTCTGGCCACCATGCCCGGCCTGCCCGCCACCGCCGTGCCCGCGGGCCGGTCCCCGGAGGGCCTGCCGGTGGGAGTGCAGCTCATCGGCCCGATGTTCGAGGACCGCACGCCGCTGCGGCTGGCCGAACTGCTCGAACAGGAGATCGGCGGCTTTCAGGCGCCGGCCGCGAGCGCGGCGATCAGGTCGTCGCCCGGCAGCTCCACACCGAGCTGACCGCCGGGGTTGATCACCAGCACCCCGCCCGCCAGCGCCGGGGCCAGCTCACGGCCCGTCGTCTGCATCGGCGACACGGCCTCCTGCGGCACGTGACCCGGTGCGGACCACGCCGCCACGAAGCGCTGCCCGCTCTGGGTGACGCCCATCCGCAAGTTGCCCTGGCCGTCGGTTTCCACGATCAGGTTGGCGTCCAGGGTCGCCGCCAGCAGGCGTTGCTGCGTCGCCCAGCCGCACGCCACGTAGCCCAGGACCACGTCGAGGTCCGCCAACGGCTCCGGGAAGCCGCGCCGGCGCGGGCCGGGGCGGTAGTTGGGGTTCAGGTAGGTCTCGCCGGTCAGCTCGCCGTCCGCGCCCACCGCGTACGCGCCGAACAGGGTCGCGTCCGGGATGCCCTCCACGTGGTCCGGGTCGACCTCGGGGTCGGCGCACCACAGCCACGTGTCCGGTACCTGACGCCGGGCCTGCTCGCGCAGGGACTCCGTGACCAGGGGCAGGCCGGGGTGCAGGGTGAAGTCGTCGATGTGGTCCGGGTACTCGTGGAACGGCTTCGGCAGGACGTAGACGCGGGCGCCCTCCGCGGTCACGGCGGTGATGAGCGTCCACGGACCCTTGAGCCGGAACAGGTGGTGTTCCCGGTCCGACTGGATCTCGCTTTCGTAGGCGAGGTTGCCGTCAGCGGCGCCGTAGCGGTGCACGAACAGGTCCTCGACCTTGGTCAGCCGCACGTCCGTCATCGTGTCCAGCGGCGGGTCCTGCTCGGAGATCACCTGGTACGGCGACTGCCACGCGGGCAGTTCCTCGTCGAGTTCGAACCGCAGCGCGTCCTGGTTCTCGATGAGCTGGCCGATCAGGTAGGTGACCGCGTTGCGGACGTCGGCGAACCGCTCGTGCTTCTCCTTCACCTCGCCCTCGGCCCAGTACACCTCGTACCGGTCGCCGTCGCGGACCAGGCACCACGCCTGGTCGCGATGGCCCTCCAGGCTGTAGAAGCGCGGGCTGGTCTGGACGCGCGTGATCACCTGCAGCAGCGGCGCCAGTGCCTTGCGGAACGCCGCCTCGACCTGGTTCTCGCTGAACGGCCGGCCCATCGCGAGCGCGGCGGCCCTGGCCTTCGCGATCTCCGTGACGACGGGGAGCTCGTACCGTTGCTGGCGGATGTGGTCGACCAACCCCGGCGACGGCGGGATCTGGTGCTCGCGCAGGTAGTACGCCACGCCGGCGGGCCACGTCCAGCGACCGTCGGTCTGGTAGGCGAGCGGCACGACCTCCTCGTCGCCGCCGGTGAAGAGGTCCTTCGCCGAGCCGCGCGACGACAGCACGACCGGAGCGCTCTCGAGGTAGCGCAGCAGCAGAACCTGTTCCCTGGCACCGATCATCGGGCGATACCAGACACCCTTGCCGTCCTCGATCACGTCGAACGCGCGCGCGAGTTCGATCTGGGTGTCGTGCTGCCGCGGTTGCGGTTCCACGAGGCCGGCGCGGCCCTCCTGCTGGACCTTGCCCGCCGCGTGCCACATCCAGTCCGGCACGGCTTCCGGCCTCCTCGGCAGCAGGCGCAGCTCGTCGGCCGCGTGCTGGAGCGCGGCGCCGTGACCCGGTGCGATCAGCCACTCCGGCTGGCCCTCGACCAGGAACCGGCGCGTGGTCTCCCCGCCAGCGACGAACGTGAAGCTCGCGACGAACCAGGTGCCGATGCTGTTGCGGAAGTCGCGCATCCGCTGGCGGTGCAGCCACTGGCTGACCATCACCGGCGGCGCCCACGCGTGAGTGGTGCCGTCGACGGTGACCGTCGCTTCGATCTCCATGCGGCGGGCGAGCGCGCGGCACCGCAGTTCGATCTGCTGCCAGCCCTCGGGAGCGTGCGCGAGAAGAGCCTCCTCGACCTGGGCGGCGATCGAGGTGTTGGTGCGCGGCATCGTGTCGCCGGGAGGCAGTGACGGGTACTGCGGCCACGCGCCGGGCAGCGGTGGCAGCTCGCGGAGGAAGACCAGCCGTTCGTCGCTCACGTGGCCCTGCAACGGATCCAGCTCGGTCGGTGCCGGGCCGTCGTCGGTGATGCGCCAGATCTCGGCGCCCAGCACCGTTTCGAACTGCGCGGTCGTCGCGTCCGCGCCGTGCTCGATCCGGAACGCCTTGTTCCCGTCGATCGCGATGTCGAACTGCACGTGCTTCACTCCTCGCCGCACACTGGGAAAACGGTCACGACTGCCGCGGTTCGACGTACTCGGCCCACTTCGGCGGCTGCTTGCCCATCTCCTCCATCATCTCCAGCATGTCGCGGAGATCCGCGACGTTCGGGGCCGTGCCCGCGAACCAGTCGCTGACGCTGTCCCACGCCCGGCGCGCGCCCTCGCCCTCGACGACGTCCCAGACCGGTGGGTCGTCCTGGTCCAGGTCGGCGCCGTCGACGACGTGGTAGGCATAACCCTGGTGCGCCGTGAGCGCGAGCAGTCCGCGTGGGTCGGCCAGCTCGTGGTCCAGGCCGCCCAGCGTGGCGACGACGTGCCGCTTGCGTTCGGCGGTCATCGCGTCGACCCCGAACGCCGTGCCGGCCAGCCACAGTCCTGATTGGACACCCATGATGCGCAACACCTCGCGCACCGCCTCGGGCACGCGGTCCACGCCCTGGTCCGCGGCCATCTGGTCGATCTGGTCGTCGGTCGCGCCCACCACGGACCCGCGGCGCAGACCGTCCGCGCACACGCGGTCGAAGATGGCGGCGATGCGCTCGCTCGGGTTGTCGGTCGGATGGTTCACAGCGGGTAGAGCCTCTCTCCAGCTCGGTTGACGACTTCCAGGCGCATGTTCGGGAAGATGCGCTCGTAGGCGAGCATGATCTTCTGGCACGACATGCAGATCTGGAACTCGGCCGGTGTTCCGTCGCGCTTGGCCGACGGCAGGTCGACCACCATGCGGAGATCGCCCGAGATGTCCGCCGCGGAGAACGGCGTGCAGGTCGTGCCGTTCGCCTCCGCCCTCGCCGCCGCGCGCCTGTTCAGCTCGTCGATCGCGAGGGACATGCGGTCCTGCGTGCGCTGCACCTCGCCCTTGAAGCCGTTCTTGTAGTAGTTCTCGTCTTCCTTGTTGAGCGTGTCGACCATCTTGTTGGCCTGACGCAGCGCCGTGTCGACCTCGTTGCGGGACAACCCGCTGTACTCGGCGAGCTGGTGCCGCGCGAGGTCCTCGAACATCTTCGGTTCCGAGTCGTTGGCCCTCGGCGTACCGCTGCCGTCGCGCCAGCCGCCGTGCTCCGGGTCGTACGAGGTCGCGTTGGACGTCTCGAACAGCCGCTCGTTCTTCGGCGGCTGCTGCGGGGCCTCCGCCGCGGGACTCCAGTCGTGCTGCTTGCCGCTGAAGTTGTAGAAGTCGGCCGACTCGCCGTCGCGGTCACTGCGGTAGCGCGCCGTCGACAGGGTGCGCTCGTGCGGACGGCGTTCGGCGTCCGTGCTCGGGTTGCGGCCGGTGAGCTCGCGGACCGCGTCGAGCCCCTCCTCGCGCTTCTCGCGGTTCTCCTCGCGCAGGTCGCGGAAGTCGTCCTCCCGCTCGCCCCGCCGTTCCGCGGTCTCCGGCGCGAACTCGGGCGTCTCGTCACCCCACTCCGGCGTGTGCCCTGGCGGGTAAGGACTTTCGTGGATGTGCTGCTCGCCGTTGGGACCGAACGTGCGCCACTCGCCGTTCGGCGGCCAGCCGGGACGTTCGTTGCCCTGGGTGTTGGTGGCGAAGACGTTGCCGTTGTAGTCGACCCAGGCGTGCGTGTTCGGCGCGGTGACCGGCGCGCCGAGCTCCTGGGCGAGCCGGGCCGCGAACCCGTCGTCCCGCCTGCCCGCTTCGCACCCGACGAGGGTGATCGGGTCGCCCCGCTCGTAGTCGGGGTTCGCGCGGACGATGTCCGCGACGTCCTTCGGGGTGAGCGGGTAGCGGCCCAGCCTCGCGTTGTCGGCGTTGCTGTGCAGGTCGACGACGAACTGGCCGTGGATCTTCGGCAGTTCCTTCGCCGTGTGGTAGGCGTTGCCGTCGTTGCTCGCGTCGTAGATCGACATGCCGGCCGGGGTGGTGTGCACGTGGTCGCGCACTTCCGCGTCGAGCTCCTCGTTGAGTGAGCCGAGGCGGTCGCTGAGCGGTTTCTCCTGGCGTTTCGGCGGTTCCTCTTCGTGCCGATCCTTGTCCTGTTCGGACGGTTGGTCGTTGTGGTGCGGTTCGCTGGTGGGCTCGTGCCCGTTCAGGCGGTCGAGCACGTGCGGCGTGGACGGCTGGTCTGCGTGGCTGGGCGTCTGGTTCGCCGGTGGTGGCGAGGTGTTGAGCCGCTCCGCGATCGAGGGGCGGGGCAGGTCCGGTTGCGCCAGTGGTTGCGGCAGCGGTTGCGTTGGGCCGGGCTGGCGCTGTTCGGGTGCGTCGGACCTCGGCGGAGTCTCGGCGTGCCGCGGTGGAACGGGTTCGTGGCTGGGCGGTGTCCGGTCCGTCTGCGCGGTGGTGGTGTCGCTGGTCTTGTGGCCGACGAAGTCCGGGTTCGGCACGAACGGCCCGAGCACGAACTCGCCCGCCTCGCGCCGAACCTGGTGCCAGCCCTCGACGTAACGCCAGTCGATGCCGCCCGGGAAGAGCGTCTCGTTCTCGTCGTACTCGCGGCCGTGGCCGGTGTTGTGCAGCGTCTCGTCGGTCATGATGCCGCCGGGCGCCTTGACCACGTACATCTTTCCGTCGCCGACGCCCGCGCGTTCCATCGCCTTGTGCTGCTCGGAACTGGTGCTGACGTAGGCGTTGGTGTGCCCGTCGACGTGCTGGAGCAGGTCCGGCTTCTCGTCGGGCCGCGGCACGTCGAACCCGCCCGCCGCCTTGATCTCCTCCGGCGAGCGGGTGTCGCCGCGGTACAGGGCGTGCTCGTCGCGCTGCCAGCCGGGGACGTCGCGGTGCGCGACCTTCGACGGGTCCACCCCGTACTTCGACGGGTCGACGTGCCGCATCGCGACCGGCGGGCCGCCGTCCGGGCCGGGAGGTGGTGGCGTGTGCTGCGGTTGGGTGTCTGGCGTGTGGGTCGCGTTGGGGGTGACCGGGCCGGGGTGCTGCGTGCCGGTCGGGCCGGGGGCGGGCGGCATGCCCTGATGCGGGCGTGCCGGAGGTGCGAACGACTGCGGTGGACGCCTTTCGCCACCGTTCGGAAGGGGCGCGTGGCCGGGCTGGCGGTGCGGGGGCGCCTGCTGGTGGAAGCCGGGAGGCGGGCCGCCTGGGCGGGGTGCGCCGGGGCCGTTCGGCGTGACGGGCCGGGCGCCTGGAGTGCCGGGATGCGTGCCAGGGCCTGCGTTGGGTGTGCGGGAGTGCACGCCGGGGGCTGCGTTGGGCGTGCCGGGGTGCACGCCGGGGGCTGCGTTGGGCGTGCCCAGGTGCACGCCGGGGGCTCCGGGAGGCGTGTTCGGACGGAACCCCGGACCGCCGGGCGGTGTGCCTGGGCGCATGCCCGGACCACCGGCAGGCATGTCAGGCCGCGCGCCGGGACGGGTAGCCGGACCACCCGCGGGAAGGCCGGGCTGCGCGGGCGGACCAGCGGGGCGCACGGGCGGGCCACCGGCAAGGCCAGGACCGCCTGGGTGCGTGGGCGGACCGCCGGGGCGTACGCCTGGGCCGCCTGCGGGCATGCCTGGGGCAGGGCCGTTGCGTCCGGCGCCGCCAGCGTTGGAGCCACCCGGTCCGAACGCTCCAGGGCCGTGGTTGGGCATTCCGCGACCCGGACCACCTGGCGGCGGACCGCCGAAGCCCTGGGGCGAGGTGCGGGGAGTCGAGCCACCGAGGTTGGGCGCCGGACCAGGTCCACCTCGGCCGGGTGCTCCGGGGCCCGAGGTGCCGACGTGTTGCGCCGGGGCGCCGGGCGGACGGCTTTGGCCACCGGCCACCGGCGCTGCGGAGGGTGGGCCGCCGGAGGGCACGCGGCCTGGGCCGCCTGCGGCCGGGCCGTTTGCCGGGGCACGTCCCTGACCGGCCGCCATCGGCGCATTAGCGGGCAGGCCACCGGCAGGTGCACGACTCGTACCACCCGCAAGCGGACCACCGGCGGGTGCGCGGCCCTGTCCACCAGCCGCAGGCAGGCCACCGGCAGGCGCACGACTCGTGCCACCCGCAGGCACACCACCAGCAGGTGCACGGCCCTGACCACCAGCCGCAGGCAGGCCACCGGCAGGCGCACGACTCGTGCCACCCGCAGGCACACCACCAGCAGGTGCACGGCCCTGACCACCAGCCGCAGGC